>MBFK01000164.1 GCA_001704765.1 Sinorhizobium shofinae
GTCATCGAGCAGGATGTTCGACAGCAGCGGTGAGAGGGGTGAGCCTTGCGGCGTCCCCTCGCTCCGTGCCGTTTCGATCCCACCCGTCATCAACCCGGCCTGCAGGTAGCGGCGGATTAGCCGCAGTCATCGACCGGATACCACCCCGGCCAAATCGTGCTGACGCACTCCGCGCCATGCCTGGCGCACAAGAAAAAGCGAGCGGCAAATCGCCGCCCGCCTATCGCACAACCTATAATCTTTCGGTGCGAAAAGCGACGCGTCAGTCGCTCTGACACAAGTAGTCGGCGGGGGCGCATTTCAGTTTGGCTCTGACTCCACCGTTGCGTTGCGGTTCTCGATGTTGGCGCGCCCGCTCTTCCCGACGATCTCCGCCTTCCCACCGCTCGTCATCGCGGCGACGGTCCCGCCATTCCCGACGTTCGGGTTCACGCTCCCATTGCCGGCGCTCTCTCGCCTGTTCCCGTTCCCGCTCAGGCTCCCATTGCTGGCGTTCTCTAACCTGCTGGCGTTCCCATTCGCGGCGATCCTGCTCACGCTCCCATTCCCGACGTTCACTTGCCTGCCGGCGTTGCCACTCACGGCGCTCCTGCTCGCGCTGCCACTGCCAGTCGCGTTCCTCGGCCCAATCGGGCCCGCGGCGCCAGCGGTCACGGTCACGATAGAAATCACGTTCGCGATAGTTGCGATCCCAGTAGCTATCGAATTCGAAGACGACCGTCGGGATCCCGAGCGGGCGGTAGTATTCCGGTTCGACATAGACCCGATTGCTGCGATAGAGCGCCTGCACATATTGCCCGGCGACCCATCCACGCCCGCCATAGAAGGAAACGTCGCACCAGGGCCGATCGGCCAGACATCCATGGATTTCCACCGATTCACCCGCCGGAATAATAGTGACGGCAGGATAGCGGGTACTTGGGCCCGAGCGCATGTTGACATTGGCAGTGGCAAAGCCCTCCGCAGCTTCGGCAACGAACGGTATGAGCGAGAGCGCACAAACAGCCGCCACGCGCAAGAAAGCTTTCTTCACAGACACTTCTCCCTTAGAAAGGCCATCGGCCCCCTGCTTAGGCGGGCCAAATCGCCCTTCACCGTCGAAGGAAGGAATAGGGCGGCATGTGGAGTTTTTAAGGCTGATCTCGCCGCGTCGGGCATGATGGCGACCGCTGGCAACCGTTCGCCACGCGGATGCCGCAAGCCTGAATAAAGCCTCAAGGTCCATAGTTAATGCTACGCTAACGTTTTCGATCTATTTTTTGAGACGTGTGCCGTTCCGAGCCATCGGCAATGGCGTCATGCTTTTGCATCTGGGATTTGTCGTGACGAATCGGTTTCGTGAGTTGGAAAGGCCGCAGACGGGCCGGCTGAAGGACGTCGTGCTGATGGCGACCGTCACCGGCTTCGAAAGCCTTCGCATTCCGCGCAAGTCCGACCTGAAGCAGTTTGCCGAACTCTTCGAACCACTCTTCCTCGGTTCCAGCAACGAAGCGCGCCGGCAGGCCGCCGCCGCCCTATCGCAATGCGCCCATGTGCCCGAATCGGTTGCGCTCCTGATCGGCAGCATGCCGATCTCGATCGCCGCGATCTTTCTCACCCGGTCGAAAGCGATTCCGGACCGAACGCTGATGTTGATAATCGGCCAGCAAGGCCCCGCCCATGCCAACGCGATCGCGCACCGGGAGGATCTTTCGCCGTCGGTCGTCGACGCGCTTGTCGAACACCACCAGTTCACCGCCAGCGCACCGCGTGTATCCGTTACGGCCGCGCCGTCCCCATCGGCAACGGCCGACGATCGCCCCTCTTCCGAGCGCCTGGCCCAGGAAAACAAGCTGCGCGAGGAGATCAGGGCGCTGGCGCGCGCCGGGTCCAAGCCTCTCCACGACGGGGCACGCCTCGAACCGATCGACGAGCTACATCAGGCGCTGCTCATGCGGTTTGCCCGCAACGGCGAAGCGAGCCTCTTCGCGACGGCTCTTGCCGACGCTCTGGGAGCGAGCCGCGCGCTTGCTGAAAGAATCCTCCTGGATGTTTCCGGCCAACAGCTCGCCGTCACACTTGCGGCGCTCGACCTGCCCGCCCGGGACCTGGTCCCCCTGCTTCTGGCGCTTTACCCGCATCTTTCCGATAGGCTCGGCTCAGGCAACCATGCCGAGGCCCTGATCAGGAGCATCGACCGAAAGGCAAGCGTCGAACGCGTGGAATCCTGGCTGCGCGCCGACGCAGATGAAGCCGCAAGGCCGGTCCGGCACGAAACCCACCTCGCCGAAAATCGAGCATCCGATTCGCGTCGGCAGGAGGCCCGTACGGCTGCCGCCATCCCCGCGACTTCGGCACAGCCCACTCGGAACATCGGGCGAAAATAATACGCCGCCTACTCAAGGACTGCCGGAACCGCATGCTCAGCGGCTGGCGCCGGCGTCCGTGACGACATGCAATAGGTCGCCGCAATCGTCGAGTTCGATCTCGACGATCCAGCAATCCGGGTCGAAGCGGATTTCAGACGAGAGAGCACCGTCGATGTTTTCCGCCTCCGCGTCCCGCAGCCGGATTTCGAACTTGCGGATACTATCGCCGTCTTCTTCGAAGAAGCTCTGCGGCGCCGGCGCATAGAGCGTCTCGGTTCCGACGCGGGTGCGGTGGCGAATGAAGATCGCCCCGGCCTCTTCCGCTCCTTTGCGCAGCACCGCCGCATAACCGCCGCTCGCGAAAACGCGGCGCAAGAGTGAGGTGACGAAGATGTGGGTTTTCACGCGCATTCCAGGCAGATACACGCGCGATGATCGATATGCAAATGACCGCACGGGGCGGTCGTGCAAACCACGGCTTCTCGGCCGTTGGCTTAGAGCGCGCCGATTTCCTTCAGCTTCTCTAGAACCTTGCCATTCGGTTCGCCGGTCTGCGGAAGCCGGTAATGCTTCTCGAAATGGCGGATCGCCGCCCGTGTCTGATCTCCGGCGACGCCGTCGACGACGATATCGGCGTAAGCGAGATTGCTCAGCCCCTTCTGGATATTCATGACCAGTTCGCTCGATACCGGGATCTCGGCACGCGGAATAAGCGTTGCATCCCCTTCCGCGGTGCGGATTGCGGCGGCGACGGGGTCGACTTCGGCGGGCGTCGATTTTGGGTCGGAATAGGGGCGATTGCCCGGCGCTACAACGGCCGTTTCGGGGCCTTTCGCTGCCCGGAGCATCTGAAGGAGATCGGCGCTGGCCACGCCGGTCTCCCTGCGACCGGCGCGCTTTTCGAAGCGAAGGATGGCGGATGCGGTCTTCGGGCCGCTGCGGCCGTCCGGCGTGCCGTCGTAAAGGCCGAGCCGGGCAAGTTCCTTCTGGACGTCGGCGACAAGGGCTGACGGTGGGGCAGCGCCCACGTCCGACACGGCCTCCGTCGGCCGCGGCGAGCGTAGCTCGGACGAAACCCCATGCGCGGCGACCACGTCCTCGACCTGTTCCGCCCTAGCCTCGCCTTCGCGCTCAATCACGAAGGTCGTCACCTTGCGCGGCTCGACGGCCTCGCCATTGGCGGCGGCCAATCGCTCGGCAACCTCGGGGCCTACCAGCGGAACTCGGGTGCGCAACAGCGGTGAGGGATGGGTACCATGCTGATACCACATGGCATTCGCCGCCACGAAGCTGAACACGACGGCGAACGCTGCCGACCCGGTGGCTCCCACCGGATGGTGCGCGATCAACCGGCCGGCAAGCACGGCGCAAAGTCCGAGGCTCTGGCCCGCGAGCGCCAGTCCGCGCAACGCGATGCCCTGCCGCGGCCGCCCACCCCGTTTCCGCTCAGGCTGTTTTCGCTTGCGCGGCGCCATGTCCCCTTTCCTTGACTGTTCCTTCGGAAGCCTCTGTCTGCAGTCGCAAATCGCTCGCCTTTTCGTCGCGTCCCTTCAGTCGCGGCGGAAACTCCGCTGTCCCGCGCGTGCTCACCTGCTCCCGCTCGTAAATGCCGGAACCGTCCCGCGGTATGGACACCACGACCACTGTCCCCTCGCCTTCCGAACTGCGGATCGATATCTTGCCGCCATGCAATTCGACGAGCCCCTTGACCAGCGACAGGCCGAGACCGGTGCCCTCGTAGCGGCGCGTATAGTCATTTTGAATCTGGACGAAAGGTTGGCCGAGCGTTTCCAGCTTATCTTCGGCAATACCGATGCCGGTATCGCTGACGGTCAACTTCAGCATCGCGCCGTCGACTTCCGCATCGACAGTGACGAGGCCGCCTTTGTCCGTGAACTTCACGGCATTGCCGACGAGATTGATGAGGATCTGCTGGACGGCGCGCTGGTCGGCGTTGATTTCACCTACCGACCGCGTCACGCGGCTTGCCAGCCTCACGCCCTTTTCGCGCGCCTGATGCGACAGCATTGCTTCGCAAGCGGCTATCGCGTCCGCGACCCGGAAAGGCTCGGGCACCAGCTCGTAGCGGCCCGCCTCGATTTTGCTCACGTCGAGCATCGTATTGACGACGGAGAGCAGATGCGTGCCGGAACGGTGAATCAAGGAAACATATTCGCGCTGCCGGTCATTCTCCAGCCTGCCGAAATATTCTCCGGAAAGGACGTCCGAAAACCCGAGAATAGCATTGAGCGGTGTGCGCAACTCATGACTCACAGCCGCAAGGAAGCGCGTCTTGGCATCGTTGGCCGATTCGGCATGCGCCGCCTTGGCGGCGACTTCCGCCCGCACGCGGGCCTCGTCCGAGACGTCGCGGGATTGGGCGATAATCGCCATCAGACGCCCCTCGGCATCGCGAAGGGGCGTCATCTCGCAGCGCATGTGCACGAACTGCGCGCCATCGGCGGAAGCCGAAGGGCGCTCGAGCCGGAGGTCGACCGCCGAGCATTCGCCGTCCTGGCGCAATGCATCGATCGCCTTCAGGAAGCTGATGCGGTCGGATACGTGAATCTGTTCGACAAAGCCGCGGCCGCGAGGGTCGCGCAGCAACTTCAGGTGATCGGCGGCATCGCGACCGTGAACGGACAGCACGTGCCCACGCGGGTCATGAACGGTGACGAGGCCGGCGAAGAGATCATAGGCCGCAGAAAGATCAGGCAGGTCGGTCGCGGTCGATGGCTCCGCCTGTGCGGACGCCGGCACTATACGGCGCGCCGCAAGGCTCGCGGCCGCAGCCAGCAAAGAGGCCGAAGCCCAGAGCGCCGTCCCCGCCGGCAGTGCCACGGAGACCGGCAAGACCGCCGACAAGGTCAGCGGCACAATCGGCAGCGCCGTCAAGGAGACGGCGGCCACGGCGCGTAGTCGTTTGAAATCATAGCGTTCCGCAACGGGACCATCCGGACGGCGCGGCAACCACGCTGCGGCGGCTTCATCCACGCGGGATGCCCATTTGCCAGCCATGTTACGCAATACACTCACGCCTTGCCCTGCCACCTTTATTGTTCTTGCGAGGCAGACCCACAGTCCTTGCGCGTTTCGCAAGCGGGTAAGCCGAACCGCCTCGTGATGGTCCGAATCTCGCATCCCCGACTTAATGAAAGAATAAGCGTGCCTCCCGCGCGGGCAGGCTAAATGGGCGAAAATTCCCATTTCGAAGCAATTCCGGGGAGCTTCGTCTGTTGTGGTTAACGGGGCGTAAGCAGCGGATTTTGGTGGATTTTCTGCTTCCTGTTAATGATTTGGGCAGAGCGCGCTGGCGGCGATGTCGAGCCGCGCGGGCCTGGCGGCACACAGCTTGCCACGAAGCTTAACGGCGAACGTTAAAATGCCGGATAAGCACCCGCCGGGAATGCCAGAATCGGCCAGTTCGCTAAAATTTGAAGCAAATCCCGACATTTCTGGAAAACCCGTCTTGTTATTCCCCCTCTACCGTCGCTCACAAGACGTGCCCGGAGCGCAGCGACACAGCCACTGGGCACGAGGCAACAAAAGGCGTAGGCGATAGAGGGCATGCCGAAGACGCCAAATCCGGCTCGAAGTCCGGAGGAGGCGGCGGCCTGACAGAGGATGGGCAGAACATGTGGTTTCTCGTAAAGGCGACGTTCTGGTTTTCGCTGGTGCTCGTATTGCTGCCCTTCCTTGACCCGTCGAGCAGCGCCAAGCTGGAGAACGGTCCGACGGTGGAGATCGGCGACACCTTCTCCGCCGCCAACGAGGCCTTCCAGTATATCAGTGCGATCTGCATCCAGAAGCCGGACGTCTGCGAGAAAGGTGCCGAGACCTTCGTCGCTCTCGGCCATCGTGCCCGTGAGGGTGCGCGCATCGCCTATGAGTTCCTGGACAGCCAATTTGCAGAAACCGAGACCGCAACGCCCGACGCCAAGGTCATGACTGGCACCGTCGGACCTGCCGAGAACCTCTCGTCGGCAGAGCCCGCGAATGAAGCCATGCCGGTTTTCAAGCGCACGCCGGTCCCGGAAAAGCGCCTCGATCCCAAGGCGGCTCCGACCAAGTAGGGACAGTTCTGCCGGAATGCCTCAACTGCCAACTGTGCCGCCGCGAAGACGCTCGTCCGTCGCGGCGTTGCTATGTATCGAGCCTCAGCGGGATGAAATCTTCTTGGAAGGCATACGGCTGTTCTCTTTGCGCTCCGCATCCCCTATATGAATGGTAACAGGATCCCAGCCCCTGGATGGGCACGGGACGAAAGCAGGGCGCAGGCGAGCGGCAGTCGATCGCGAGAGCGCCACATTCGGATCAGCCATGGTTTCACTTGACCAGATCATCGACGATTTCGCCTTTCTCGACGAGTGGGAGGACCGGTACCGCTACGTCATCGAGCTGGGCAAGAGCCTGCCTGAGATGCCGGAAGTCTGGAGGACCAGCGAGAATAAGGTTCAGGGCTGCGCCAGCCAGGTTTGGCTGGTGACCCGCACTTCCGGTAATCCGGACGATCCGGTCCTGACCTTCGAGGGCGAATCGGACGCGCACATCGTCCGTGGCCTGGTGGCGATCGCGCTTGCGATCTTTTCGGGAAAGCGCGCCTCCGAGATCGCCAGAATCGATGCTCTCGATGTCTTCGGCAAGATCGGCCTCATCGAGCATCTCTCGTCGCAGCGCGCCAACGGCCTGCGCTCGATGATCCGGAGAATCAAGGGCGAGGCCGAAACGCGTCTACCGGCGTGAGATCGGCGCACCTACGGCGCCGTGCGTCCTTTCAGACGCAAGAGGCTCACTGTAGCACTTTGAATTGCTGCATCGTTTGTTCTCAAGTTGGCTCCGACTTGAGGAAACAAGCGGTAGCGACAGTCGGCCGGACGGGCGAACCTAGGCGCCAAAAAGCCGGACTGAGACAGCCCGGCTTCCAACTCAAATGAGTAACTCTGCCGCCATTCAGGCATCGGTTCACCGTGCCCGAGGTTCGCCCGGCCGGTTGCCGGGCGAATCCGCTTTACTTGCCGCGACGCTTGCGGCGCTGCCCCAGCCCCATTTCCTTGGCGAGGCGCGAGCGGGCTTCCGCGTAAGCCGGCGCCACCATCGGATAGTCCGCAGGCAGATCCCACTTCTCGCGATACTCTTCCGGCGAGAGATTGTGGTGGGTCATCAAATGGCGCTTCAGCGATTTGAACGTCCCGCCGCATTCGAGGCAGGTGATCTGGTCATCCTGAACGGACTTGCGAACGGAGACCGCCGGCTTCGGCTTTTCGACCGGAACGATCACCGGCGCCGGAGCCGTCGTGTTATTGAGCGCCGAATGGACATCGGCTATCAGCGTCGGCAGCTCGGCAACCGGAACCACATGGTTGCTCACATAGGCGGCAACGATTTCCGCCGTCAGCTCAACCAGGAGTTCGTTGCTCGTACCGAGCGTATTCTCACTCATTTTTTTCTCCTATCGGAATCCAGCAACAAAACCTGAAACAGTGTTTCAGGAGGGAGGAAATGCCAAAATGCCGCCGAACAGCGCTTGCCGCCTAGGAACTGAGCGATAACCGCGCAACGGGAGCACAGCTCCGCCGCAACATCAAGGCTCGAATCGCGACAGCGAAACCCGTCACCAAGGTGCCGAACCCTTCGGCACCTCAAAGCAACGGATAAGAATCACAACTCAAGCTGGAATTCCAGTTCAAAGTATTGATTACGACGACACTTTGCGGTTACTGGCTTAACACTGATCTGCAAAAAGTCAAAACATAATTTTTGTCAGTGAGCAGCAAATCTATTTCAGATCACTAAAATTGTCCCCTGTGGCGGAATTGTCCCGAAATACAGAGACAGAAATGCCGCCAATCAATGCCGCCGCGGCTCTTCCTTTTGTGGCAGCTGATCTATAACCGACAGTTTCGTCATCCTGTAACCCGCCTGATGTGCAGCTTTCGCCAACAGATGGGCCGAGATCGGCGCCGTCAGCACCAGGAAAAGGAAGCCGGCAAGTGCGCGGATAAAAACGGCGGGATCGAGCGAATGCAGCCCTGCCGCGACCAGCAGCAGGCCGGAACCGACGGTGCCCGCCTTGGAGGCCGCGTGCATGCGCGTGTAAAGATCCGGGAAGCGGATGAGACCCAGCGCCGCCAACAGCGAAAAGCACGCGCCAACCACGATGATGATCGCGACCAGAAATGTAATCCCGGCAACGACAAGCGTCCCCATCAGCGCCCTCCCCGGCGTTTGCGGCGGGTTGCCACAGGAGCCCGGCCCCGCTTCAAAGCTGGTTTTTCCCCCGGTAGGGCTGCGCGTAATCCCGCCTGCTCCGGTGCGAGGCCGCGTGTCAGGATAAAGCGCGCGAAGGCGACGGTGGCGAGGAAGCCGACAAGACCAAGGGCAATCCCGATGTCGATATAGAGGTTGAATCCAGTCTTGATCGCGATGACCGCGATGAACCCGATCGCAATCGCGACCAGCATATCGAGGCCGAGCACCCGATCCGGCAATGTCGGCCCGCGGATAATGCGCAGCACCGTCATCAGCAGGGCGAGAGACAGGAGCAGAAGTGCAAGGCTGGTCGCTGCAACCAGAACCGGTTCGGGCGTCATCGTTCGAAAGCCTCCCGAATGCGCCGCTCGAAGCCACGCGCAATCTCCTGCCGCAAGGCGCCCGGATCGGCGCAGTCAAGCGCGTGCACATAGAGGGTCTTGCGGTCCTCGGAAACATCAACGGAAAGCGTGCCGGGCGTGAGCGTGATGAGATTGGCGAGCAAAGTGATCTCGAAATCGCTCTTGGCGGTCAGCGGATAGGCGAAGATACCGGGCTTCAGCCCCATGCGCGAGCGCAAGACGAGAATGGCGACTTTGACCGCCGAGACGGCAAGCTGCTTGAAGAACAGAGCCGCAAGCAGCGCCAGCCGCAATGGTCTGAGCGGATAGGTGGCTGGCTGCAGCTCGCGCCGGATCAGCCACAGGGACAAAGCGCCGACAGCAAAGCCGAGCACGAGGTTCGCCGGCGTGAAACTGGCGCTGATGGCACCCCAGACGACGGTAAAAATCAGATTGATCTGCAGGAATTTCATCACGGCCCTCCTCCCGGAAAGACCGAATTCACATAGGCCGACGGCTCCGCTAGGCCTGCTGCCGCGTTCTGGATCAGCGCCAACAGCGGCTCGGGGTAAAGGCCGATCAACAAAGTCAGCCCGGTGAGCACCGCCAGCGGACCCAATGTCGCGGGCGACAGCGAAACCGCCTCGCCGGCCGCATGCGTCCCCTCCCGCCAGAAAGCCAGAAGGAAAAGGCGGCCGGTGACAATCGTTGTCAGGAATCCGGCAAGAAGAAGCGCGGCGGCAAGCCACCAGGCTCCGATATCAAGAGCTGCCTTGACGAGCATGACCTTGGGCCAAAAGCCGGAAAAGGGCGGAAGCCCGGAGACGGCGAAACATAACATCAAGGTGAGCGCGGTAAATCCGGCATGCCGCCGGTAAAGGCCGGCGAGGCTGGCGATCGAGGAACTTGCCCCGAGGCGCATGGCGATCCCGGAGGCGAAGTAAAGGCCGGTCATCACAAGCATGGAATGCAGCGCATAGAAGATGGCACCCCCAATGCCGCCAGGTCCACCGACGGCGATACCTGCGAGCATCGAGCCGATGCCGGAGACAATGAGGTAACCGAGAATGCGGCGGAAATCCGTCTGCGCCAGTGCGCCGAGCACGCCGACAATCATCGTCAAGGCCCCGGCGACGGCGAGGACGAAACTCAGCTCCTCCCTTTCCACCGGGAAAAGCATGACCATCACGCGCACCAAGGCGTAGACGCCGACCTTCGTCAGCAAGCCTCCGAAGAGCGCGGACACGACGACGCGGGGGGTATGGTAGGAGGCCGGCAGCCAGAAGTTCACCGGGAAGGCCGCCGCTTTCATGGCAAAGGCCAGCATGAAAAGGCCCGCCAACGTCACCAGCGGAGCGCTGTTGCGCAGTCCCTCGGCCTTTTTGGCGATATCGGCCATGTTGAGCGTCCCGAGCACGGCATAGAGATAGCCGGTCGCTATCAGGAACAGCGTCGTGGCGACCAAATTAAGGAATCCGTATTTCACCGTGCCGTCGATCTGCTCAGGTTCTGAGCCAAGGACGAGAAGGCCGAAGGACGAGATCAGCAGCACCTCGAACCAAACATAAAGATTGAAGACATCCCCGGTTAAAAAGGCGCCCGACACGCCAGCCATCAGCAACATCAGCAGCGGATAGAAGCCGTAGCGACGGCCACTGTCGTTGACATCGGCAAGCGAGAAGACGCCGGCCACGAGCGCGACAAGCGCCGCGGTAAAGGCGAATAGGGCTCCTGCCAGATCGGCGGTGAATGCGATGCCGAAGGGTGGCAACCAGCGCCCCATCACCATGGTAAGCGGCCCGTTCTCGGCAACCTCCCGCAGAAGCAACCCATCGATCAGCACGAGCCCGGCAAGGCCGATAATGGTAATGGTCGGATGAAGACCGATCGGGCGGCGCAACATGACGAGGAGCGCACCGATCGCAAGGCACCAGGCGACCGGCAGGATCACCAGCCATGCGGCCGCCGTCGGCAGCGCGTGAACGAGCGCAGCGGAAAGATCGGCGGAAGGGGAGATCGAAGCGGCCATGGCGCGGTCAATATCCAAGCGGGGGGACCGGCTCATTCACCGGTTCGGCAACGCGCATTTCGTCCGTGTTGTCGGTCGCAAGTTCGTTATAGGCGCGCCAGGAAAGAACGAGAAGGAAGGCGAAGAAGGAAAAGGAAATGACGATCGCCGTTAGGATCAATGCCTGGGGAAGCGCATTGGCTGCGGGAGCAGCGAGCGCGCCCGCCCCTTCGGGTATGACCGGCGGCACGCCGCGCGTCAGCCGGCCTCCCGTGAAGATCAGCAAGTTCACCGCATTGCCCAGGACAGCAACGCCCAAGAGCACGCGGATGATGAACTTCGAGAGCATGAGGTAGACGGCAACGCTGAAGAATATGCCGACGAGCAAGGCAAACCAGGCCTCCATCACTCCCCTCCCCGCTCTTCGAGAGACAGCGCGATCGAACTGATGGCGCCCACCACGACCAGGTAAACGCCGGCATCGAAGAGGAACACGGTGGAGAGCGGAATCTCGACGCCGAGAATGGCCGGATAGATCCAGAGCCCGGTCATAAACGGGACCCCTGCGAAGATCGAGATCAACCCCGCAAAGGTCGCTGTGAAGAGCCCGGCTCCGGCGATTGCCATCGGATGGAAGAAGATGGCCCGCCTCACAGTCTCGACACCATGGGCCATGCCATAGATCGCCAGCGCCGAAACGGCAATCAAGCCGCCGATGAAGCCGCCGCCCGGCTCATTATGACCGCGCAGCAGCACGAAGACGGAGAAGAGCACCATCAGGCTCGTGAGGACAGGGGCGACCGTGCGGAAGATGACCGACTTCATACCCGTTCCTCCGCCGCACTTTCATCCGCGACAAGCTCCGCGGCCACGGCACGCTTGAGCGAGCCGGCCCTTAGCCGCACCAGCGCCAGGATCGCAAGGCCGGTAATCATCACCACGGCAATTTCGCCGAGCGTGTCCGTGGCGCGGAAATCGACGATGATGACGTTGACGACATTCGCCCCATGAGCAATCGATTTCGAGTAAAGGTTGAAGAACTCCGTCAGCGTCCTGTCGAAGGGCACAGCCGTGACCCTCAGCAGGAACAAGCCGAAGCCGAGGCCGCAGGCAAGCGCTATCGCCACGTCGCGCATTTTCTCTGGGAGCGGTCGGCGGTCGGCGGGCGAGAGCTGCAGACGGGTCATCACCAGCGCCAGCACGACGACCGACAGGGTTTCGATCATGAATTGCGTGAAGGACAGGTCCGGCGCACCGTAAAGCAGGTAGATTACGGCGACAGCGAAACCCTGAATGCCGAGCGAGACGATCGCGGTCAGGCGGTCGGACGCGACCACAACGGCGAAGAGACCGGCGACGGCGATCGCCATGATTGCAAGCTCGTGCGCCGGAACGTCCGCGGAGAAGAAGGGAGCGCGCGGGAACTCGCCGTAGCGGAACGGCATTACCAGAAGGACGAGGGCGACCAGCGCGAAGGTGGCGGTCATGTAGACCTCGAAGCGGCCGCCTTGCAGTCGCCGCGTCAAAGCGACCGCAAAGCGCACGAGGCCGCGCACGAATTGGTCGAAGCCCCGATCCGGCCCCCAGCCGATATCGGCGAGGATTGCCGTCATCCCCGCGCGCAAGCGGGCAAGATTGACGTAGAAGCCGCCGCCGAGCGCCACTGTCAGGACGGAGAGGGCGAACGGCAGACCGAGATGCGGCTCGAGCGATATTTCGACCGTCCTTGCCTCGCCGGCGATTGCCGAGGCCATTGGCGACGAAATCAGCCGATGGGCGAGACCGGACATGAGCGCGATGGAGAAACCCTTTAGCGCGAGAACGGCCGGGCCGATCCAGAGAAG
Source organism: Sinorhizobium shofinae (assembly GCA_001704765.1). Classification (GTDB taxonomy): domain Bacteria; phylum Pseudomonadota; class Alphaproteobacteria; order Rhizobiales; family Rhizobiaceae; genus Sinorhizobium; species Sinorhizobium shofinae. The sequence continues at coordinate 12,791 of MBFK01000164.1, forward strand.
CAGCGGCGCCTCATGGACATGCTTTGGCATACTCACCCTCGGTCCCAGGAAGGGTTTCAGCGCGACGGCGAAGGCGACGGCAAACATCAGGGCGTTGCCGAGGACCGTCAGGATCGCGAAGAGCGCAGAGCGCAGGTCGAATGTGGAGAAGGCGAAATAGAGCTCTTCCTTCGCGAGGAACCCGAAGAAGGGCGGCAGGCCGCCCATGGAAAGCGCACCGGCAAGTGCGATGGCAAAGGTCAGCGGCATTGCCGAGCGCAGGCCGCCGAGCTCCGACAGATCGCGCGATCCGGTTTCGTGATCAAGGATACCGGCCACCATGAACAGCGCGCCCTTGAACAGCGCATGGGCCACGAGATAGAGCGCTGCCGCTTCGATCGCGTGCGGCGAGCCGAGCCCAATCAACATCACCAGCAAACCGAGCGACGACATCGTCGTATAGGCAAGCATCAGCTTCATATCGGTCTCGCGCACCGCAAGGGCCGCGCCGATCAGCAGCGTTGCGACGCCGAAGAGCGGCAGGAGGAGCTGCCATTCCGGCGTTCCGCCAAGGACCGGGTTGAGGCGCATCAACAGATAGACGCCCGCCTTCACCATTGTCGCCGAATGCAGATAGGCCGAAACCGGTGTCGGCGCCTCCATCGCATTCGGCAGCCAGAAGTGAAACGGAAACTGGGCCGACTTGGTGAATGCGCCGCCGAGGACCAGGAGCAGTGCGGCGAAATAGAAGGGGCTTTCCTTCAGCTCAGAGCCGAAAGAGAGAAGCAGCGAAAGCTGCGTGACACCGCTGACATTCCACAGGATCAGCAGCCCGGCGAGCAGCAGGAGACCGCCTCCCCCGGTCACGATCAGGGCCTGCAGCGCGGCCCGGCGCGCGGCCTCGCGGCCGTGATCGAAGCCGATCAGCAGGAAGGAGGTGATCGACGTCAGTTCCCAGAAGACGAAGAGCATCAGGAAACTGTCGGAGACGACGAGCCCCTGCATCGATCCCATGAACATCAGGATGAAGCAGAAGAACCGGCCCTGTTGAGGGTGGCCTTTCAAATAGCCGCCCGAATAGAGAACGATCAGCGCCCCGATACCGGAGATCAGAAGCACGAAGGTGAGCGACAAACCGTCTATCAGCCAGGAAAAGCTGACATTGAAAGACGGTATCCACGCATAGCCGCCTGTCACGATTTCGCCGCTCGCGACGTCCGGAACGAAGCGAAGGAAATGCAAGAAAATCGCCGCAGGAGCAATGGCCAGAACCCAAGCGGCATTCTGCCCGAGAAAACGGGTCAGGACCGGAGCGACAAGGGCCGCAACGAAGGGAAGAGCGAGGGCCAGAAATGTCAGGGCCGTGACATCCATTGCCTTAGCATGCTCCTTCGCGTTTTGATCATCTGGTCAATTCGATATCGGACATAGAAGAAGGGCCGGTTCGCCTCAAGAGAAATCGGTCACGGCCTCAGTTATGCGGGCGGTTATACTGTGCAAAGTGCAGCAAAACCGCTGCTAAACGCTGGACATTGGCGGGGCCAGCGCGTCCGGTTCCCGTTTCACTGTTTGCCGGCGCGCGGCCTCGTTCCTATATAATCGCCGCAATCGAAAGGGAGTTTTAACAATGGGCGACGCCGGGGCACGGAAAATGCAGAAGACCGACGAGGAGTGGCGGGCACAGCTGACACAGGAGCAATACCGGATCACGCGCGAACATGGCACCGAACGCCCCTTCACCGGTCCGTTTCTCAACGAGAAGCGACACGGCACCTATAGGTGCGTCTGCTGCGGCAGGGCACTCTTCCGTTCCGACACGAAATTCGATTCCGGTTGCGGCTGGCCGAGTTATTTCGCTCCGATCGACGAGCACGCCATTACCGAATATGTCGATCGATCGCATTTCATGGTGCGGACAGAAATCCGCTGCGCCGACTGCGATGCCCATCTCGGCCATGTCTTCCCCGACGGCCCTGTACCGACGGGTTTGCGCTACTGCCTGAACGGCACGGCGATGACCTTCGAGGAAGATTGAGGAACACGCGCCTCTGTTCCGCGCGGAACAGATAAGGCGTGGCGGCTGGACTATCGAATTGGAGTTGATTTCGGAACGTTTGGGAAAGGCCGATGCGATATCTTACAGCCATTGCAAGGGGCCTTTACGCATCCCGTGAAACGCGCGACTCTATGAGGGAAAGCGGCAGGTAAGAAACCGAAGGATGCTCTCCGCATGCGCCGCGTCTTTTTTGCATTCACTCTTCTCCCGGGGCTCGCCTTGCCCGCTGCCGCGCAGGACGATTGGCATCCCTATTCCAATCCCCGTTTTGGCTACACGGTCGAGATCCCGCCGGGTTTCGAGATGCACCAACAGGCCGACAATAACGACGGCGCGAGTTTCCACGCCGACGACAATGGGGCGACGCTGGTCGTGTTCGGCACCCACCCCCCAGCCGGCGATTTCGAGACGGACGTCGCCGATCGGATCGGCTACGAGAAAGACGACAATTGGAGGATCCTCTACTCGCGCGTCACACCCGCCTGGGCGAGCTTCTCGGGCGCTCGTGGCCGGGAGGTCTTCTACACGCGGGCGATCGCGCTCTGCGATGGCAGCGCCGCCTATTTCCGGCTGCAATATCGCAAATCGAAGCTGACGAGTTTCGACGGCGTCATCTCGCGCATGGCAGCAGCGCTGCGCCCCTCGGACGATTGTCAGCCTCCTGAGTGAGGGGGTAGGCGTTGCGGCTTGACGATCCCGCCGATCAGGCGGCGGCTGCATCACTGATGCAACTGAGGACGGCGGAATAGTGCACGGCCGAGCCGGCAACGACGAAGCCGTGCCAGATGGCGTTCTGGAAGCGTAGCCGCTCCCAGACATGGAAGATGATGCCGATCGAATAGATGACACCGCCTACGACGACGAGAACCAAGGTCGTAGCGTTCAGGGCGGCGAACAAGGACTTTGCCGCAACAACGCCACCCCAGCCCATGGCCAGGTAAAGAAGGATCGCCAACCGGTCGAAGCGTCCCGGAAAAAGACATTTGATCGCGATGCCGAGGAGGGCGACCGCCCAAATGCCGATGAGCATCGAAAAGAGGAACGGATCATCCCAGCCGCGCTGGAGAAAGGGGGTATAGGTTGCGGCGATCAGCACGAAAATGGCGGAATGGTCCAGGCGACGCAGGAGCCACTTCGTCCGGCAGACGGGATAGAGATTGTAGAGAAACGATACCGACAAGGTGAGGACGAGGCCCGCGCCGTAGATCCAGGCAGCAGCAAGCTGTCCGGAGGTGCTCCAGACCGTTGCATAGAATATCAAGGCTGTGACGCCGACGAGCGCGGCGGAAAGGCCGATGCCGTGGACAATCCCGTCGGCGATCAGTTCCGACCGGTCATAGCTCCATTTGACCTCGCTGATATCCACGCGGCCCCTCCAGATCCCGCATCGCTTCCGATATCGGCACGTGTCCCTGGACCGCAGTGACCTGGTCGAACAAACTCGCCCCCACCGTGGCCCCTTCCGACGGATCGATTCATCGTGCCACAGAGATTATTGCCGGCAAAGCGCCGGATTGGGGCGAAAGGATCAAATTCTGCAACGCACTACAACAATTCGTCGTCCTCCGCCGCGGCGGCCACATCCGGGTGGAAAGCTATGATCGCAGCCGGGGTCGAGAGCCCATCCGCGCGACAGCGAAAGGCCGCTTCACCTCGTGCGGGAAGCGACTTCCGCGGCGCAGGTCTGGCAGAGCGGCGCGTGCGGCACCGCGTGCAGTCTTTCCTGAGAAATTGGATCCCCGCAGCGCACGCAGATACCGTATGTTCCGGCCGCAATCCGGTCGAGAGCCGCATCGATGGCGCGAATCTCTCCCTGGCCTGCTAGGCCGAGTCCTTCCAGCACTTCATCGTTTTCCCGCTCTGTGACGCGGTCCGGCACGTCGGCATTCATCGGCTGGTCCAGATCTTCTTCAATCTTCACCAGACGGCCATAGAGTTCGTCTTTGCGGCGCAGAAGCTTTTCGCGGAAATCATCAAGCGCGTATTTGTCCATTGCGGGGGCTCCCTTGGGTCGCGGCACAGCAAAGCCGCACCGCATTCTTCTTGTTGGTTAGCGATCGACGAGAACGGCGCAGGGGCAATGGCTGACCACGCGGCTGGCGGTCGAACCGATGAAATAGTCGATCAGGCCCGGACGGTGCGACGCGATGATCACGAGGTCCGCGTTCTCTTCCTTGGCGAGCGCGTTGATGGTGCCGGCCGCCCCGCCCGTGCGGATTTCAATCCGTCCTTTGATGCCATGCTTGGTCTTCAGCGCCTCCAGCGTCTTGACCGCATGCCTGCGCGATTCCTCGATCATCTCGAGCGGGAAATCGACGATCATATAGCCCTGAGCATAGGCGTTGAGATCCTCGACGACGTTGAGGAGGATGATCTCCCCTCCCTCGTCGATCAGTTTTTCGGCGATACCGAGAACGGATTCGCCGTGTTCGAGCTGATCCATCGCGATCGGGACGATAATCTTCTTGTACATACAGATACGCTCCTTCTATTGCGTTCCCGGTCGCCGGCTGGAAAACGAGGCGATCCTTCGGACCTGAGGGCGGAACCTGGTGGAATGCGCCCTTCCGCCTTTTCTCGCCCTGCTGGGCCGAAATTGAGCGGAGGCGGCGATTCCGACCATGATCGAAATCAAATCGGCCACCACTCTCGCGCTCGCACCATCTAAGATGAGGTAGCGCGACGGCCGCGACCGTCAACGTTCATCGAACACAACATCAAGTAATATAATAGCTTTCCCGAACTCCTTCACGTGCTCATATTGGGTTACAGTTTAGCGCGCCACGGCAAGTGTATGCGGGGCGCCTCCGAAAGGCGTAGCTCAAGGAAAAGACAATGCAATCGCAGCCTGTGACCAACCTTCCTGCCGATCACGCGGTGGCGATGCCCGCCTATGTCGACCGGGCGCATCTCATCGTTCAGGACCTGCCGATGGTCTCGGCCTGGTATCAAAGGATGCTCGGCCTCGCTCCGCTCGATACGAGCGCAAGCGGAGAGACGCTTGGGGTCGCCGGAAGGCCCCTGTTGACGCTGACGGCGGACGCGGACGCGGCAAGGGCGCCGCGCAACGCACCCGGCCTCTTCCACACGGCCTTCCTCGTGCCGAACCGCCACGCGTTGGGACGCTGGCTCGCCCATGCCGCGAACAACGGCGTTCGCCTCCAGGGCGCCTCCGACCACCTCGTCAGCGAAGCGATCTATCTCGCCGACCCGGAGGGCAATGGTATCGAGATATACCGCGATCGACCGCGCAGCGAATGGCATTACCAGGCGGACGGTACGATCGCGATGAACACGTTGCCGCTTGACCTGCAGTCGCTCTATGACGAGGCTCCGAAGGAGGGTTGGAACGGCCTTGCCGACGGCACCGTGATCGGTCACATCCATCTGCAAGTCTCCGACATACCGCAGGCCGACTCCTTCTTCCGCGACGTCCTGGGCCTCGATCTGATGGCGCGCTATCCGGGAGCGAGCTTCTTCGCCTCGGGCAAGTACCACCATCACGTCGCGGCCAATATCTGGAACTCGCGCGGGGCGGCGAAACGCCAGGGCAGCATGACAGGCCTCTCCGACTACACGATCCGTTTCAGGGAGGCAGACAGGCTCGCAACAGCGATCCGGAAGCTTGACGAGCTCCAGATACCCGTGCGCGAGGACAGTGGCATTCATCGTCTCACCGACCCGTGGGGTATCGGTCTCAATCTCGCCGGTTAGACGCCACCCAGCGGTGCGCACGCTCGTCGGCCATCGCTGACACCCCCAGAATACGCCCGCCTTTCCCCATTTCTGTTATCTTCTCATGTAAGCATAGTTGCAGGAGGGAGGCAGGAAATGACCGGCAAAATCTTGGTTCTCGCGGCGAGCGGTAATGTCGGCAGCAAGCTGACCCGCGTGCTTGTCGAAAAGGGTGAACGCGTCAAGGCAGCAAGTCGCAAGACAACGCCGGTGGCCGGTGCAGAGGCCGTTGCCTTCGACTATGAGGACTGTTCAACCTACCGAGGTGCACTCGAGGGTGTCGATCGCGCTTTCGTCATTGCTCCGGGCGGATATCTCGATCCGGCTGCCCTGCTGGCGCCGATCATCCAGGCCGCTGCGGCCCGCGGCATAAAGATCGTCCTGATGACCCTTCTTGGTGCCGACGCGGACGACGATCATCCCTATCGTCAGGTAGAGCTCTTCCTCGGGAAGACGGGCGCACAATTTGTCGTCGTTCGGCCCAACTGGTTCGACGACAATTTTCACAACTACTGGCTCGAAGGCATTCGTCACGGCACCATCACGCTACCGGCTGCGGAGGGAAAGACCAGCTTCATTGATATACGCGACGCGGCGGAAAGTGCCGCGGCGGCGCTGACAAACGACGCGTTCAATGGTCAGGCTTACGATCTCACCGGCCCCGAGGCATTGAGTTATGCCGAAGCGGCGACCATCCTCTCCCGCGTCACCGGAAAACCGATTGCCTATGAGCCGGTCGATGACGGGACCTTCGTCGGCATGCTCACCGATGCCGGAATGCCGGCCGCCTATGCCGGCTATCTGGCGGGACTATTCGGGCACGTGCGGAAGGGTCGGATGGCTCTGGTGACCCATGACGTCGAGAAGCTGACCGGCAAGCCGCCCCGCACGCTTGAAACCTATGCCAGAGACAATCTTGCCGCGTTGACGGCATGATCTCTGCCGGCAAATCGCCAGCCTTATCCGCCGGCACTCGGCGGCGCTTTCCGCTTGATCGCCGCTCTAGGGCCCTCTATCTCATGATCTCCCACCGAAGAGATCCCGGAGAGACCCTTGTCCGTTTTCAAGAACCTGCCCGCCGCGCCCGTCGCTCACAAGAGGCCGCTCACGGATACGCGCCACGGCATTAGCCGGACCGATGATTACGCGTGGCTCAGGGCCGACAACTGGCAGGCGATGTTCAAGGATCCGTCGATCCTCGACCCGGAAATCCGCCGCCATCTCGAGGCGGAAAACCACTACATGAACGCCGCCATGGCGGACACGAAGGATCTGCAGAAAGCGCTGTTTGCCGAGATGCGCGGCCGCATCAAGGAGGACGATTCGTCCGTGCCGATGAAGGACGGCACCTTTGCCTATGGCACATCCTACGTGAAGGGCGGCGAGCATCCGCGCTATTTCCGCATCCCGCGCGATGGAGCCGCCAGCGACGAGACGATCCGCCAAGTGCTGCTCGACGGCGACAAGGAAGCCAAGGGCAAGGCTTACTTCCGCATCGCCGGCCTTGACCATTCGAGCGACCATGCCCGCGGCATCTGGGGCTATGACGACAAGGGATCGGAATATTTCACGCTGAAGATACGCGATCTTGCGACCGGCGAGGACCTTGCCGACGTGGTCGAGAATACCGGCGGCGGCGGGGCCTGGGCGCCGGACGGCAAGAGCTTCTTCTATACCGTCCTCGACGAGAACCACCGGCCGTCGAGAATCTACCACCACGTCGTCGGCACGCGGCAGTCGGAGGATCGGCTGGTCTATGAAGAATCGAACCCCGGCTTCTTCATGTCGGTCGGCGGATCGCTGCTCGACGACTTCATCTATATCGACATCCATGATCACGAGACCAGCGAATACCGGCTACTTTCGACCAACGACCTGACGGCCGAGCCGCAGATCGTGGCGGAACGCGTGACCGGTCTTGAATATTCCATGACCGAAGGCGGCGAGGTCTTCTACATTCTCACCAATGCCGACGGCGCTAAGGATTTCAAGATCATGGAAGCGCCGGTGGAAGCGTCCCAGAAGGAAAACTGGCGCGAGGTCGTGCCGCACCGGCCGGGCACACTGATCCTCAGCCACATGGCCTATGCCCGCCACCTCGTCTGGCTGCAGCGCCGCGAGGGCCTACCGGAAATCGTCATCCGCGACCGGAAAACCGGTGAGGAACATGCGGTCGCCTTTGCAGAGGAGGCCTATTCGCTGGGACTCTCGGGTGCCGCCGAATACGACACCGACATCATCCGCTTCTCCTATTCGTCGATGACGACGCCCTCGCAACTCTTCGACTACAACATGGCGACGCGCGAGCGCACGCTACTGAAGACACAAGAAGTGCCCTCCGGCCACGATGCGGATGATTACGCGACCCGCCGCGTCTTCGCTCCGGCTTCGGACGGCGCCACGGTTCCGGTGACGCTTCTCTATCACAAGAATACGCCCCTCGATGGTTCGGCGCCGTGCCTGCTCTATGGTTACGGTGCCTACGGCATCACCATTCCAGCCGCCTTCAACACCAATTGCCTGTCGCTCGTCGACCGCGGCTTCGTCTATGCCATCGCCCATATTCGCGGCGGCAAGGACAAGGGCTTCCAATGGTACGAAGACGGCAAGATGGCGAAGAAGACCAATACGTTCAGGGACTTCATCGCCGCCGCTGATTATCTGAATCAGCAGAAGTTCACATCCTACGCGAACATCATCGCCGAGGGCGGTTCGGCCGGCGGCATGCTGATGGGAGCAATCGCCAACATGGCGCCGGAGAAATTCAGGGGGATCATCGCCGCCGTCCCCTTCGTCGACGTCTTGAATACCATGCTGGACGACACTCTGCCGCTGACGCCACCGGAATGGCCCGAATGGGGCAATCCGATCGAGAGCGCCGAATTCTACAACATCATTGCCGGCTACTCGCCCTATGACAATGTGGATGCCAGGCCCTATCCGGCGATCCTGGCGCTCGGCGGATTGACCGATCCGCGCGTCACCTATTGGGAACCGGCGAAATGGGTCGCCAGGCTGCGGGAGAAGACGACCGGCAGCGAGCCTATCCTGTTGAAGACCAACATGGATGCCGGACATGGCGGCGCCTCAGGGCGTTTCCAGCGGCTGGAAGAAATCGCGTTCGAATACGCCTTCGCCATCAAGGTCGCCGGCAAGATCTAGGAGGAGCGCCCATGCCGGTCTATGTCGCGCTGCTTAGGGCCGTCAACGTCGGCGGTACCGGTACGCTTCCCATGGCGGAGCTGAAGGCCATCTGCGAGGATCTCGGCTTTGCCGACGTCAAGACCTACATCCAGAGCGGCAACGTGCTGTTCCGTTCCGAACTTGCCGAAACCAAGGTTCAGCGCAAACTCGAGGCGGCGCTGGCGGAACGGATGGGCAAGACGCCAGGTGTGCTGCTCCGCAGCCGGCGTGAACTCGAGGCGGTCGCGGCAAAGGCGCCGTTTCCGGATGCCAAGCCGAATTTCCTGCTCATCACATTCCTGCCGGAGCCACCCGCCGCGGACGCGCTCGACAAGCTCGTCGCCCCGAATGGAGAGGAAGTGAAGATCGACGGGCGGGAGATCTATATCCACTATCCGAATGGATCGGGACGGTCGAAGCTGAAGCTACCGGCGCTGAAGCCTGGCACGGCACGCAATCTCAACACCGTGCGCAAGCTTGCGGAACTGGTCGCTGCTCTGGAGGATGATGGCGCCTGACCCGCCTCACGGCCAGAGCCTTCATGGCCATGAAAGCCTCTACGCGGCGGGCTGGAACAGCAGCCGCACGAAACTGCGAAAGACGAGGAGTTGATCGGGCAGGCTCTTCGGCTCCTTCAGCGCTTTCGAAAGCACGATGCCGCCCTCGAGGACGGTCGATACCATATCGGCAAGTTGATCTGCATCCAGCGCTTCCCGCGGCTGATAGACTTGCATGATGTCCCGGAACATGGCGCCGAAGCGCCGGCGCCACATCAGCGCCGCCTGGCGGTTCATCTCCTGGATTTCCCGATCGAAGGCGCGCTCCTGGGTGCACATCGTGGCGACCAGACAACCCGGATGGCCGTTCGGCAGGTCCGAGAGCAATTCTGAAAGCAGCTTCAGTCCGATCAGGAACGCCTGCAGCGGGTCGTCCGCAAGCTCGCGCGCCCGCCCGAAAATTTCGTCATAGATTCGCTCGTCGTTCTCGATGTAGCGCTCGAGCAGCGCCTTGGCGAGTTCGTTCTTGTCGCGAAAGTGGTAGAAGAACCCGCTCTTGGTAATGCCAGTCTCGACGATCAATTCGTCAATCGACGTCGCCCCGAACCCCTTCGCCAGCATCGCGGCTTCGGCGGCATCGAGGATTTTCGCCCGCGTCTCCTCGCCCTTTCGCATTATGCGCTCCCGTACCGTCAGTACAGTTTTCAATTCGGGAATCAGGGGCAGGCCATTCGCCCGTCGCCTGAATCTTACGGCAAGTTCCTGATGTTACATCGGTATGCGGATAATTGGACAATAGTGTACCGCAAGCCGGCTAGTTTAGCAGATTATAAAAAGGCAGAAATTCTTCCGACGTCGCGCCAGAACGTCCGCAAAGCACAGGAGGGAACGATGGAACAGGAAATCGCCAAGTACCGACACGACCTGCCGCTCCTAAGGGGAGGCACATTCCTGAGCGACGGTGGCATGGAAACGGCGCTGATTTTTCACGAGGGAGTCGAACTGCCGCATTTCGCGTCCTTCGTTCTGCTGTCCTCGGCGGACGGCCGCAGGCAACTGTTGCGCTATTACACGCGCTATCTCGAAATCGCGCGACGTCACGGAACTGGCTTCGTGCTCGACACTGCCACATGGCGCGCCAATGCCGATTGGGGCGAGAAGCTCGGCTACGACGCCGAAGCCTTGGATCAGGTTAACCGCGACGCGGTCTACCTGCTCACCGACCTGCGCGCAGAATATGAACGACCTCAGGCGCCGATCGTGCTCAACGGCGTTATTGGCCCGCGCGGCGACGGCTACAAGGCTGGTCGGATGACGGCGGAGGAAGCGGAGGTCTACCACGCTGCCCAGGTCGCCGCCTTTGCCAGCAGCGAAGCCGACATGGTAACGGCGGTGACCTTGACGAATGTCGACGAGGCGATCGGCGTCGCGCGCGCGGCCAGGAGCCATGGCATGCCTTGCGCCATCTCGTTCACGGTCGAGACCGACGGCAGGCTCGTTACCGGCCGCTCACTGCAGCAGGCGATCGAAACGGTGGATGCGGAAACTGGGGGCTATCCGTACTACTACATGATCAATTGCGCACATCCGAGCCATTTCGAGAGCAGCCTCGATCAGCGCCAGGCCTGGGTGCGGCGGATCGGCGGCATCCGCGCCAACGCCTCGACGAAGAGCCACGCCGAACTCGATGAAAGCGAGACATTGGACATAGGCGACATGACAGATCTCGCGTTGCGCTATCGCTCGCTCACCGGCCGCATGCCGCAGTTGCGCGTTCTCGGCGGCTGCTGCGGTACCGACCACCGCCATATCGCGGCAATTTGCGAGGCCTGCCTGCCACCGGCTGCGCTCAGTGCGTGATGGCCGGAAAATTCCTCCCGCCATGGCGGGAGGATCGCCGAAGATCCCGACCCTCGCGAAAAGTGGACCGCTCGTGTAGACTTGCCGGGAAAGGGCGGCCGGTACTTGAGCAAGGCCGCTGGAGTGTGATGAATTACGTACCGCCCCAATCGGGCTCGGCGACGGCCCCGTTTCCCTTCGACAACAGCTATGCGCGATTGCCCGCGAATTTCTACGCCCGGGTCGAGCCGACGCCCGTGGCGGAGCCTTGGATGATCAAGCTCAACCGGCCGCTCGCAGAAGAGCTGCGCCTCGATATCGCAGCGCTCGAACTCGAGGGTGCGGCGATCTTCTCGGGCAACACGGTTCCGGCGGGGGCGGAGCCACTCGCCATGGCCTATGCCGGGCACCAGTTCGGTACCTTCGTCCCGCAGCTCGGCGACGGCCGCGCCATCCTGCTTGGCGAAGTCGTCGACCGCAATGGGAAGCGCCGTGATATTCAGCTCAAGGGATCCGGCCAGACGCCCTATTCGCGTCGCGGCGACGGGCGTGCAGCGCTTGGGCCGGTGTTGCGCGAATATATCGTCAGCGAGTCGATGCATGCGCTTGGCGTGCCGACCACCCGCGCGCTTGCCGCCACGGTGACTGGCCAGCCCGTCTATCGCGAACAGATCCTCCCGGGCGCCGTCTTTACCCGGGTCGCGGCCAGCCATATTCGCGTTGGAACGTTCCAGTTCTTCGCCGCACGCGGCGACATGGACTCGGTCAAGGCGCTGGCCGACTACGTGGTCGACCGCCACTACCCGGAATTGAAGGCCGACGAGAACCCCTATCTGGGCCTCCTCAAGGCGGTGGCGGCTCGCCAGGGGGCGTTGATCGCACGCTGGCTGCACATCGGCTTCATTCACGGCGTGATGAACACCGACAACATGACGATTTCCGGCGAGACGATCGACTTCGGACCCTGTGCCTTCATGGACGCTTACGATCCGAAGAAGGTCTTCAGCTCGATCGATCAGTTCGGCCGCTACGCCTATGTCAACCAACCAGCTATCGGCCAGTGGAACCTCGCCCGCCTTGCCGAAACGCTCGTAACGCTCTTCGATCCCACCGCCGACGTGGCTGTGAACCTCGCCAATGAGGTTCTCGGCGAATATGGAACGATCTTCCAGAACCATTGGCTCGACGGCATGCGCCGCAAGATCGGGCTTTCGACCGCGGAAGACGGGGATCTGGAACTGGTGCAAGCATTGTTGGCGCTGATGCACAAAGGGGGCGCGGATTTCACCCTGACCTTCCGAAGGCTTGCTTCGTCGGCGGAAGACGCAGGCGCCGATGTGGAGCTTGCCAAGCTCTTCCAGGCATCCGAGGCGCTGTCGCCCTGGCTCGAGGACTGGCGCCGCCGGCTCGAGCGCGAAGCGCGCCAGCCGGCCGAACGCGCCTCAGCCATGCGCGCCGTCAACCCGGCCTTCATTCCGCGCAACCACCGTGTCGAGCAGGCGATCGAAGCGGCGATCGAAAATGCAGATTTCTCGCTCTTCGAGGCGCTTCTCGACGTGACCTCGAGGCCTTACGAGGACCAACCGGGACTTGCCGCCTATGCCGCACCGCCGCAGCCTGGCGAAGAGGTGCTACAAACCTTCTGCGGCACCTGACGAGCCGGAGCTCGCTTCGGCTTCCTTAGATCGAAACCGATCTGAGGATAAAAACATGCAGCAAATCAAAGCGCTACCGCGACCTTGCGCGTCCGAAAAGACGCGTCGGGCCGCAGTGGGCGCCATTGAAAGGTACGTGCATCGTGTTACCTTTGCAATCGGCGCGCTGAATGCCGCCACTCGATGCGCATAAGTTGAGACGGAGGTTGGCAGAGGAAATCCGCACGCATCCTTCCTCACTTCGTTCTGTTGCGGCCCGCTCGGGCCTGCCCGCAAGAACCAGCGGTGCCGCCGCACCGTTCTTCAACTCGTGGAGTTCGAATTCATGCTCATTGTCCCGACGGCGCTTCTCTTCGCACTGATCGGTCTCGCGCTCAGTGCGGGAGGGACGCAGCTCGTCCTGCTCGGCGGCAGTCCATACTACCTCATCATCGGCTTGGCGTTCCTGCTCACGGCATTGCTGCTCTTCCGCAGGAGCGCGGCGGCGATTTGGGTCTATACGTTGATCGTCCTCGGCTCGCTCGCCTGGGCGATTTGGGAGGTGGGGTTCGACTGGTGGCAACTCGGTCCGCGCGGCGGCGTAATCATCCTGCTGGGTTTCTGGCTGCTTACCCCGTGGATCCGGCGGCCGCTCGGTTTCGTCAGCCCCTCGGGCGAACGCTACAGCGCCGGCGCCTGGCCGCTTGCGCTCGCCAGCCTGATCGCGATCGGTGTCGCGCTCTACTCGATGACACAGGATATCCATGACATTCGCGGCGACCTGCCGACTGACATCGTCGCGGCCGACCCCGATCTCGGTGGTAACGCGCCGCCCGGCGAATGGCATCACTATGGCCGCACCCTCTTCGGCCAGCGCTATTCGCCGCTCGCCCAGATCCACCGGGAAAACGTCGCGACGCTCAAGGTAGCGTGGCAGTACCAGACCGGGGACGTGAAACTGCCGGAGGATGTCGGCGAGACCACCTATCAGGTGACGCCCTTGAAGGTGAAGGACACCCTCTATCTCTGCACGCCGCATAATTGGGCGATCGCGCTCGACGCTGCGACCGGCAAGGAGAAATGGAAATATGATTCGAACTCCGGGCTGAACCCGGACCGTCAGCACCAAACCTGCCGCGGTGTCACCTATTGGGCCGATCCGGCGGCTGCCGGCGGCAGTCCTTGTGCAGAGCGCATCTACCTGCCGACCTCGGACGCCCGCCTGATCGCGCTCGATGCCGCAAACGGTACGGTCTGCACCGGCTTTGCCGACCAAGGCGTTCTGCACCTCGAAGAGGGCATGCGGTACAATCCCGCCGGCTATTACTATTCGACGTCGCCACCGGTCGCCGGCGCCGGCAAGATCATCGTCGGCGGCGCCGTCAACGACAATTATTCGACGCAGGAACAGTCCGGCGTCATTCGCGCCTTCGACATCAAAACAGGGGCGCTCGTTTGGAACTGGGACAGTGGCAATCCCGAGCAGACGGCGCCACTGCCGCCCGGCCAGTTCTACACGACGAATTCGCCGAACAGCTGGTCGGTCTCCTCCGTCGACGAGGCCCTCGGGCTCATCTATATCCCGCTTGGCAACCAGGTGCCCGACCAGCTCGGCATGGGGCGCAGCGAGCATGTGGAGAAGTACTCCTCCTCTATCGTCGCGCTCGACATCAATACGGGTGCGGTGCGTTGGGTCAGGCAGACGGTGCACCACGACCTCTGGGACATGGACGTGCCGGCGCAGCCGGTGCTGCTCGACATCACCAAGGAAGACGGAAGCGTCGTCCCGGCGCTCGTCGGCCCGACCAAGCAGGGCGATGTCTATGTGCTCGACCGCCGTAGCGGAGAAGCGATCATCCCGGTCGAGGAAGTGCCTGCCCCCGGTGGCGCGATCGCGGAGGATTTCACCGCTCCGACCCAGCCGGTCTCCGGCCTCACCTTCATGCCGCCGCCGCTTAGGGAGCGCGACATGTGGGGGATTACCATGTTCGACCAGCTCGCCTGCCGGATCGAGTTCCTCTCCTTGAAATATGAGGGCCGCTATACGCCCCCGTCTCTCGAAGGAACACTCGTCTATCCCGGCAATTTTGGCACCTTCAACTGGGGCTCGGTCGCCGTCGACCCGGAGCGCCAGACCATGTTCGGAATGCCCACCTATCTCGCCTTTACCTCGCGGCTCGTCCCGCGCGACCAGATCCCTCCCAAGGGCGAAGACGAAAAGGGTAGCGAGCAAGGGCTCAACCGCAACGAGGGGGCGCCGTACGGCGTCTATATGGGTCCCTTCCTCGGTCCCCTGCAGATTCCCTGCCAGGCGCCTCCCTGGGGCTATGTCGCGGGCGCCGATCTCAGGACCGGCAAGATCGCCTACAAGCACAAGAGCGGTACCGTCTACGACATGACGCCGCTGCCGCTTCCTTTCCGGCTTGGCGTGCCCGGTATCGGCGGGCCGATCATCACCAAGGGTGGCGTCGCCTTTCTCGGCGCAACGGTCGACAATTTCCTGAGGGCCTATGACCTCACCACAGGCGACCAGCTCTGGGAGGCGCGGCTTCCGGCCGGCGGCCAGGCGACACCGATGACCTACATGGTCGGCGACAAGCAATATCTGCTGATGGTCGCAGGCGGACACGGCTCGGTCGGGACCAAGCCGGGCGACTATGTGATCGCCTATACGCTGCCCTGATGGCGATCGATTGCTGAAAAGACGGCGCGCCCGCCGGAGCGCGCCGGCCAAGGCTTAGAGCATGCCGGCGATAATCTTGCCGATCTCGGCGAAGACCGGGTTCAGCTCGGCCGGCCGCACCTTTGCTTCGCCGGTATAGACGGCGATCAGGATCGAACCACGCCCCTGCGGTCCGGCAAAGGCGATATCGGAGACGGCGCCGGTGGAGCTCGTCCCGGTCTTGTCGCCGATCCGCCAGTCCTTCGGCAGGCCGGCGCGAAGGCGCGCGTCGCCGGTCGTGTTGGCAACCATCCACTCGACTAGTTGCTGGCGCGAGCCCTCCGACAGGACCGAACCGAAGGCAAGCTTGCCGAGCGTCTCGAGCATGGCCGCCGGCGTCGTGGTATCGCGCGGATCGCCGAATTTGGCTTCATTGAGATCCGGTTCCGTTCGATCGAGGCGCGTCGTCTCATCGCCGATCGACCGCAGCCACGTCGTCAGCCCCTGCGGCCCACCGAAGCTTTCGAGCAGCAGATTTCCGGCGGCATTGTCGCTGATGGTGATCGCCGCGTCGCAGAGCTCCGCCACCGTCATGCCTTTGCCGCCCACATGCTTCTCGGTGACCGGCGAATGGGGCAGCAGGATCTCCTTGCCGAACGTGATCCGCCGGTCGAGTTTCTCTTCGCCCCGATCGACGCGCGCGAGCGCGTATGCGGCTGCGAGCGCCTTGAAGGTCGAGCACATGGCGAAGCGCTCGGTCCCCCGGTGACCGAAGGAGATATTGGTTTCCGTATCGAGCACGGCAACACCGAGGCGTCCGCCGGTGCGCTTTTCGAGCTCGGCGAGCAGTTTCGTCACATCGTCATCGGTCGCGGCGGCATGCGCGGGATCGGCGAGTGCCAGCGCCGGGTAAAGCATCGCTGTCGCGGCCAGTATCTTGCGGCGATTGATGAGCAAGGGCATGTCTTTCCTCCAGATGATCGTCGACGCGCCGCCGACATGATTAAATTATTGATATCTAATGTTTATTCCGATTCGATGACGTCGGTTCGAATCGGCTAAGGGCGGAATATGGCGGCCTTGTGCCCCGACAGACGCGCGTTCGTTCGGCGCGGCGCGAAAGCCCAGCAGCGCTTGCGGCTCCCGAAATCCGAATGCTATTGCGATAGCGTGTGCATCTTGAAGGAAATATCCGTGCGCCTGATCCGTTAGCGACGCCCGCTGGCAAAATCCGAACTGCCGCCGAAACGATCCCTTTCGCGGAGAGTGTTCGCTTGGTCGATTTTTTGCCGCGCCGCGCTAGGATTACAGGTCGACGTCCTCGCGGCTACTTCGAGGATCTATCATGAGCATGAATGACGGATATATTTCGGAATCCGGACACCTGCGTTCCGGGCCCTTCGATCTCGGCTACAGGATCGAAGGCAGTGGCTCGCCGGTTCTTGTGATCGGCAGCGCTCGCTATTACCCGCGCACCTTTTCCCAGTCGCTTCGACGCGAACTGCGTTGATTTTCCCGGCCTGACGGTTCGCATCTTCGAAAAGAGCGGTCATACGCCTCAGTTGGAGGAGAGCGATCTTTTCGACGAGACCCTGCTCGCTTTTCTCAAGCGGACCTAACTTGAGGGCCTCGGCGGGGCCCTTCTTCGCTCGTCGCCTTGATGGCTCGGCCCGGGCCCCATATATAGCTCCAGAAACTATAGCTACGGAGCGCATATGTATTCGATCGGCGACCTCTCCCGGCGGACCGGCGTGAAAATCCCGACGATCCGCTATTACGAACAAATGGGCCTCATCGCCGCGCCGGAACGATCGGAAGGCAACCAGCGGCGCTACGAGAAACGTCAGCTCGAGCGCCTTGCTTTCATCCGTCACGCGCGCGATCTAGGGCTTTCGATCGAGGCGATCCGTGATCTCCTGGCGCTCAGCGAACACCCGGAGCGACCCTGCGGCGAGGCGGATCGAATTGCGACTGAACATCTCGCTTCCGTACGGGAGAAGATCGCCCGGCTGAAGAAGCTGGAGCACGAACTGGAGCGGATCGTCGCCTGCCACGGCGATCACACGATCGGCGACTGTTACGTCATCCGGGCGCTTGCCGATCATACCTTGTGCGAGAGCGAGCACGGAGACACGTGCAAGGTTCAACAATCCCCGTTGACAAATTCCCGGAAATGAACAATCTGAGCGCATGATCAAGAACGCACCGATTTGCCGCGCGTATTTTTGGCTGTTCCGATAGGAGCGGCCTGCTGATCATATCAACAAGGCCGCCATCAGGCGGCTTTTGTTTTTCACGGCACCTGATGGCGGAATACCATAGGAGCCGAAAATGCTGCAGACTGCCACCCCTACCCTCCACCACATCGCCTCCGTCAGAGCGCCGATGGTGACGATCCGCTGCGCCAAGCCGCGCGATCTTCCCGAACTGCGCGAGATGATCGCTGAGCTTGCCGCCCATCACGGCGATGCCGCCCCGCTCACCTCGGAGCAGCTCGAACGCGACCTCTTCGGCCGCACCCCTTGGATCACCGCCCTCGTCGCCGAGGCCGGCGGCCAGCTGATCGGCTATGCGATCCTGGTTCCTCAGTACCGGGCGGCCGAAGGCGCGCGCGGCATGGAACTGCATCACCTCTTCGTGCGCCCCGCTCACCGCGGCACGGGCATCGGCCGCCATCTCGTCGCCAAGGCGCGGGAACAGGCAAAGATGGCCGGCTGCGAATATCTGGCGGTCAGCGCCGCCACCGGCAATTTCCAGGCGCATCGTTTCTACGAGTCGGAGCGTTTCGTGCCGCGGCCGGTGACCGGCATGCGCTATTTGCAGAAGCTCGGCTGAGCCGGAGGAGAGGATGCGCCTTGCGATCGTTCTGACCGAAGGTTTCGCCGACTGGGAATGCGCGCTCCTGATGGCGACGGCACGCGCGGAACTCGGCGTCGACCTCATCGTCGCCTCGCCCGACGGCACGGTGGTGACCTCCATGGGCGGCCTTCACATAACGCCGCACCTGCCGGCAGAAGCGTTGGCTCCGGCGGATTTCGACGGGGTCGTGCTGTGTGGAGGTGGGATCTGGGAGACTGCAGCTGCACCGGATCTCACCAACACGCTTCGTGCCTTTCACGCGGAGGGCCGCGTCGTTGCGGGGGTATGCGGCGCGACGCTGGCGCTTGCAGCAACGGGCATTCTCGACGAGAACGACCATACGGGCAATTCAGCCGCGAGCCTCTCTGCGGTCGCCGGCTACCGCGGACAGGGCCGCTATCGCGACCAGCCGCAGGCGGTTCGGAGCGGACGGCTCGTGACGGCGGCCGGCACCGCGCCCGTAAGCTTCGCCGCCGAGGTCTTTCGCGCTCTGGGTCTCGGCTCCGAGGCGCTGGATGCCTATCTCGCGCGCTATGCGGGCGAACACGAGCGCGCTTGACAGCCTATAACGGGGGCAGCGCCTTCAAGTAGGCGGCAATCGCCTCGCGCTCGGATGCGGGGAGCTTTGCCATGTTCTTCTGCACCTCGACCATCGAACCGCCGACGGAATCGAATTCGGGCGTGAAACCCGTCTCCAGATAGGAGGCGATGTCCGACGCACTCCAACTGCCGATGCTCTTGGAGCCCGGGGTGATGTCGGGAATCCGCCCCTCGCCTTCCGGGTTCGGGGCGCCGGCCAACCACCGGTCCGCTTCGAAACCACCGAGCGCATCACGTGGCGTGTGGCACTCGCCGCAATGGCCGGGGCCTTCTACCAGATACTGCCCGCGCGCAAGCTTCGGCTCGGCGGTATCGACCTGAACCCGCGGCTCGTCGGTGAGGTACAGGAGCTTCCAGGCGCCGAGCGCCAAACGGATATTGTACGGGAACGGCAAATCATGCGGCGGCGCCACATTGGCACCCTTCGGCAGCGTTCGCATATAGCCGTAGAGATCGTTGATGTCCTTGGCGTTCATTCGTGCATAGGAACCGTAGGGAAAGGACGGATAGAGATGCTCGCCATTCTTTCCGACTCCGCGCGTCATGGCGTTGCCGAATTCGGCGAGCGTCCAGCCGCCGATCCCGGCCGTCTCGTCGGGCGAGATATTCGGAGGGTAGAAGGTCCCGAAGGGGCTCTTCAGCCGCCGGCCACCCGCCAGCACCAGCCGTGCGTCGTCCTTTGCGCCGGGCGCTGCATGGCAGCTAGCGCAGCCGCCGGCCCAGAAGACCCGCTCGCCATTGGCGAGATCCGGCTCGCCCAGCCCTTCCCAATGCGCGGCGTCCCAAGGGGCGGGCTTCGTCAGCCACCAAAAGGCGCCGGCGCCGACCACGGCCAGTAAAATGAGACCGGACAAAAGCCTTGTTGCACGCCGCCCCATCATCTCCCCTCAGTCTTCGAACGCAGAAAGAATGCGCCGGGCGAACCGGCGCATTGAAGCAAAGAACCAACGGCCTCCCGTTACTCTTTTTTCAGGCGATAGCTCTCATGACAGCTGGCGCAATCCTTGCCAAGGACGCCGAGCGCGGCACCGACGCCGGCCTGGTCGGCGGGCAATTCGGCGAGAATCTTCTGGGCGTCGCTGCCGAGCTTGGCGGCCTTCGCCTTGAAGTCGTCCATGTTCTCCCAGATCTTCGGGCTCGCCTCGGACTCCGAACCGGTTTCCGAGCCGGCCGGGAAATGATTCGGGAAGACTTTCACCGTCTCGCTGATCGTCGAGAGCGACGCCTTGACGATCTCCGCATCATAGGGCTTTTCGCCCTTGGCGATACCGCTCAGCGCGCCGGCGGCAGCACCCACCTTCTTCATCAGTTGCTGGCGGACCGCCTGAGGTTCATCCGCGGCGGTGACGGCGGTCATACCCAAGCCTGCAAGGGCGGCCGCAAGCACAAAAGCTCGTATCTTCATCATGGTCTCCGGTCATTCGAACCCGCTTTTGCGGCTTCCTGTTGAAGGCGCCGGCATGATGGCATTTTGGCTTTTCGACGGAAGTAACATTTTTTTGATGTGCTTGTCATTCCAGCATAATTCGCCGCGCTATACCTGACAGCGCGGCGGGATTTGCATCTACCTAAGTTCATGTTTAATACTTGGGTAGACGTGAGCCTCACCGAGCACCGCTCCAACCCTGCCAGACGGTAAAGACGGCGATTGCGAAAAGCAGCAGGCCGGCGCCGCGGCCGATGGCAACCGTCGCCCCCCGGCTGCCGACCAGCAAGTCACGGCCGCGGCCGGCGGCAAGCGCCAGACCGCCATAGACGGCAAGCTGCGTCACCGCGATCATCAGTGCCATAACCGCCGCCTGTGACCAGACGGGACCGAATTGCGGCTTCAGGAATTGCGGATAGACGGCGAGCATGAAGAGATAGGCCTTCGGATTCATCAGGCTTGTGAGCGCCCCCTGTCGAAAGCTTGCCCAGCGCGAGAGCCTCGCCCCCTCCTCGACGCCGCCAATGGTGATGGAACTGCGCATCAGCGAGAAGCCGATCCAGGCGATGTAGGCGGCTCCGGCGACGAGGAGCACGTTGAAGAGCTCCGGCACCAGATGAAGCACGACGCTGACGCCGAGCGCGGCATAGAGCGTGTGGAGCACGCCGCCCGCCATGATGCCCGCCGTCGCGGCGAGCCCGGAGGTGCGCCCGCCCGTTATCGCATTGGCCAGCACGAAGACCATATCCATGCCCGGGACGATGATGATGCCGAAAAGAAGGGTGAAGAAAAGCCACAGATTTTCTGCGTAGGTCATGTCAGTTGCTCATCGAATTTCGCATAAGTGTGCAGGTCCGGATCGCCGATTTTTCAATCCGTTGGCACATGCTATAGCTCTCTCCAACTGACAGGGTTCTGTCAGGAGCCTTTCGGGTCGGTGGAGTTTTTTGCTATGCGCAAGGCAGCGCGGCTTTTCGAGATCATCCAGATATTGCGGCTTGCCCGGCAGCCGATCACCGCCGCCGAGATTGCCGAGAGGCTCGAGGTGACACCGCGCTCGATCTATCGCGACATCGTCGCCCTGCAGGCGATGCGTGTGCCGATCGAGGGCGAGCGCGGCCTTGGCTATATCCTGAGGCCCGGCTTCGATCTGCCGCCGCTGATGTTCTCGATCGAAGAGACAGAAGCGATCGTGTTGGCGCTCGCGCTGCTGGAGCGCACCGGCGACGAGGAGCTGAAGACCGCGGCCCAGCGCGTCAACCGGAAAATAACCGGCGCCGTTCCGGAGCCGCTGCGCCAGGTTTTCCAGTCGCAGGCGCTGCACGCCTGGGGCACGATCGCCGCCCCGCCACCGGCGGTCGACCTCGCCATGATCCGCCGCGCGATCCGCGATGAACAAAAGCTCGCGCTCGACTATCGTGACGAACTCGGGCGGGCGACGGAACGCACCGTGCGGCCGCTGGCGCTGATCTACTATTCGGAGCATGCGATGATGGTGGCCTGGTGCGAATTGCGCCAGGACATCCGTAACTTCCGCGCCGACCGGGTGGAGCACTGCGAGCCGGTCGGGGCCTTCTTCCGCGGTGAAGGCGAGAGGCTTCGGCAATTGTGGATCGCCGGTTGGCAAACGAATGCCGTGCAGCCGCTCGAGGCAGGGAACGCTTAATAGATAGGCACAAGAGCCGGGCACCCGCACAGATATATTTCGAACCCGAGATGCCCCATCCGGCCTGCCGGCCACCTTCTCCCCATATCGATGGGGATAAGGAGACGACGCGCGGCGCCCGCTCTGATCCCCTCCGCCCGCCCGCGGGGAGAGGGTCAGGGAGGGGCAGCCGCGGGATCCGATCGACGCCGATCGGCTGATTGCAAGCGCAACAAAAAGGCCCGGCGCAAGCGCCGGGCCGGATCTGCAGCTGAGAAGCGAGCATCGCTTACTTCGTGGCAGCCTCGTACATTTCGAGGACGTAGTCCCAGTTGATGAGGTTGTCGACGAAAGCCTCGAGGTATTTCGGCCGGGCGTTGCGGTAGTCGATGTAGTAGGAATGCTCCCAGACGTCGACGCCGAGGATCGGCGAGGCGCCGTGCACGAGCGGGTTTTCGCCGTTCGGGGTCTTGGAAATCTCGAGCTTGCCATTCTTGACCGACAGCCAGGCCCAACCGGAGCCGAACTGGGAGGTACCGGCGGCAATGAGGTCGGCGCGGAACTTGTCGTAGCCGCCGAGATCGGACTTGATGGCCGCGTCGAGCTTGCCCGGCAGGCTGGTACCGCCGCCGCCCTTCTTCATCCACTTCCAGAAGTGGATGTGGTTGTAGTGCTGGCCGGCATTGTTGAACAGCGGCTGGTTGGTGCCGTAGGACTTCTTGACGATTTCTTCCACCGAAAGATTGGAAAGACCGGCTTCCTCGGCGAGCTTGTTGCCGTTCGTCACATAGGCGAGGTGATGCTTGTCGTGATGGTATTCGAGCGTCTCGCGCGACATGTAGGGCGCGAGCGCATCGTAGTCATAGGGAAGGTTCGGCAATTCGAAAGCCATTGTGGCATCTCCTCTTGGCATTGGATTTCGTGACGGAAATCTGTGAGCGGGAACATAGGCACCGCCTTGGCGGGAGGCAACCGATGCGGTGCCAAAATTTCCCTAAGCCGCGCAAAATACTTTCATTGCGCCCGCGGAGATCATCACGCCCGAGCCGATCTATGTGCGCAACTTTCTTGGCGCCTCGTCGTTTAGTACCGGGCGCGAGTTGTATTTGCCGGCGCCGGCCGCAGTGGAGAAAAGCAATGGAATTCCACCAGGGAAGGCTTATCGATCACGTGCATCTGCGCGTCCAGGACCTCGGAGCCAGCAAGCGCTTCTATCAGGCGGTGCTTGGCACGCTTGGCCATCGGCCCACCTACGAGACCGACGCATTCCTTGCGTTCGACGAGTTCTTCGTCGATCAGGCGGATGACTATCTGAGCCGCATTCATCTCGCTTTCCAGGCCGCCGACCGGGACGCGGTCCAGCGCTTCTACGACGCGGGCCTGGCAAATGGCGGCACGGACAACGGCGCGCCGGGCGAGCGCCCCTATCATCCGGGCTACTTCGCTGCCTTCCTCCTCGATCCCGACGGCAACAATGTCGAGGCGGTCCATCATGGGCCGACGACACGCTCTTCCGCCGATGTCGTCGTCCGTCCCGTCGAGACTTGAGGCTCGATCGCCGGGAACAGAACCGGGAAGCGCGGGCGCTCCGGCCAATGCCGGCATCGCCGCGCGCCGCCCGATCAGATAGGGTGGTCGGTCTAGACGGCCGGCGCCTATCGTTCCTTCAGTTCCATGAAACGGATGCGATTGTTGAACGGGTCGATGACCTGGAGCTCGAGCCGCGTTCCCTCGTCCTCGAGGCCGGGCCTCATGTAGCGGTAGTTCTTGGCGAGGAGTTCCTTGTGAAATGGACGGATGCCTCTCATGTAGACGCACATATTTCCGCCGGGCGTCGCATCCCCCGCATGTTCGGAAAGATGCAACTTCAGTCCGCGCCGCGAGATCTGCGTGTAAAGTGGAAAATCGTCACCGTAACGGTGCTCCCAGTCGACGGTGAAGCCCAGGAAACCAAAATAAAATTCGTGCGCCTTTGCCACGTCGAAGATGCGAACGATCGGCACTGCCTGCTCGAACTCGATCCCCGCACCGTCTCCGGCGGCGCCCGCAGCTTCAATTTTCGCCGACAGGATGTTCCAGGTGTTCAGCCCGAACTGGCGGGCGACGATCTCAAGCGCCTCGCTGTGGGTGATCATCGCTTGGTGGTCGGCAAGAGCCTCCCGCAGGGCCTTCGCCATGGCCTTCGCATCGCGATAGTCGCGCATTTCCGTTCCTCGTCACGGCGAAGTCTTCGTCAGCGCCCGCATTGCCAACGCCCTCGCCCGACTGTTGAAACGGTGAGGAAGGATCAGGGGAGACGTTCGCCATGCCCATTGTCGGGCGCGAGCTGCTGGCCGCCTCCGGCCAAGCATGCAACCTAGCCGTTCGAACCGCCCTTGTCAGCCGGAATATTGCACCTAGAATTGCCCTCCTAAACGTCGCCGCTCGAATGCGCCCAGTCCATGTAGAGATCGCGCGCCTTGGCCGTGATCGGGCCGGCTTGCAGATCGCGGTCGTCGAGGCGGGTCACCGGCAGAACCTTCGAATAGTTGCCGGTGGTGAAGATCTCGGCGGCCGCCTCGAAATCGGCCATCGTCAGGGTCGTTTCGATCACCTCGAAACCCGCCTCGCGCAGCAGGCCCATGACGCGCGAGCGCGTGATGCCGGCGAGGAAGGTCCGGTTGGCGGTCGGGGTGAAGACGACGCCGTCCTTGACCATGAAGATATTGGAAGAGCCGGTCTCGGCGATGTTGCCGAGCATGTCGCGCACCAGCGCGTTGTCGAAGCCGCGCGAGCGCGCTTCCTTGAGGATGCGCGCATTGTTGGGATAGAGGCAGCCGGCCTTTGCGTCCGTCGGCATGCATTCGAGCGTTGGGCGGCGGAAGGGGGAGAGCGTCAGCGACGAGCCGGCGTGGCCGTTGCCCATCGGCGCCTCGAACAGGCAGAGGGCAAAACGGGTCGAATCCGGATCGACCGCCACGACACTCCAGGAGCCATGCTCGCCCCAATACATCGGCTTCACATAGAGCGCCGTCTTGCCGTCGAACTTCTTCACGCCTTCGAAGGTTAGAGCCTCGATCTCCTCGGCGGCCATGGTGGGCTTCAGGCCGAGCGCCTCTGCGGAGCGATTGACGCGCTGGCAATGGAGGTCGAGGTCCGGGGCGATGCCGTCGAACCAGCGGGCGCCGTCGAACACCGTCGAGCCCAGCCACATCGCATGGGACGTTGGGCCGATCAGCGGCGGATTGCCGGAAAGCCATTCACCGTCGACATAGGTCCAAGTGGTGGATCGGGGGGATGTATCGACGGCCATCGGACTCTCCTCTCGTCTCGTTGTGTGCTCCTCCGGCTCTAGCCGGAAAAAGCAGCATTGGGGTGAATGGGTACATCAAAAAATGTCATGGCGTCCATTCTGGAGCCGCCCCGAGCGTCGTGCCAGAATACAACAAATTGCAATGGAGACTGATCGCCGATGAAAGCGATGTATTACGATGTCTTCGAGAAAACGCCGGAAATCCGGGCGGTCCCTGATCCGACGCCGAGCGAAAACGGAGTCGTCATCAAGGTCGAGGCGACGGGGCTCTGCCGCAGCGACTGGCACGGCTGGATGGGGCACGACCCGGACATCCGCCTGCCGCACGTGCCGGGACACGAACTGGCGGGAACGATTGCCGCCACCGGGCGCGGCGTCGTACGCTACAAGGTCGGCGACCGGGTGACCGTGCCCTTCGTTTCCGGCTGCGGCCGCTGCGGCGAATGCCGTTCCGGCAATCAACAGGTC
Organism: Sinorhizobium shofinae; assembly: GCA_001704765.1. Lineage (GTDB taxonomy): Bacteria > Pseudomonadota > Alphaproteobacteria > Rhizobiales > Rhizobiaceae > Sinorhizobium > Sinorhizobium shofinae. The sequence continues at coordinate 38,666 of MBFK01000164.1, forward strand.
TGCGAGGCGCAGTTCCAGCCAGGCTTCACGAATTGGGGCTCCTTTGCCGAATATGTGGCACTCGACTTCGCCGACCAGAATCTCGTGCACCTGCCGGAGAGCATGGACTTTGCGACGGCTGCCAGCCTCGGCTGCCGCTTCGCCACCTCCTTCCGGGCGATCGCCGACCAGGCACGCGTTCAAGGCGGCGAATGGGTGGCGGTACACGGCTGCGGCGGCGTGGGTCTTTCGGCGATCATGATCGCCGCGGCGCTTGGCGCCAATCCGATCGCCATCGACATTTCCGAGGAAAAGCTCGCATTAGCGCGGACGCTCGGCGCGGTCGCCGCGATCAACGCTCGCGAGACGGATGACGTCGCCGGCGCCGTCCGGGAGATCACGCGAGGCGGCGCGCATGTCTCGATCGATGCGCTCGGCTCGCCCGTCACCTGCTTCAACTCGATCAAGAACCTGCGCCGCCGCGGCCGTCACGTCCAGGTCGGCCTAATGCTCGCGGAGCACGCGACGCCACAGATCCCGATGGCGCAGGTGATCGGCCACGAGCTCGAAATCTACGGCAGTCACGGCATGCAGGCCTGGCGCTATGACGCGATGCTGTCGATGATCACCGCCGGAAAGCTAGATCCGAAGCGGCTTATCGGCCGGGAAATCTCTCTGGAAGAGGCCGTGCCGGCGCTCGTGACGATGGACCGGGCCACCGATCTCGGCATCAACGTCATCACGCGGTTCTAATCGGGGATTCCGATCGCCCCGCCGCGCTGATATCCTGCGGCGAGCAAGACGAATCAGGGAGGTCTCGTCATGGCGCTTGCGGCTCAAGCCACGGAAGGCGAACTCTACCGGCCCGTTCTCGGCACCAATCCCGCCCATCCGAGCGGCTGGCCGGTGCGGGTGATCGTGAGCTCGCAGACGGAGGCGCGGCACAACCGCGCGCACTGGACGCCGACGCATCTTGTCTCGATCCGCGCGCCCGCGACCCGCCTGCTTTCGATGATCGAACTGCCGCCGGAGCGGCATCTGGAACTTTATTTCGGCGACGCGACCGACTCGGATGCGCCGGACGCGGCGCGCGCCGAGGCGATCGAGGCGACCTTCGCCTTCATCGACGGGCTGCCGGAGGACGCTCACCTGCTGATCCACTGCCTCAGAGGCATCGGCCGATCGACAGCGCTGACGCTCGGCATTCTGGCGCGCTACATGGAACCGGAGGAGGCGGCGGCAGCCCTGCACGCACTCCGCCCCGAGGCGAAGCCGAACCGACATGTGGTCGGCCTCTGCGACGCATCGCTCGGGCTCAAAGGCAAGCTCGCCAGACAGGCGCTGCGCTTCCCCACAAAGATTTGGAAAGGCTGAGCAATCACGGCGGCAACCGTTTCATTGTGCGGCGCACAAAAATCTGACATGATCCCCTAAAACAAAAATGGCGAAGCGGCGCGTTCTTCGTCGCAGCAGCATCGTTTTCGGCAGCCGATCGAGAGCGCCGCCGACGATGATAAAGACGGGAGAGTTCAATGTCTCATGCGGCCTACGTCTTCGATGCCTATGGCACGCTGTTCGATGTCCATGCGGCCGTGCGCCGACACGCCGAGGCAATAGGCCCGGACGGCCAGGCTTTCTCCGAGCTCTGGCGCGCCAAGCAGCTCGAATATTCCTGGGTGCGCTCGCTGATGGGCGCCTATGTCGATTTCTGGCAATTGACCGAGCAATCGCTGGATTACGCGTTTGCGCGCTTTCCCTCCGCCGATCCGAAGCTCAAGAAGCGTCTCCTGGATGCCTACTGGGCGCTTGATTGCTATCCGGAGGTCCCGGCCGTGCTGCGAGGATTGAAGGAGCGCGGCGCCCGCATCGCCATTCTCTCGAACGGCTCGCCGGCCATGCTTGCATCTGCCGTCAAGAATGCCGCCCTCGACATCATCATCGACGACGTCTTCTCGGTCGATGCGGTCAAGGCCTTCAAGACGGCACCGGCCGTCTATGACCTGGTGACGACCCAATACCGGCTCTATCCGCGTGCGGTTTCGTTCCAGTCGTCGAACCGCTTCGACATTGCAGGCGCCACCAAGTTCGGCTTCCGCACGGTCTGGATCAACCGCGCCGACATGCCCGACGAGTACAAGGATTATGGCCCGTCGCTCATCCTCCCTTCGCTGGAAAGCCTGCAGTTCGGCATATGAAGGAGCGTCACAATGGCCTGGTCGGCAGCGCAATATGTGAAGTTCGAGGACGAGCGGACGCGGCCGGCGCGCGACCTCCTAGCCCAGGTCCCTGACCTGCCCGCCGGCCCCGCCTTCGACCTCGGCTGCGGACCGGGCAATTCGACACAACTCATCCTCGAACGCTTTCCGAACAACCCGCTCGTGGGCATCGACAGCGACGAGAACATGCTGGAGGCCGCCCGCAAACGGCTGCTCGGTCTCCGCTTCGAAAGGGCCGATCTTGCGGGTTGGACGCCGCCGCAGGGGGCTGCGCTTTTCTTCGCCAACGCCGTCTTTCAATGGCTGCCGAAGCATATTGACATTTTCGAGCGGCTCGTTGAGGCGCTGGCGCCCGGCGGCACGCTAGCCGTGCAGATGCCCGACAATCTCGACGAGCCGTCGCATCTCCTGATGCAGGAAACGGCCGAGGAGCGGGCTTTCGCCCAGGCCTATGGCGGGCGGACGATCAGGCGGTTGCCCCTGCCCTCCCCGAGAACCTATTTCGAAAGGCTGGCCCCGAAGGCGGCGCGGGTCGAAGTCTGGCACACGGTCTACTACCACCCGCTTGCCAGCGCGAATGCCATCGTCGAATGGGTGAAAGGCACGGGCTTGCGCCCCTATCTCGACGCGCTGCCCGCCAACCGGCGCAAAGATTACCTCGCCGCCTATGCCGAGAAGATCCGCAGGGCCTATCCGGTGATGGACGACGGGCGCGTGCTGCTGCGCTTTCCCCGCTTGTTCATCGTCGCCGTCAAGGCGCACTAGACCCGACGACGAACGATCTTCGGCCGCCTTGAAGGTTCGACCGACCGCGACAAGTATAGGAGGATGTCTGTTCATTTCCCTGCCGCGACTCTGATCAAGGAGCCCTCCATGCATGCAGTCAATTCCAATGGCGCCAACATCCCCGCCCTCGGTTTCGGCACTTTCCGCATGCCGGGAGTCGAGGTGCTTCGGATCCTGCCTCAAGCCCTGAAGATCGGTTTTCGCCATGTGGACACCGCGCAGGCCTATGGAAACGAGGCGGAGGTCGGGGAAGTCATCCACCGTTCCGGCATTCCGCGCGCCGACATCTTCCTGACGACGAAGGTCTGGGTCGACAAATATCGCCATGACCACTTCGTCGCCTCGGTCGACGAGAGTCTTAGAAAGCTGAAGACGGATCACGTCGATCTGCTGCTCTTGCACTGGCCTGGCGGCAGCGACGTGCCGATGGCCGAGCGCATCGGCGCGCTGAATGAGGTTCAAAAGGCGGGCAAGGTGCGCCATATCGGCGTCAGCAACTTCAACACCGCACAGATGGAGGAAGCCGTAGGCCTCAGCGCTGCGCCGATTGCGACCAATCAGGTCGAATACCACCCCTACCTCGACCAGACGAAGGTGCTGCAGGCGGCCCGACGGCACTGCATGTCGCTCACTGCCTATTATGCCATGGCCAACGGCAAGGTGCCTTCCGACCAACTGCTAAACGACATCGGCGCCCGCCACGGCAAGACCGCGGCGCAGGTGGTTCTGAGATGGCTCGTGCAGCAGCAGGATGTAATTGCACTCTCGAAAACCGCCACCGAGACGCGGCTCAAGGAAAATTTCGCGATCTTCGATTTCGCGCTGACGCGGGAGGAAATGGCGGCGATCCGAGGGCTTGCCCGCCCGGACGGCCGGATCGTCAACCCGGCAGGCCTTGCGCCGGTATGGGACGAAGCCGCTTGACCTGCATGAGAGGCAGGATGCGGGACGAATGCCCCGCTTATCCTCGTCCCGCACTTAAAAAAACCCGCCGGGGTGCCCCGGCGAGTGTTTGAAGGCATCTAGACGGACTCACGCGCCGATCAGACGAACTGGCTGAGACCCGGAACGGAGGCGACCACCTCGTCGACGACCTCCTCGCCGGCCTTTTCCTTGGCATAGGCGATGGTTTCCCGGGCAAGCCCGGTGATCTCGCCCATGCCGAGCCCCTCACTCATCAGTTGTTGGCCGAGCGCCATGACGCCGCCGCCGCCGATCGCCGACATGAGACCGCCGAGCAGGCCGCCGCCATTGCCGCCCTCGCCGTTATACTGAGCGACCAGTTCAGGTGCGCCGGGAATCGCCTCGATCATCCGGGCGACCGGCCCTTCGGCCGCTTCGCGCTGGAGGAAACCAAGGATAATGCCCACCGCCTTCTCCGCCGTTGCGGGCTCAATACCGACATTTTCCGCCACGCGCGTGACCAGTTCACTCATGGAAATCTCCTCGTGTAATTTTGACGTTGACGTCAAGGTAAATTATCGCTTCCGAAATGACAATAGCACTTGGCGGCTGATCCGTCCCACGGTCGCGCCAAAGCGGGGTAAGTTCCGTCCGAGCAGTCGCTCTGGAAACCTGCCGAATGCCCTGCGCCTGATGGAGCAAACCGCTGGCGGCTGCAATCATGTTGCCGGGCGCAGACGCACCGCCTATAACAAAAGCAATACGATATTTCGATGACGGACTTTGTACGACATCCGGCAAATGCCCGGTTCCATTGACAAAATCGATTCGACGGAGAGGAATGCCATGCTGCAGGAAGGCAAGCTCTATATCGGGACCAGCCGCAAGCCAGACGATTCGATCAACAAGCCCGAATATCTGGAACTGAAGTTCGGCAACCGCCATGGGCTGGTCACCGGCGCCACCGGCACCGGCAAGACCGTGACGCTGCAGATTCTTGCCGAGGGCTTCTCGAATGCCGGCGTTCCGGTCTTCTGCGCCGACGTTAAGGGCGATCTGTCCGGCATCGGCGCGATCGGCGAGGCGAAGGACTTCCTTGTCAAGCGCGCCGAGCAGATCGGCCTTTCGCCCTATGATTTCCAGGAGTTCCCGGTGATCTTCTGGGATCTCTACGGCGAAAAGGGCCACCGGGTCCGCACGACGCTCTCGGAGATGGGACCGCTTCTCCTGTCGCGGCTGATGAATGCCAGCGACGCCCAGGAGGGCGTCTTGAACATCGCCTTCAAGATCGCCGACGAAGGCGGCCTGCCGCTCCTCGACCTCAAGGACCTGCAGTCGCTGCTCAACTACATGGGCGAGAATGCGAGCGAACTCTCCAACCAGTTTGGCTTCATCTCCAAGTCTTCCTTGGGCTCGATCCAGCGCGAGCTCCTGATCCTTGAACAGCAGGGTGCCGAACACTTCTTCGGCGAGCCGGCGCTGAAGATCACCGACATCATGCGCACGACGAATGACGGGCGCGGCGCAATCTCGGTGCTCGCGGCCGACAAGCTGATGATGAATCCGAGGCTCTATGCGACCTTCCTGCTCTGGCTCCTGTCGGAGCTTTTCGAGGAACTGCCGGAGGTCGGTGATCCGGACAAGCCGAAACTGGTGTTCTTCTTCGACGAGGCGCATCTCCTCTTCAACGACGCGCCGAAGGTGCTCGTCGAGCGCGTCGAACAGGTGGTCCGGCTGATCCGCTCCAAGGGCGTCGGCGTCTATTTCGTCACCCAGAACCCACTCGACGTGCCGGAAACCGTGCTCGCCCAGCTCGGCAATCGCGTCCAGCATGCGCTGCGCGCCTATTCGCCGCGCGAGCAAAAGGCGGTGAAGACGGCGGCCGACACGTTCCGCCCCAATCCGGATTTCGACTGCGCCGAGGTGATCACCAATCTCGGCACCGGAGAGGCGCTGGTCTCGACGCTCGAGGGCAAGGGTTCGCCGTCGATGGTAGAGCGGACCTTGATCCGGCCGCCGGCCTCGCGGCTCGGTCCGTTGACGGAGGCCGAGCGGCAGAACGTGATAAATGTCAGCCCGGTGCGTGGACTCTATGACGAGGACTTCGACCGGGAATCGGCCTACGAGATCCTGGTCAAGCGGGCTGAAAAGGCGGCAGAGGCGGCCCAGCAGGCGGAAGCACCGGCGGCCGAAGAGCAGAACGGCCGCAGCCGCTGGACCCTCCCCGGCTTTGGGGACGACGCGGAAGAGGCAGCTCCGGGTCGGCAGGCCCGGCCGCGCTCATCCGGCTACCAGCGCGAAACGATCATGGAGGCCGCGATGAAATCGGTCGCCCGCACCGTCGCGACCCAAGTGGGACGGGCGCTGGTTCGCGGCATTCTCGGCAGCCTGAAGCGATAGGCTGGACAAAAGCAAACCGGGTGGGCTTGCGCTCGCGCCCCTCTCCCGCATACGGAAGCAGCCGCGACTTCGCATCGGCAATGCCGCCGCTGGGCTGTCGCCCCGGAAAGGACCAGCCATGGACGTCAAGGATTCGAACGGTGCCATCCTCAAGGATGGTGACAATGTCACTCTTACCAAGGACCTGAAGGTGAAGGGCACCTCGACCACGCTGAAGCGCGGTACGCTGGTGAAAGGCATCCGCCTGACGGACAATCCGGACGAGGTCGAATGCCGCGTCGAAAAGGTCAAGGGGCTGGTGCTGCGCACCGAATTTCTCAAGAAAGCCTGATTGCCTCCTCTACAGCGCGGCGCGTCTTACAAGACGCACAGAGGTCGTAGCAGTTTGAATTGCTGCATGTTTTTATCCTTAAATCGGCTCCGATTTAAGGAAGTAGTGGGTGAGACGTTGAACTGAAGCCCGCAGCTGCGGGCTTCAGTTGAAGATAATCACGATATCCTATCAGGCCACCGACAATTTCACGTCGACATTGCCCCGAGTCGCATGGCTGTAGGGGCATACGATATGCGCCTTCTGGACTAGGTCTTCGAGGACGGCCTTGTCGACGCCGGGCGAAGAGATCTGAAGCGCCGCATCGATGTAGAAACCCGTGCCGTCGTCACGGGGACCGATGCCGACCGTGCCTGTCACTTTCGTGTCTTCGGGAAGCTTTACCCTCTCCTTCCCGGCGACGAACTTCAGCGCGCCGAGGAAGCAGGCGGAATAGCCGGCGGCAAAAAGCTGCTCCGGATTGGTGCCGCGTGCCCCATCGCCGCCAAGTTCCTTCGGCACGGTAAGGGTCACGTCGAGAACGCCATCGGTGCTCTTGGCCTGGCCGGCGCGGCCCCCGGTGGCGGATGCGGTGGTACGATAGAGAATGGGCATGGCAGTTCTCCTTCCTTGGTTTCGTTGTCAATGGACATTGCATAGCGCAAAATTAAATTGCACGCAAATTAATTTTGCAAATTGCATTTAAGCCGTGAATTTGCGACAATACGGGGATGACAACCAAAGCGGCGAAATCTGAAGATGCATTGCCCGACGAGGCGCTAGCCCTCGGCCAGCAACTTTGCTTTGCCGTCTATTCCGCCACGCACGCCTTCAACCGAGCCTACAAGCCGCTCCTCGACCGCTTCGGGCTCACCTATCCGCAGTATCTCGTCCTGCTTGCGCTCTGGCAACAGGACGGCATGACGGTAAAGCGGATCGGCGTGGAGTTGGGTCTCGATTCCGGCACTCTCTCGCCCCTGCTGAAGCGGCTGGAGGCCGCGGGCTATGTCGGACGAATGCGCGACCCGGCCGACGAAAGGCAGGTTATCGTCAGCCTCACGGAGAACGGCCGGCGCCTGAAGACCGAGGCTTTCAAGATTCTTGCGGAGATCGGCCGGGCGACCGGCTGCGGCCTCGAAGAAGTCGGCGAACTGCGCGACGCATTGCATCGGCTGACTCAGCGGCTCGCCGACCGTCAGGTCGAGGGACTGGAAGCCGATTGACCGTCAAGAGCGCGCGGCTCGCCGCCGTCAAATGACGAGAATCGGCGCCTTACCGCGCACGCGAGCATAGAGATCGATGACGTCCTGGTTGATCATGCGGACGCAACCGGACGAGACGGCCTTGCCGATCGACTGCCACTCCGGCGTCCCATGGACGCGATAGAGCGTGTCCTGGTCGTTCTGGAAGATATAGAGGGCGCGCGATCCGAGCGGATTGTCGAGGCCCGGCGGCATGCCTCCGTTGTCGGCCGAATATTTGGCGAGCACCGGCTGGCGGGCGACCATCGAATCCGGCGGCGTCCATTTCGGCCACTTCTGTTTCCACTGGATGACGCCGCGCCCGGACCAGGCGAAGCCTTCGCGGCCAAGGCCCACGCCATAGCGCGTGGCGCTGCCGCCAGGCCCGATCAGATAGAGATAGCGATCCGCCGTATCGACGACGATCGTGCCGGGCGCCTCGCCGAAAGGATCACTGACCTCCTGGCGATAGAAGCGCGGGTCGATCTGGCGGTAGGGCACCGCCGGAATGAGAAACCCGCCATCCTCCTTGTCCGCATAGATATCGGCGTAATAGGCGTCCTGCGGCGGCAGGCCGGTCAGCGGCTCTTCGAGCATACCCTCGGCACGCGGGTCGACCCAGCGGTTTTCGAGGGCAGGATTGCGATAAAACGGCATCGTTTCCTGGCGAAAACGGTCGGTGTTCATCGACGACGTGCAGCCCGCAAGGCCGGCGGAGGCGATTGCGAGTCCGGATGTGCGGAGAAACTGGCGGCGGGAAAAGACAGGCAGCGATGACATCGGACTCTGACGGGTTTGAGTGCAGCGAGGAAAGAGAGCGGCGCGACGCGCGATTTGCGCCGTCCCGCTCCTTGCAACGAGATCACGATGATTTTGCGTCGAAGCAAAAGCCATCCCCGTGATCGATATCGACAAGTCGGAGCAGGACGCAAGCTAAAAACCGCTCTTAGGATCTCACTCCAAGCTTGGATTTACGTCTGGAGCGGGGCTTGCGCCAGTAAACATGCAATCACGATTGTGGCACCGCGCATTACAACCGCGAACCCGAGTTGCCTGGAGCGACCAGCGGGAGCAATGGCTGGCATCAAAAGATTTCATACAACACATCAAGGCGGACGGCTTCAGCAAGCATCGGCAATTGCGTATGAAATCTGGCATCGCCAACCGAGGAGACCGGAGATGCTGACGATTTATGGTGTTTACCGCTCGCGCGCATCGCGCAACTACTGGATGGCCCGCGAACTCGGCATTCCCTTCAGTTCGATCCCGGTCATACAGGCGCGCCGCCTCGCCGATCCGCTGGCCGCGGATGCGCCGATCAACACACGGTCCCCGAGTTTCCTCGCCGTCAATCCGATGGGCCTCATACCGGCGATCGAAGACGACGGGCTGGTGCTAACCGAGTCGCTTGCGAACAACCTCTATCTCGCCCGCAAGCATGGCGGGCCGCTGGCTCCGGTCGACATTGCCGAGGACGGGCAGATCGGCAATTGGACCATGTGGGCGGCGACCGAAGTCGAGCCACATGCGGTCAGGATCATCCTTGCCTATGACGATGGCATCGAGAACACGCCAGACGGTCAGGCCTCGATCGCCGCCTGTGCGCTGTCGCTCGAAAAAGCCTTTGCCAGGCTCGAGGCGCATCTCGACGGCCGCGATTATCTGGTCGGCAGTCGCTTTACCGTTGCCGACCTCAACCTGGCCGAGGTGTTCCGCTATACGATGAGCCAGGCCGCGCTTTTCGAGCGGCACCCGCGGGTTAAGGCATGGCTGGCGCGCTGCCAGTCGCGCCCGGCCTTCAAGGCGATGATGGAAGAGCGGCTGAAGGAGCCGGAATAGCGGAGAGCTGCCGCATCCCCTCCTCCACCTCTTCACGCACCCATTGCTTGAAGGCGAGCGCCGCCTTGCTTTCACGCCTCGAGGCCGAGGTCACGAAATAGTGGCCGAAGCCGGTCCTGGCGCGGATATCGAAAGGCGCCACGAGGCTGCCCTTCATCACCGCATAGCCAGCGAGCGTCTGCCAGGCGATCATCACACCCTGGCCGGCAATGGCCGCGTCGAGCGCCAGCGACGCATCGTTGAAGGTGTGGCGCACGGTCATCTCGGCTCCGGAAAGGCCTGCCGCCTTCAGCCACACCTCCCAGGAGAACATCGCGTGCTCGTCGATGACAGCCGGCAGTTTCAAGATGTCCGCCGGCTTGCGCAAGCCCGCGGCGAGTGCCGGCGAACAAACGGGAAACACCTCCTGCTCCAAGAGCAATTCGGCGCGAACGCCCGGCCAGTGCCCCGTTCCGACGCGAATCGCGAGATCGACATCGGAGGTGTCGAGGTTGACGAGCTTCGTGGTCGCATCAATTCGGAGCCGGATTTCCGGATGGCGATCGGCAAAACGATTGAGGCGGTAGACCAGCCAGCGTGCAGCAAAGACAGGCGCCACCGAAACCGTCAGCACCGATTCGTCGCGACGACGGGCCTCGACCACCGCTTGGGCAAGTTCCTCAAAGGCGCTGGAGAGCCGCACCAAAAGTAAGCGGCCCGCCTCCGTCGGCACCAGCCCCCTCGGTAAGCGCTCGAAGAGTGCCCGCCCGAGCTGCGCCTCGGTCTTGGCAATCTGCTGGCTGACGGCACCGGGCGTCACGCCGAGTTCTTCCGCCGCGGCCGCAAGTGAACCGAGCCGCCCGGCCGCCTCGACGGCGCGCAGCCCGTTCAGATGGATCGTGTTGAGGTCCTTCATATAGATTTTCTAAACTAAGCACGCCGCAATCTCAATTGCAAACTCGCTCGAACAGGAGGATGCTGCTTGTAACTCCTCTGGATCTATGGAGGAATTTCGTTGGTAGTTCAATGTATTGCCGACGGCTCTTATCGATCTGAACGCATTCACGGCGCCGTGGAACACCGAATGGAGAGCCCCCACCATGTCGAAGCTTTTCTCTATTCTGAAACTGGTCGCAACTCAGCGCGATGATCAATCCGAAGCGTCTGCGGCTTGGCTGCGTGATCCGCTCCAGCATCCCGATCTTGCCCGCATGGCGGAGCGCGAACTCGCGGACTTGCCGTTTCCCGGTTGGCCATGGCCTCGCGCGACCGCAATCAACACTTGCGACGGTGGGTGAACTTCGCCACTGTTCGGGGGCAATCCGGCTTGGCGAACGATGGTGCACTCGATGGCGCAAGAGATCGAAACAGGCTTTGAACGCGTCCGGCGCCTCGCCGAAGCGGCCGGACTGCCGGAAACGACCGTCGGTACCTCCTATGGCACGCCGGCGTTGCTCGTCAAAGGCAAGAGCTTCGCGCGAATGAAAGACGCCGAGACGCTCGTCGTGATGTGCGCGCTCGAGGAGAAGGAAATGCTGATGGAACTCGATCCGTCGCTCTTTTTCGAGACCGACCACTATAAAGGTTGGCCGGCCATGCTCGTGTGGCTCGCCATCATCGACGATGCGGCGCTGACGCAGAGGCTGATCGCCGCCTGGCGGCAAAAGGCACCGAAGCGGCTCGTAATGCGGTTCGACGCCATTCAGCCGGGCTAAAGACTTCGACCCCAGCTTCATTCGTCATCGGGCCGCTGCGGCGGTTCCAATTACACCTGAACCTCGGCGAGCACCTTGGCGACGGCCGGCCGCTCGGCCATGCGGTTGCGATGGTCGAGGATCTTCGGGAACTGCGCCGGAGGGACGCCGTCGCCCTCGAGCCAGCTGGCGATCGTGAAGAGATAGGGATCGGCGATCGTATAGGCCTCACCCATGACGAAGGGACCGGCAAACAAGGTACCTTCGATCAAGGCGAAGCAATCGGCCATGTTCTTCGGCACCTTCGCCTTCATCGCCTCGTGTGCGGCCGGATCTTCCGCCCAGCGAGCGCCTCGTCGGGCATGGGCGTGGGCAACGTGCACCGTCGAGCAGAGATAGCTCAGGAACGACTGCAGCCGGGCGAACTCGAAGGGATCGGCGAGAGGCGCGAGCCGGGCATTCGGGAAGCTCTGCGCAATATAGGTCAGGATCGCCGGCGTTTCGGTCAGCGTGCCGCGGTCCGTCACCAGGGCGGGAACGCGGCCTTTCGGATTGATGGCGAGATATTCGGGCTTCGTCTGCTCGGCCTTTGAAAAGTCGACGCGATGCGTCTCATAGGACGCGCCCGCCTCCTCCAGCGCAATGTGCGAGGCAAGCGAGCAGGTCCCGGGCGTATAGAACAGTTTCAGCATCATCATACTCCTGAAAGCGCTTTGTTCGAGCGGGATGCGAGCGGTCAACCGCCCACATTTTTCCGCAGCCCGTCGCGGCGTGGCGGCTGAGGCCACGGATTTCGTGCAGCAGAAGAGATGAAATCGAAGGAATTGACAAGGTCTGGAACTTCCCGTTAACAGGACTAGTTACGTTATAACGTTATAAGGAACGACTGATGAAAAATCTTGCTTGCCTCTTGGCGGCCGCCGGCCTGGTGCTGGCGACGGCGGTACCGGCCCTTTCGCACGGCGCCTGGGTCGACGAACGTTGGGGCGAACTCGCGGTCATCTATGGTCATGGCGCCGGGGACGACGGTTACGATCCCGCGAAGGTCGTCAAAGCAACGGCAATCAACGCCGACGGCAGCAAATTGCCGCTGAAGATGGAACCCGCGGCAAACCACATGCTGCTCAAGCCCGACGGTGAACCGGCATTGATCGCCATCGAGTTCGACAATGGCTATTGGAGCGAGGACGCCAATGGGAAATGGCTGAACAAGCCGAAGAGCGAAGTGCCGGGCGCCAAACAGGCCAGCCACACGATCAAGAACAGCATTGCCCTGATCCATGCACACGGCACGCTGCCAGCCTTCCCACCTCAGCCTCTGCAGATCCTGCCGCTCGACAATCCGATCGGCCTGAAACCGGGCGAGAGATACCGCGTCCGGGTGCTCTTCGAAGGCAAGCCGCTCGAGGGTAAGGAGGTCATGCTCGACTATGTCGGGCTACCGGACCTCGTCTCGGCAAAGACCGACGCCCAAGGCGAGACGGAGGTGATCCTCCGCAATGCCGGGCTAAACGTATTGGCGGTCAGCCAGGCCGTGCCGCTTGAAGGCAGCAGCGCCGCCGACGAGTCCGGCTATACGGCGACGCTGACCTTCGTTGCAGAGCCGCACGTGGATGAATAGTCGCATGGTGCCGGCGGGCTGACCCGCCGGCACCTTTCGCTCACGCCGCCATTTCGGCGCAGCCGGGCACCTCTTCGAGACGGTAGTAGACCGGAATGCCGCGCTCGCGCGCGATGCGCACGTCATTATCCGCTCCTTTGGAATCACCCGGCAACCTCAGCACCGCATCGCAAAGTTCAAGCAGCCGGCCGGCGACGGGATGAAAGATCTCCTCATAAAGGTCGTCACCCACTTGGCTTCCACCTGCCGCATGCCAGACGGGCAAGGCAACCCACTCGCCGATCATCGGCACATGTCCGGCCTTGAAAAGGGCGTAGGACGGTCCCTCCAGACGCTTCAGATTCTCCGCCATCTTGGACGGATGGTCGCCCGTACCCGAGCGATAGGGACCGGCAATCAGGATCAGCATGACTCTCTCCACGAAATTGCATGAACATTCCAGATTTTTCTGGAAGTTTCATGATGATTCATGCAACTTCGTGACGAGTCAAGGAGAGAATCAATGCTGACGACACAGAGACGGGCGATGATCTCGGCGCGGCTTGCCCGCGATGGGCAGCTCGTCGCCAAGGCGATCGCCGACGAGCTTCGACTTTCGGAAGACACGATCCGGCGCGACCTCAGGGAAATGGCGGCCGAAGGGCTGCTGAAGCGGGTTCATGGCGGCGCCCTGCCGCTGACGCCGCCGCTTCCTGACTTCGCCGCCCGCCACAGGATCGCCAGCGAGGTCAAGCGCCGCCTCGGCCGCCGGGCGGCAGAGCTCGTCCAGCCCGGTCAGGTCACCTTTCTCGACGGCGGCACGACCAATGCGGAACTGGCTCGCGCCCTGCCGCGCGACTTACGTGCAACCATCATCACACACAGCCCGACGATCGCTGCCGAACTCGAGCATCATGTTGCCGAAGTGGTCCTTATCGGCGGCAGGCTCTACAAGCATTCCATGGTGGCGACCGGCGCGGCNAAGTGGTCCTTATCGGCGGCAGGCTCTACAAGCATTCCATGGTGGCGACCGGCGCGGCGACGGTTGCGGCCATCGAACAGATCCGCGTGGACATATTCTTTCTCGGTGTCACCGCCATTCATCCCGCGCACGGGCTTTCGACCGGAGACTATGAGGAAGCAGCGATCAAACGGGCGGTCGCCCGGCAGTCCGCCGAAACCTATGTCCTTGCTACACCTGAGAAATTCGGCGCCGCCTCGCCTCACCGCATCATAGGCGTCAGCGAGCTTGCAGGCCTTGTCGTGCCCTCGGAGATGCCGGCAGAGGCCTTGTCGCCCTATCGCAACGACACAGCCTCGCTGATCGTGGCTTAATGCAATGTCGCCCAAAAGTGGGCAGCGGTTTTGGGAAACGACATGCATAAAAACAAAGACGTAAAGCGCGTCCGCATCGTTCCGTTTAATCGCGACGCGCCTTTTCCGCCACGCAGGCAGCCTCGGAGCTACGAGCAAAGGCCTCCGTGACGCGAACGTCACCGACATGTATGCCGTTCCAGTTACTCATCGAATGGTTGGCCTGTGCCATCAACGCCGCCTGGACCTCTGGGTCTTTCGCGAAGAAACGTGCAAGCGTGGCCGCCACCATCGACTCGGCGGCGCGTGTCGTGCCATCCTCGCATTTGACCGCGATGCCGACGCCCTTTTCCGGGATCACGGCGCAGAAAACCCCTTCGGCGCCGGTCTTGGCGAAGATGCGCCCCGGCGCGGCCTTCATCAGTCGCGTGCAGGTGCGATCGGTGCCGGCAACATAGAAGGGCTCGGCCATGCAGGCCTCGATCAACCGCTTCGAGGCCCGCGCCCGTTCCGCTGCCAGACCCGCGCCCGTCGCCATTCGGGCGAAGCCATGGGCAAGGCCCTTCATCGGTACGGCATAGGTCGGAATCGAGCAGCCATCGACGCCGCAATTGTCGCGGGAGAGAAGCGCGCCCGTAAGGCTTTCCATGATGCCCCGGATTTCCTGCTGAATGGGGTGACCATAGCCGGCATACCCTTCGACCTCGGTGCCGGAATGGCAGCAGGCGCAGACAAAACCAGCGTGCTTGCCGGAGCAATTGTTATAGAGCGCGCTCGGCCTTTCGAGGGAACGGGCCTGGCCGATCAACGTCTTCTGGTAGAACGACCAATGGGCGCCGCATTCAAGCGCGCTGACATCGCGGCCGGCGGCGGCCAGCATCTCAGCGGCCAGCGTCACGTGCTGCGTTTCGCCGGAATGCGAGGAACAGGCAAGCGCGAGCGCCTTAGCGCCGAAGCCGTAGGCGTCCGCGGCACCGCTTTCCACCAAGGGCAGGGCCTGCATGGCCTTGCAGGCAGAACGGGGGAACACGGCCGCTTCCGTGTCGCCAAGTGCAAACAGCGTCTTGCCGTCGCCGTCAACGGCGATGACCGTGCCGCGATGGCGGCTTTCGACCAGGTTTCCGCGCGTCACTTCGACCAGAACTGGATTCGACATGCCTTGCCCTCAATTTTCCAAGTTTGGGCTATGCATCTATCAGGATTCCACCGGCAGAAAAGACTTCGTCGATGAAAATCCTCCGCAGGCTGTTGCTCGTCTTCGCCATCATCTACCTGTTTCCGGCGCTTGCATCGGCCGGCCTGTGGTATTTCAAGGAACGGCCGCAGAGCTGGCGCGACGCGGACTGGTCATCGGCCCGCATCCTTCCCGAGGCATCCGCCAGTCCGGAGGCGGCGATCTATGTTTTCTCGGCAACGACCGGCGGCATGAAGGGCGCCGTGGCGAGCCACGCATGGATCGTGACGAAGGATGAAGGAGCGTCCGCTTACAATCGGCATGAAAAGGTCGGCTGGGGCAAGCCGATCCGCAAGAACGCCTATCGCGCCGACGGCCGCTGGTATTCGAACGAGCCGCGCATCGTCGTTGCGGTCAAGGGCGAGCAAGCCAAGCGACTGATCCCGAAAGTCGAGCAGGCGATTGCCGCCTATCCCTATCCGTCGCCCGGCGCCTACCGCCTCTGGCCGGGACCGAACTCCAACACCTTCGTCGCCCATGTGCTGCGCTCGGTGCCCGAGCTCGACGCTGTACTGCCGCCGGACGCGGTGGGGCGCGACTACCTGCCGGAGGGCAAGCTCTTCCTGATCGATGCGGACGGTCGCGACCTGCATGCGACGCTCTATGGCGTCGCCGGCGTCGCAGCCGGCCGGCGGAGCGGCCTGGAGCTGCATTTCATGGGGCTGGTGGCCGGCCTCGATATCGCAAGACCGGGCATCAAGATACCGGCGATCGGCCGTCTCGGAATCTGATGATGTTACCAGAAAAGGAAAGGGCCGCGCTTCGGCGACCCTTCCATGAGTTTTGGCCTAGTGAAGGCTGGGCACGAAAGCCCGAAGGAAGGCGGCGATTTATGCCGAGGGCTGCCTCGACTCCTTCACCTCTCCCATGCCCGTCACGAGGTCCGAAATCTCATTAGACATTGGATCACCTTCCTTTCTGTTGTTGCCGATGCTCCAAAGGTAAGCCATGTCCGCGGCAATACAAGTGCAACCATCGTCTAATCTCTGACGATCGTCATCACGATCTTGCCGATATGGTCACCCTCTTCCATCAGGCGATGGGCGTCGGCAATCTCTTCAATGGGCAACACCGCATGAATGACCGGCGCGACGTCGCCCGCTTCCAGAAGCGGCCAGACCCGTGCGGCGAGTCCGTCGCGGATCGCCCGCTTCTCCTCGGCCGTCCGCGGTCGCAAGGCGGATCCCATCACATGCAGCCGCTTCGTCAGGATCGCTGCGATATTGGCGTCCTCGACGCGCGCGCCGCCGAGAAAACCGATAATCGACAGCCGCCCATCCTTGGCAAGCGAGGCGAGGTTGCGGCCAAAATAGCGCCCGCCGACCATGTCTAGGATGATATCGACCCCGCGACCGCCAGTCCCTTCGAGCACGACTGCCTTGAAATCCTCCTCGCGGTAGTTGATCGCCCGCTTCGCTCCGAGCGTCTCGCAGGCCGTACACTTCGCCGCACTGCCGGCCGTCGCGAAGACTTCGGCGCCCAGGGCCTTGGCAAGCTGGATCGCCGTCGTGCCTATGCCGCTCGATCCGCCGTGAACGAGGATGGTCTCGCCGGCTTTCAGGCCGGCCATGTCAAAGACGTTGGCCCATACCGTGAAGAAAGTCTCCGGCAGGGCCGCGGCCTTGACCGCGTCATAGCCCTTCGGCCAAGGAAGCGCTTGCGTCGCGGGCACCGCACAAAATTCGGCATAGCCGCCGCCATTGGCAAGCGCGCAGACCTTGTCGCCGACCGCGAAGCCCGTCGCACCCTCGCCGAGGTCGACAACTTCGCCGGCGACCTCCAGGCCGAGAATGGGGCTCGCGCCGGGCGGAGGCGGATAGTCACCCCTGCGCTGTAGAACGTCCGGCCGGTTGACGCCCAAGGCCTCGACGCGGATCAAAATCTCGCCGGGCCTGAGCTGCGGCAGGGGGCCCCGCGCCAGAACCATGTTTTCCGCGCCGCCCGCGCTCGGCAGGTCGACATAGGTCATTTCGGTTGGAATGGTCATGGCGGCATCCTCGCAAAGCGGCAGTACCGCCTATACCTATAGCCCGCCCGCGGCTCGGGAAAGGCATCACTCGGTGGGTTTCATTCCCGAGTGACCAGTTCCAGCACGAGTCCGGTCTCACTTGCCTTGGCGCGCGCCTTTATCTCCGCGATCCTCTTGCTCACCGTCTGGCTGTCGGAAAGGATGAAGCCCTCCGGAAGCACCAGGACCGCGATCGAGCAGCGCATCAGCGGGAAGTCTTTCGCTCCGCCATCGCGACCATATCCGCTGATCCGTCCCGCCGCCTGGTGCTCCGGCGAATAGAGCTGGCGGACGTCCGAGCGAAAATCATCGATGAGGCGCATCAGGACGGCGCGAATTTCCGCTTCAGTGAGGCCACTGACACCGACGAAGAAGTCGTCGCCGCCGACATGACCCAGGAACTTCTCCTCGCCGATGAAATGGCGCCGCAGGAGCGCGGCGAACAGGGTGATCGCCAGGTCCCCCTTCTGAAAGCCGTAGGTGTCGTTGAAGGGCTTGAAGTCGTCGAAATCGCAATAGCAGAAGTAGCGCGCTTCATCACCGTCGAGGATGGCGTGCTGGACGTAGTCGCGGATCGCCCGATTGCCCGGAAGGCCGGTCAGCGGGTTCTGCTCCTGCGCCAATTTCAACTGTTTCTCGTTGATGATCTTCAGGAGCGACGAAGCCGAAAGAATGCCGGCATAGCGCATGTTTTCCGTCAGGATGACGCAATCGCCGCCGTCCATGCCGGCAAAGATCTTCAGCATCTCGTCGGCCGGCGTATCGAGGTCGGCGATCGGCGCAGGCGTGACGAAGTGCGAAATGCGGCGCTGATAGAGACGGTTTTTCAGAAGATCGCGGCCGAAGGGATGATAGATCATCTCCTTCATATGGTACTCGTGAAGGATGCCGCGCGGCTCACCATTGGCATTCAGCACCGGAAAGAACGCCTGACGCGGATTGCGCCGGAAGAGATCGAAGACGGAATCGAGGTCGTCGCTTTCCCTGACCGCCGGCAGCTGTTCGATCTCCTTGCGGATCAGGATACTGTCGAGCGTCGACGAAAACCGCCGGATGCCGCCCGGCTCAAGATGCGGATAGGCCGGCTGCAGCTCATTCAAATGCGTCGTCGGGCGGGCAATGAAATAGCCCTGCATCAGATCGCAGCCGAGATCGCGGCAGACGAGAAATTCCGCCTCCGTTTCGACACCTTCGGCAATCACCCGCGTGCCGAGGACATGCGCCATGTTGACAGCGTGGCGCACGAGATGGCGCTTGCGCGGATCCCACTCGATGCCGGAAATGAAATGCCTGTCGATCTTGACATAGTCGACCGGCTGATCGCACAGCAGCTTCAGCCCATTGAATCCGGCACCGAAATCGTCGATCGCCAGCTTGAAACCGGCAAGGCGCAATTGCCGGACCAGTGCCGAAAAGTCCGGCATCTTGCCGCTGTCGAAGCGTTCCGAGAGCTCGAAGCAGAGCGACGAGGGGGCTATATTGGCGCGCTTCAGATGATTGACGAGCCGCTCGACAATATCCCCCTCGCCGCCAACCAGCCGCGAGTCGAAATTCAGGAAGAGCGTGCGTGCGGCAAAATCCGGAAGCGTCGCGAAGGCGGCGACCGCGCGGCTGTTGATCAGATGTTCGAGGGCGAGCAGTTGCCCGGCGCCCTCCGCCTTGTCGAGCAGTTCGAGCGGCGAGGCGAAGCCCAGGCGCTCGAAGCCGCGCACCAGAGACTCGTAGCCAAACACGGCGCCGGTGGTCGCTTCAACGATCGGCTGGAAGGCGTTTTCTATGACGAGCTTGGCGAGTGTTACGATCTGATCATCACCGAAGCGGCGAAGCGACAGAAGTTCTGCGGGGGCGGCGGACATGCCGGACTCCAGGATGGACGGACGGACCGGCGGCCAGCATCGGCGGCAAGCGTCAACGAAATCTTTCGCGGATGTGAAAGTTTTATGAAGGTCGTTTCTGGGCGAAATCTTCTTTCGCTGCCCCACGCAGCCGACTAACTCTTCACGAGTACGCCGAAGGCGATCAGCGCCAGGCCCTGCATGACGAGGTCGACCGCGAGGAAGAGGCCGAGGATCCAGAGGCTGTTGACGGGCCAGCCGGCGGCGATAACCAGACCGGCAAGCAGCGTCACAAGACCGCCGATGACGATCCAGCCCCAGCCGCCGAGCGGGCTGAGCCGGAAGCCGACCCAGATCCGGAAGGCGCCCGCGACGATCAGGGCGATCGCCATGAGAATGGTCAGGATCGACGAAGCGAGTACCGGATTGACGAAGGCAAAAAGGCCGGCCGCCGCATAGAGACCGCCACTCAGCACCCAGAAGAGAAAGCCTCCCCAATCCTTGACCTGAAAGGCCTGAGCGAGATTGAGCAGGCCGCCGATCAGCATGATCAGACCGACGTAATAGACGGAGGCGACCGTCGCCATCAGCAGGTTCCCGAAGGCAATACCGCCGGCCATGATCAGCAGCACGCCGAGTGCTACAAACCATCCCCACTTTCCTGCCACTGTCTGTCTTCCGGTGGGATCGAACATGTTGGTCATTTCAACCTCCAGTCCTGGCGATGAGCACAAGCGCTACCTCGTGATTGAGCCGGATTTCCAAGCAAAAAGAAAGGGAAAAAGCGTGCGGTTTTTTATTGATTGATGCGTCAATCAAAAATAAACTGTTCCTCGAAGGAGCTCAGGAGATGCCGAAAGTTGGGATGGAGCCGGTGCGCCGCAAGGCGCTGGTGGACGCAGCGCTGCGCGTGATCGGCGACCAGGGAACGCTCGCCGTCACCATGTCCGAGATCGCGCGGACGGCCGGTGTCTCGGCGGCGCTCGCGCACCATTATTTCGGCAGCAAGGAACAATTGCTGATCGCGACGATCCGCAGCCTGCTCGGGCAATTGCGCCGCGATGCCGTCGCCGCGCTCAAGGCCGCGCCGACGCCGCGGGAAAAGGTGAGCGCGCTGATCCGCGTCAGCTTCCGGGCCGATCAGTTCGCGCCGGAGACGGTCGCCGCCTGGCTCGCCTTTTATTCGGAAGCGCAGCGCTCCGAGGACGTTCGGCGCCTTCTTGTCGTCTATGCGCGGCGGCTGCGCTCCAATCTGCTCGCCAGCCTCAAGGCGCTCTGCCCCGTCGATGACGCGGAACGCATCGCCGAGGGCGCGGCTGCGATGATCGATGGACTTTACATACGGCAAAGTCTGAAATCGGCACCGATCAGCATCGAGTCTTCGATCGCGCTGACGGAAGACTATGTAACCACCCATCTCGACCAGCTTCGCCGCCAAGGACGGGCACCATGACCGCCAGATCCAATATCCTGATCATCATGGTGGACCAGTTGAACGGGAAGCTCTTTCCCGATGGCCCGGCCGACTTCCTGTATGCGCCCAACCTCAAGGCGCTGGCGGGCCGGTCGGCCCGCTTCCGCAACAACTACACGTCTTCGCCGCTCTGTGCGCCGGCGCGCGCCTCGTTCATGGCCGGGCAGTTGCCGAGCCGCACCCGCGTCTACGACAATGCGGCGGAATACCAGTCGTCGATCCCAACCTATGCACATCACCTCCGGCGGTCCGGCTACTACACGGCGCTCTCCGGCAAGATGCACTTCGTCGGGCCGGACCAGTTGCACGGTTTCGAAGAGCGGCTGACGACCGACATCTACCCGGCCGATTTCGGCTGGACACCGGATTATCGCAGGCCCGGCGAACGCATCGACTGGTGGTATCACAATCTCGGCTCGGTCACCGGCGCCGGCGTCGCCGAGATCACCAACCAGATGGAATATGACGACGAGGTGGCGTTTCTGGCGAACCAGAAGCTCTACCAGCTCGCCCGCGAGAACGACGACGAACGCCGCCGGCCCTGGTGCCTCACGGTCTCCTTCACCCACCCGCACGATCCCTATGTGGCGCGCCGGAAATTCTGGGATCTCTATGAGGATTGCGAACACCTCGTGCCGGAGGTGGGCACCCTTCCCTTCGACCGGCAGGATCCGCATTCGCAGCGCATCATGCTCTCCTGCGACTACAAGAACTTCGAGGTGACGGAAGAGAACATTCGCCAGTCGCGCCGCGCCTATTTCGCCAATATCTCCTATCTCGACGAGAAGGTCGGGGAACTCGTCGATACGCTCGAGCGGACACGGATGCTCGACAAAACCCTGATCCTTTTCTGCTCCGACCATGGCGACATGCTCGGCGAGCGCGGCCTGTGGTTCAAGATGAACTTCTTCGAGGGCTCGGCGCGAGTGCCGCTGATGATCGCCGGACCCGGGGTCGCACCCGGCCTGCATCTGACGCCGACATCGAATCTCGACGTGACGCCGACACTTGCCGACCTCGCTGGCATCTCGATGGACGAGGTGAAGCCCTGGACGGATGGCGTCAGCCTTCTGCCGATGATCAACGGTGCGGAGCGCACGGAGCCAGTGCTGATGGAATATGCGGCCGAGGCTTCCTGCGCGCCGCTCGTCTCCATCCGCGAAGGCAAGTGGAAATACGTCCACTGCGCGCTCGATCCGGACCAGCTCTACGATCTCGAGGCCGATCCGCTGGAACTCACCAATCTTGCAGAAAATCCGCGTGGGCCCGCCGATCAAGCCACGCTCACCGCCTTCCGCGACATGCGCGCGGCGCACTGGGACATGGAGGCCTTCGACGCCGCGGTGCGCGAAAGCCAGGCGCGGCGCTGGGTGGTCTACGAGGCGCTCCGCAACGGCGCCTATTATCCCTGGGATCACCAGCCGCTGCAAAAGGCATCGGAGCGCTATATGCGCAACCACATGAACCTCGACAACCTCGAGGAATCCAAACGCTATCCGCGAGGAGAATGAGATGAAAGCCCAACCGAACGCCTCGCACTTCATCGACGGCGAATATGTCGAGGACACCGCCGGTACGGTGATCGAGAGCATCTATCCGGCGACCGGCGAAGTGATTGCCCGACTGCATGCGGCAACACCTGCGATCGTCGAACGCGCCATCGCCGCCGCAAAGCGGGCACAGCCGGAATGGGCGGCAATGAGCCCGACGGCGCGCGGCCGCATCCTGAAGCGTGCGGCCGAGATCATGCGCGAGCGTAATCGCGAGCTTTCCGAACTCGAAACGCTCGATACCGGCAAGCCGATCCAGGAAACGATCGTCGCCGACCCGACCTCGGGCGCCGACAGTTTCGAGTTCTTCGGCGGTGTCGCGGCGGCGGCGCTCAATGGCGACTATATCCCGCTCGGCGGCGACTTCGCCTATACGAAGCGGGTGCCGCTCGGCGTCTGCGTCGGCATCGGCGCCTGGAACTATCCGCAGCAGATCGCCTGCTGGAAGGGTGCGCCGGCGCTTGCCGCCGGCAACGCCATGGTCTTCAAACCGTCGGAGAACACGCCGCTCGGGGCCCTGAAGATCGCCGAGATCCTGGTGGAGGCGGGGCTGCCGAAGGGGCTCTATAATGTCATCCAGGGCGACCGCTCGACTGGTCCCCTGCTCGTCAACCATCCCGATGTAGCCAAGGTCTCGCTCACCGGCTCGGTACCGACCGGCCGCAAGGTCTATGAGGCGGCCGCCGCCGGGCTGCGCCACGTGACCATGGAGCTTGGCGGCAAGTCGCCGCTGATCGTCTTCGACGACGCCGATCTCGAAAGCGCCATCGGCGGCGCCATGCTCGGCAATTTTTATTCGACCGGCCAGGTCTGCTCGAATGGCACCCGCGTCTTCGTGCAGCGAAAGGTGAAAGAAGCTTTCCTGGCGCGCCTCAAGGAGCGCACCGAAGCGATCGTCATCGGCGATCCGATGGACGAGGCGACGCAACTCGGGCCTATGGTCTCAAAGGCGCAGCGCGACAAGGTCTTCTCCTATGTCGAGAAGGGCAAGGCGGAAGGCGCGCGGCTGATCACCGGCGGCGGCATCCCGAACGCGGTCAACAGCGAAGGCACCTATATCCAGCCGACCGTCTTTGCCGACGTTACCGACGAGATGACGATCGCGCGGGAGGAAATCTTCGGGCCGGTCATGTGCGTGCTCGACTTCGATGATGAGACCGAAGTCGTCGCCCGCGCGAACGCGACGGAATTCGGGCTCTCGGCCGGCGTCTTCACCGCCGACCTGACCCGCGCCCACCGGGTCGTCGACCAGCTCGAGGCCGGCACACTCTGGATCAACACCTATAATCTCTGCCCGGTCGAAATCCCCTTCGGTGGCTCGAAGCAATCCGGTTTCGGGCGGGAGAATTCGGTCGCGGCGCTCGACCATTATACCGAGCTCAAGACCGTTTATGTCGGCATGGGGCCGGTGCAGGCGCCGTACTGAGATTTTGTGATTTGCTTCTCACCCTAACCCTCTCCCCGCGCCCGGGGAGAGGGAACATGGGGGCCGCGGCATATCCCTTTCTACGAGAGGGAGCGCAACGTCGCAGCAAGTCCCTTCTCTCCGCTCGCAGGGAGACGGTGGCAGCAGCGGAAGAGGGGCTGTTCGACATACAAGAAAGACCACGCTTATGCAGGCAGATTACGTCATCATCGGTTCCGGTTCGGCAGGCTCGGCGCTCGCCTATCGCCTGTCGGAGGACGGCAAGAATTCGGTCATCGTGCTGGAATTCGGCGGATCGGACATCGGCCCGTTCATCCAGATGCCGGCGGCACTCGCCTGGCCGATGAGCATGGGCCGCTACAATTGGGGCTATCTCTCCGAGCCGGAGCCGCACCTCAACAACCGGCGCATCACCGCGCCGCGCGGCAAGGTGATCGGCGGCTCCTCCTCGATCAACGGCATGGTCTACGTGCGCGGCCATGCGGAGGATTTCAACCGCTGGGAGGACCTCGGGGCAAAGGGCTGGGCCTATGCCGACGTGCTTCCCTATTTCAAGCGGATGGAGCACTCGCACGGCGGCGAAGACGGCTGGCGCGGCACCAATGGACCCCTGCACGTCCAGCGGGGTCGGTTCAAGAACCCGCTCTTCCACGCTTTCGTCGAAGCCGGGATGCAGGCCGGTTTCGAGATGACCGAAGACTATAACGGCTCGAAGCAGGAAGGCTTCGGGCTGATGGAGCAGACGACCTGGCAAGGCCGTCGCTGGTCGGCTGCCTCCGCCTACCTGAAGCCGGCGCTGAAGCGACCGAACGTTGAGCTCATCCGCTGCTTCGCCCGCAAGATCGTTATCGAGAACGGCCGCGCGACTGGCGTCGAGATCGAGCGCGGCGGCCGCGTCGAGGTTGTCAGGGCGAACCGCGAGGTGATCGTCTCGGCGTCCTCCTTCAATTCGCCGAAACTGTTGATGCTCTCCGGCATCGGTCCGGCCGCGCACCTGAAGGAAATGGGGATCGACGTTAAGGTCGATCGCGCGGGAGTCGGCCAAAACCTGCAGGACCACATGGAGTTCTACTTCCAGCAGGTGAGCACGAAGCCGGTGTCGCTCTATTCCTGGCTGCCATGGTTCTGGCAGGGCGTCGCGGGCGCCCAATGGCTGTTCTTCAAATCCGGCCTCGGCATTTCCAACCAGTTCGAGGCCTGCGCCTTCCTGCGCTCGGCGGCCGGCGTCAAGCAGCCTGACATCCAGTACCACTTCCTGCCTGTGGCAATCAGCTATGACGGCAAGGCGGCGGCGAACACGCACGGTTTCCAGGTGCATGTCGGCTACAACCTGTCGAAGTCGCGCGGCAGCGTCACGCTCCGCGCCTCCGACCCGAAGGCCGATCCGGTGATCCGCTTCAACTATATGAGCCATCCGGAGGATTGGGAGAAGTTCCGCCATTGCGTGCGCCTGACGCGCGAGATCTTCAGCCAGAAAGCCTTCGATCACTATCGCGGGCCGGAAATCCAGCCCGGCGAAAAGGTCCAGACGGACGAGGAGATCGACGCCTTCCTGCGCGAGCACCTGGAGAGCGCCTACCACCCGTGCGGCACCTGCAAGATGGGTTCGAAGGACGATCCGATGGCGGTGGTCGATCCGGAAACGCGGGTGATCGGCGTCGATGGCCTGCGCGTTGCCGACTCCTCGATCTTCCCGCATGTCACATATGGCAATCTCAACGGCCCTTCGATCATGACCGGCGAGAAGGCCGCGGACCATATCCTCGGCAAGCAGCCACTCGCCCGCTCCAATCAGGAGCCCTGGATCAACCCGCGCTGGGCAATCAGCGATCGGTAAAACTACTCTAGCAGGAACCCGATCCATCGGCCGGCAATGACGGCACCGGTCCAGATCATCAGCGAAAGCAATGCCGAAAGGCGGACTCTCAAGGAGAGCGGTCCGCCTTTGACGGCGACGCGCCACTGCGGCGTCAGATGCAAGAGAGCCGCGTTGGCGACCCCGAGGGCGAGCAGCGTGATCTTGGTCAGAAACGCCGCATTGCCGGCATATTCAAACGGATTGACACTGAAGAGGCAGAAGCCGGTGACGATCGCCAGCGCAACGCCGACGGCTGCGGCGCGCGAGAGGAACGGCCCGATCACCTCGACCGGAACCGCCCGGATGAGGCCGATAAGCCGCAGGTCAAGCGGCAGGATCGCGCCGATGATTATCCCGATCGACAGGATATGCGCAGCGTTGACGAAGATGTAGAGGGTCGCGGAGTGCCGTATCGCCAAGGCAAAGGGAAGCGTCCCGATCCAAGCCAGCACCTCCTCCATCAGTTAGTCCGTATGCGCTCCGGATAGATGTCATAGACCTTTCCGGCCACCGTGATCCGCACCGCCTTCATCCTTTTCTCGCTTCGATCCAGCGAGCGGTTGCCAAGCGCGACGATCGGGTCGCCAACCTTCGCAACGCCCTCGACGAAGCCGGAGCGTTCGGTCAGCCGCGGATTGCCGAGTTCGACCAGCCAGATGCCGTCATTCTTCGTTTCGACCCGCAGCGTCGGATGCGGCGGCGCCATCGAAATCTCGCGGATCGTGCCGGAGAGCTCGATCTGGTCGGCCTCCGCCCAGGACCAGCCGTGGTGAGCATAGGCGCCGGTCACCAGAAGCAATCCGAGGACGCTTCCAAGGACGGCGCGACGGGATAAGGACTGGATCATCTCCGTCTCCCTCCATTCTCCCGGGTGATCAAGCACAAGCTGGAGCAGGCGGCGCGAAAGGACAGGGCCTTCAACAATTCTTGAACGGCCGGCACCCCTTGGTTCTTCGGAACAAATGCACCTTCGCACCCTTCCTTCCGCCCAGAGATAATCTACTAAATTACTAGGTTTTCTTAGAACTTTATGGATCAGAGAGATATTTGCTCTGATCCTTGAGCAATAGAAATCCGTTTTTCTGTCCTTTGTCACAAACGGCTGCGATATTCCGTCCAAATTGCAACAGGATGCAGCCATGACGACGCAATCCCTCGAAGCCGAAGCCAAGGCACTGAATGACAGGCTCGAAGGCCTGGACCTTGCCGGACGCCTGACGCTCGTCGCCGGCCTTGAAGGCCGGTCGGTCTTCACGACGTCACTCGGCATCGAGGATCAGGTCATCACCGCCGCAATCGGCGCCAATCGCCTCGACATCGAGGTCGCGACGCTGAAGACCGGTCGGCTGTTCAATGAAACGGTCGCCCTCATTAACCAGACCGAGGAAGCCTACGACATTTTGATCAAGCGCTATCACCCTGAAAAGGCCGATATCGAGGCCTATGTGGCGCAATATGGCATGAACGGCTTCTACGAGAGCGTCGAGGCGAGGCATGCCTGCTGCGGCGTACGCAAACTGAAGCCGCTTGCACGCGCGCTTGAAGGGGCAAGCTACTGGATCACCGGGCTGCGCCGCGGCCAGTCCGGCAATCGTGCCACGACGCCCTTTGCCGAAGCCGACCTCGAGCGCGGCCTCATCAAGATCAATCCGCTGGCGGATTGGGATATCGAGACGATCCGCGCCCATGTCGCCGCAGAAGCCATTCCCGTCAACCCACTGCACAGCCGCGGCTATCCGTCGATCGGTTGCGAGCCCTGCACACGCGCCATCAAGCCCGGTGAGCCCGAGCGCGCCGGGCGCTGGTGGTGGGAGAACGACGAGAAGCGCGAATGCGGCCTGCACGTGCCGGAAACGGCTTCCTCCATCATTCCCAACGCCAGTAGCGCCGCCTGATGGTGGACGCAGCAGCCAAGAGACAAGTATCCTCCCCGGAGTTCGAAATGCCCCACACCCATCCGGAAACGGAATTGCATAACCCGCAGAGCGCAAAACCGCCGCTTGATCCCCATCTGAAGGCGCTGGAAAACGAAGCGATCCACATCTTCCGTGAGGTCGCCGCGGAATTCGAGCGCCCAGTGATGCTCTATTCGATCGGCAAGGATTCCTCCGTGCTCCTGCACCTGGCGCGCAAGGCCTTCTATCCCGGTCGCGTCCCCTTCCCGCTCCTGCACGTCGACACCGGCTGGAAGTTCCGCGAGATGATCGCGTTCCGCGACGAGATGGTCGAAAAATACGATCTCGATCTCGTCGTCCACACCAATCCGCGCGGCGCGGCCGAGAACGTCACGCCGTTTACGCACGGCTCGGCGCTCTATACCGACATCATGAAGACGGAAGCGTTGCGCCAGGCGCTCGACGCCGGCCAGTATGATGCCGCCTTCGGCGGCGCGCGTCGCGACGAGGAAGCAAGCCGCGCCAAGGAGCGCATCTATTCCTTCCGCACGCCGGACCACCGCTGGGACCCGCGTAACCAGCGCCCCGAGCTTTGGAACATCTATAACGGCATGGTCCGCAAGGGCGAGAGCGTGCGCGCCTTCCCGCTTTCCAACTGGACTGAGGTCGACATCTGGCGCTACATCCAGGCGGAAGAGATCCCGATCGTGCCGCTTTACTTCGCCAAGAAGCGCCCGATCGTTGAGCGCGACGGCATGATGATCCTCGCCGAGGACCCCCGTCTTGAAATGCTTCCCGGTGAAGCGAAGCGCGAGGAGGTCATCCGCTTCCGCACGCTCGGCTGTTTCCCGCTGACGGGCGCGATCCGCTCCAACGCGAACACGCTCGACGACATCATTTCCGAACTTGAAACCGCGACCGTCTCCGAACGCCAGGGCCGCGCGATCGACCGCGACCAGGCCGGCTCGATGGAAAAGAAGAAACGCGAAGGATATTTCTGATGACCGCACCGGCAATAGCGACCGCAGCCTTGGACGAAACCGCCGTCGCCCTCCCCGTGCAGGAGCCGGCGCGGGTGGCACGCGATTCCCGCCCCCTGCGCCTCATCACCTGCGGCAGCGTGGATGACGGCAAGTCGACGCTGATCGGCCGTCTGCTTTGGGACACCAAGGCGGTCAAGGAAGACCAGGCGGCAAGCCTTGAGCGCGATTCCAACGGCAAGCAGAACGATCTCGGCCTGCCGGACTTCGCGCTGCTGCTCGACGGGCTGCAGGCCGAGCGTGAACAGGGCATCACCATCGATGTCGCCTATCGCTACTTCTCGACCGACAAGCGCTCCTTCATCGTCGCCGACACGCCCGGCCACGAGCAATATACGCGCAACATGGCGACCGGAGCCTCGACCGCCGACCTCGCCGTGCTGCTCGTCGATGCGCGCGTCGGCCTCCTGGAGCAGACCCGCCGGCACGCGACCATCGCGACGCTGATGGGCATCCGCCAGTTCGTGCTCGCCGTCAACAAGATCGACCTCACGAACTACGACCGCAGCCGCTTCGAGCAGATCTCGCACGAGTTCAAGGAACTGGCGCTGTCGCTCGGCGTCCGCCAGGTGACCGCGATCCCGGTCTCGGCGCTTAAGGGCGAGAACGTCGTCTATGACGGCCGCGCTTCGATGCCCTGGTACGAGGGCCCGACGCTGATCGAGGTGTTGGAACTCGCAACCACCCGCTCGGCGCAGACCGTCGGTTTCCGCCTTCCGGTGCAGCGCGTCTCGCGCCCGGGCGAAAGCTTCCGTGGCTATCAAGGCACGGTGGCCGGTGGTTCGGTGAAGCCCGGCGATTCCGTCGTGATCCTGCCGTCCGGCATGGTCGCCAACGTGACCAAGATCGTCACCTTCGACCTGGTGCGCAACGCTGCCGTCGCCGGTGACGCCATCACCCTCGTGCTCGATCGCCAGGTCGATGTTTCGCGCGGCGACACGATCGCGGCGATCGACAGCCAGCCGATGACCGGGCTTGCCTTCGACGCGCAGCTCGTGGCGCTGCAGCCCGAAGGCATCCAGCCGGGCAAGCGCTACTGGCTGAAGTCCGGCAGCCGCCGCCAGCGCGTGCAGGTGCAGCCGATCAGTCAGCTCGACCTCAACTCCGGCAAGTGGAATCATGCCGATGAGCTGCCCATGAACGCCATCGGCAAGGTGCACCTCACCTTCGACGAACAGGCGATCTTCGACGCCTATGAGCAGAACCGCACGACCGGCGCCCTCATCCTGATCGATCCGGACACCAACAACACGGTGGCGGGCGGCATGATCACTGCCAAGCGCGCGGCGCTCAGCGGCATCCACACCGAGGACAGCCGCGTGATCCTGTCGCTGCCGGCGGACCTCGCCGATCAGCTGATGGCGACAGAAATTTTCGCGAACCGCCGGGAAGACGCCGAAGTCCGCCGCGTCACCGCCGCCAGGGCGATCGAAATCGTCGACGCGATCGACGAGTGAGCGGAAAAATCTAAGACGTAAAAAGGGGCCTGCGCGGCCCCTTTTTCGTGCGCCGTTTGATGCCGGCAGATATTTTTGCGGCCTTCACCGAATGACCTTCCAAACCGTCTCGAGCGCCCTAGCTTCGCGGCAATATGTCAGGAGGAGGCGCCATGCTCGGGAGCACCAGGCAAGAGACACCGGAGGCGGTCATTCACGGTCGCATGATCACGATAGAGGCATTTGCCAGAAAGTACCGGCTGGACGAGGAAGAGGCTCATCGACTTGAGGAAGAGTTCGGCATTGCCGCGCCCGAACTGGATCTGCTGCGGGCGGCAAGACGCAACGGGCGTCCGGAAGAGTAAGCGCACCGTCGACGATCTTCGCGTCGAGCGGCATCATCCCTCGCGGGATCGAAAGACTTCTCGCTAAGTGATTGATCTGGCTGGTCGGAGTGGCGTGATTCGAACACGCGACCCCCACGTCCCGAACGTGGTGCGCTACCAGACTGCGCTACACTCCGTGACCAGCGGCGCCTCTATAGAACAGCATTCTCGTTTTCACAAGCGCCTAACTCAAAAAAGAACGCCGCCTCGTCCAAAAAATTCACCCGGCGGAATGCCGGTCAGGCTCTCGCCCATGCGTGGCAATAGGGCGTTTCTGCAACGCTTCGGATTTTCCTGGATCGCAAGGTCGCGCACCGATTTTCTTTCGTCGCTTTTGGCGCTAGAGCGTCGCGGAACGCAAGGAAATCCGGGGGACTCCGGCCTTCCGCGCCGCAGAATTCAGGACAGACCAAAGGGACAGAGACATGAATTTCCGCATGATGACGGCGGCCGGCCTTGCGCTGGTCATTGCCGGCTGCACGACGACAACCGGGGTGGCGAAAAACGCGGTCGAGAAACGCTGGCTCGGCCAGCCGGCCGGCTCCTTCTTCGCCCAGTTCGGCCCGCCGCTTTCCGACGTCGAATCCGGCAGTGACACGGTCTATAGCTGGAAGGGCGGCTACAAGACCCGCAAGATCCCGGCCGAATACGAAAAGACCGCCGAAGGCAAGCGCGGCAAACGCATCTCGGCCGCCCGCACCGAATATTTGAGCTGCGCCGTCCAGCTCACCGTTTCCTCCGACTACGTCATCCGCTCGATCCGCATCGCCGGCGACCGCAAGCGGCCCACCGGCCCGAGCTGGTGCGAGGAATTCCTGGGTGACGGCAAGGTGGAGTAAGGGACGCCGCAGGCCTGCTGTAGAAGAATGCAAAGCCCGCTGACCAATATCGGCGGGCTCTTTGGCGAGCCACCCAAGGGAACCAGCCCGGACTGTCCAGAGCGACGGTCTGGCTACATTGAGCCACGTCCTCTGAACATCAACGAGTTGAGACGGGCGATGCAAAGCCGGGCTATAGCTCTGATGGAAGTCCCTCGGCAGAGCCAAAGACAAAGCCCGCTTATCGCGCGTTCGCTCATGGATTACGCGAGGCCCACGAGCGGGAACCCGCGCATTTGCGACAGGCCCCGCTCTAAATCGGAGCTAGGTGCTTGTGGATGCGTTGCCACGGCAACCCCAAAAGATTTAGGGGTCTGCCATCTTGGAACTATCGGACCTTAGTCCAACGCGGGCTGCCAAAGGTCTGAGGCCGATTGCCGAATGGTTCGCCCGATACATATTGCTGCAATCTAACACGCCGACGTATCAGCGGTTGTCCACCAGCAGTTCTATCGGGATTTTTAGCTATGGCGATATCGGACGTTAGATGGAGAGATCGAATTTCCGATCTCGCATGGGGCGTGACTTCCGGTCCTGGGTCGACCGCAATTTATATCGCAGCCGCTATGTCGACTGCTGCGCTCGCGAGCGCAAAAACAGGCATTCCGGGATACGTACTTGTAGCGGTCGCGGTTGTGTTGGTGCTGTTCATCGACCCGTCGGAAAGGATCCGAAAACTCAGACGAAAACGGCGTCGGGCCGAAGTCAAGGATTGCGTGTCTCGGTCGGATGGTCGACGCGGCCCCGCAATGGGTCCCAGAGCGAAGCCCCGATAGTGGGCCGTGTCAATCGTTGAAGCAAGGGGCTGGCAGCCGTCGCTCGAGAGTGACAGCTCGCTCGTTACTGCGCGCCCGATGGGACTCACCTGAAGGAGCCGGTTGTGCGGCTTGCCCACCTGCAGGCGCCTGTTGCGTTCCCTGCCCACCAGCAGGAACTTCGACGACGACATCCGCCTCGGTCACTCGACATAGTTCCAGGGGACGAGGCGGTAGAGTGTCTCGTCGCGAGCCACCCGCCCTATGCCGGGGAACGGTAGATGGGCTCCGGCCACGATGTAGCCTTCGTTCGCGGCTTCGTCTAGCGCAATTGCCCGTGCCGCGGCGGCTGCCGTGCCGTCGACGTCGAAGGTGACGAACACGTCCGGTTCGAAGGGCTTGACATAGATTGCCGGAATGATGCGTGGCTCGTGCCCGAGCTGTCGCAGCGTGCGGCTGACGAAATGCGCGCTCAGGCACGGCCCCATACCGAGGACGGCAGCTTTCTTGAACGTGTCGGCAAGCGCCAGCCATTTGATCTTTCGACGGAAGGCGATCTTCCCGCCAGCATCGAAGCCGACGATATGAAAGACCTCTTTGCCGATATCGATCCCGATCGCCGTCAGGACTTGCGCAGTGCTGTTCGTGCTACTTTTCATGGGCTGCTTCTCCTTCTCTTCGCGGGTAACAGTCTTTGCAGACTAACCCGCCGGGGAAGCAGCCGGTCCATCCCATTAGCTGCCGCTCGAGGATAGCACTGGGCATGTCCTGTGATCGCCCCAAGCTGCCATAGGAGCGTATCGACCGCCGCGGCTCAACTTACCAGATGGCGCTTGGCAACATTGATTACTTCGCGTGTAAGCTCCGATAGGCGATCAGCGGCAAGACGGTTTATTTGCCAATAAAGCGCGATGTCTAGCGGGGTATCGGGGACCAATTCCACCAGTCTTCCCGACAGGATATGCTCGCGCGTAAGCTGAATTGGGTTCATGCCCCATCCCATGCCTGAAAGGCTGGCCTCGATGAAACTCTGAGGTGATGGAAGCCAATGGGTTGGATGGTTGAGATCGTATCCCAGCGTCCGACGTACCCAGTTGCTTTGAAGTTGATCCTTCTGGTTGAAGGTTAACGCTGGTGCGTTAGCGATAGCCTTTGGTGTCACGCCTTGCACGAAGTGGCGAGCAACAAACTCGGGGCTTGCCGTCGCATGATAGCGGAGTGCGCCAAGGGAAAAACGTCGGCAGCCTGAGACGGGCTTTTCCAGGCTGGTCACGGCTGCAATCACCCGCCCCCGCTGTAACCACTCAGCAGTGTGGTCTTGATCATCGACCGCGATATTCAGCAGATAGGGAGAGGATTTAGCGAAATTCGACATCGCCTCCACGAACCAAGTCCCCAAGCTGTCTGCGTTGGTCGCAATCTGAAGCGTAACTCTTTGTCTAGGTTCATTAGGATCGACAAGGGCTGGCAAATGCTCGAATAGTTCTCCTTCGAGCATGCCTACATTCTCCATGTGTCGGCAAAGCCATTCTCCCTTTTCCGTCGCGGTGCAGGGGTTGCCCCTTTCGATCAGGATGACACCGAGGCGCTCCTCAAGCTGCTTCACCCGCTGCGAAACGGCCGAGGGCGTCACGTTCAGGGTGGATGCAGCTCGTTCAAAGCTGCCTGTCTGAACGACGGCCAAAACAACTCGGAGTGCGGAGTAGTCAAGCATGGATTAGTTTCACTTAATCCGCGTAAATAATCTTAACTAGCCTAATTTTCGTCGCGGCGATATCAAAACCGTCAACAAGTTAGCGGGGCGTTCGCCGAGGGGATGAATATTTCAATCTATGTTACCGGCCTCATGATGGGCCTCAGCCTGATCGTCGCCATCGGCGCACAAAATGCATTCATCCTTCGTCAGGGTCTTCGCAACGAGCATGTCTTCGCCGTCTGCCTTGCGTGCGCGTTGTCCGACGCCGTGCTGATCGTTTCAGGCGTAACCAGCCTCCAGCAAATCGCGACGTTGTCGCCCTGGCTCGATCCAGTCATGCGCTGCGGCGGGACCGCGTTTCTGATCTGGTATGGAGCCAAGAGCCTTTACTCCGCCTTCCGGTCGTCCGGAGCGCTGGCGGTCGGCGAGGGCAAATCATCGAGCTGCAAGCAGACCATTGCGACTTGCCTTGTACTCACTTGGCTCAATCCGCACGTCTATCTCGATACGGTCGTGTTGCTCGGCACGATCTCGACGCGATTTCCAGGACAGCAGGTTTCTTTCACGGCAGGGGCAGTAACGGGCTCTTTCCTGTTCTTCTTTTCGCTCGGCTACGGCGCAAGATGGCTACGGCCGATCTTCACTCGGCCTTCGTCGTGGCGCATATTGGAAACGATCATCGCTCTTACGATGGGGCTGATCGCACTCAAGTTGCTGAACGGGATGTGAAAGTCACTGGACGGTAACGACGTCAGAAAGGTCAAGAGGTTGTCCGCCGATCTCCATCATCTCCTTATGGTCTACACTGCTTATGTAATCGCAGCCGGCAGTCCGGGCCCCAGCAACATGCGGATCATGGGCGTGGCGATGAACCAAGGAAGGCGGGCGGCGCTGGTGCTTGCCGCGGGTGTGGTCAGCGGTTCGATCTTCTGGGGCGTGATGGCCGCGACGGGGGTTTCGGCTGTTCTGACCAGATATGCCGAAGCCCTGATCGTACTTAAAATACTCGGTGGCCTTTATCTCCTCTATCTGGCCTTCAAGGCTGGCAGGTCCGCTCTCGCTTCCAACGATCGGGTTGCGGGGGAAACGACGGCTGATGAAGCGCTGTCTGGCGCGTCTCTGTATCAACGCGGACTGTTGATGCATCTTACCAATCCTAAGTCGATACTTGCCTGGATCGCCCTGGTGACACTCGGCCTTGGACCGGAGTCGTCATGGCATACGCTTGTGGTGATCCTCGGAGGCTGCGCAGTGCTGAGCGTGACGATCTTTTGCGGCTACGCAATTGTCTTCTCAACCGCGCCAATGGTTCGAATGTATCGCCGCGCCCGGCGCTGGATCGAGGGCGTTCTGGCCGTGTTTTTCGGTATGGCTGGATTAAGACTACTAATGTCTCGTACTTAAACAAAAAGGATCGAGTCGTGCCGCTTTTCAGGGGCCTTTCAGCCTTTCCAATCACCCCCGCCGATGTTTCTGGTCGCGTCGATACGAATGCGCTCACGCGCTTGCTTGAGCGAATCCAGGTGGCGGGCGCTGATTCCATCGGACTGCTCGGTAGCACAGGCAGCTATGCCTTCCTGTCACGACACGAGCGCCGACGTGCTACGGAAGCCGCGATGGCCTCTGTCGGCGGCAAGATACCCGTCATCGTCGGTGTCGGGGCGCTTCGAACCGACGAGGCACAGGCCCTTGCACATGACGCCAAGGCGGCCGGAGCTGACGGCCTGTTGCTGGCACCGATGTCCTATACGCCTCTGTTCGAAGACGAAGTTTATGCGCACTTCGCTGCGGTCGCGGATGCCGGCGACTTACCTCTCTGCATCATAACAATCCAAGCACGACAAAATTCACGTTCAGCAGTGCATTGATTGTGCGGCTTGCGAAGGTGGCGAATATTGATGCGGTGAAGATGCCGTTACCGCCGGATGGTGATTTCGGAGCTGAGCTGGCAGCCCTCCGGGGGGCGACACCTTCGACATTCTCTGTCGGCTACAGCGGTGACTGGGGAGGAGCGGCAGCTCTGTTGGCAGGGGGTGATGCTTGGTACAGCGTGGTAGCCGGCCTCCTTCCCTCCGAAGCCTTGGCGCTCACGGTTGCGGCTCAGGCAGGCAACATTTCAGGAGTGGAACGGCTCGATCGCGCGTTCCAGCCGCTATGGGGCCTGTTCAAGGAGTTCGGCAGCTTCCGTGTGATGTACGCCATGGCCGACGTCCTCGGCCTCTGCAAAGTTGATCCGCCTCGGCCACTCCTGCCATTACCCCAAGCAGCCCTAGCAAGGGTCGTAAGCGCTCTTATTCATCTCGGAGCATTGATAAGCGAGGACACTTCGCCAGTTAGCCCCTATTATCCTCGCGTTGACTGAGACTTGGCTGCCCGGCAGTCCGCTTGTGAGGCGCAAAGCGGACAAAAATCAAAGTCGACTTATTGCTTGTCTAGGCAGGGTTGGTCCAGTCACCTGTGGCCACCGGAAACATCGCAGAATATGGACCGCCGTTGGCCACCGAGGGGTTAATATTGGCGGTTCGTCTATTGTCACACAGGGTATGGCACCGGACAAAAACGATGGGCCTTCGCCCCAATGCACTGTAAGAGCGCACCGCGTCTAAACGGAGTTCGATATTGAGCGTTGCCTTCACCAAGGAAGAAAGTGCCGAAACTGCTTCGGAAACCCTGCTGCCTGACCGTATAATTTCCCCTCACCCGAACCTAGTTACGGAAGCGGGATCGAAGGCCCTGGAATTGCAGCTCCAACAAGCTCGCGAGGCCTACGCTGCTACAAGCACAATCGAAGACGTGAATGAACGACGGCGGCAAGCAGCAAGCCCCTTGCGTGATCTGCGCTACTTTGCCGAAAGAGTTCGCACCGCTCAGGTTGTTCCCGACCCGACTTCAATTGACAGTGTTGCCTTTGGGAGCACAGTCACCTTCGGCCGTGACGATGGGCGAGTGCAGAAGTATCGCATCGTGGGAGAAGACGAAGCTGATCCCAAGGGCGGATCTATTTCCTACGTATCCCCGGTGGCAAGGATTCTCATGGGCAAAGCTGTTGGGGATGTCGTGAGTGTAGGCGGTCAAGAGCTCGAGATCATCGCCATCTCGTAGAGCGCCCATCGCGAACATGCGAACGCAACGGCTCTGAGAGACATTCTCGAACAGCCTATGGCTCTCGGAGACCTCGAGCATGCGATCAGTCCGCAGTCGAAGACGAATGATCGCGCTTGACCCAAACGCGCCATCGAGAGTTGGTGGCGAAGGTCTCTTTTCCACCGCGCTGCGGACCTCGGTAGTATTTTGCGAGTAATGACCGATCGAAACCGGAGGAGGCATGATGCTGGTGGTGTTCGGTGGCTTACCTGGAACGGGCAAAACCACGATCGCACGGGCCTTGGCGGAGCGACGATCAGCAACCTGCTTGCGCATCGACGAGATCGAGCAAGCAGTACGATCAGCAGCAGTTTTGGCGTAGGTCCAACTGGATATGCCGTGGCTAACGCATTGGCGGCTTCCAATTTGAAGAATGGTTGTCTGGTAGTGGCCGATTGCGTCAACCCGGTTACCGAAAGCCGGAAGGGGTGGCGCACGACTGCAGCACGCGTTCAAGCACCATTGCTAGAGATTGAGGTCATCTGCAGTGATCCTTCGAGCATCGTCGCCCCGTAGAAGAGCGCCATTCTGACATCGACGGCCTCACCCCTCCAGCCTGGGAAGCGGTCCTGGCCAACGAGTATTCCCCATGGCCGGAGCCTCATGTGGTGATTGACACGGCCTTGCTCGCGCCACACGAGGCCATCGAACTAGTTGAGCAGCACATGAATATCTGAGACCTATCCAACCCGTAGCGGCCGGCTGTACTGGTAATCCGCATCGACGCCTCTTGGCCGATATCGTTTCCTAATGAGTCAAGTGCGGCAGCTCGGTTTTGAGCAATACGACGCTTTCGGGTGCCTGCGTTCAGTTCTTTCCTTCATGGTTCAAGCCTCACTCCCACCGTTGTCCGCGCTGGCGGCCCACATCCGTCGATTTTTGCCGTGCATTACCAATTGCCGGGATCTGCTGTGTGATCGACACTGGCAAACTCATCTGCCTTTTCCCGGTCTAGCGTTAGATTGGTTGCAATCTTTGCCTCATCCGTGACCGAATAATGCAGAGGTGCCGGCCCTTTGGTCAGTTCCTGATACATGAGCAAGGCGGCCTCCTCGGCAGTGTCGGCCTCGAACTCTTCCGTGACGATGACTGTGAACTTGTGCATAGCCTTTGACCTCGTGCTGGTTTCGACGCCTCGCGCTTGGATGTGTCATAGATTTAAGTGACGCCGCCGCGACGATTTGCGATTGCGCTCTCAACTGCAGGACCGGCATGCATGCGAAACCAGTCGACCATTTCACGCGTGCGCTCGCTTGCCGGGTTGGTTTCAGCCGCTCCGATCAGTTCGGCGCTAGCGTTGGCCATGGCAATGAGGATGCGCGCCGCTTCCGGGACATATGGGAGATCAGCTTCCTTTTTGTGCCTTTCTCGGATGATCCGACAGCAAATGTTTTCAGGCAGGGTCCATGCGCTG
Source organism: Sinorhizobium shofinae (assembly GCA_001704765.1). Lineage (GTDB taxonomy): Bacteria > Pseudomonadota > Alphaproteobacteria > Rhizobiales > Rhizobiaceae > Sinorhizobium > Sinorhizobium shofinae. The sequence goes on from MBFK01000164.1 coordinate 76,956, forward strand.
GTCAGAAGGTCATTGACGCTGACATTTTGGCCTTCAATGGCGATTGTAGCGTCTCTGTCGTTCTCGGTATATCCAGCCAACTCGATGCGCTCGCAAGTATCAATGGCGGCGCTCATCATCTCCCTGATGAGATACCAGTTGGTCTTCATGCCCCACCTCCTGTTTTACAACCTTTCCGATCAAAGCGGCACTCTAGCATCAGACAGTTAGAACGTCTCGCAGTCATGGTCCCTAGCTCGTGGCCTTCTTCGGAATGATGCTGCAATCGAAGGAATTCCTGGCCAGTACCTGCTGCGTGACCGCGATTGTGTACACCCTTGCCCCAGCACGCCGGAAGGTTATCCTTTTCGAATGGAATTCGTTGAAGCCTTCCAGCGCCTCGGCGTGTCCCTCGCCATCGGCCTCCTTGTGGGCTGCGAGCGAGGCTGGCAGGACCGTGACCTGCCAGCCGGCGGCAGAACCGCGGGCATCCGAACGTTCGGCCTTTCGGGTTTTCTCGGCGGGATTGCCGGCTATCTCCAGGTACAATCAGGCCCCATCATGCCGGCGGTGCTGCTATTGCTCTTCGGCACTGCTTTCGTCCTTTTCAAGCGACGAGAGGCGGAGGAAGAAGAGGATTATGGAGTGACGACAGTCGTCGCGGGTTTCGTTGTCTTTGCGCTTGGTGCGATGGCGGTCGTGGGCGACTTACGGCTTGCCGCCGCCGGAGGGGTTGCGACTACGGCCCTGCTTGCGGCCAAACGCAGCCTCCACGGTTTTCTCGAGCAATTGAAATGGCTGGAGATTCGGGCAGCCCTTATCCTTCTTGCCATGAGCTTGGTTGCTCTACCGCTGCTTCCGAATGAGCCCGTCGATCCGTGGCAAGTGCTCAACCCATTCGCGCTGTGGCTGTTGACGATCACGATCGCCGCCATCTCCTTTGCTGGCTATGTCGCAATCCGCGTTGTCGGGCCCAGTCGCGGTATTCTGTTTGCTGGTGCCGCCGGCGGGCTTGTCTCCTCCACGGCGCTGACACTCTCCTTTGCTCGCTTCGCAACCGAGGCCCCGGAAAGCGCTCAGCAGCTAGCTTCCGGCGCCGCGATTGCGGGCGCCCTGTCGCTGGTCCGCGTCGTCGTCATCGGTGCCGTACTGGCGCCCGTTCTCCTGATACCTCTCGCGATCGCGTTGATCCCGGCCGTGCTTGTGCTACTGGCCGCAAGTGCTGTGATCGTCCGCCGAAGCGGCGGCAAGCAGGGTGCGCCGGATCTTCACCTCAAAAACCCATTCGAACTTGGCGAGGTACTGCGTTTCGGCGCCCTACTCGGCGGCGTGATCCTGGCGTCGAAGGTTCTGGTCGACAGGATCGGCCAGACCATGCTTTTTGTCGTCGCCGCCGTCTCGGGCCTGATGGATCTCGATGCGATCACGCTTTCAACTGCACGACTTACGGGGACTACGGTCGATCTCGCCACCGCTGTAGCGGCGATCCTGATAGCGGTGACGGTCAATCTGCTGACGAAAGTGGTGCTGGCTTTTACAGCCGGCGGCAAAGGGCCCTATGCGATCGCGCTCGCATTGGCGACGCTTGCTGCAATCGCGGCAGGGGCGCTCGCCTATTTCATCCTGGGTTCCGTCTTTCCGGCATCCTGATTGCCATGCGGCGCATTATCATTGAAATAGGGTCGCACCGACCCGAAGAGCCACAGACACATGAGAAATGGGTCAACCTGCTAAAGAAGTTGCGACGGGGGCAGCGGGCTTACTGGATTGAGTGGCGGCGAACAGTTCGGACCGGGCCGCGTCGAAGTTCTCCCAGAGCTTGTCTGGGCGACCCACACCCAGATTTCGGCCTCGCCCTTGTGAGGCCCGCAGTGCGGCGTCCTCGAGGGTGCTCGCATCAAGCGCGGCGCGAGCGAGAACAACGGCAATTCCGGATGCTGGGCGTCAACTATTACTTCGGCAAGTCGCGGCCCAGCACCCTGTTCGCCGTCAGTGTAACAGGTTCCGCACCGTCGCCCGGTGATCACGCCCCGCGAAAGGAGAAACGGCGGATGTGTCTTGTCCCGATGACTCTTGATTTCCCGCCTCAGCGCCAGAAACGCCTCGTGTCAACAAAGGTATCATGCGCTTCCGCGGCATCGTTCAGAAGCTTGTCCTTGTCAGCCGCACTGAAAAGGTCCTCCGCATCCGCCACGTCCGAAAGATCGAGCTTCGACAGCATCTCGGGAGCGGTTGCGAGATCGTTCAGGCTGCCGAGTTGATCCTGAAGTCCCTCCATCGCCATGATGAATCTTTTGTGACGTTTGGTTTTCGCCTTGCTCTTATAAAGAGGGCCGAAAAACTCCGCTGCATAGCGCAGTTTCTTTGCGGAAATGCGCAGTTCATGGCGGGCCTCGTCATCCAGGTCAGTCAGATTCCTGCCACCCTTCGCCACTTTCTTCCAAAGCTTGTCGAGTACCTTGGAGGCGAATCTCCTTGCTGGCTGAACAAGCAACGCCTCGCCGGTTTCGTCGCCCCGCCAGTCTTTGATCGAAATCCATTCGGCGAGGTCGATCATCAACGATCGGGCGCGCACGGAAGAGAAGGCGGCTTCAACCGCCCCATACGCGTTATTACGGGCCTCTTGAAGGCGGCTTGAGAGCGCTTCAATCGTCGTGTGGCTGATCATCACGTCGATACTGCGCGCGTCGCCGAGTTCCGAGGCGAGCCAGCGCAATTCGTCACGCATGTGGTCGAACCGGCTATCCGCGAACAGCGATTTGCAGATGGAGAAAAGGGAGCGCAGTCGCCGGAGCGACACACGCGCCTGGTGCAAAGCGTCGGCGTCGCGAGACCAAGACAAGGCCATTTCGTTGAGACGAAACTGTCTGAGACACGCTGCGGCTAGGTGCGCGAAAGCCGTTGCTGCATTCATGTCGGGGGTGAGCGGAGTGACGCTCGCTTTTATGGCACCGGGTGCAGGGCCAAGCAGGCGATAGCCGCGCTCCGCTTTGCTCAGTACTGCGATATGCGCTGGCGTAATCAGATTGACTTTTCGGGCCAAACCAAACAACGCCGTCGGCGAACCCGTCTTCTTTTCCAGCTCGATTTCGCAGAGCCGAGCCTCACGATCCGCTGCAACAACTTTTCCGATATCCAAAGCGACTTCGATCGTGGCATCGCCTTCCGTCACGTTCCAACGATGTCTCTTGACATGGACCTCAAACACGGGCCTCAGCCTTTCGCTGGTTGCTGCAGGCGGGGTCTGGATCTCTGGATCGTCGAGAACCGGGATGTCGTCTGCAACCGGTCGCTCCCATTCCTCCCGCGTGAACGATCCGGCCGAACCGTCGCCAGACTTGACGGTCTGGACCCGTTCATTTCCGCATTGCCGGATGCGTAGCGACAGGCCGCGTTGAGCCAAATCCCGATCGCTGGTATCGAAGTAAACAGACTTTTGCTGAAGAATGGTGGGCGAGCCCTCGAAAAAATCCTTCTTCAGGAGCGACGACGCACCCGATTGGGTCAACTCGAGCTTGACTTCCATTTCCTGCATGATGGCCTCGGTGCGGCGTTCCTTCACCAGCACGCATCGGATGGTCCTTCATAAAGCTGTCACAAACAATCCATCGGGTTAAAATCCGGCGAGACTTTGCAGACGGGACCATAGCGGTCCCGGCCGGCATGCATCCGGAGAATCTGAGGTTTTTTGATCCAGCGCAGTTTGAGCGAGCTGACTGAGCGCTAGTTAATGAAAGCTGGACCACTGGCCCTGCTACGGAACCGCGGAGGCGAAGTTGACGTTCCAGGCTTCATGATAGGAGAACGACCATGGCCAAGAAGAACCGCATCCCGAAGAAGATTGCAGGCGTGAAGGTCCCGAAGGCGCTGCGAAAATCGAAGCTGCTAGGATCTATGATGGCGAGCGATGTCGGACGGGATGTGCTTGCCAAAGCGCTGACGGCCGGTGCGGGGGCTGCCGCCGCTGTTTTGATCAATCATCCTGGCGATGTCGGGGGAACCGCGCGCAAAACGACAAAGAAGGGAGCCAAGGCACTTGGTCTAGCCGGCGAGGCTGTTCAAAGCGGCTTCTCTGCAGCGCTGGACGTCGTGAAGGAAACCGTCCTCCCGCCCCCCAAAAAGAAAAAGAGCAACAAGAGCAAGTCGGCACCCAGGCGTGCTGCCCTGCATTGACCCGATGCAGTTTGAGCTTCACGGAGGCCTAATGCGCAGTCCTCACTCACTTCCACCGAGGATTCCCGAGCGCGAACCGACAAGGGGAACTGAGGACTGGCTTTCTGCCGAATCTTGCTCGCCAGAACGGGCGTTTCGCTCCCGGAGTTGCAGGAAATCGTAGGCGTCGTCGATTCCTATTTTCGCGGCTCGGGCCAATCCGACTCCAAGGAGCCGTGCCGCGATAATCGGATGTTCGTGGATCAAGACTGAAACGGCGCGGACGCTCGCGGCCACGATCAGCCGGGAAGCGAATTTGTCGCCATACTTCGAGATCAGGAAGCTCTCGATGATGGAAAGATCGTTTCCCTCCTCCGGCTCATCGGATTCGCGCGCCACTGCTCTTAATGCAAAAGCGCGCGCTGGCGAGGGAAATGGTTTTTGCTTCGCCTGCGTTTGAAGGGCGGGTCCTCGGAGCCGTGCACGACCTGCATCGCGGCCGAGAACGCCGCCTGCAGCGCCTCTCCCGCAGTGCCGACCGCCTTGACGCCCTTGCGAGACGCTGCCTTGACGGATTCGGTCACTTCTTCTCGCTGGCCGATCAAAATCGTCGCGGCCGCGGCTGCACCGGCTGTCAGGGCGTGGGCGAGCACATCTCGCCCACCACTGTTATTCATCATCGCGCGCAGCATCTTTGACTTTCGCAAAGGCTTCGGAACCTTGACGCCGGCGATTTTCTTCGGAATGCGGTTCTTCTTGGCCATTGGCGGTCTCCTCGCTGCGGAGGGAACGTGCTGGACTGGCCGGTGGTTCCGGTCGGAACGCTGGCCGAAATTGTTGGACAAGAAGCCTGCCATCAGAAAGCTGGTATCGCTTGATCAGACGGTTGTTGCGCCGGCCCGTTGCCAGACACCAAAGGCGCCGGCTCTTTCAAATCTTCGTCGTCGTCCAAGTCGATCTCATCGATTCGCACTTCATCAAGGCGATGCTTGATCGCCAGTGAATAGATGGTGCTAAGGACGTTCCGGTCCTTGAGATCGGGGTCGGTCAGAGCCAGCAGCGAGGCGCGGACAAGCTTCTTGCTGGAGGTCCTGGGACAGCGCTTCAGGACGAAGTCATAGAGGTTCTTGTCGGAGTAACCCTGCGGAAGGCGACGCCTCGGCCATAGGCGCGGCGCTCCTGCCGCTCAAGGTCCGGTATTTCGTTTGAGCCTGACCTCCAGCAGCGAACGCCGCCCAGCTGAAAATCGCGACACACGCCCTCGTCGTTCCAGACAGCGAGATATTGCGACTCTCCCGGCCGTCGCATTCAACGCTGCATGCTGACTCACGATCTGGCTGATCAAGTTCGATCAGCAGATGCGTTTGGGAAAAAATAAGAAGTGCTGGAAAACCTAGATTCCGACTTAAAAAGGGAAGCTTGGCTGGGGCGCCTGGATTCGAACCAGGGAATGGCGGTACCAAAAACCGCTGCCTTACCGCTTGGCTACGCCCCACCATACATGGCGAGGCATCCGCTCGCCAAATCGAGCGCCTGATTAGCAAAGCTCGTGCGCGCTCACAATGCTTAACTTCGCTTTGCGCGTATTTTGTTGCATGGCTGCCGTGGGTTCGCGCTGCCAGCGGCTTAGTGCAAACGCGATCGATCGCAGTGAAACGGTGGCCGTGCCCGTTTCCTCGCGCCCTGCTTTGGCCTATTGTCGCCCGCAAATGGAGACCTCGATGAGCCAGTTCCGCGCCCGCCCGCCTGCCGTCCCGACCGTTCTGCTCGACGACGCCGTCGTTCGGATCATCCGCTGGGATTTCGAACCGGGCGCCGATACCGGGCACCACGTCCACGGGCTTGGCTATGTCGTCGTGCCGATGACGGACTGTGAGTTCCTGGTGGAAGAGGAAGGCGGCAGCCGCCGGATCGATGTCGCAAAGGGCGCCGCCTACCGGCGCGATGCGGGTGTCGCCCACAATGTCGTCAATGCGGGCGGCGAACCGATGTCCTTCATCGAGATCGAGTACAAATGAAGGCGAGACGCATGCAAGGACCGGAATTCGACCTAGATTTCAAGCCCGCCCACGGTGAGGCGGTGACGGTGGCCGAGGGCGTGCAACGCATCACCGTCAACAATCCCGGTCCCTTCACCTTTCATGGCACCAATAGCTACATCGTCGGCCGCCGCTCGGTCGCAGTCATCGACCCGGGGCCGGAGGACGAGGCGCATTTTCATGCGCTGATGGCGGCGCTTGAAGGGCGCGAGGTGACGCATATCGCCGTCAGCCACACGCATCGCGACCACTCGCCCCTCGCCCGCCGGCTCAAGGAAGCGACAGGAGCGATCGTCATCGGTGAAGGACCGCATCGGGCAGCCCGCCCCTTGCACGCCGGTGAGACCAATCCTTTCGCCGAAAGCTCGGACATGGAATTCGCGCCCGATATCGCCCTTCATGACGGCGCACGGATTGAGGGCGACGGCTGGAGCCTGACGGCGATTGCCACGCCGGGACACACCGCCAATCACATGGCCTTCGGGCTCGACGGCTCCGGTATTCTCTTCTCCGCCGATCACGTGATGGCCTGGGCGACGACCATTGTCGCACCGCCGGACGGTGCCATGGCCGACTACATGGCCTCCCTCGACAAGCTGCTTCTGCGCGACGACCGGCTGTACCTGCCCGGTCACGGCGGCCCGGTCAGCGAGCCTCCCTCCTTCCTTCGGGCGCTCAAGGCGCATCGCAAGATGCGCGAACGTGCCGTGCTGGAACGGCTGCGCGCCGGGGACCGGAAGATCCCGGACATGGTGAAGGTGATCTACGCCTCGACCGATCCGCGGCTGCACGGCGCAGCGGCGCTATCGGTGCTCGCCCATATCGAGGACCTGATCGAACAGGGCCGTATCGTGACCGACGGCCCGCCGTCGGTCACTGGCGAATACCGGCTGGTCGCCGGATGAGCGAGCCGCGCTCGACCGGTACCCGTCACGAAGACCCCTCGCAGCGCGGAGGCGATTCGTACATGAAGACGGTTCCTTGCGTGTCCTCATCCTTGGCGGCTATGGCACATTTGGCGGTCGCCTCGCCAGGTTGCTCTGCGATGAGGCGCGGTTGACGCTCTTCCTCGTCGGACGCTCTGCCGAGAAAGCCAAGCCATGGGCTGATTGACGGAATGGACTTCACCATTGCTCCGCCCGGACGCATTCCGCTGCGCAGGCGTCGTTTCGTGCTGGTCGACGTACCCGACCTGGCGCTACTGCCGATCGCCCTGCCGAACCTGCGGTCGGTCTTTGCCCGCGCCGGCATAGAGACGCGGCTACAGCAGCAAGCGCTCACCGCCCTGGCATAGCTGGTGCGGATGAAGCTCCTACGGTCGCTTCACTCCCTTTCTCCAGTCTTTCACCGGGCCGCTGGCTTTCTTGGTTTCGGTGAACATCGCGGTGGGATGGTCGTGTCGATTGATGGCAACGACACACAGGGTCGGCCCTCCGTCGATCGTGGCACCTGATCGCAGAAGGCGAAGATGGCCCATTCATTCCGGCAATCGCCACGGAGGCGATCATTCGCAAGCGCCTCACCGGCGAACCGATCGCGCTCGGAGCGAGGTCGGCTGCGGGCGCCTTGAGCCTCAACGATTTCATGCCGCTCTTCAGTCGCTTCAACATCCGCGCAGGCGTGCGGGAGAAGGGAATGCCGGGTGAAGATGAGGCGCTCTACCGGACCGCACTTGCGTCCGCTTGGGAAAACCTGCCGCCGGCAATCCGGCACATGCATCGTACCGCTCGCGGTCGTCTCGTCGTTTCGGGACGCGCTACGGTCGTGCTCGCACGCCTCGTCGCGCGCTTCTTCGGTTTTCCAAGCGCTGGAACGGATATACCCGTCGAAGTTGCCTTCGATTGTGACAGTGGTCGAGAGACTTGGACCTTCATACCCGACGCCGACCGATTGCACCTCGTCACCCGCGGTTGGCAGCTCGGGGGCTGAACCAGGATGCATCCCGAGCTTCAATCTCCGGCAATCCCCAGGAGCTCGGCATCAAGCGCGCGCAGAAACTCTTCCGCGAACTTGGCGCCCATGCCGAGATCGTGCTGGCCGTAGCGCGAGGCGACGCGCAGGTCGACGAGCGTGGTCTCCGCCTCCTCGCGCAGCCGGATCAGCACGTCGAAGCGAAAGCCGACGATCAGCGTGCGCCATTCGCCCTGCAGCACGATATCGCTGGAGCGCCGCCCGGGTATGCCGCCATCGATGCCGGGCGCCGGCCGCGTGGCCGGAACGGGAATGACCTCCGGTTCCCTGTTCGTATCTGCCCCTGAGCCGGGACCCACGGCGAGATCCTCGAGATCGGCGCGCGCGTTCTCGACGCCGAGCTCCGCGGTCGTCCCGATGCGCGTCTCCTCGACGACCTTGCGAACGCCCTGGAATACACGGTCGAGGGCGCCGTCGTAGCGCCGTCCCGTGAGCCCCGGATAGGCAGCGATCTGGGCTTCGCGATCCTCGGGCGTCACGATCGGCTTGCGCTTGACCCAGCTCTCCTCGGCGACCGGCGTCTTGATCCAGGGCGGCGGCGTCACCGTATCGGTGCTGACATCGTAGATCGCCGGTCGCGCCAGATAGTGCACGGCTCCATAGCCGAAGAAGCCGAGCGGAAGCGCCGCATAGAAAAGCGCCGAGACGGAAGCGGTCCCGCCGACCGCCGCCACCCGCCAGAGGCGCGTAAGACCGACGGCCGCAAGCAGGACGGCGAGCAGGGCGAAGGCAACGGCGAAAGCGGCGAGCGCCAGAAAATGCGGGGTCGTCAGCGGACCGAAGCGGTGCGCGGCGAGCGACAGCACGAAGATCACGAAACCTATACGGGCGAACCTTCGTGCCCAGTGGGCGGCATGGGAATAGGGACGCTCGTACCGGACCATCATAAAACGGAATCAATCCCCGCGGCGAACAGACCCCGTCTTCTTAGACCATGGCCGTTTCGGTGGGAACCACCAGGCTTCGCACGTATTGAATTCGTCCAGAGGGAGTATGAGCGCAGTAGTTGTATTTCTGCCGCAAATTCGCCATTCTCGTTAACCAGTTATTTCAGCTTAACCATTCGACCGGGCGTGCCGGATTGCCGGCACGGACCAGCGCCCAGGGGACTACTGCATGTTCCTTAAACCGGAGCCGATTTACGGACAAAGGCATGCAACAATTCAAAGTGCTACAGCGACCTTTGTGCGTCTCATGAGACGCACGGCGCTGCAGAGGCGCGGTGACAACGGAGAGAGATCATGACCGCATCGGAGACACGCTCGGAAATCGCCGTTCCTACCCCGCCGGCCCCCGGTGGAGACGCTGCCCTTCCAATGGCGCTGCTCGAACTTGAGCTCTCCCTCGACCGCTTCTCCGGCAACAAGGACGATTTTTCGGCATTTGTCCGAACGGTGGCGGACGACATCGGCGGCGAGTTCCTTTTCGTCCTGCCGGCCTCGGGCCTCGTCGATAATTGCCTCACGATCGCCGTCCTTCGCCATGGCCAGACTGATGGCGAAATGCCGACAATCCTCTTCGTCTGCCTCGACGAGGATGGTAGCACGATCCGCGTCGAGCAACCGAGCGACCGCACCGCCGGCCTCACGAGCTTTGCCGAAGCCTTCGTCGGCGTGCTGGAGCGGATCTGAAGCAAGGCCTACTGCATGTTTCCTTAAATCGGAGCATGTAGCAATTCAAACTGCTACAACCACCTTTGTGCGTCTGATAAGACGCTCGGCGCTGTAGATCGACCGCCATGGTGTAGCGGACGCATGATATTCTTGTTTCCGTTGAATCACGCCTGCGGACCCTTAATCATGCGTCCCTTCCTGCTTGCAACTTCGTTGCGCAGAGGACGAACCGCCACTCCGCCGATCTCTGTTCCGCAAGCGAGCGCCGATCAGGAGGCAGGAATGACTATGATGACAACGAGACTGCTGACACTCGCCGCGGTAGGATTGGTGCTTGCCGGGTGCCAGACGATGACGCCACAGGAGCGGCGCGCACGGGACGAAACAACCTGTGCCTCCTACGGCTTTCGCCGCGGCACGGATGCGTTTGCCACCTGCCTGCAGCGCATAGAACTCGACCGTCGCGCCGAAGCACGCGCCTTCCGCTACGAAAGCGACATTCTGTTGCGAAGGCCATACTGGTATTGACGCGGACAGAACGCCGCTGTCGAAGACAGAGGCGCGCGTAGGCAGCCGTCAGCTTGCCGCCAGCGCCTCCGCCTTGCCGTTGCCGTTGATCGCCGCCTGTGCGGCCGCCAGTCGGGCGATCGGCACGCGGAAGGGCGAGCAGGAAACGTAGTCGAGGCCGGCCTCCTCGCAGAAGCGGATCGAGGCGGGATCGCCGCCATGCTCACCGCAAATGCCGAGTTTCAAGCCGTTCTTGGTGCGACGACCGCGCTCGGCGGCGAGCTGGATCAGTTCGCCCACCCCGTCGAAGTCGAGCGAGACGAATGGATCTTGGTCGATGATTCCCTTCTGCAGATAGGTGGCGAGAAACTGGGCCGCATCGTCGCGCGAAATGCCGAACGTGGTCTGCGTCAGGTCGTTGGTGCCGAAGGAGAAGAAGTCGGCCGCTTCGGCAATGACGTCGGCGCGCAGGGCGGCCCGCGGCAGTTCGATCATCGTTCCGACAAGATAATCGATGCCGATGCCCGCCTCGCCAATCACTTCCTTGGCGACGGCATCGATCCGTTCCTTGACATAGTCGAGTTCCGAGCGCAGCCCGACGAGCGGCACCATGATCTCCGGAACCACCGGCGCGCCAGTGCTGCGCGCCGCCTCCACGGCCGCCTCAAAAATGGCGCGCGCCTGCATTTCGGCGATTTCCGGATGCGAGATGGCGAGGCGGCAACCCCGATGGCCGAGCATCGGATTGAACTCGTGCAGGGCATCGACGCGCTGGCGCAGATACGCGGGATCGAGCGAAAGGACGCCGGCGACTTCAGCTATTTCCTCGTCGGTCTTCGGCAGGAATTCGTGCAGCGGCGGATCGAGAAGGCGGATCGTCACGGGCAGCCCGTGCATGATAGAGAAGAGTTCGACGAAGTCCGAGCGCTGCATCGGCAGGAGCTTTGCAAGTGCCGCGCGCCGGCCGTCCTCGTCCTCGGCGAGAATCATCTCGCGCATCACATTGATGCGGTCGTCCTCGAAGAACATGTGCTCGGTGCGGCAGAGCCCGATGCCTTCGGCGCCGAAGGAGCGGGCGGCGCGCGCATCGGCGGGCGTCTCGGCATTGGTGCGCACCGTCATGCGGCGGCTTTTATCGGCCCATTGCATGATCTTGCCGAAGTCGCCGGAAAGCTCCGGCTGCAGCATGGGAATCTCGCCCTTCAGCACCTGCCCGGACGATCCGTCTATGGTGATCACGTCGCCCTTCTTCAAGGTGACGCTTGCAGTGATCAAGAGTTCGTTGCGCGGATCGACGCGGATACTGCCGGCGCCGGAGACGCAGGGCGTGCCCATCCCGCGGGCGACGACTGCGGCGTGGCTCGTCATGCCGCCGCGCGTCGTCAGGATGCCCTGTGCGGCATGCATGCCGTGGATATCCTCCGGGCTCGTCTCGACGCGAACCAGGATGACCTTGCGGCCTTCCTTGACGGCATGCACCGCTTCCTCGGAGGTGAAGACGATTTCGCCCGTCGCCGCCCCCGGCGAGGCCGGAAGCCCTGAGCCGATGATGTCCCGGCGGGCATGCGGGTCGATGGTCGGATGCAGGAGCTGATCGAGTGATGCCGGATCGATGCGCGCCACGGCCTCTTCCTTCGAAATCAACCCTTCCTCGGCCATGTCGACGGCGATCTTCAGAGCCGCCTTGGCAGTGCGCTTGCCGGACCGGGTCTGCAGCATCCAGAGCTTGCCGCGCTCGATGGTGAATTCGAGGTCCTGCATGTCGCGGTAGTGGCGCTCGAGCGCCTGGCAGATCGTCTCGAACTCGGCGAAAGCCTCCGGCATCAGCTTTTCCAGCGACGGTTTGTCCGAGCCAGACGCGATACGGGCGGCCTCGGTGATGTTCTGTGGTGTACGGATGCCGGCGACCACGTCCTCCCCCTGGGCATTGACCAGGAACTCGCCGTAAAGTTCCTTTTCGCCGGTCGATGGGTTGCGCGTGAAGGCGACGCCGGTTGCGGACGAATTGCCGAGATTGCCGAACACCATCGCCTGGACATTGACCGCCGTGCCCCAGACGGCCGGAATGCCGTGGAGATGGCGGTAGGTTATGGCGCGCGGGTTCATCCAGCTCGAGAATACCGCGCCGATCGCACCCCAGAGCTGGATCTCCGGATCCTGCGGAAAGGGTTCGCCGAGCACGTCCTCGATCGCCTCCTTGTAGCGCGAGATGACGTGCTGCCACTCGACGGCCGAAAGCTCCGGATCCTGTTCGTGGCCGAGCCGCGCCTTCTCTTCCTCGAGGATCTCCTCGAAGATCTCGTGATCGACGCCCATCACGACGTCGCCATACATCTGGATGAAGCGGCGGTAGCTGTCCCAGGCAAAGCGCGCGTCGCCGGCATCATGCCCCAAGGCGTGCACCGACTGATCGTTGAGGCCGAGATTGAGGACCGTGTCCATCATGCCTGGCATGGAAGCACGGGCACCCGAACGAACAGACAGAAGCAGCGGATGGGTAGTATCGCCGAAAACGCGGCCGGTGATCTCTTCCATTCGGGCAATGCCCTCGCGCACCTGCTCACGCAGGCCCTCGGGCATCGTCCGGCCGTTGTCGAAATAGCTGTTGCAGGCATCCGTGACGATCGTCAGGCCGGGAGGCACCGGCAGGCCGAGGTTGCACATTTCGGCAAGGTTCGCCCCTTTGCCTCCAAGCCGGTTGCGATCCCCCGCACTTCCTTCGGCCTTGCCTCCGCCGAAGGTGTATACCCATTTCGTCATGCCTGTTCTCCACCCAGAAACAGTTTCGATGACGATCTACAGTATATGTTTCAGGCTGAAAATGCACTCGGCGAAGATTCTTGCTGCAGTGCATCAAAAATGCAGCACGGGTGGTCGCATGCCGAAACTTCGAAAGACGATGGCTGTCAGACCGCTTCGCGCATTCGTTCGGCCGTCTGCAGATCGACGGAGACCAGCTGCGAAACGCCCTGTTCGGCCATGGTGACGCCGAACAGGCGGTTCATGCGGGCCATGGTGATCGGGTTGTGGGTGATGATGATGAAGCGCGTCTCGGTCGAGGCCGCCATTTCATCCATCAGGTTGCAGTAGCGCTCGACATTGTGGTCGTCGAGCGGTGCGTCGACTTCGTCGAGTACGCAGATCGGCGCCGGATTGGTGAGGAAGACGGCGAAGATCAGTGCCATCGCCGTCAGTGCCTGCTCGCCGCCAGAAAGCAGCGTCATCGTCTGCGGCTTCTTGCCCGGAGGGCGAGCGAGGATTTCGAGGCCGGCCTCCAGCGGATCGTCACTCTCGATCAGTTGTAGCTCCGCCGTGCCACCGCCGAAGAGATGGGTAAAGAGCCGCTGGAACTGCACATTGACCACGTCGAAGGCGGCAATCAGCCGTTCACGCCCCTCGCGATTGAGGTTCTGGATGGCGCTCCTGAGCTTGCGGATCGCCTCGATGACGTCGTCGCGCTCCTTGAGGAGCGCCGCCAGCCGTTCGGAAAGCTCCTTCTGTTCCTCGTCAGCCCGCAGGTTGACGGCGCCGAGGCGCTCCCGCTCGATCTTCAGCCGCTCGAGCTCCCGCTCGATGGTGCGCATGTCGGGCAGCGCCGCGTCGACGGCCAGTCCCGTCAGGCGCATCGCCTCGTGCGGTGCGCAGGAAAGCGCCTCCAGGATGCGCGCCTCGATTTCGACGCGCCGCTCGCGGGCCGAGACGAGCCGCTCCTCGGCCCGGCCACGCTTCTCGCGCGCTTCCGCAAGCTCCGAAAGCGCTGTCGCCGCGAGGCGGTCTGCCTCGCGCTGGCGGGTCTCCGCCTCCGCGAGGATGTCGGCCGCCTGCCGGCGCGCCGTCTCCGCCTTCTGCAATTCGTTCATCAGGGCGCGGCGCTTCTCCTCGAACTCGTCGGGCGCGTCGACGAGTTCCTCGACCTCCTCGCGCGCCTCCGCCTCGCGGTTGCGGAGCGTTGCAATGTGCCCTTCGGCGCTCGCCGCGCGCGCCCTCCAGGTCTCGCGCTCCCCGGCGATTGCCGACAGCCGGCGCAGGCGCGCCTCGTTTTCACGGGCCAGACCGTCATGCGTTGCACGCGCTTCGGCGACCGCGGCACGGTCGCCAGCAACTTCCGCCGTCCGGGTGCGCAGCCGTAGCTCGAGCTCAGAGAGGTCGGGCGCCTCGGCCAGCGCGTCGTTCGCCGCCTCGATCTGCTCGGCCGCCTCTTCGACCTGGCCCTCGAGTTGAAGCGTCGTCTCGGCGAGCACCGCGCGGCGGCGGGCAAGGTCGCCGGAGGCGCGCTCGGCCGCGGCAAGAGCGTCTCTCGCCTCGGCGAGCTGCCGGGAAATCATGCGTTGGGCATCGCGCGACAGCCGGAGCCGCTCATCCTCGGAGCGAATGTGCGCGCCGGCGGCGGCGAGATCCGCCTCCGCCTGGCCCAGGGCCTCGGCTGCATCCTCCGCCTCCGTCTCGAGCTCGGAAAGGCGATTCTTTTGGGCGAGCCTGAGGGCGGCAGCGCTCGGCGCCTCCGATCCGGTGACGTGGCCATCCCAACGCCAGACTGCGCCTTGTCTGGTCACCAGCCGCTGGCCGGTCCTCAAGAGCGGCAGCAGGCGTTCCGCCTCCGCTTCGCTTTCGACGATACCGATCTGGCGAAGCGTGCGCCCGAGCGCCTCGGGGGCGCTGACGTAATCGCTCAACGGCAGGGCGCCCATGGGCAAGGCAGGGTCGTCCGCGTGGTCGCCGGGCATGCGCCAGTGGGAGGCTGCCGCCTGCTCCAGCGGCGAATCGAGGTCGTCGCCGAGTGCGGCGCCGAGTACCGTCTCGAAGCCGCGCTCGACCTGCATGTCTTCAACAACCGCCGGATAGGTGCTGGCGCCGGAGGCGTCCAGCATCCGGCGGATCGTGCGGGCCTCGGTCTCGATGCCGTTCAGCCGCGCCCGCGCCTGATCGACGGGCGGGCGAGCGCCCGCCTCTTCGGCTCGCGCTTCGGCAAGGCTCTCCTCAACGGCGACGACCACCGCCTCGGCCTCCTCCAGCGCCGCCTCCGCCGCCTCCACCTGTCCCTGCTTCTCGTGCGGGTCCGGGAGTGCCGCCATCTGGCGGTCGATGCCTTCGAGGTCGCGCGCCTGATCAGAGAGCTGGCGGGCAAGGCGCGCCTGCCGCTCGGAGAGATCGCGCAGCGTCCTGTCGAGCTGATTGCGCGTGGCTTGCGCTTCGGCGCGCTCGGCGGTCAGCCGGGCCAGATCTGCCTCACTGTCGGAAAGCTTCTCATTGGCTTTCTCGAGCCTTCCGCGGATCTCCGCGGCGCGGTCGTCGGCCTCCTCCAGAACCTCCCGCAGCTCTTCCTCCTCCTGATCGAGGCGTGCGAGAATGCCGGCATTGTCGGCGACGAGCCGCTCCTCGCGGGCGATATCCTCGGCAAGCTGCGAGAGCCGGCGCTGCAATTCGTCGCGACGGCGCAGGATCCGTCCCGCATCCTCCTCGAGCTGCGCACGGGCGATCTGCAGGCGCTGCAGCGCCGCTGCAAGCTTCGCCTCGTTCTCGCGCAGTTCCGGCAGTTTGAGGCTCGCGATTGCCTGATGCTTGGCCGCCTCCATCTGCGCCTGCGCCTTTTCGGCAACGAGCGCGGTGATCTGGTTCAGCTGGCTCGTGGCTTCAGCTTCCGCTTCCTTTGCCTGCATCCAACGGATGTGGAACAGGATCGCCTCGTGCCGACGGATTTCCGCCGACAGCATCTTGAAACGGTTGGCCTGGCGCGACTGGCGTTTCAGGCTTTCGATCTGGCTTTCGAGTTGCGAGGTGACATCATCGAGCCGTTCAAGATTGGTCTCGGCCGCCTTGAGCCGCAGTTCGGCCTCATGGCGGCGCGAGTGTAGGCCGGAAATGCCGGCCGCCTCTTCGAGCAATTGTCGGCGTGCCTGGGGCTTTGCGGCGATCAGCTCGCCGATCCGCCCCTGCCCGACCATCGACGGCGAACGGGCGCCGGTCGAGGCGTCGGCGAAGAGCAGTTGGACATCCTTGGCCCGCGCCTCCTTGCCGTTGATCCGGTAGACCGATCCCTGCTCGCGCTCGATGCGGCGCGTCACCTGGATCTCATCACTGTCGTTGAAGGCGGTAGGCGCGGTGCGATCGCCATTGTCGAGGTAAAGGCCGACCTCGGCGGTGTTGCGCGCCGGCCGGTTGCCCGATCCGGAAAAGATCACGTCGTCCATGCCCGAGGCGCGCATGTTCTTGTAGGAGTTCTCGCCCATCACCCAGCGCAGCGCCTCGACGAGATTCGACTTGCCGCAGCCGTTCGGGCCGACGACGCCGGTCAGGCCGCGCTCGATGATGAATTCCGTCGGCTCGACGAAGGATTTGAAGCCGAGCAGGCGAAGCTTGTTGAACTTCATAGGTGGAACGCTGGGGTGGATGGCGTGTACCAGTACCCCCCTCTGCCCTGCCGGGCATCTCCCCCACAAGGGGGGACATTGGCAAGCGGCAAAGCCCCGTTCGGCCAACTAGCCTTCGCCTCGATCGATAAATGTTGCGGCACCGGCACCTGCGGCCTGAATTTTGCGCAGGGCCGTCCTCCTAGCGTTCCTCCCCCCTTGTGCGGGAGATGCCCAGCAAGGCAGAGGGGGTTGATCCCACCAACGACAAAAACGGGCGCACGGCTGCCGCCGTCGCCCGTTGTCAGGAAAAGCGAAGGATCAGAGCTTGCTGTCGATGAGGGCCGACATAACGTCAACCGACATGTCCCCCGAATAGTGCTCGCCATTCACAAAAAAGGTCGGCGTCGACTTCACTCCGAACTCCTTGGCGCCGCGCTGCATGACTGCGTTCACATCATCCAGAAGTTTTTGGTTCGTCAAGCACGCCTCGAAGCTCTCCTGTGTAAAACCGGCGAGTTTCGACATCTGCAGCAGCGCATCGCGACCGTTTTCCGCGGCGGCCCATTGTTCCTGCTGCTTGAACAGCATGGAGATCATCGGGAAGTACTGCCCTTCCGGAGCGCAGCGCGCCAGCATGAAGGCTGCCGCCGCGCGCGGATCGAAGGGGAACTCGCGCACGATGAAGCGCACCTTGCCGCCGTCGACATATTTCGCCTTGATGGCATCGAAGGTCGTGTTGTGGAAGTTGGCGCAGTGCGGGCAGGTCATCGACATGTATTCAACGATCGTCACGGGTGCATTGGCATCACCCAGAGCCATTTCCGGCAGTGCCCCCGGCTCCATCAGCTTCTTCACGTCGACGCTGCCTTCCGACTGCGGCAGCTCGACCTTGGCGGCCGGTGCCGACGCCTGCGCGACCTCAGTGGAGGTGGGCTTCGCCTTGCTGGAGGTGGCCGGTGCCGCAGCGGTGGAGGCGGTGGTCGTTGCATCCGCGCTCGCCGACGTTTCAGCCGGTGCCTTGGAAGCCTCCTTCTTCTCATCGCTGCAGGCTGCCAGCACCAGGGCGATCGCCGCAACGGCGACACCACTCAACAGGCGTTTCGGAAGGCTCGTTTCGGAAGCGGACATGGATTGGACCCGTGATCTATGAGGGGAAAATTGGAGTGCGATTTCGATAACTTGCTGCGCGCAAGGCGGCAAGGGGTGGTGCCTCAACTGAATTCAAAGAAATGTGACCACCTGATGGTGAGTTTCACTTGCGTCGCGACGAGAACACGGCCGTGCCGAGCCGCTTCAGCGCCGTCCGCAGCGCCTCGCTCTCGATGCCTTCGACCATGGTGTCGAGCAGGCGGGCCGGTTCGCCGGTCAGTGGGCGCGGCCGGCGGTAGGGCTTGGGCGGAGCTGCGACCGGCTTCTGGACGATGCGCAGCTGGCCGATCGCATAGAAGCCGAAGAAGCCATTGATGCGCTGGATCAGTTCGCCCTGGGCATGAGTGAGGAACAGCGCCCTGGCGCCTTCACAAGCGACCGTGAGCACGCCTGGCTGGTAGCCGCTATCGCTGCCGATCTCGGAGGCGCGGCGCGGCCAGGCGATCTTTTCGGGCCGCGTGCAATCGGCAAATTCCGCGCCGGCGATCTCGTCCCAGGAGCCGAGCAGCATCGTGCTGATGCCGGCGCGCTTGGCCAGAACCGGATCGATCAGTCCGTTCGCAACCTCGCTGATCTGGACAACGCCCTTGCGGGACTTCGCTTCACTCACCGGAACGACTTTCTGTTCGCTATTTCGATCGAGCCTTGAAGCTCGGGCGGGCGTCGGCCAAGTATAGGCCGGAAAAGGACTCCCCGGCAAATGACGCTCAACACCCTGAAGGCGACCGAAGCCGCCATCCTTCTGCTCGACTGGTACGATCGCCACCACCGCGACCTGCCTTGGCGTATCTCACCAACGATGGCGGCTCGCGGCGCCGTTGCCGACCCCTACCATGTCTGGCTCTCCGAAGTCATGCTGCAACAGACCACGGTGCAGGCGGTGAAGGCCTATTTCGAGAAGTTTCTGACGCGCTGGCCGACGGTCGAAGATCTCGCCGCGGCAGAGACCGAGGAGGTGATGAAGGCCTGGGCCGGACTCGGCTACTACGCCCGCGCGCGCAACCTGAAGAAATGCGCCGAGGCGGTGGCGCGCGGACATGGCGGTCGCTTCCCGGAAACCGAAGAAGGACTGAGGGTCCTTCCCGGCATCGGCGACTATACGGCCGCTGCGATCGCGGCGATCGCCTTCAACCGCGAGAGTGCCGTGCTCGACGGCAATGTCGAGCGGGTGATTTCCCGCCTCCATGCGATCGAGACACCGCTGCCGGCCGCCAAGCCGGAAATGCGACGGCTCGTCTCGGAACTGACGCCCTCCGACCGGCCAGGCGATTTCGCGCAGGCGATGATGGACCTCGGTGCCACGATCTGCACGCCGAAGCGCCCCGCTTGCTCGCTCTGTCCCTTCCGCGCGCATTGTCTTGCACTCGCCGTCGCCGATCCGGAAACATTCCCGCGCAAGGCGGCCAGGAAGGAAAGGCCACTACGCCTCGGCGCCGCCTTCGTCGCGATCGACAATGCCGACGCCGTCTATCTGCGCAAACGCGCCGACACGGGCCTCCTTGGGGGCATGACGGAGGTGCCGGGCACCGATTGGACCGCGCGCCGCGACGGCGAGACCTCAATCGACGCACAGCCCTTCGCCGCGGCCTGGGAGTCTTGCGGCACGGTCACCCATGTCTTCACGCATTTCGAGCTGCGCCTCTCGGTCTACCGCGCCAAGGTCGCGCCGGCGGTGGCGTGCGCCGAGGGCTGGTGGGAGCCGATCGCGTCGCTGAAGGCGCAGGCGCTGCCCACCGTCATGAAAAAAGCAATCGCGCAGGCTATACCGCACGCGTTCAAAGCCGTGTAAAGCAGCCCGTGTAAAGCAAGGTCGGCCCGCCGGCCGGTCGCTCAGGTCTATAGTCGTTCAGGAATTGCACATGAGCAGCGTCGACATCCGCCATATCGTTTTCGACATCGGCAAGGTGCTTATCCATTACGACCCGCAGATCCCCTATTGCCGGATCATTCCGGATGAGACGGAGCGCAATTGGTTCTTCGCCAATGTCTGCACCCACGACTGGAATGTCGAGCAGGACCGCGGCCGTTCCTGGGAGGAGGCCGAGGCGCTCTTGATCCGGGATCATCCGGAACGGGAAGAGCAGATCCGGGCCTTCCGCCGCCACTGGCACGAAATGGTACCGCATGCCTATACGGAGACAGTCTCGCTCCTGGAAAGCCTGATTGCCGGAGGTCGCGACGTGACGATGCTAACCAATTTCGCTTCCGACACGTTTCGCGAGGCGCAGAAGCTCTTTCCATTCCTCACGCTGCCGCGCGGCGTCACGGTTTCCGGCGACGTCGGCCTGATCAAGCCGGATATCGAGATCTACCGGACCCACGCCCGAACCTTCGGCCTGGAGCCCGCCGCGACGATCTTCATCGACGACAGCTTGGCCAATGTCGAAGGCGCCCGGGCCGCCGGCTGGCATGCCGTCTATTTTACCGATGCGCGAGTGCTGAGAGCCGATCTGGCAGCCTTTGGCGTGCAACCGCTAGGTGATCTCCACGACATGGACCCGGCAGCCGTTTCGGTGGCGCAGCCGTATTCCGCTATCGAACCGCCCCGGTGAATTCACGAAAGCGCCGCAATCGGTTCACCCGCCATTCAGCTTCATTGCCCCATGATCCGCGTTAGATTTCAACGCCTTCGCTAGAAAGGTCGAGCAATGGTCACGCGCATCTACGGTACGAACTACGCCGATATCCTCAAGCAGAACGGCTATATCGCCGTCGAGATCTATGCTTATGACGGCGACGACGACATCTACCTGAACAGGACCGACAGTTACGGCGGATACAACTATGTCGATGCTGGCTACGGCCACGACCTCGTGGTGAACTACTTCGAAGGCGGCAACGACATCTATCTGGGCGCCGGCAACGACATCTATGTCGCCGACATCCGGGCACGCGACACGAGCTCGTACGACGTCGTCTACGGCGGCAGCGGCAACGACAGCTTCGAGATCGAAGGTTATGCCAGCGACTACTATGGCGAGAGCGGCAACGACACCTTCCTCTCGGTCGGCTTCAACAACTACTTCAATGGCGGTACCGGCATCGACACGATCAGCTATCAGTTCCAGGACGACTGGAGCTCGGAGCGCGGCAAAGGTGTCACGATCGACCTCGGCTACAAGTATGCGACCACGGGCACTGGCCGGCGCGAGGACCTGATCAGCATCGAGAATGCCACGGGCACGAACTACGGCCATGACGACATTACCGGTAGCTCGGTCGCCAACGTGCTGCGGGGTCTCGGTGGCCACGACATTCTCGAGGGTCTCGGCGGCGACGATTTCCTCGACGGCGGCAGCGGCGACGACGATCTCTATGGCGGTTCCGGCGCCGATATCCTGCGCGGCGGCACGGGCTTCGACTACCTGGTCGGCGGGACCGGCACCGACAGCTTCGATTTCAACTCGATCGGCGAATCGGTCATCGGCACCAGGCGCGACGTGATCACCGATTTCCACCGTTCGGAATTTGACGTGATCGACCTCTCGACGATCGACGCCGACACGACCTGGAGCGGTAACCAGGAGTTCGTCTTCATCGGTAGCAGCGCCTTTTCGGGCGACGCCGGCGAACTGAACTTCCGCTCCGGAATCGTCTCCGGGGATGTCAACGGCGACGGCTACGCCGACTTCCAGATCAAGGTGAATGGCGTCACCAGCCTGAGCGTCGACGACTTCTTCCTCTGAGAGACCCAGCTCTTTGAAGCAAAGCCCGTCGCACTGCGGGGGGCTTGGCGTTTTGCGGTGCCCCGCATTGCACCCGGCATTCCTCATACAAACGCCCGGAATCCTCGATGGATTCCGGGCGTTTAAAGCTCTCCTTCCGGGACTGAAGGCACAAAACCGGAGGGAGCGCCTTTCGAAGACCCAGGCGGAACTGGTTGATCAGTTCAGTTTTGCCAGGTCATTTCGAATGACGGATCTGAGTTCGTCGATCGGCTTCAGGGTGTTCCCTTCTTCGAAGTGCCAGAACGTCCAGCCGTTGCAGGCGTCGAGGCCCTGAACCTTGGCGCCAAGGCGGTGGATCGAGCCGGCCTCGCCGCCGGATGCCAGCGTGCCGTCGGCGCGCACGATCGCGCTATGGCGGCGCTTGGCATCGGTCAGGACCGTACCGGGCTTGATCAACCCGCTCTCGACGAGCGTGTTGAAAGCCACGCGCGGTTCGGCCTTCTTGCCGGTCATCACGGAAAGCGTGGCCTTGCCGAGCGGCTCGACTGCGGCGATGCGTTCGGCGGCGGCGTCGATATAGTCCTGCTCGCGCTCGATGCCGACGAAATGGCGGCCGAGGCGCTTGGCGACGGCGCCGGTCGTGCCGGAGCCGAAGAAGGGATCGAGCACCACGTCGCCGGGTTTGGTCGAGGCCATCAGGATGCGGGCGAGCAGCGCTTCCGGCTTCTGGGTCGGATGCACCTTCTTGCCATCGTCGCCCTTCAGGCGCTCGGAGCCGGAGCAGATCGGAAACAGCCAGTCGGAGCGCATCTGGATATCGTCGTTCGCCGCCTTCATCGCTTCGTAGTTGAAGGTGTAGCCCTTCGCCTTGGCATTCGGCGTCGCCCAGATCAGCGTCTCATGGGCGTTCTGGAAGCGGCGGCCCTTGAAGTTCGGCATCGGATTGGTCTTGCGCCAGATGATGTCGTTGAGGATCCAGAAATGCAGGTCCTGCAGGATCGCGCCGACCCGGAAGATGTTGTGATAGGAGCCGATGACCCAGAGCGTGCCAGTCGGCTTCAGAACGCGGCGGCAGGCAAGTAGCCAGGCGCGGGTGAATGCATCATAGACCTCGAAGGAAGCGAACTGGTCCCACTCGTCATCGACCGCATCGACCAGCGACTGGTCGGGCCGGTGCAGCATGCCGCCGAGTTGGAGATTATAGGGCGGATCGGCGAAGACGACGTCGACCGAATTGTCGGGAAGCGCGTTCAGCGCGGCCACGCAATCTCCCTTGATGATGCTGTCCAGCCAGCTCAGCGGACGGGCGGCACGGGAGATTTCGGCAAGCGAAACAACTGAAGACATGGGCAACTCGCAAATACGCTTACTCGGGACTGACTATAGCACTTATGGTTACCGAAGATGGTTACCAAAGCCTGAAGGCCCTCCGGAAAAATTCGCGTCGCTGCCAGTACCGCCCTCCTTCAGACGGCACCATCCTCGTCGTGCCATTGGCGGCTGTCTGCCGGCGCTTCATCGCGATCGTTGAGGCCGTAGTCGCGGGTGACCGCCGCGATCCTCAGCCGGTAGTCGGCGAAGGCGCCGCCGCGCCCGGCCGCTTGCGCCGCGCGATGCTCGGCGCCGTTGCGCCAAGTCTTCACCGCCGCCTCGTCGCGCCAGAAGGAGAGCGACAGCAACTTGTTCGGATCCGCGAGGCTCTGGAAGCGCTCGATCGAGATGAAGCCGTCGATCCCATCCAGAAGCGGACGCAGATCGGCGGCAAGGCCAAGATAGGTGTCGCGTTTGCCCTCGGCCGGCAGGACTTCGAAAATCACCGCGATCATCGCATCACTCCTTTCCATGCGGCAGCGAGACGTTCTTCAAGAAGATGCGGTCCTCTTTCAGGATGAAGCGCTCGCGCCGGGCGAACTCGTAGTTCTCGCGACCAAGCGGATCGGCGGCAAGCCTGGCGCGGTAGGCCTCGTATGCGGCAAGGCTTTCGATGTTGTAGACGCCGTAGGCGGTCGTCGCCGAACCTTCATGGGGACCGAAATAGCCGATGAGATCGGCGCCGCAGCGTGGGATAGCCTCGCCCCAATTGCGGGAATAGGCGGCGAAATCGTCCTTGCGGAACGGATCGATCTCATAGCGGATGAAGCAGGTGATCATGGTTTTCTCCAATGAAAGAACACAAGGGGTAAAACACCTTCAACTGGCGGCTTTTCCTTGGGTTCGGTTGTGTTTGA
>MBFK01000140.1 GCA_001704765.1 Sinorhizobium shofinae
AATTCCTCTTTCGCCTACAAGGGCAAGTCTCCGGACATCCGCAAGGTGAGCCGGGAACTCGGCGTCCGCTATGTCCTGGAAAGCAGCGTGCGCAGGGCCGCCGACCGTATCCGCATCAACGCCCAGATGATCGACGGTACGACCGGCGGTCACCTGTGGGCCGAGCGCTACGATCGCGGGCTTGAAGATATCTCCGCGGTTCAGGACGAGGTGACCCGCACTATCGTCAACGCGCTCAAGGTGAAGCTGACAGCCGGCGAAGAGGAGCGGCGCGAGAGCCGCGCCAAGGTCGATCCGGAAGCCTATGACCTGCTCGTCCGCGCCCGTCAGGCCATCCTGCAGTTCAACTCCCAATCGTCCACGGAGGCGCGCAGCATGCTGGAGCGCGCCATCGAAATCGATCCGGGGATGGCAGCTGCCTATGCTTTGCTTTCGATCATCGCCCTAACCGACTTCATCAATCAGTGGAACGGCGCGACGCCTGACAATCTCACACAGGCGCTCGAACTGGCCCAAAAGGCAATTGATACGGACGAGACCGAGCCGCAAGGCCATCGCGCACTGTCGCTTGCCCTTTCCTGGATGCGGCGTCTGGACGAGGCGGAGCGCGCTGCAGAGCGGGCGATCGAACTCGACCCCAATTCGGCCAGCGCCTATACGGCACTTGGCCAGATAAGGGATTTCCAAGGTCGGCACGAAGACGCCCTGGCGCTGTACACGCGGGCCCACCGGCTTGACCCGCAGTTCGACCTGTCGCTGCATTTCCTGGGGAGGGCTCTCTTGAGCCTCGGGCGCTTTGACGAGGCCGAGATCGCCTTCAAGCGGCGGCTCACGCTTGCGCCGCGATCGGACATGACGCGTTTTTATCTCGCCTGCCTCTATGGTCGCATCGGGCGCCACGAAGAAGCGCGACGCTATTGGCGTGAGGTACTGGAGGTCAACCCGAACTTTTCGATCGACCACCTCAAGCGGGCTTTACCCTACCAAGATCCCGATCTGTTCGACCGGCTGGTGGACGGACTCCGCGACGCTGGAGTCTCCATCTAAATACGAAACGGGACAGACATGCGTCCTCAGCGGAGAGGAGTAAGGAAGCGATCGCGATGAGACAACTCAGTGAAGAGGGCCGACGGACCTTGGGAGGGATTGCAGAGCGGTACGGGGTCAGCTTCGGCGCGGTGGAGCACCTTCTGATGGCGATTATCGCCGGGCAGGCGACACAGGCCCAGTTCAACCATCCCGATCTGGGTGGGATGGGGCAATGGTCGCAGGGCGGCATGATCATGGTCGGCGACATGTTCAACAATGCGCTGAAGGCGAAGGTGGCCGGGATTTGTTCCGAGCTTGCGGCCTTGGTGCGCGGCATGGATTTGCTAGGCCCGCAGACGTCGCGCCAGTCCCAATATCAAGGTCAGGGCGGCGGCGTCAGCCTATTCGTGCCTGGCGCGCTGTCGGCTGGGAACTGGTGGCCCGAGGAGTTAGGGCATCCTGCCTCGACCGGGGCGCAGAATGACCTGCGCTATGCCTTTTTTCCGACAATCCGACGGCTGGCGATCGATATCGGCGGCCGGGTTACGGTCTATGACACGAAGGACCATCGCATTGGCGGGTTCTCGCAGCAGCAAAGCGGCGACCAGTCGCTGAGCTTTACCTCTCAGCATGGGCTGGTGAAAGTTTCGGAACTGGATGTGGTACGGCAGGGCGGCAAGGAACCGACGGACACGCCGGGTACCCGAACATCCGCCGCCACAGCTGCACCGTCGATATTCGCATCGGAATCCGCCGAGCCACAACAAGGGGCACATCCAGCGCCGGAGGCGGTTCGGTCGGATGAGGACATCTTCGACAAGATCGAACGCCTCGCGGCACTTCATGCGAAAGGCATTCTCACGGATCAGGAATTCGAGGCCAAGAAGTCGGAGTTGCTCAGCCGACTATAGCATCCGATCAACGGGGCTCGCCACACGGAGGTGAATGGAAGGCTTTCCATCGAGCCGCGCCGGGCGATGACGACCGTCAATGAACTCCGACAACCGATTGAGTTCGCGCTCGCTCATCAAAACCCATCCCATCCTGCGTCTCCCGATCGCCTAACAAGCGGGGAGTGTGACAATCCGGATTCGACCCTTCTGCATAGCGTCCGCAGCGGACCTCTGATGGAACTGTATCCTTGCCAGAAGCCGCGGCATGCAGTGATATATAGACCTGTAGTTTGGCAGGGGGACGCATGAGCGAGGTTCTCGACGCGCTCGTGATTGGTGCCGGCTCGGCGGGTCTCGGCATCAGCTATTATCTAAAGCGGGAGGGCCGCGATCACCAGGTGCTTGATCGAGGCCGGATCGGCGAGACCTGGAGAACGCAGCGATGGAACTCGTTTAGACTGAACTCGCCTACAATCCGTTCCATCTTACCTGGTGACTCATACGAGGGTCCCGATCCTTGGGGCGCGATAACCCACCACGAGTTCGTGGCATATCTCGAAGGCTATGCCAAGCGCCACTGCCTGCCGGTAATCACCCAAACTCCGGTGAATGAGCTGACGAATGACAATGGGCTTTTTCGCGTCACCACGGCTCGTGGCGCGCTTCTGGCGCGCAATGTGGTCATCGCCACCGGCGACCAAAACCGACAGGTCCGGCCACCAGGCTCGGCGGATTTGCCGATCGCCCTTCAGCAAGTCGATTCTTCGGCCTACCGCAGCGCCGCCGATCTCGAGAATGGCGCGGTGCTGGTGGTCGGCAGCGGCCAATCGGGCGGCCAGATCGCCGAGGATCTAGCACTAGCCGGGCGCACGGTCTTTCTGGCGACCGGCCGCAACGGCCGTTGGGTCCGTCACTACCGCGGGGGCAACATACTTAATTGGTTGACGCTGTCCGGCTTTCTCGACGTCCCCCGCAGGGAACTCGTCTTGCCCTCCGGTAAGCTTCCAGCCCGCGCGCTGGTCGGCGCGACCCACACGATCAGCCTGCAATCGCTAAGCGCGCAAGGGGTGGTGTTGGTCGGCCGCTTCAGGGGCCACGAGAATGGCAGCCTCATATTCGGCAACGAACTCGACGGCAATATGCGATATGCCGACGAGGTTTCCGCGAATGCCAAGCGGCTGATTGACGATTATATCGAGCGTGCCGGCCTTGATGCGCCACCAGCCGAGAACGACCCAGCCGAGACAGTTGAACCGCGACTGCCCGATTCGCCAATCCGGTCGATCGACTGGAATGCTAGCGGCGTTAGATCGGTGGTCTGGTGCACGGGCTTCACTGGCGATTTCTCGTGGGTGCGGCTCTCCGGCGCCCTCGACGCAGCCGGCCAGCCCGTACACGAGGATGGAGTGGGCGCTGTTCCAGGCCTGTTTTTCGCCGGTCTCGATTTCGGTTCGACGCGAAAATCAGGCACCATCCCGGCTATTGCAGAGGAGGCAGCTCGCCTCGTTGAGCGACTCGTCGGCAAAAGCGCAGCCGACTTGCGACAGAGCGACGCCTAACGGTTATACATAATAATGCAGGATATTCGTACTGAACACGCCTTAGGGTTCGGACCAAGCTAGACGACCGCTCACCAGCCATCTGAGACGTCCAGGTCCAATTCCGATAGCAGAAGTTCGCTTGCCAAGGCTGAATTCAGGCAGGTGGCCCAAAGCAGACAAGGGCCTCTGGGGCCGCCTCGCCCCAAAGGCGATCTGTTCATTCCGCCGCAACACGCTGGCTTGCGCCAACGGGTGAGGCCGAAGCTCCAAACTGGCCGGCTTACGTGACATCGCCCGTACTTCCAGCTTTGTGTACAAGGGGCACGTCATCGACGTCCGCGAGGCGGCGAAGCGGCTTGGAGTGCAATATGTCTTGGAGGGCAGCATTCGCAAGTGCGCCGACCGCATTCGCATAAGCGCACAGCTTATCGACGCCACCAGCGGAGCGCACCTCTGGGCCGAACGATACGACCGATCAATGGGCGACATTTTCGCCGTCCAGGATGAAATCACCTTGGTTCTTGCAACCGAGATGCAAGTCAATCTGACTGACGGGGAGCAAGCGCGACTCCATTATACGACGACCAGCAACATCGAAGGCCTGGACTCAATGGGTGGAGGGCCTGCACAACTTTCGAAGCGCCGTCACCAGGGAAAACCCGCCGCGACTTCACTGTCAAATCCTGGGCAAAGACCCAGTTTTGCGCTGATGCGGCACGACTGGATGCCGACATGCCGCAGGACTTCCGATGAGCTGAGTACGATCGGACAGGGCGCTGCTGCTCATACCTTCGGACACTCCGACTTGTGAAGTGAGCACATCGGCGGCCCAATGGCTCGATGTCCGGGTTCAAAAGTCCGCTCACCGCGCCCATTGCAGACGGACAGCCTGACCGGCAAAAGCAGTCGTCTCGGCCACAGGGGACTGTTGATCCCTGGCCTTGAGCGGAGTCGAATTGGCGCAGCCATCGGCTAGATTTTCACTTCGAGCGCGCGCCGAGCGCCGAGAACACCGTCAATCTTGCCGACATCATAGCCACGCCTCGATCAGAGGCTTCGCCTCGAGCACCTCGGTCAGGTCTGTTCGCGCCGATAGAAGCAGCGGTTGGGAATTAAGCAGCACGGAATCGCCGAATTCATGCGCGCGGTAGCGGGACGCGGTGAGCGCTGCGGAGGCCTTGGCGAGCAGGGCATCGTCGGCGAAGGCGCGCAGGACCTCGAAATGGCTTTCGCCGGGCTGGTGGACGCCCGTGAGAATCGCATCGACCACGCGAAGCGGCGTGCCCCGCGCGATGCGCCCTGTCGCAGTGCCATTTCCGGCGCGCACGCTGCCATCGGGATTGGCGGCTGCCTCAAGCGCGCGCACCACGCTCGTGCCGATCGCGATGATGCTGCTGCCGCGGCGCTTCGCCCGCGCGACCTGCGCCGCGGTGCGCTCAGGAATGCGGTACGGCTCGTCGAAGGGAAGGCGCGAGTCGAGCGCGGGATCGCCGGTGGAAGAAACGCCCGCGGCATGCGTGAGCGCTGCGAATCCGACATCGCGCCGACGCCAGGCTTGAAGCGTGCGCCAGTCGAGCGCGAAGCCTGCCGACGGCGCCTCGAACGCGAACGGCCGGGCGGCAATCTTCGTCCAAACATCCCACAGTGCCAGCGGCTCGGGAACATGCGCGTATTGGATCGGCCGGCCGTGCTGCGCCATTCCTGCAAGCACCGCTGCGCGGTTGTCTAGGAAGCGCAATTCAAGAAGGCGGGGATGGTCGAGGAGGCGCTCGACCACGACTTCCAGAGGGCCAAGCCGAAGGCGATCGCCTGGCGACAGCGAAGGCGGTGGCAGCCGGTCTTCCGTCAGCGTGCGGTAATCGCCCGCGCCAAAGGCAATCGCCACGAAGCGGGTTGGATCGGCAAGCGACAGCCAGCCTGCCAGGCGGATCTCGATCGCCTCACCGCTTGCGACATGCGTACCATGCAGGCTGGCAGGCAAGGTCGCGGCGTCATTGGCGACGACCAGATCGCCGGGATCGAATAGCGTCGCGAGCTCAGCACGCGGCAGGTCTCGCGTCGTGCCGTCCGCCACCATAACAAACAGCCTGGCGGAGCGCCGATCGGAACGGTCGTCGGCAATCATGCTTGTTCCCCGGCGAGAAGCCTAGCGCGGACCGGCAGCGCGTCGAGCATCTTTTCGACGATCTCGGCAGCCGCTATCTCGGGGGCTTTCAAGGTCGACGGATCGGCGTCCGGAAGCGCCAGCGCGTGAAGCGGGGTGTCCATATCGCCAGGGTCGAGCGCGACGAGCCTTATGCCATCGGGTTTCGCCTCCTCGTCCCAAATCGCCGTCAGATGGGCAAGAGCGGCCTTGCTCGCACCATACGCGCCCCAGCCGGGATAGGCGTTCACCGCCGCGTCGCTGGAGATGTTGATCACCAACGCGCCGCGGCCCTCTCGTGCGGACGCGGCAAGCGCACCGAACAGGGCTTTCGTCAGCCGGAACGCGCCCAAAAGGTTGACGGCGAGCGCCGCTTCCAGTTCTTCGCAATCGGTATCGGCAAGAAGCGACAGAGGGACAGGACCGAGGCTCGACGCATTGTTGATCAGGACGTCGACCCCGCCGAGATTGGCCGTGACCTGCATCGCGGTCGGGTAGATGTCCTCCTTCCTGCCGACGTCGCCGACAATCCCGTGCGCGCCCGTCTCGGCCGCGATGCGTTCGACATTGGCGGCGGTGCGGGCAACGAAGGCGACGTACGCGCCCTGCGCGGTGAGCTGCCGCACAAGCGCCAGTCCGAGGCCGGACGTGCCGCCCGTAACCGCCACGCGAAGCCCCTGAAGATCGGTATTTGTTTGCATTGCCGGTGCTCCTTCAATCGGTACGGAGTCATTGCTACAAGTTCAAGTTAACTTGAAGTCAAGCGGCAATCGTGCTTTCCTTGCTGCATGGATTCGATGCTGACCATCACCGACGTGTCGCGGCGCAGCGGCGTCGCATCATCGGCCCTGCGTTTCTACGAGGAGCGCGGACTGATCGTGTCCGAGCGGGCCGGCTCGGGGCATAGGCGTTATCCGAGGTCCGTGCTGCGCCGGATTGCCTTCATCGTCTTTGCGCAGCGGATCGGGCTGACGCTCGAAGAGATCGGCGTCGAGCTCGCCAAGTTGCCGGCCGATCGGGTGCCGTCGCGTCGGGATTGGTCGCGCCTGTCGGGCGAATGGGCAAAGCGCATCGACGAACGCATCGCCGAATTGCAGCGCCTGCGGTCCGGGCTTACCGAGTGCATCGGGTGCGGCTGTCTGTCGATCGACCGGTGTAGCCTGGCGAACCCTGCTGATGTGGCAGGACGCAAGGGGCCGGGGCCGAGGTATTGGCTGGGGTGAATCGGCTTCCGGCGGTAGGATTGACGATCTTAGGGCTGCCTTGGGCTTACGCCGCAGGCACGATGCCCAAGGCCGCGGCCTGAGAGCACCGCTTATTCGAGCCGATTCATGACGTCCATCACCGGTGTCGCCGACGTTACTTCTGTAACGTGTCCGCACTCTTCCCGGCGAGGCGATGACTCTGTAGAGTGGCCGAACGTGCGCCAGACCATCCCACCCGGAGGCTCCGTATGGCCGAGGTCTTGTTGTTCCACCACGCACAGGGGCTGACCCCGGGTGTGCGCGCGTTCGCCGACAACTTGCGGGCCACCGGTCACATCGTGCACACGCCGGACCTGTTCGACGGACGCACGTTCCAGAGCATCAATGAGGGTCTCGCCTATATCGGTGAGATCGGATTCGACGACATGCGGGAGCGCGGCGTCCGCTTCGCCGACCAACTGCCTCCCGAGCTCGTCTACGCCGGGTTCTCGTTCGGTGTGCTGCCGGCGCAGAAGCTGGCACAGACACGGCCCGGAGCCCGCGGAGCCCTGCTCTTCTACTCTTGCCTGCCAATCAGTGGCGAGTGGGCCTTCGGACCCTGGCCGGACGGCGTCGCGGTCCAAATTCACGGTATGGACAACGACCCGATCTTCGTCGGCGAGGGCGACATCGACGCCGCCCGCGAGATCGTGGAGAACGTCGAGGAAGCGGAGCTTTTCCTGTACCCCGGCGATCAGCACTACTTCGCCGACAGCTCGCTCCCGTCGTATGACGCGGATGCAACCGCGCTACTCACCATCCGAGTGCTTGAGTTCCTGGATCGCGTTTGATCCATGCCGGCGTCTTGGATTGAGCTCAGGCCCGAAAGGTGGGTAGTCCCGCAACAGCGCTTACACTGCATCAGCTTGCCCGTCGCATCGTCGATAAACACCAGGAGCGAACAGGGCGGCCCACGATCCTCGAACATGGAGTAATCGCGGCGCGATCGTCCTGGCTTTTTGGCTGGCGAGGGTGGTTGCCCCCGATAAGATGGTGTGAGTTCACGGCGAACCGCGACTTGCGGTTTTCGGGATGCTAACCGGTGCGCCTGATCTGGGCGAGGAGTTTTTGGCGGAAGACTTCGGCCGGCGTTCGATAGCCGAGGCATTTGCGTGGCGTTGCGTTGAGCTGGTCGCAAATGTCCTTCAAGGTGCGGTCGGTGATCGACAGCGGATCCACCTCTCTCGAAAGCCATTTCCTGACCCGGCCATTCGTGTTCTCGACGGTGCCTTTTTGCCAGGGCGATTGCGGATCGCAGAACCAGGTCTGGGTGCCGATGCCGGCCTGCAGATAGGGCCAGTCGGTGAACTCGGTTCCACGGTCGAAGGTGATGGAACGACGGGCGCGATGGGGCAGGGACTGGAGCACCTCGATCAGCCCGTCCATGATCGGTTTCGATTGCCGGTCATTGTTGCGCAGGAACACGGCAAAGCGGCTGACTCGCTCGACCAGTGACGTGACATTGGCCTTTCCGAACTTCTTGCGGAACTGGATGAGATCGCATTCCCAGTGACCGAACTGCTTGCGCGCGGCGACGGCGTCGGGACGGTGAAGAATGTTGAGCTCTGGGCTGAAACGGCGGCCATGGCGCCGTCTCGCATGCCGCGGTCTGCGCCTGGCGCGGCGTTCTGGCAGATGTCGCCACAGGTTGATCGCATGGCCGTCCGGCGAGTAGGCGAACTTGTAGATCGTCTCATGGCTGATTGAGACCGGATGACGTTCCAGCCGCATCCGGCCGGCGATCTGCTGCGGCGACCAGCCATGCATGATCCGCTCGATGACCGACTGCCGCACATGGGAGAAGCGGACGAGCTTGCGGAGCTTGGCGCGGCGCTCGCGCGCCATCTCGTTGGCCGTGACGCAATAGTAGCCGTTGAGGTCCGGCATCTGCGGATCGATGAAGGTATTGCGCTTAATCTCGCGGAAAACCGTCGAGCGATGACGTCCAAGTTTCTCGGCAATCACCTCGACACTCACGCCTGCCGTCCGCCAGCGGGCAATCTTGCGGCGTTCATCCATGTCGATCTGGGAGTAGGTGCGCTTCATGAACCATTCCTTGCGAGCGATAAACCGTTGTTATCTATTGCAAGTCGCGCTTCATCCTTGAACCCACCCAGCTACACATCATGTCACAGCTATTTAAAGATGAGACAAAGTAATCAACTTAGAAATGCGACACCATCCTAATCATTATTACTTCGTTT
>MBFK01000177.1 GCA_001704765.1 Sinorhizobium shofinae
CTCATGCGAAACACGACGTCCGAGAAAATCGGGCGGGAGAATTTCTATGCCTGCTGCTTGAAAAGGCGAACATGAGAGTGGGCTGATACCGCCGCATCGCCTCGATCCTCCAATGGCCAAAAGGACAGTGCAGACGGCAGGAAGCCATTCGGGCTGTCTTCGAGCACAGCCTGCTGGATGCCATGCTCGGCGCAAATTGGGAACGCCCTGAGCTTGGTACGTCCGATTACATCGACCGGATCGTGATTGTCCGCGTCGTTGCGAAACTCATCGCCAGGATCTGTTGGGCGATCCTTTCTGCCTGGGCCGCGATCTCCGGCACGCCGGTGAGTTCGCCGAAGGTCCCACGCGCCAGCGGCCCGGCGATAAACAGGTCCTCTACTGGATAGCCGTCCCGCGCCAAGGCGCGGCTGTCGTGATCGCACGCGATGCCGAGACCGCGCGGGTCCTTCGTGAGGAGGCCGAGGCGTTCCAACCCGGCAAGACAGCCCTGGCTGCCGATAACGTTCCTGTGGTCGGGTCCGGTCGCCACGAGGACCCACTGTGCAGCGCGGTGCTCCACCGTCCCGTGCGGTTTCGTCGCAATGTCGATGGCGATCTCCTCGCGGCCGGGCTGGACTGCAACGATCCGTCCGGTACAGGCTCGGAGCCCGCCCGCCGCTTTTTCGCGATCGACCAGGTCGGCGATCTGCGGCGGCATACGAAAGCGGTGCGCTTCGAAGCGCCGGCGAAGATGACGGAGAACGCGTTGCTGTTCGACGAGCGGCAATGCCCGCCAGATGGCTTGCCCCTGGTGGCGCAAGGCCTCGAAGACGCTCTGCCAGGGCAGGCCGTTTTCCGTCACCTCCTTAAGCGCGAAGCGCACTCGCTTCAGGAGAGAAAGTGCGGTGTTTGGAACCCCGATAAGGAAGTCGCCATGCGGCGCGAAGTCGCCAGCGGCCTGCGGCTGCGGCAGATGTCCTGTTCTCGAAAAGAGCGTGATCTCCGCGTGATGGCGTCGAGCTCGCAACGCTGCCACGGCGTCGAGAGCCGTCAGACCGGCGCCGGCGACGAAGACCTTGTCGTTCGGGCGTATCGCATGGAGAGCATCAGGCCGCGAAGGGTTCGTTATGAAGCGAGGATCGCTGCTCAGGTGAGAGGCAAGCTCCCTTGGCGGGGTCGGCGGCGGATGGCCGGTCGCAACAACGACGACGTCTGCCTGCAATATCGCGCCGCCATCTCCCTCGATCTGCCAGTGGCCGTGCCGACGGTGAATGCGCTCGACGCGCTCGCGCAGATGCTTGACGATTCCGCTTTCGAGAAAGGGCTGGATCTGCTCGGCCATGAAGGCGGCAAAATCGCCTCTTCGCGCATAGATCGCGCCATTCGCCTCGGCACCCGGATCCCGCTCGAGACGCCCCGAGTTGGACAGCCAGCGGACAAAGGCTTGCGGATCGCCCGGTACCGCCCGCATCCGGTGGGCCGCGACATTGAGGCGAAGCGACGGATCATCGGTATGGTAGGCCAAGCCGCCACAGAGATGCGCCCGGGGTTCGAGGACGACGATTTCGTGAGGCCAGTATTGCCCGTGCAGGGCAAGCAGCCGCGCGATCGTGGCTCCGGTGAAGCCTCCGCCGACAATGACCACTCTGCTGATTGTCGGCACCGGCGAGACTTGCTTCTGCAATGGCAGCGTTATACGCAGCATTCCGATCTCCCTTCGGTTCGAGCGGCGGCTTCCAAGTGCCCCTTGCGGCCTATGGTCATATTTTCTATAAACTATATAGATAAAGAAATTCGATGTCTATGGGAGCCGTGCCGCCGCTGCTACCAATCGAGCAACCCTGGAATTGCGGAAGAGAGGAGTGATGGGATGTCGGTTCAGCCTTCAGTGCGGACCTTCGATGTCGAAGGGATCGCCAGCCATTCCACGAGCCGGCCGGCCGATGCCGACAGTTTGAAGAAGGCATTACGCTCCTTGGGCGGCGGCGTCAGCATCATAACGGCAGGAGAGGGCGCAGCGCGGACCGGGGCCACGGTCACATCGGCCACGGCTCTCTCCGTCGAGCCGCCGCGTATGCTCGTCTCGCTCAATCGTTCCTCCTCGACCTGGCCCGTCGTCGAACGGTTCGGTCATTTCTGCGTCAACATCGTCGGCGAACACCACGAAGTGCTTGCCAACCAATTCGCCGGCCGCGGTGGGCTCAAGGGCCAGGATCGCTATCGTGGTGCCGAATGGACCCGCCTTGCCAGCGGAGCGCCGGTCCTTCAGGATGCGGTGGCGGCCATCGACTGCGAGGTCGAGGAGGCCATTGAACGGCACAGCCACGCAATCGTGCTTGGCCGTGTGGTCGGCATACGCATCGGCGGAGGCGGATCCCTGATCTACCGGGAAGGCCGGTACTTTGCGCTTTCCCGCTAGAGGCGGAGGAAGCGAATGCGCGCGCTTTTCCGCCCGGATTCACCCAAACGACCGGACCGACCAGCCGGCGCATACTGTACAGTTTATATCGAAATTATTGACGAATGAGCAGAATGCGGCGACACTATCCGCCGGCTCACGAAGGGTTCAACGGGAGGAATGACCAAATGCCGCTCGGTATTGTGAACTTTTCCTTCGATCTTTTCGCGCCTTGGCGCGAGCAGGCCCGGCTGAGGGATATCGGCTCGGAGAGCGCGCCCGAGAAAGCAGCCGATGAGATGAAGACCGGCGCGGTCGAGCGAAGCGACGAGGAACAGACACGCGAGCAGGCGCTGTTCTGGGGATTGTTCCCGGTTCTCTAGAGCGGGATGGCGAGTGTACGCGGCCTCAGCCCGGATACCGGTCCGCTCAATTGAATGGGGGCCGGCCGCTCCGTCCGAAGCCGCCTTCACAATCGAACTGCCGGTCCGGCCGGGCCAGCATCAGCAAGGATGCATGAGAGATGGGATCCATTACACATCTGCATGAGCGTCTGCGACCGGTGCCGCATCGAATTGCCTCCGACGAGGAAGTGTTGACGGCGGCCGGCGAGGTTGTCGCACTCGGCGCCGATGCTCCGGCCGTTGTTCTGGCAGACGCCCTGACGCGGTGCGGCCTCCTGGCTATCTCCATCCCCTCGGATTTCGATGGCGCCGACGTATCGAACGGATTGATAGCCCAGGCCGTTTCGCAGATCGCCGAAGTGCAGCCGGCCGCCGCCGGCGCCCTGGTCAACCACCTCCGCGCGCTCGAATTGGTCCGCAACGCCGGCAGCGAAGAACAGCGGCGCAGCATCTATTTGCGCGTGGCTTCTGGTGAGAGGCTGTCGGCAGCGGGCGCTGGAGGTCAGGCTGCAACGCAACGCTACATTCCCGATGGTATCGGGTTCAAATTGAGCGGTGCACTCGAGGCGGCCAGTCTCGGCGAGCCGGATTGGTTCGCCGTGCTGGCGCGAAACGACGCCGAGGCGCCGAGCCTGTTGCTCGTCCAGCGTGGCAGCACCCAGGCCGATATCGTCCGCGCTGGCGAGCCGGCACTCTACCGTCTCGGCGAGGCGCATGTGCCGGCCGACTCGGTGCTTGCCCTTAACCGCGATGCCCTGCTTCTTTCTCGATCGCTCGGGACTATCCTTCATGCCGCAACCGTCCTCGGCGAAAAACGCCGTCACCTCGCCGCAACTCTGGCATTGTGGCGCGGCGGCCAACCTTCGCAAAACCGGCCCTGGGATGAGCGGATCGGACGGCTCCAGGTCGAGATCGAGACGCTGGCGGCGCTGATCGATCGGGCCTCGACCGCCCTCGACCTGGCACAGGTCAATTCCACGCCGGCCGGTGTCCTTGAGGTGGGCAGAGTTGCTACTGCGATCGAAATCGCCGCTCCGTGCGACGGCGCGCGCGACGCCGACCGCCTGCTGGCCGAGCTCGGGCGTACGCTGTTTACCGGATAGGAGCGTAAGGCCTAGCCTATTCGCCGGCGATGAGCGCGTCCGCGACGGTTTCCTTGCGATCCTTGGCGACGAACTGCGCAAGCGTCATGTTGTCGAGAATGGTCGCGATCGCGTCGCGAACCTCGGTCATCGACAGGCGAACCTGACAGCCGACCGGGTCGTTGCAGTCGTCGCAGGCTTCGAAAGCCGTCCGGCTCGCACAGCGGATGGGAGCGAGCGGCCCGTCAAGCGCGCGGATGACCTGGCCGATCATGATTTCCGAGGCGGGTTTCGACAGCGAATAGCCGCCGTTGGGACCCTTCTTCGAGCGCAGGATGCCGGTGTTGCGCAGTTCCAAGAGGATCGTGTCGAGGAACTTCTTTGGAATATTGTTGCGTGTCGCAATCTCCGTCACGAACGCGGTTTCTCCAGGACCAAGGCGTGCCAGATCAACAAGCGCCTTCAATCCGTACTTGCCTTTTTTCGTAAGCATTGTGGGACTCGGATGGTGTCGATCGCGCACGTGCCGGATGGCGACGCGCAAAGAACGAAAATCTATTATTTCTTACTAAGTAAATAGTTTTTGGAGATTTAATGCGCAAGTGAGTTCAGCTGAAACTGCTACTCCATGGCGATGAATTTTGGGTCACTCACGTAAGAATCATTGATTTGACCTGATTTATATAGCCTAACCCGTTGCGAGCGGGCAGAAAACGCACTCATTTCTCATTTTTTCCCATTCGTTCGGCAGGGGCGATGCCGCTTGCGATGTGACGGACCAGGCATTCTGGTCAAGCACCCGGTCATCAGCCCGGCTTCCCCGACAGAGGCATCGGGCGTGTCGGCAGGCCTATGCTGTCCTGGCCGTCAGGACCCCGTGCCGAAGAAGGCGAGGCGGGTGAAAAGGATGTAATTCGACTCCGATACCATTAGCGCCACGAAAACGAGGACCAGCAGCGGCGGCAGCAGGATCGCGTAGATCAGCGCGAGACGCTCCCAGGCCATATGCATGAACACCGCGACGATAAGCCCGGCCTTCAGCATCATGAATATCAGGATGAGCGACCAGCGAAGATATCCCTGCAACCCGAAATAATCGACCAGGTAGGAAAAGGTGCTGAGCACGAAGAGCAGGCCCCAGACCAGCAGGTAGAGCTTGATCGGGTGTTGTTGCTGTTGCGCATGAGCCACGTGTTGTGCGGCATGTGCCTCGGCATGAGCCATGGTGCCCTCCTCACCAGAGATAGAAGAATGCGAAGATGAAAACCCAGACCAGATC
Organism: Sinorhizobium shofinae; assembly: GCA_001704765.1. Classification (GTDB taxonomy): domain Bacteria; phylum Pseudomonadota; class Alphaproteobacteria; order Rhizobiales; family Rhizobiaceae; genus Sinorhizobium; species Sinorhizobium shofinae. Next base: position 5,146 of record MBFK01000177.1, read on the forward strand.
GACGAAGTGCCAATAAAGGCCGGTGATCTCGACGATCTCGTAGCGGCCCTTGCGGCTGGTGAAGAAGCCGCGCCGCTCCGTGTCGAAATCACCGCGCCAGACCTTGCGCGCGATGATCAACAGAAAGATCACGCCGAACGTGACATGGGTGCCGTGGAAACCGGTGATCATGAAGAAGGAGGAGCCGAATTGCGCCGCTCCCCAGGGATTGCCCCAGGGTCGTACGCCTTCGGCGATCAGCTTCGACCACTCGAAGGCCTGCATGCCGACGAAGGTGGCGCCAAAAAGGGCGGTGATCAGCATCAGTATGGCGGTCTTGCGCCGGTCGCGGCGATAACCGCAGTTGACCGCCATCGCCATGGTGCCGCTGCTCGAGATCAGGACGAAGGTCATGATCGCGATCAGGATCAGCGGCACGTGCGCTCCGGCGATCTCGAGGGCGAAGACCTCGCTCGGATTTGGCCAGGGAACGGTCGTCGCCATCCGCGCCGACATATAGGCGAGCAGGAAGCAGCCGAAGATGAAGGTGTCGCTCAAGAGAAAGATCCACATCATGGCCTTTCCCCAGGAGACGTGCTTGAACGCGCGCTGGTCCGAGGCCCAGTCCGACGCCAGCCCAGCCAAACCGGCCGGGCGAGGAAGCGTTTCTGCTGCGGGGGTCTTGATCGGGGCAGACATTGTCAGCGGTTCCTATGTCAGGAGTTGGCGGCAGAAATCGACGACGTCGCTGGCCCAGCCGGAAAAGAGGGCGAAGAGCACCAGCCAGACGAACAGCATGAAATGCCAGTAGATGGCGCATAGCTCGACTGTAAGACGCATTCTGCGGTCGAGGGGCCTGCCCCAGGCGCGAACGGTGAGCCGGCCGAGCGCGACAAGTCCGCCGACGATGTGCAGACCATGCATGCCGGTCAGCAGGTAGAAGAAGCTGTTGGCGGGGTTGTTGGCCAAAAGATAGCCGGCGGCCGTCAGCTCGCGCCAGGCGAAAAGTTGCCCGACGAGAAAGGCCAGGCCCGCCGCCAAGGCCGCAAGCAGAGCGGTTCGGGTCGTCTCGTCATTCCGCCGTTCCGTCTCCACCTTCGCCCAGTGCAAAGCGACGCTGCCGACGGCGAGGATGCCCGTATTGACCCAGAGGAAACCGGGCAGCGGCAGAGAGCTCCAGTCGGACGAGGCCATGCGCATGAAATAGGCGCTGATGGCAAGCGAGAAGAGGGCGCCGACGACGCCGAGGAAGACGCCGAGACCGGTTTTTGCCGCCGGCGGCGGTGCGCCGCTTCTACGGTCGTGGGCGTGACCGACTTCGAGCCAAGGTCGCGAGGCCAGCCGCTGCTGGGCGAGCCACCAGACCATGACGGCGGCGACTGCCGCGAGGAAAATCGCGGCGACGCTCATGAGATCGCCTCATGGCCGAGGCGGCCCGGCGTCGGCTGGTTCTGCGGGATGAAATCCTCAGGCGCACCCGGGACGCTGTAATCGTAGGCCCAGCGATAGACGACAGGCAGCTCCTTGCCCCAGTTGCCGTGCGATGGCGGCGTTTCGGGCGTCTGCCACTCTAGCGTCGTCGCCCGCCAGGGATTGCCGCCGGCGTCTCTGCCGTGGCGCAGGCTCCAGACGAGGTTGAAGAGGAAGACGATCTGCGCGGCGCCGACGATCAGCGCCATAACGCTGATGAAGGCGTTGAGGGTGTGAACGGAGTCCGCCACGAATGCCATCTCGCCGAGTTCATAGTAGCGGCGCGGCACGCCGACGAGGCCCACATAGTGCATCGGGAAGAAGATCGCATAGGCGCCGATGAAGGTGACCCAGAAGTGAATCTGGCCGAGCACTTCGTTGAGCATGCGTCCCGTGATCTTCGGGTACCAGTGGTAGATCGCGCCGAAGATGACCATGATCGGCGCAACGCCCATGACCATGTGGAAATGCGCGACGACGAACATGGTGTCGGAGAGCGGCACGTCGACGACGACATTGCCGAGGAAGAGCCCCGTCAACCCGCCGTTGACGAAGGTGACGATGAATGCGAGTGCGAAGAGCATCGGCAGGGTCAGGTGGATGTTCCCGCGCCAGAGCGTCAGCACCCAGTTGTAGACCTTGATCGCCGTCGGTACCGCGATGATCAGCGTTGTAGTGGCGAAGAAGAAACCGAAATAGGGGTTCATCCCGCTGACATACATGTGGTGGGCCCACACGATGAAGGAGAGGCCGCCGATGATGACGATCGCCCAGACCATCATGCGATAGCCGAAGATGTTCTTGCGCGCATGCGTACTGATGAGATCGGAAACGATGCCGAAGGCGGGCAGGGCGACGATGTAGACCTCCGGATGGCCGAAGAACCAGAAGAGATGCTGGAAGAGAATCGGGCTGCCGCCGCCATGTTGCAGTTGTTCGCCCATTTCAACGATTGCCGGCATGAAGAAGCTTGTGCCGAGCAGCCGGTCGAACAGCATCATGACGCAGGCCACGAAAAGGGCGGGGAAGGCGAGCAGCGCCATCACGGTTGCCGTGAAGATGCCCCAGACGGTCAGCGGCAAGCGCATCAGCGTCATGCCGCGCGCGCGACCCTGGAGCACGGTGACAACATAGTTGAGGCCGCCCATGGTAAAGCCGATGATGAAGATGATCAGCGAGAAGAGCATCAGGATGATGCCCCAGTCCTTGCCGCCGGGCGTGCCGGAAAGAACCGCCTGCGGCGGATAGAGCGTCCAGCCGGCGCCGGTTGGTCCGCCGGGGGCGAAGAAGCTCGCGACCAGGACCAGCACGGCGAGCAGGTAGATCCAGTAGCTGAGCATATTGGCGTAGGGGAACACCATGTCGCGGGCGCCGACCATCAGGGGAATGAGATAATTACCGAAGCCGCCGAGGAAGAGCGCCGTGAGCAGGTAAATCACCATGATCATGCCATGCATGGTGATGAACTGGTAGTAACGCTCGGCATCGATCAGTTCGAATGTACCGGGGAAGCCGAGCTGCAGGCGTATCAGCCAGGAGAGCACCAGCGCCACCATGCCGATGGCGATCGCCGTCGTCGCATATTGAATGGCGATAATTTTCGCGTCTTGGCTGAAGACGTAGCGCGTCCACCAGCTATGGGGATGATAAAGTTCAACATCCTCGACTTCGAGAGGTGGAAGTGCCTCGCCAATACCGGACCGGACGTCGACCATCATATGTCCTCCCAGGTTGCTACTCCACGGCGCCTCCTACTGCGCCGCTGCGGCGGCAATTGCGGTTGCCGTCGGGCTTGTTTCGGATGAAGCCGTCAGTTGCGAAAAGGTCTGCTGCTCGGCGAGCCAGGCCTGATAGTCTGCCTCGGTGTCGACCACGACGGTGCCGCGCATCTGCGGGTGGCCGACGCCGCAGAGCTCCGCGCAGAGGATTTCGAAGGTTCCCGTACGCGTCGGGGTGAGCCAGAAATAGGTCTCCATGCCAGGGATCATATCCATCTTGGCGCGGAACTCCGGCACGTAGAAGTCGTGCAGGACATCGACGGACCTGAGCAGCACCTTGACGGGTTTGCCGATGGGAAGGTGAAGCTCGCCGCCTTCGATGATCAGATCGTCGAGGCTGGCGGCGTCGGTCCGATGGAGGCCGAGCGGATTTTCGGGCGTGACGTCGCGCGTGTCCGTCGTTCCGAGCCGCCCGTCGGCGCCGGGAAGCCGGAAGCTCCAGAGCCATTGCTGACCGACCACCTCCACTTCGGAGGCATCCGGTGGGACGGTGATGAATTGGTGCCAGACGAACAGGCCCGGCGCCAGCATTGCGGCGACGCCAAGCGTGGTGCTCGTCGCCAGCCAGCCTTCGAGCTTCTTGTTTTCGGGCTCATAGGCGGCAGTGTTGCCGGGCCGATGGCGGAAGCGCAGAACGCAATAGGCCATGAATAGGACCACGGCGGTAAAGGCAATGCCGGTGATCCAGAAGGTTATGATGATGGTATTGTCTATGTAATTCCAGTTGGAGGCGATTGGGGTCCACCACCAAGGACTCAACAAATGGAACAACACTGATCCGGCGGCCAACAGAACCAGAATCACTACCACCGCCATTTCCTGTACCTCCCCGCCGCGATTGGCCGTGAGACGAATACGCAATCCGCGGCGTTCCGATCATAATTATTGCACGAACGGATAATACTGGCAAATCTTCGGGAAAACGCGGAATTCTGTCTTCCCGCGGGAAGCTCCTATTTGGGGTGTTGCTTGAGATAGGCAATCACGTTGACGATCTCTTCGTCCTTCTTGAGGCCGGGGAAGACCATCTTGGTGCCCTTCACCTTGGCCTTGGGATCGCGGAGATATTCATGCAGTGTTGCCTCGTCCCAGACGAGGCCGTTCTTGCCCGCCTCGACCATTGCCGGCGAATAGCGGAAGTCCGCGTGAGTGCCGGCGGGCCTGCCGATGACACCCATGAGCGACGGACCGACCTTGTTCTGATCCTTGTCCACAACGTGGCAGGTGGCGCATTTCTTGAACACCGTGGCTCCGGCATCGGCATCGCCCTCCTGGGCATGGCTGGCGGCCGGACAGAGAAAGAGTGCCGAAAAAGACAGGGCAACAAAAGCAATTCGCATGATTCTTCCCCAATTTCGCCCGGCGCGGCGCAAGGAAGAGTATCGTCAAATCATGGCTTTGGCGGTGCTTGCTTCTCTTCAGGAATGGTGCGCCGGGGCGGTTGATACTTGCGACAGCAAAGAAGCTAGTCCTCGCCGGAGAGAAGTCAATTGCTACCTTCCGGGTAGCGACCGGGGCGGCAGGGCTCCCGACCGCCGCGCCGGCGCTGCGTCAGACGCGGTTACCCTCGCCATCGAAGAAATGCAGACGGTGCGCGGGGAAGTGGACGGGGATCGTGCCGGAGGCTGTCAGGAACGAGCGATCGTTGGTAAAGGCCTTGAAGGCCGTCCGCCCGAGCGAGAGATGCAGGATGATGCCGAAGCCGGTCGGCTCGACGAGATCAACGGTCGCAAGAAGTGTCTCCGGCTCGTGGCCGGCAAGCACGATGTGCTCCGGACGAATGCCGAGCGTCGCCTTGGCATTGTTCGCAAGTGGTGCAGGCGCGTCGAGCGGAATACTGATCTCGCCCGCGATCTCGAACAGCGGCCTGTCCCCGGCGTGATAGGTGCCGTCGAAAAAGTTCATGCCGGGCGATCCGATGAATCCGGCGACGAAGAGATTGGCGGGGCGATCGTAGAGGTCGAGGGGGCTGCCGACCTGCTGGACGACGCCGGCATTCATCGCGACGATACGGTCGGCGAGTGTCATCGCCTCGATCTGGTCATGCGTGACGTAGATAGAGGTGGCGCCAAGATCCTTGTGCAGCTTCTTGATCTCGGCGCGCATCTGCTCACGCAGGCGGGCATCGAGGTTGGACAGCGGCTCGTCGAAGAGGAAGGCCTTCGGCTGGCGCACGATGGCGCGGCCCATGGCGACGCGCTGGCGCTGACCGCCGGAAAGCGCCCTCGGCCGGCGCTCCAGCAGGGGTTCGAGCCCGAGCTTGGCGGCGGCACCTGTCACGACGGTTGCGATCCTCTCCCTCGGCGTCTTGCGAAGCCTCAGGCTGTAGCTCATGTTCTTTTCGACCGACATGTGCGGATAGAGCGCATAGGACTGGAAGACCATGGCGATGTCGCGGTCCTTTGGCGCGAGCTCGTTCACCCGCTTGCCGGCGATGCGGATCTCGCCGGCGGTCACGCTTTCGAGCCCGGCAATCATCCTGAGGAGGGTCGACTTGCCGCAGCCTGACGGGCCGACGAGCACGACGAACTCGCCGTCGCGGATCTTGAGGTCGACATCGTGCAGGACCGGGTGGATGCCGTAGGATTTCTGGATGTTGGCGATGTCGATGGAAGCCATGAGCAATCCTCAGCCTTTGACCGCGCCGGCCGTGAGGCCCTGGACGAGATAGCGTTGAATGAGCAGGAAGAAGAGGCAGGCCGGGATCAGCGCCAGCACGCCGGCGGCCATCATCTGACCGAAGTCGACCGAGAATTTCGAAACGAAGGACAGAAGCCCGACCGGGAACGTCGCCTGCTCGTTGCCGGAGATCAGCATCAGCGAGAAGAGCAGTTCGCTCCAGGCGGCCGTGAAGACGAAGCCGAGCGTGGCAGCGATGCCGGGCAGCGTCAGCGGCAGGATGATCTGGCGGAAGGCGACGAATTGCGTGGCGCCGTCGATCATCGCAGCCTCTTCGAGATCCTTCGGAATGCCGTCGAAGAAGGACTGCATCAGGAAGGTGGCGAACGGCACGTTGAAGGCGGTGTAGACGATGACGAGGCCGGTCAGGCTGTTGGTCAGCCCCAGCGGTGAAAGGATTTTGAAGATCGGCGCGACGAGCATGACCAGCGGAAACATCTGCGTCAGCAGCATCAGCGTCACCAGCCAATATTTGCCGCGGAAGCGGAAGCGTGACAGCGCATAGCCGGAGAGCGAGGCAAGGATCGTTACGACCACGGCGGTCGAGCCGGAGACGATCAGGCTGTTGCGGAAGAAGACCGGGAAGGCGCTGTGCCTCAGCACGAAATCGAAATGCTCGAGGCTGGCGCGCGACGGCCAGAGGCGGATGCCTTCGGAATAGAGCAGGTCATTGGGCGTCACCGCCACCTTGAGCAGCCAGAAGAGCGGAAAGAGCGCAAAGGCGACATAGGCGAGGATCGCCAGGCGATGCGCGACGGTGAGGAAGGCTGATTTGGCGCGCATCGGTCTCAATCCTTGCTCAAGAGCCACTGTCTCAGGATGACGATCAGCAGCGAATAGGCGAGGAGCAGCGCCAAGAGCACCAGGGCGATCGCCGAGGCATAGCCGAAATCGAGCCGCTTGAACGCCTGGGTGAAAATGTAGCTCGCGACGATCTGGGTCCGGTCGGCCGGGCCGCCATTGGTCATGACGATGATGAGATCGGCGAAATTCGAGATCCAGACGGTGCGCAGCAGGATGGTGATCGCGATCGTCGGCGCCAGGAAGGGAAGCGTGATCGACAGAAAGCGCTGGAACGCACCGGCTCCGTCGATGCTCGCCGCCTCGTAGAGATCGCGCGGGATCGCCTGCAGCGCGGCCAGCAGGGTGATCGCGAAGAAGGGAATGCCCCACCAGATATTGGCGACGATCGGTCCCCACATGGCAAGCTGCGGATCGGAGAGGATGTTGGCCGGCTGGCTCATCAGCCCGAGCGCGTAGAACCAGTGCGGCAGCGGCCCGACGACGGGGTTGAAGAGCCAGGCCCAGTTGAGGCCGGCAAGAAAACTCGGCACCGCCCAGGGCAGGAAAACGAGCGCCTGGGCGATGGCGCGGCCGCGAAACGGCTTATCGAGCAGCAGCGCCAGGATCAGGCCGAACGTGAACTGGAGGAGGACGGATGCGCCTGTCCACCAGAGCGTGTTGCGCAGCGAGCGGAAGAAGGCCTCGTCCTGGGAAAGCGCCCGGAAATGATCGAGGCCGATGAAGGCACCGGAGAAGGGGTTGAGGAGTTGGATGTCGCGGAAGGCATAGGAGACGCCGAGGACAAGCGGCACCAGCATCACCGTGACGATCAGGATCAGCGCCGGCGCACTGTAGAGATAAGGCGCCGAGGCGTCCGCGATGCGCTTCATCAGCGGCCGGCGGATTGCGGACAGGCCCTGTTGACGTGCGGCATAGTCCATCGATCGTTCCTCCTGGCCGCCCGGTGGGGCGGGTTCTGTCTCTTGCTTGACGGAGGGCGGCAGCGTGACCCACCGCCCTCCTTGTCGCGTCACTTCTTGTTCGCCAGGTATTTCTGCTGCGCCTTGGTCAGGTAATCGGCCCACTGATTGGCGAGTTCTTCCGGCGTGATGTCGCCAAGGAGCGCTTCCTGGGTCGTCTTGATCGCCAGCGAATCCTTGAAGAAGGCGAATTCTTCCAAATAGGTCGGCATGACGGTCAGCACGACGTCCTTGTCGGCGAGTTCATCGAACCAGCCCTTGAATTGCGGGCCTGAATAGAAGGGGTCCTTCTCGGCCGACTTGTGGACCGGCAGCGCGCCGGTACGCTTGTTCCACTCGATATTGCCTTCCGGGCCCTCGAGCGTTTCGATGAGCTTCCAGGAGAGATCCTTGTTCTGGCTTGCCGAGAGCATCGACCAGCCGGCAAAGCCGATCGTCGTGAAGGCCTTGCCGCTCGGCCCCTTGGGCATGGTGGTGACGCCGAAATCCTCGGGCTTCATGCGCTGGGCGATCGCGATCAGGGCGTCCGGATCCTGGTCGAGGAAGGCGCAAGTGCCGCTATAGAAGCCGGCGACGATTTCGTTGAAGCCCCAGTTCACGCTATCCTTCGGCGCGAGACCCTTCTTGTAGAGGTCGATGACCCAGGTGAGGCCCTTGATCCAGCCTTCGCTGTTCATCGTCGAGGTGCCGTCCTCGTTGAAGAACTTGTTGTCGCCGGCCATGGTGGCGCCGAACATCACCCAGCCATTGAGGCCGCCCGGACCGCCGCGCAGGCAGTAGCCGGATTTGCCTGGCAGTTTCGAGATCGCTTCGGACGCCTTCACGAAGTCGTCCATCGTCTTCGGCGGTTCAGCAACGCCGGCTTCCGAGAGCAATTTCTTGTTGTAGAACATTGCCCGGAGATAGAAGCCGTAGGGCAGCATATAGGCGGTGTCGTTGACGTCGCGGCCGAGTTCCAGCGCGCGCACGGTGAGGCCCGGAGTGTGCTCCCATTTGGCGAGGTAGGGCTCGAGGCTCTCGAGCATGCCGTTATTGGCGTAAAGCGACAGCCATGTGTCCGGCATTTCCATGACGTCCGGGATTTCCCCGGCCGAGACCATGGTGGCGAATTTCTGGAAGGCTTCGCCCCAGGGCAGCGAGATGATCTCTACGGTGGTGCCGGGGTTCGCCGCCTCGAATTTGGCGACGATCGACTTCAGCGTTTCGGTGCGCTCAGGGCTGGTGATGACCTCGACGAGCTTCAGCTTCGTATCAGCCAGGGCGCTGCCTGCCATCAGCGAGGCGAGCAACGTGGCCGTGATCAGTTTCCTCATTGTAGTTCCCCTTTTCGTGAGGTGGTTGCTTTTCGTCAGCCTGAAGAAGCGGCGTCGAGCGCCGCTTCGAGATCGCTCCAGAGGGCCTCCGTTCCCTCCAGGCCGACATGGAGCCGTACCGACCGCGGAGAAATGCCGAAGGCGGCCGCGGAATTGGGTTGGGCTTTCTGCGCCAGAACGACTTCGCCCGGTACGATGAGGCTTTCGTGGCCACCCCAGGAGACGCCGAGCTTGAAGAGTTGCAGGTGATCGGCGAAGCGGCGCACATCGATGCCCTCGCGAAAGATGAAGGAGAAGAGGCCGGATGTGCCCAGGAGGCCGGCCGGCAGGTGATTGCCGAGGCCAGGATGGCAGACCGCTTCGACCAGCGGATGGTCCTGCAGGCGCCGGGCGACCGCGAGTGCCGAACGCTCATGCGCCTTCATCCGGATCGGCAGGGTGCGAAGTCCGCGGATCAAGAGCCAGGCGTCGAAGGGCGACAGCTTGCCGCCGAGATAGGGATAGGCTTCGGACCGGATGCGACCGACCAGTTCCTTGGAGCCGGCCACGACGCCGGCGACGACGTCGCTGTGGCCGCCCAAATATTTCGAGGCCGAATGGATGACGAGATCGACGCCGAGGGTGATCGGCTGCTGGAACACCGGGCTCGCCCAGCTGTTGTCGATGACGCTGACGATGCCCTCAGCCTTGGCGAGTGCTGCAAGAGCAGCCACGTCATGGGTATCCATTACCCAGCTTGTCGGGCTCTCCATGTAGAAGAGATTGGCGCCGGGGAGCGCCCTGGCAATCGCCTCCTCGTCGCGTCCGTCGACATAGGTGACCTCGACGCGCATGCGCTTCAGATGCGTGCCGAACAGCCGGAAGGCATCGGGATAGAGATGCTTCACCGCGACGATGCGGTCGCCCGGCTCGACGAAGGAAAGGACGGTGGAGGAGATCGCCGACATGCCGCTGGCAAAGCCGATGGCGTCCTCGGCGCCTTCCAGTTTCGCCAGCATCTCCTCGAACAGCCGGACCGTCGGATTGAGGCCGCGGGTGTAGATCGGCCGGACGCGCTCGCCGCGGTAGGAGGCGATCATCTCGTCATAGTCCTTGAAAGTGAAGAGCGAGGTCTGGACGATCGGCGGAACGACGGCATCGAAGGCATGGCCTTCGTCATGGGCGGCGATCAGCGAGGCTCTATCGAATGGATCGAGGCCGTCATTCATTTGGACATTTCCTTGATGTCTTCCTCGACGATCGCGAGGATTTTCAGCGTCTCTTCCCGGGCGGCGTCCGGATCCTGCGACGCGATCGCGTCGAAGAGCGTTCGGTGGTACGGAAACGACCGCCTCGCAAAATCCGGCCGGTCGAAGGGTTTTTCCCAGAAGCGCTCGAAAGCCTCGCGCATCTGCTCGAGCAATTGCCGAAAGAGCGGATTATGGGTCGCGTCGTAAATTGCCAGGTGGAAGGCGAGGTCCTCCGGTCCGGAGGTGCCCTTGGCCAGGTGAACGCGCTCCATCTCGTTGAGCTTCGTTTCGATATTGACGAGGTCGCCGTCCGTGCGGCGGCGGGCGGCGACCATGCCGGCTTCGACTTCGATGCCGCGCCGGACTTCGAGCGTCTGCAGGAGGGCGTCGCGAAGATGGCGGGTGTCAAGCGTCAGCGGCATGTGGATCGTCGCACCGGAAATGGCGCGCAGCAGATAGGTGCCGCTGCCCTTGCGCGCTTCGACGACGCCGAGCGCCTGGAAATGGCTGATGACCTCACGGACCGTGGATCGGCCGACGGCGAGCGCCGCCATCAATTCGCGCTCGGCCGGCAGGCGATCGCCGGGCTTCAGGCCGGATCGCTGAATGTAGTCAGCGAGAGCGGAAATCACCTGCTGCACCCGGTCCACCGGGGGCAGGGGCAGAAGCGTCGCTTTCTCCGGCTCGGACATCCGCCGCCTCAAATTGGTCTGACATCTGAGCAATATATGACAGGCGGTCCGCGTCATGGTCAAGGGCCAAGATTTGCGATATGCCTCCTCGTGACAAAGGGCTGCACGGCACGCAGGAAGCCACAGGGTGAGCGTTACGAACTCTTATGCCGGCGACGGGAGCTATCCGACGAGCTATTACGCCGCCTCCCGCAACATCATCCGCACACCGGTCAAGCTCGCGGGGCGGGTCGAAACCGACGTTTGCGTCGTCGGCGCCGGCTATACGGGCCTCTCGACTGCCATTCATCTCGCCGAGAAGGGCTACAAGGTCACCGTGGTCGAGGGCGCGCAGGTGGGTTGGGGTGCTTCGGGACGGAACGGTGGCCAGGTCGTCAACGGCCTCAACGCCAGCCTCTCGACGATTGAGCGTCGCTTCGGAGAGGACGCAGCTCGCTTCATCGGCGGCCTTGTCCAGGAGGGCGGGCGGATCATTCGCCGGCTCGTCAGCCAATATCGGATCGACTGCGACCTGAAGTCCGGCAACATCTATGCCGCCTATACCGGCGCGCATATGAAGGAACTGGAGGCCAAGCAGGCGCTTTGGCGCAAATACGGCATGGACGACCACCTGCTTCTCGACCGGGAGGCGCTGCGCAAGCTCGTCAATTCCGGAGTCTATTGCGGTGGGATGCTCGACATCACCGGCGGCCATATGCATCCGCTCAATCTCGTGCTCGGTGAGGCGTGGGCTCTCGAGAGCCTCGGCGGCACCATCTACGAGATGTCGCCGGTCACACGTGTCGATCACGCCGCGGCGCGGCCGACCGTCTATACCGAGGAGGGGGAAGTTTCAGCACGCATCGTGGTGCTCTGCGGCAATGCCTATCTCGGCGATGCAGTACCTGAACTCGTCTCGCGCGTCATGCCGGTCTCGACGCAGATAATCACCACCGCACCGCTCGGCGAAGAACTCGCCGATTCGCTGATCCCGAGCGACATGTGCGTGGAGGACGTGCGATACATCCTCGACTATTTCCGGCTATCGGCCGACAAGCGGATGATCTTCGGTGGCGGCACGGTCTATGGCGGCACCGATCCGGCCGACGTGGTGGCGAAACTCAGGCCCAATCTCGAAAAGGTCTTCCCGCGCCTCAAGGGCGTGAAGATCGACTATGCCTGGAGCGGCAATTTCGCGCTGTCGTTCACGCGCGTGCCGCAGATGGGGCGGATCGGCGCCAACACCTATTTCGCCCACGGCTATAGCGGCCACGGGGTCACCGGCTCGCATCTCTTCGGCCGTACCGTTGCCGAGGCGATCGACGGCGACGCGTCGCGCTTCGACATGTTCGAACGACTGCCCTGGTATCCCTTCCCCGGCGGGCGGATGTTCCGGGCGCAATACTCGACGATCGGCTCCTGGTGGTATTCCTTCAAGGATGCCGTCGGCTGGTAGTTCTGCGGCCGTCGCCGGTTGCGAAGGATGCCGTGTTCCCTTCCAAGTCGATACCGCTCTCTGCGATGATGCGTTAGTATCTTGGCCGCGGGCTGGCCGTTCGCGGACATGTGCGCCGGGACGGGCGCAAGGTTTCTCTTCGTCCGGAACTCAATCGAAGAATATCAGGGACTGAGCTTCAAACGGGGTCGCTGACCCGGGATGCCACCAGGGCCGGCCTGCGCTTCAGGTGCGGAGCGCAAGTGTCAAGAAAATAGCAGTCGGGGAGGTCAACATGTTCATCCGCTTCGGTTATGAGATTGGCATCGATTGCCTGCATCCCACGCCGATGATGACGTTTCTTTCCGTCGTGAAGGAAAGGCGGGATACGATCATGCGGGAGCGTGGGCCGGTTGCTTCGCCGCTCGTTCCGATGGAGGAAATCACGGACCCGCACGGCAACATCTGCCTGCGCATGGTGCTGCCCGAGGGCGAAACCAGGCTCGGCTACGACGCGGTCATCAGCGACGACGGGCGGCTCGACGCCTCCGATCCCCTGGCCGAGGCGGTGTCGGTGGAAAAGCTTCCTCCCGCTTTGCTGCCCTATCTTTGCGCCAGCCGCTATTGCGAGACCGATCGACTGAGCGCGCTTGCCTGGAGGCTCTTCGGCGACGTTCCGGCAGGCTGGCAACGGGTGCAGGCGATCTGCGACTATGTGCATGACCGGCTGGTATTCAGCTACGGCTACGCGCAGGCGATGCGCACGGCGCTCGAAGCGCATGAGGACCGATTGGGCGTCAGTCGCGACTACGCCCATCTCGCGGTCGCTCTCTGCCGCTGCATGAACATGCCGGCCCGCTACGTCCACGGCTACATGGCCGACATAGGTGTCCCGGACAGCCCGGCGCCGATGGATTTTAACGCCTGGTTCGAGGTGTTTCTCGGTGACCGGTGGTACACGTTCGACGCCAAGAACAATGCCCGGCGGGCCGGCCGCATCCCGGTTGCTCGCGGTCGAGATGCCGCAGACATCCCATTGATCCAGACCTTCGGCAAGCATCACCTGACCGTCTTCACGGTGTGGACATCGGTAGAGGTCGACAGCCGGCTCAGCCGCTCGCATCGCACCGCCGACGTGTCGCTGCTGAACCCCTGGTTCAGCGAGACCTGGTCGCGCCATCTGCAGGAACGCGACCGCGAGCGGCACTGATAGCGGGAGGCGGGAAACGGATTTTTTACGCCTTGCGCAATCTGCAGAAAATAATATCTACAAACTCAATCGAGAATATAGGAGAACAGGAGTACAGGCCGACGCCATCAGCGGAGAGAAAAAATGAACGCGACAAAGGCGATGACCCACTCCCGCTACGCGCTCCATGTGGCGCCGCCGACCAGGCGTTTGCCGGTCAACCTCATTCCGCACTCGATCGCCATTGTTGCGGCTTTCAGCTTCCTCTCGGCCGTCATCATCGGCGCCATCTGACGGCTCTACCGCGACGCTTCTTCGCGAAGCCTCGCGCAATCAGGCAGCGACGCGGCGTTGTCATCCCAGCCCAACGCCCGCGACAACCCAGCGGCCGCGACATTGTACCCCTTGCAGGGCACGCCGCTTGCGTCGTAGCGTGCCTTGGCACGCGGGAATGCAAATCGATGCGTCGAATGACTCCGGAAAATTTCGTGTACGGTGAACGCCGTAAGGGACGAGGCGGCCGCCGCACCGGACCCCCATCGGGCGCACTAGCCATGGCGGGGCTATCCGATGTCCAGCCTGCCGAGAAACAAAAGAGGCTTTTGACGGGAAGGAGGGAGCGCATGCTCGACAAACGCAAGTTTTACATCAACGGCGAGTGGGTCGAACCAGCAGCACAGAACGATCTTTACGTGCTCAATCTTGCAACCGAAAAGCCGATCGCGGTTATCTCCCTCGGCACTTCAGTCGATATCGACCGAGCCGTCGCGGCCGCCAAGAAGGCCTTCGCGAGCTACAGCCGGACCAGCTTGGAGGAGCGGCTGGCGCTGCTCGAAAAGCTGCTCGCGATCTACAGGCGCCGCTACGACGAGATGGCCGACACGATCACCGCGGAACTCGGCGCGCCGAAAACCATGAGCCGCGAGCAACAGGCCGATGTCGGTGTCGGCCACTTGCAGGGTTACATCGACGCGCTGAAGCGGCTGAAGCTGCGCGAGAAGCTTCCCAACGGCGATACGCTGATGCGCGAGCCTATCGGCGTCTGCGGGTTGATTACGCCGTGGAACTGGCCGGTCAACCAGATTGCCCTGAAGGTGGTGCCGGCGCTTGCTACCGGTTGTACCTGCGTCTTGAAACCGAGTGAGTTCACGCCGCTCAACGCCATGCTCTATGCGGAGATGATCGACGAGGCGGGTTTCCCGCGTGGTGTCTTCAACCTCGTCAATGGCGACGGCATTCACGCGGGCGCCGCACTCTCGAAGCATAAGGACATCGACATGATGTCGTTCACCGGCTCGACACGGGCCGGTATCGCTGTCAGCAAGGATGCCGCCGACACGGTGAAGCGCGTCACGCTGGAACTCGGCGGCAAGTCGCCGAACATCGTCTTCGCCGATGCCGATCTCGAGGAGAGGGTGACCGCCAGCATCCTCGAATGCTTCAACAATTCCGGCCAGTCCTGCGACGCGCCGACCCGCATGCTGGTGGAGCGCAGCGTTTACGACGATGTGATAGCGATCGCCCGGCGCGTCGGCAGGGAGGCGACGGTTGGCGACCCGACCAAGGAAGGCTCGCATATCGGTCCGCTCGTCAGCCACATCCAGTACGAGCGGGTGCAGGCGCTGATCGAGGCGGGGCTTGGCGACGGCGCTCGCCTCGTCGTTGGTGGCCCCGGCAAGCCGGAAGGATTCGAGACCGGTTACTTCGTCAAACCGACGATCTTCGCCGATGTCGACAATTCGATGCGGATTGCGCGCGAGGAGGTGTTCGGGCCGGTGCTTTCGATCATCCCCTTCGACACGGAGGAGGAAGCGATCGCGGTCGCCAACGACACGAGCTACGGGCTTGCGGCCTATGTGCAGACCGGCGACCAGGGGCGCGCCGAACGGGTCGCCGCGCGGCTGCGCGCCGGCATGGTGCATATCAACGGCGGACCGCATCGCTACGGGAGCCCGTTCGGCGGCTACAAGCAGTCGGGCAATGGCCGCGAGGGCGGCACCTTCGGCCTCGAGGACTTCCTCGAGGTGAAGACGGTGCATCTGCCGGACGCGGCCTGAGCGGCGGTTTCGAGCTTGGCGGCTACAACTTTTCGTGTGGCCGCCGTCGATGATCGCCTTTCTGGCGAATTCAGGCTGTTGCCCGCCCCGAGGTTCTGATAGCTGGCGGAGCAGCGCCTTTCAGGCGCTCTTCCCAGCCTTCGGATATCGCCGTGAGCCAAGCCGTCAGTTCTGCCTCTTCCCAAAAATCCTTGGCCATGGCCGCGCTACTGGTCGGCGGTGTTGCCATCGGCGGGTCGCCGATTTTCGTGCGGCTTTCTGAAGTTGGGCCAATGGCGACAGCCTTCTGGCGGGTGGCACTGGCGCTGGTCCCGCTCCTTGCCTGGTCGTGGCTTGGCAACGATGCAGCGGCCGATCGGCGCCCGCAGCGATTGTCCGACTATGCTCTGCTTGTCCTGCCGGGCGTCTTTCTCGCGATCGATTTGGGAGCGTGGCACCTCTCACTTACCATGACGTCTGTGGCGAACGCGACGCTGCTGGCCAATCTCGCACCGGTGTTCGTCACGCTTGCGGGCTGGGCCTTGTTCCGCTCCCCCGTCAGCGGAATTTTCGCGGTGGGCCTAGCCACCGCCGTCGCCGGCGTCGTGATCCTGAAGGGCGGGCCGAGCGCACTTGGCGGCGGCGACCTGGCCGGCGACGGTATCGCGATTGTTGCCGCCATGTTCTATGCGGGCTACATCCTGGCGATCGGACAATTGCGTAGCCGCTTCAGCACCAACCGCATCATGATCTGGAGCACCGCGTCGGCGGCCGTCTGCATATTGCCGATGACGCTGCTGGCCGAGCCGGCGCTGTTCCCGCCGAGCGCCTTTGGCTGGGCGATGCTCGTCGGTCTCGCTTTCGTCAGCCATGCCGGCGGGCAGGTGGCGATCACCTATGCGCTCGCCTATCTGCCGCCGGCCTTTTCATCGCTCACGCTGCTCGTGCAGCCGGTTGTGGCGGCAGTCCTCGCCTGGGTGTTGCTGAGCGAGCCCGTGGGTGTCATGCAAGCCGCCGGCGGCGCGATCGTGCTCATCGGCATTCTGATCGCCCGCCGCGGCTGAACCTGCCTAAAGCGCGTCGCCATCGCGCTTTAGGTTTTGTTTCAACGCATGCGTCGTCCCAAAAACCGCTGCACACTCTTGGGCGACATGCATTAGATGCCCGGCAGTGCAAAGCCCGCGAGCCGCTCTTCCAGTTTCTGGATCGTCGGCACGTCGGCATTGGCGAAGGCGAAGCGCAGATAGCTTTCCTGGCCCTCGCCGAAATAATCGCCCGGCAGGCAGACGATGCCGGCAAGCTTTGCCAGCTTCTCGGCGACGAATTGCGAGTCGATGTCGCGGAAGGGGTGGCGGACATAGGCGAAATAGGCACCGACGGCCTGCAGCTTCCATTGCGGCAGGCGGCCCATGACGTCCTTCAGCGCGTTCGCGCGGGCGGTGATCTCGGCGCGGTTGGCAAGCCGCCAGTCGGCAAGCGCCGGAATCGCCTTGGCGACGGCGGCCTGGGCCGAGCGCGGTGCGCAAATCTGCAGGTTGTCCATGATCTTGGTCACCTGCTCGACGAGCGCCGGCCCGGCGGTGATTGCGCCGAGGCGATGGCCGGGGATGCAGAAGGACTTCGAGAAGCTGTAGAGGCCTACGAAACCGTCCTGCCAGCCCTTGGTCTGAAGCAGGCGGTGCGGCGCGATCGCGGCATCGGGCAGGAAGTCGCGATAGGTCTCGTCCAGGATAAGCCAGGTGCCGTTCGCGCGGCAGACTTCGTATATGCGCTGGAGCAGGTCCGCCGGGTAGACGGCGCCGGTCGGATTGTTCGGTGAGACGAGGGCGAGCGCGCGAACGCCAGGCCGAAGTGCCGAGGCGACGGTATCGACCTCGGGCAGGAAGCCGGCGCCGGCATCGCATGGCGCGAGCTCGACGTTGATCCCGAGCATCGCGAGCGTCGTTTCCTGGTTGAAGTAATAGGGGTTGGTCATCAGCACCGTATCGCCAGCGCTTGCGATCGCCATGGCGGCACAGATGAAGGCCTGGTTGCAGCCCGAGGTGATATGAATGTTGCCGGCGGCAATTGGCGCGCCGTAGAGCGCTGCCACCTGGTCGGCATAGGCGCTGCGCAGTTCCGGCTCGCCCTCGATCGCGCCATAGCCGGTATAGGCGGGCGACGCCGCCGCTTCGCCGAGCCATCTCAGCATGTCCGGGTGGGCGGGATAGCCTGGAACCGCCTGGGAGAGATCGATCAGCGGGCCCTTTGCCCCGTCATAGGCCTTCGCCCAGGCAAGCACCGAGGGGACGGGCGGCGGCGCGAGCTTTGCGACGAGGGGATTGAGGTGGGGCATCGAGCGTTTCCTGTTGTTGGCGAGCGGCGGGGGCAGCGTCCGCACTACGACTTGATCTTGCGTTTTTGCGGGCCTTCGACGCGCCGGCCGCGGGGTGACGAATCCGGCTCGAAGCTCTCCGTTGCCGAATCGCGATCGGGACCTTCTGGCCGGGACATGCGGGAGCGGATGATCGTGCGGGCGGATGTCTGAAGCTCCGGCATCGGGTCGCTCTCGAGCGCGGCAAATAGCCAGTCGATGAAGATGCGGACGATCGGCGCGGCGCGTACCTCGTTGCGGCAGGCGACGAAGAAGGCGTCGTTGGCCGGCACCGTCAGATCGAAGGGCGCGATCAATTCGCCGCGGGCGATCAGGCTGCCGGCGGTGATCGTATCGCCGAGTGCCACGCCTTGGTTATGAAGGGCGGCTTCGGTCGAAAGCCGTGCGTCGCTCATGAAGTGCTGGCGGCCGCGCTGAAGGTCGGTCGCGTCGGCGGCGGCGAGCCAGGTATTCCATTCGCGACCGTCGTCGCCATGCAGCATTACATGGTCACGCAGATCCCGGATCGAGCGCAGCGGCCGCATGTTGAGAAGCGTCGGGCTGGCCACGGGAAACAGCTCCAGCCGGCTCCAGAGCTTGGCCCAGCAGTCTCCCCAATTGCCATCGCCATAGAGAAGGCAGACATCAACGTCGGGGGAGTGGAGATGCGCCTCGTCGTTGGAGGCGATCAGCGTCAGCTGCACGTCGGGAAATTGCTCGGTAAACTGATGCAGGCGCGGGATCATCCAGAAGGAGAGCAGCGCCGGCACGCAGGTGATCCGGAGCTCGCCGCTCGTGGCGGGCCGGGTCATCGCCGCCGTGGCGGCGGCGATCTCGGCAAAGGCGTGCATGACGGCCGGCAACAGCAGCGCGCCCTGGGGCGTCAACCTCAGCCGTTTGCTGCCGCGCTCGAAGAGCGGCACGTTGAAGGAAAGTTCCAGTGCGCGGATCTGATGGCTGATCGCCCCATGTGTGACGTTGAGCTCGCGGGCCGCCGCGGAAACCGAGCCGCGCCGGGCGGTCGCCTCGAAGGCGCGCAGCGGGTTCAAGGGGGGCAGGCGGCTCGACAAGTGAGGCTCCGAGGGGTTCTAGTTATGTGAATTTTTCTCACACGAAATGCTATAACAATGTCAATTGATTTTCCAGAGGATTTGTCACCTAATAGGTTACAACAAGGGCAAAAGCCTGGGGAACATGATCGCGCCGCTCCCGCCGGCAAAACCGCCAGTTGCGATCCGCTTCGCGACGCTTTCATCCCCGGCGATAGATATGGAGGCTCCGGCACATGGTCTGGGACGAGAAAAAGCTCAGCGAATTGAAGGCGAAATATGGCGAAAGCCATGGCGGCGAACTCTTCGATCCGACCTTCCGCAAGGTGGCGGACAAGATCTTCACGAAAAGCGGCACGCGGCTCGCGCCCTATTCCGGTATCCCCACCTTCCTGACCGCGCCCTACATGCCGGTCGATGCCGAGGATCCGGACTTCGGCAATCTACAGGTGGCGATCGTCGGCATACCGATGGACCTCGGCGTCACCAACCGCCCGGGTTCCCGCTTCGGACCGCGGGCGCTGCGCGCCATCGAGCGGATCGGGCCCTATAACCACGTGCTGGGCTGCGCGCCGGTGCACGATCTCCGGGTTGCCGACATTGGCGACGTTCCCTTCCGCAGCCGCTACCGGCTGGAACTCAGCCACGAGGACATCGAAATGCGTTTCAACCAGATCGTCGACGCCGGCGTCGTGCCGCTCTCGGTCGGCGGCGATCACTCGATCACCCATCCGATCCTCAAGGCGGTCGGCAAGAGAGAGCCGGTCGGCATGATCCATATCGATGCCCATTGCGACACCGGCGGCGCCTACGACCTCACCAAGTTCCATCACGGCGGCCCCTTCCGAAACGCCGTGCTCGATGGCGTGCTCGACCCGAGCCGCGTCATCCAGGTCGGCATTCGCGGTTCGGCGGAATATCTGTGGGAATTCTCCTACGAGTCCGGCATGACCGTGATCCATGCGGAGGAGGTTACCGGTCTCGGCATTCCCGCGATCATCGAAAAGGCGAAGAAGATCGTCGGCGACGGTCCGACCTATCTTTCCTTCGACATCGACAGCCTCGACCCGAGTTTCGCACCCGGCACCGGGACGCCGGAGGTCGGCGGCCTGACGACCCGGGAGGTGCTGGAGCTGATCCGCGGTCTCAAGGGCGTCAATCTCGTCGGCGGCGACGTGGTGGAGGTGGCCCCGCAATATGATGCGACGACCAATACCGCCCATGCGGGCGCGCAGGTGCTCTTCGAAATCCTGAGCCTGATGGTCTTCAGCCCGACCGTCATCGGCAAGGTATGAGGTGCTCCGGCGCGGTCTGCCGCCAGGCCGCGCCAACGGGTCGAGGAA
This sequence comes from Sinorhizobium shofinae, assembly GCA_001704765.1. Classification (GTDB taxonomy): domain Bacteria; phylum Pseudomonadota; class Alphaproteobacteria; order Rhizobiales; family Rhizobiaceae; genus Sinorhizobium; species Sinorhizobium shofinae. The sequence continues at coordinate 25,433 of MBFK01000177.1, forward strand.
GGCGTATAATTTCGACCGAACGGTCATAAGATTCAACGAAAACAGGGAACGCGGCGGTTGCCGCAAGACAAAGGAGACAGGCAATGAACATCAATTCCATCAAGCGCCGCACGCTGCTGGGGGCTGGGCTTGCCGGTGCATCGATGCTGGCAATGCCCGCGGTGCTGAGAGCCCAGGACAAGTCGCTCAAGGTCGGCGTTTACGGCGGCTACTTCAAGGACTCTTTCGACAAGAACATCTTCCCGGAGTTCACCAAGGCGACGGGCATTGCGGTCGAGTCGATTGCCGAACCGACGGGTGAGGCCTGGCTGGTCCAGCTCGAGCAGGCGGCCCGTGCCGGGCAGGCACCAGCAGACGTTTCGATGATGTCGCAGGTCGCGATGCTCAAAGGTCAGGCGACCGAGCTCTGGACGCCGATCGACATGGCGAGGATCAAGGACGCATCGAACCTCCTCGATCGTTTCGTCAACAAATATCCGGACGGCCGCGTTGCCGGTGTCGGGGCCGTCTCCTGGTACATCACGCTCGTCACCAACACCAATGTCTACAAGGAAGCGCCGACCTCTTGGGCGGCCCTCTGGGATCCAGCGAACGCCGACAAGCTCGGCCTGCTGGCGCTTGTTTCCAATTCCTTCCTGCTCGAAGTGACCGCCAAGACTCACATGGGCGGCACCAATGTGCTCGACACGGAGGAGGGCATTCTGAAGGCGTTCGAGAAGCTCGCTGAAGTGAAGCCGAATGTCCGTCTCTGGTATCGCGACGAGGCGCAGTTCGAGCAGGCGCTGAAGTCGGGCGAAATCCCGATGGGCCAGTATTACCACGACGTCACGGGGCTTGCTGCGGCAGACGGTCATCCGGTTCGCTCCACCTTCCCGAAGGAAGGCGGTATCCAGGATTCCGGTTGCTGGGCGCTGTCGCGCGCCTCGCAGAAGTCGGAGGAGGCGCACATCTTCATCGACTATATGTGCCAGCCTGCGATCCAGGCGACGCTGTCGCGCAAGGTCGGCACCTCGCCGACGGTCAAGCGCGAGTCGACCGACCTGACGGACAAGGAGTTTGCCGCAGTGTCGTCCGATATCGAGCCGATAGTCCCGCGTTACGACCTCTACCAGACGAAGTCGGATTGGTTGAACCAGAAGTGGACGGAGCTGATCGTCGGCTGACAGTCCCGTGCATCCGCCCCGGCCAGCGGGGCGGATTACTTTGGGGGCTGCATGTTTTCATCCTTAATCGGCTCCGATTTAAGGAAACATGCGGCAGCATGGCTCAGCGCATAATCCCTTAAACCGCGCGCGGTTTAGGGATAACCTATGCCCAAACTCGAATGCTGCCGCGACCGTCGCGCCTCCGATAGGCGCTGGCAGCGCAGCATCTGCGCATGACGCGCTAAAGCGGGGAACATATGTCGGGACTTGCCCTTCAGAACGTCGTCAAGGAATTCGGGGCCTTCAAGGCCGTCAACGACGTCGACCTAACGGTGCCACATGGCACGTTCGTCTGCATGCTTGGCCCTTCGGGCTGCGGCAAGACGACTCTCCTGCGGATGATCGCCGGGCTCGACCTGCCGACCTCCGGCGCCATTCGGCTCGACGGCGAGGACATCACCCACGTGCCGACGCACAAGCGCAATCTCGGCATGGTGTTCCAGTCGCTGGCGCTCTTTCCGCATCTGACGGTCGGCGAGAACATCGCCTATCCCTTGCGCATCCGCGGTGCGCCGAAGGAGGACCAGAAGAAGCGGGTCGAGGACCTCCTGTCGATGATCCATCTTACCGGCTACGCGGACCGGCCGGTCTCCAAGCTCTCGGGCGGCCAGCGCCAGCGCGTCGCGATCGCCCGCGCGCTGGCGATCTCGCCGAAGCTCTTCCTGCTCGACGAGCCGCTTTCGGCGCTCGACGCAAAGCTGCGCGAGGCGATGCAGGTGGAGCTTCGGCAATTGCAGCAGAAGCTCGGCATCACGACGATCGTCGTCACCCATGACCAGCGCGAGGCGATGACCATGGCCGATACGGTCGTCGTCATGAGCGGCGGTGAAATCCGCCAGGCGGCCTCGCCGATCGAAATCTATCGCCGGCCGGCCGACAGCTTCGTTGCCGACTTCATCGGCCAAACCAATTTGATCGAAGCGGAATCGGACACCCTGAACCATGTGACGGTGCTCGGCCAGCCGGTGCCGGGCCTGCAATTGCCGCCCGGGGCTGCCAAGGCGACGATCTCGATCCGGCCGGAAGACGTGCACCTGACCGCGCCCGGCGGCGGCGCGCTGACGGGCACCGTTACCTTCGTGCGCGACCTTGGCGGCACGATCGAGACCTTCGTCGAAGTTGCCGGCCGCCAGATCGTCGCGGTTTCGACGCCCCGGGCCCGGCCGGAGGTAACTGTCGGCCAGGAGGTCGGCGTGGCGCTCACGCCAGACGTCTGCGTGGTGCTGCGCAAATGAGACGCGAACCGCCCCAGACCTTCGGCGACTACTCGCCACTCCTCTTCCCCGCGGCGATGCTCACCATCTTCTTCGTCGTGCCCTTCGGCACGATGATCGCCGTCAGTTTCTTCCAGCGCCAACAGGGCGGTTTCTATACGCCGGCCTTCGTCTTCGACAACTACGCGCGCTTCCTTTCGGCCTTCTTCGGGGGCGTACTCGGATTCTCGCTGATGATGGCGATCGCCGTCGCCATCTGCTGCGTGGTGCTGGCGCTACCGTTCACCTATTTGCTGACGCGCATGGCACGTCGCGTACAGATCGTCTGGCTGGTCGCGCTTCTCTCGATACTCTCGCTGTCCGAGGTCATCATCGGCTTTGCCTGGTCGACGCTCTTCTCGCGCACGGCCGGCATCACCAATATCCTCGTCGCACTCGGCCTGATGGGCGAGGCGAAGGCACTGACGCCGAGCTTTGCGGCGGTCCTGACCGGCATGGTCTATCAGGCCTTTCCCTATACGGTGCTGGTGCTGTTCCCGGCGCTGGTCCGGCTCGACCCGACGCTCACCGAGGCTGCCCGCACGCTTGGTGCCTCGCCGCTCAGGGCCTTCTTTACCGTCGTCGTGCCGGCGCTCAGGAACACCATCGTAGCGACGCTGATCATGGTCTTCATCTTTGCGCTCGGCTCCTACCTGCTGCCGCAGCTTCTTGGCCGGCCGCAGCACTGGACGCTATCGGTGCTGATCACCGATCAGGCGATCTATCAGTCGAACATGCCATTCGCCGCTGCGATGGCCGTGTTCCTCGTGCTTGTGACGCTCGGGCTTGTGGCGCTCACGGTGATCGCCGGACGGAAGGGAGAGGCGGCATGACGTCCATTTTCCGCAAGTTCTACTTCTTCCTGATCGCCCTTTTCCTGGCGCTACCTCTGATCGTGGTCGCCGGCGTGTCGGTCAATCAGAAGCAGACGCTCGCCTTTCCGCCGCAGGGCTTTTCGACCTCCTGGTACGGGGAAATCTTTCTGAACCCCGAGTGGCGAAACGCGCTCTTTGCCTCGCTCACGCTTGCAGTGCTCTCGGCAGCACTTGCCGTGGCGATTGCGCTTCCGCTTGCCTGGTTCCTGTGGCGGCGGGTGGCGCCCTGGGCGACTATCTTCCAGCTCCTCGGCGTCGCACCATTCACGCTGCCGCCGGTCATCACGGCGCTTGGTCTCCTCACGTTCTGGGCGACCGCCGGCTTTTACGGCCAGCCCTGGACGGCGGTGGTCAGTCACGCGATCTTCTTCGTGACCTTGCCGCTGGTGACGCTGTCGCTGGGCTTCACCTCGATCGATCGATCGCTGGTCGAGGCCGCGGCAACGATGGGCGCCGACGACCGCACCATCTTCCGCACCATCGTGTTGCCGCTGATCCTGCCCTATATCGTCTCGGGCTACGCCTTTGCCTTCGTGCTCTCGCTCAACGAGTATATCGTCGCCTACATGACCGTCGGCTTCACGATGGAGACGCTGCCGATCAAGATCTTCAACGCCTTGCGCTATGGCTATACGCCGACCATGGCCTCGGTAACTGTCCTCTTCATATCGACGGCGGCAGTCATCTTCGGTCTCGTCGCCCGCTTTGGCGACCTGCCGAAGCTGCTCGGCGCCATGGCATCCGATCAAAAATGATGAAGCTTGCGGCCCTGCAGATGAAAAGCGTCGGCGGCGACATTGCCGCCAATCTCGCCCGTATCGAAGGTGCGGCCGCGGAGGCTGCGGCCAAGGGGGCGACAGTGCTGGTGACACCCGAGCTCGGGATCACCGGCTACGGTGCGGGCGATGCCATCCGCGCGCTCGCGGAGCCGGCGGGCGGCCCGATCGTGCAAGCGTTGCGGCGGATCTCGCGCGACGCCGGCATCGCCATCATCGCCGGCTTTGCCGAACGGGAGGGAGCGGCCGTCTATAACAGCGCCGTCCATGTGGATGGTGATGTCGAGCCGACGGTCTATCGGAAGTCGCATCTCTATGGCGACTACGAACGTTCGCATTTCACGCCGGCGGAACCCGCGACGCGCCTCTTCGAGCATCAGGGTGTCACCTGCGGCATGCTGATTTGCTACGATGTCGAGTTCCCGGAAAATGTCCGCCGGCTTGCATCCGCCGGCGCCGACGCCGTGCTCGTGCCGACGGCGCTTCCGGCCGGCTGGTCGGGCACGTTCATAACCGATCACATGATCCAGACCCGCGCTTTCGAGAACCAGGTGTTCGTCGCCTATGTCAACCATTGCGGCTCGGACACGATGTTCTCGTTCGCCGGTCTTTCGTGTATAGCATCTCCTGACGGGCAGGTCATGGCGAAAGCCAATTCCGCCGATGAGACGTTGATTTTCGCTGAAATCGATCCGCAGGCCTTTGCCATTTCGCGTGCGGAGAATACTTACCTCAAGGACCTCAAACGGGTCTGATATCGGTCGATCGTTCGCCGTTAGGCAACATTCCGTTCATCCCGCTCCCTCTTTGAGAAGCACTCCGTGGAACCGATATTGTGCTGTGCAGCGCGCTGTTGAGCTGCTGCATAGTTTTGTCCTTAAAATCGGTTCCGACTTTGGAACTGTCCAGGCAGGAGGCAATCATGAGCTTGCAGCTGACCGGCATCCACCATCTGACGGCCATCACCGCGAACGCGCCGGAAAACCTGCGCTTCTATACGAAGACGCTGGGGCTTCGGCTCGTCAAGAAGACCGTCAATCAGGACGACACCACCGCCTACCACCTCTTCTACGCCGACGGGAAGGCGACGCCTGGCACGGACCTGACCTTCTTCGACTGGCCGGTCGGACCTGAGGGGCGCGGAACGCATAGCATCTCGCGCACCGGGCTTCGCGTCGGCAGTGCTGAGAGCGTGGAATGCTGGAGGCGGCGCTTTGACGAGCTGAATGTGTCTTCTGGCGAAATCAGCGAAATCGACGGCCGAGCCTCACTCGATTTCGAAGACGGTGAGGGCCAGCGGTTCCGACTGGTGGACGACGGTGGGCTTGCACCGTCGCACCCGTGGGAAAGGAGCCCGATCCCCGCCGAGAACCAGATCAAGGGTCTTGGACCGATCACCATCAGCGTACCGGATATCACGAATACCGCGCTCGTGCTCACACATGTCATGAACATGCGCGAAGTGCGTCACTATCCTTCCCCGGATGGGATCGGCGAGGTGCATGTCTTCTCGATGGGTGAGGGCGGGGCGGCGGCCGAAATACATGTCGCGGTCCAGCCGGGACTGCCGATTGCCCGTCAGGGAGCAGGCGCTGTCCACCACGTCGCCTTTCGGGCGCCGGACGTCGACCGGCTGCACCAGTGGACGGAGAGGCTGAAGGCCTTTCATCTACCGTCGAGCGGCGAGGTGGAGCGTTATTATTTCCGCTCGCTCTATTTCCGCGAACCGAGCGGCATCCTGTTCGAGATCGCCACGGATGGACCCGGCTTTGCCGTCGACGAGCCGTTGGAGTCGCTCGGGGAAACCCTGTCGCTGCCGCCCTTCCTGGAGCCGAAGCGGGCGCAGATCGAGGCCAGGCTGAAGCCGCTGAACTAGGGTGGGAGCCCGCGTGCGACGGTCGCCATGCGCGAATTGAAAGCCGGTACGATCTCCGGCTTTCCTTTTATCTCCATCCTCCTAGTTCTTTTACCAACCAGGAATTTCCGCGACCGCGCGAACCGGAGGATGTCCTTATCCATGACGAAGCTTCTTGGCATATCGGGGAGCCTGCGCAAGGCCTCCTTCAACACCGGACTGCTTAAGGCGGCGAAAGCGGTCGCGCCGGAGGGGGTCGAGTTCGAGACCGCGACCCTGCACGGCATACCGCTCTATGACGGAGATGTCGAAGCCGGGAGCGGCGTTCCTGCCGTGGTGGAAGATATGAAACGGAAGATCATCGCGGCCGATGGCGTGATCCTCTTCACGCCGGAATACAACAATTCGATTCCCGGCGTTTTCAAGAACGCTATCGATTGGCTGAGCCGCCCGCCTGCCGATATCCGCAAGGTATTCGGTAGGCGACCCTTCGCGTTGGCCGGAGCATCGCCGGGGAGTTTCGGGACCATCCTCAGCCAGAACGCCTGGCTCGCGGTGATGCGAACGCTCGGCGCCGACCTCTGGTCGGGCAAGCGGCTGATGGTGCCGAAGGCGGGCACGTTGTTCGACGGCGAAGGGCAATTGACCGATGACGAGACGCGGGAGCGGCTGCGCGGTTTCGTCCAGGCTTTCGCCGATTATGTCGCGACCGTGAAACGGCGCGGAAGCGAGTCTCCCTCGAAATAGGCTCCATTCTCTTGAGACGGTTTGAGGGATGTCCGCGCGTCACAGATGGGCTCCGGCGTCCCCGTCTCACAGCGCCCGGTTGTAGACCCTGGAGCATGCAAACGCGGCGGTCAGTCTCAAGGCTTTAATTTGCCCCGCGGAAGGCGACCAGAGGCGGCGGTTCGGCGATCGCCGCCTGGAGCCAGGACTGGTTGGATGCGCGGTGCATTTTCGCTCGGCCCGACATTAGACGAGCAGAAAATCATTGGCATTGAAGTTCCCAAGATTGCCCAACAGCGTGATGTTGTCGAGTTCCGCGACAATCACCGCACCGCCGGCCGCGCTCGGATTGGGATCATAGTAAACCGCACCGTGGCCGAGATCCGTATTATGGAATACGAAGAATGCACCCGTCGTGATGTTACCGTAGCTGCTGATTGTGCTCTGGACTGTCGCATTGGTGACGCTGGCATCCGTTTTCACGGCGATCTCTGTGCCGGCAACATTGATCGTCGCGTTGTTCCCGGTCTTGAAAATGAAGATCGCATCGTTGTTGCCGACCGAGAACTCGTTGGCTCCCGTCCCTACCTCGAAGTGCAAAGTGTCAACAGTCGTCGAGTTCGTGCCCGGATCGAAATCGGCGATGTGGTTTGTTGTACTTGCAAAGTTCCGGAAGACAAACGTGTCGTTGCCAGTTCCTCCAGTGAGAACGTTGTGGCCGGCGCCGGCATCAAGGATGTCATTGCCGTCACTGCCAACGAATACGTCGTTCCCTTGCGTTCCGGTAAGCGTCAGGTTCGCAGTAAGGGAATCGTTGTGGTCCTTTCCATCGAGGTACGAGTAGTTGTAGCTCAAAGAGCCCAGGTCGATTTCATTTTTTCCGCCGTTCGACACCGTGGAAGGTGTCTGGATGGTGAACTGGGCGGTCGACGTGTGTCCCTGTCCATCGTCTACGGTGTACGAGAGGGTGGCCGCTTGGTTGACATTGCCCGTGCTCACGTCGAACCCGGTGATAACCCCGCCGGCAGTCACAGGGGTGATCGTCCAACCGTTCGGCAGCGAGCCGACGATGCTCGATTCGGAAATCGAAAGCGCGTCTCCGTCGGTGTCCGTGTCGTTGCTGAGCAACCACGCAGCTGAGAGGGAAACGGACGTTCCTGTTGATATGACGAAAACATCATTGGATGCCGCCGGTGCCGCATTGGCCGGCGGATTCACCGTGATTGCTACCGTATCCGTATCGCTCAGGAGACCGTCCGACGTTATCACGGTCAACGTGTCGGCGCCGCTATAATTGGTGTTACTGAGATAGCTCAGCGTAGCCAGCGCGGCATTGACCTGCGCGAGCGTCCCGCTAATCGTCACCGTGTTTGTGCCGTTGTTGTTCACGGTGAAACCGCCTACCGTTCCGACCGTCAGTTTGCCGCTGGATACGGAGAGGGTCGTGGTCACATTAGTGCTGTCCACATCGGCCACGGCGACACCGGTAATTGCGGTCGCGGTGTTGGACCCGACTGTTTGCGCCCCGGGAATCGTGTTCACCGGCTGGTCGTTGGCGCCGGTGACGGTGATGGTGGCGGTCTGCGCCACCGAGCCGCCGTGGCCGTCGATGACGTTGTAGCTGTAGGTGATGACGGCGCTTTCGCCGACGGCGAGATAAGTGTAGGCGCTCGGGTCGACCGACAGGCTGTCGCCGTCGACGGTGACGCCGGAGGCGTCGCCGCCCGTCGGGGTCAGGTCGGCGACGTGCAGCACGTCACTCGCATCGGCATCGCTCGCCCCGGCCAGCAGATCGACGCTGAAGCCGGCCTCGTCCTCGCCGTGGCTCGCCGCGACCGCCGCCGACACCGCCGGCTGGTCGTTGGCGCCGGTGACGGTGATCACGATGTCTCGACTGGCCGTACCATCGGCGGACCACACCGTAAGTGTCTCTGTTACCACCTGGCCGGCGGTCAGCGCCTGCGTCGCCGCGCACGCATTGTCGAGCGCGTAGGTCCACGCCCCCGTCGTCGCGTCGAAGTTGAAGCGGCCGTAGGTGCCGTTAAGCGCGCTTTCTTGAGGCGCCTGGAAATGGTTCTGGCCGGTGTCGACATCATTGACTTTCAGCGTGCCCGCGGCGGTCGGCGAACCGGGATCGCCGTTGTTCGTGCCTCCAGCTTCGATAACGGAGCCTGTGGAAGTGCCGACGAGCGCCGCCTGGTCGTTCTGGCCGACGATGTCCAGCGTCACTTTCGCATAGCTCAGCGTGCCATTGGAGAGCCGGATGGAATAATAGAAAGAGTCTTGAATACACTCGCCCTCACTCAGCGAATCGACGCTCCGGGCACCCTCAGGCGAATTGGAACCGTTACCGATTCTGAATTCGATCTTTCCGTTGCAGATTCGGATCCAGTTTCCTTCTGCGGTCGTCTCCCAGCTTGTTGTGATATTGCTCTGCAACAGCTCACTCATGAAATTCGAGCCGCCGTCGTCGATCGACCAGAGCGTCTTCGCCTTGCCGCCGAGATCGTTGGCCATCACGTTCAAGGCGATGGTACAGGTAGCCGCGTCGTAGATTCCCGACGTCAGCAATTGCTCTTCAGTCCATCCATAGGTGTCGCCCTGCGCCTGGGGAGTGTTGTTGAAGGATGTAGTGCTCCCACCACCTGTGGTCTGCGTCGCCATAAGCAGTCTCCATTATTTGGGTGCCTTGATCGAGGTCATGTAATTTCAAGTTTGATGGATAGCGGCGGCCTCAACCGCTCGGCCCGGCCGTCGACCCGATATGCTCCTGATTGAATATCGCGCGCGCATGCGCAAAAGGCGTCTGACATGCGCCGCCGCAAATCTAGGCAACGCCCAGAATTCGGGGCAAAGGCGTCCACGGCGGCTGTTCCGTCGGAGATTGGGGAAATTCGTCGCGATGCAAATCGCGTTTACGATAAGGGTGGGAAACCGGCCAGCCCGAGCCGGCTCCCCAATGATCAAAGCCGGCGCGCCCTCATCAGGCGGAACTACTCTACACACGCCTGCTCCTCCCCGGGGCGGCGCGTTCAAGCAGCCGGTCCGGTAATACTTCGCCAAATTTATTTTGAGTCCCCCTCAGCCGTATTTCAAAAGTGTCAGCGGCTTCGGCAGCCTCCTATACCTTGATAAGGTCTTAAACAAGTTTGATAAATTAGAAAACTGATATTTATGATTACTACTTTAATGCAAAACGGAGTAGCCTCACTCGGTTTCTCAGGCTATCTATACTAGAGAGCTTTCGGCCTGTCGTTAACACTGCATCCAGAAAATTGTCGCCGCGTACATTCTTGCCACCAGCAAGCGCGATATGTTCTTCGCGCGGTTGTTTCGTTCGATCCCCCCCGTTGACATGGTCATGCTGCTAATTCGGCGCCGCAGGCGGTCGCGAGGCTAAGATTGCGAACGAGAAGCTCGCGTCGTCAGTTCAAAGTCCGGTTTCTATGAGCCAAGGTCGAATGACCGCGACGTCTTCCGGACCGATGCCGTGTCCGGTATCGAGATCGACCGCCTCGAAATTCGCGCCGCTTTCCCGCAGCTCCGCCTTCAGCTGCGGCGCATGGTTGCCATAGAGGTCGTCCTTGCCGGTCAGCATGAGGACGTTCGTGCCCGCAAGGTCGGCTTTCGGCGCATCCTCGAGGGCCGCCATCGCCCGCATCAGCACCGTATTCCTGATGACGCCCGGGTGAAGGAGCATTACGGCCGCCAGCAAATTGGCGCCGTTCGAGTAGCCGATGAACACGGTCCTCGCGAGGTCGAGCCCGTAGCCCTCGCGCGACTCGTCGACGAAGGCGGCGAAGGCCTCCGCTTCCGAGCGGATGTCCCGCTGGTCGAAGGTGGTCATCGAGAGGCGGCGAAACCAGCGGGGAAAGCCCTCCTCGGTGCTGCGGCCGCGCACGCCCAGCAGGGTCGCGCGCGGATCGAGCTGGTGGCCGAAGGGGAGCATATCGGTCTCGTTGCCGCCGCTGCCGTGCAGCAGCACGAAGGTCCGGTCGTTCATCCGCTCCGGATGGTAAAAGCGGTGGACAAAGGACAGGTCACGAAGGGTCAGCCTCGGTTCGCCCGGCAGCGCGAATTGCGGCAGCCGGACCACCGTCGTGGCAGGATCGCTGCTGATATGCGGCGGAAGGAAGAGCTTCGAACCGAGCGCGTCCGGAAGTTCATCGATCGCAAAGCCGGGGCCGTCCGTGGCAAGCTCGTACAGCGAGCCCCCCGGCTCGCGCACATAGAGCGAGAAGAAATACTTCCGGTCGTGGGCGTTGGTGGCGCCGGCGTGTTCCTGCTCGAGGTCGGCGCGCACGGCAAGGACCGTCGCCTCGTCCGGTGCGCGGAACGCGATGTGATCGATCGTGCCAGTACCGGGCGCGGCAGCCCAGAAGCCGGTCGCGTCGCGCACGTCGACGACGTCGCCGGATGACGAGACGAGGCGATGGATCGTGTCCGTCGCGGCAGCCTCCCGATAGCCGAAATGGCGCTGAAGAAAATGCGCCGTTTCCTTGGGCTTTTCGGTCAGCACGGTGGTTCCACGCAGGCGCCTGATCGAGTCCGCTTCCGGAATTTCCCGGCTCGCCCAGGGCGCCGGTTCGGCGAGCGCGTCGGTGCCGACCAGCTTGACGATGACACCGTCCGGATCTTTGAGTCGCAGCACGGGTTCGCCGAACTCTTGCGCCGGACCGGTCGTCTGGATGTTGAACTGCAGGGCGCGCGTCAGCCAGAAGCCGATGCTTTCCGCCGGGATGGCGAAGGCAATCTCGCTCGGCTGGCCGGAGCCGACGCGCCCCGGCGAGCCATCCTCCCAGATCAGGAAAGAGACGAGCGAGCCGGGCGATCCCGACGCATCCCCGTAAAAGAGATGCAACTGATTGGGATCCTCGAAACCGCCGGTTCGCTTGACGAGGTGCAGGCCGAGGAATCCGACATAAAAGTCGACATTCGCCTGGACCCTGCGGCTGATCAACGTGATGTGGTGAATGCCGCTGGTCACGGTCTTAGCCCTCCTTGCCGCCGTTGATTGCCGTTCAATCCCGTTTTCCGGCGAGGAAGGAGCGGAAAGCCTCGCCGTGTTCCGGGTGCCAGCGCGAAAGGGGCGGGCGGTTCTCGACGATATCGCCGGCGGCCCATAGAATGCGCTTTTCGTCCGTGGACCTTTCGACTTCATTGTCGGGGCAGAGGATGTAGAAATCGCCGCGGGCGAGGCTCTCCAGCATAAAATCCACCGTCTGCTCCGGCGTCCAGGCGCCGGCCGGCCTTTCCGTGCGGCCATGCGCGGTCAGCGCTGTGTAGACGAAGCCGGGTATCAGCAGGTGCGCATTGACCTGGCAGTTCTCGGTATTGCGCAACTCATGCTGCAGCGCTTCGGTGAAGACCTTCACCCCCGCCTTCGAGACATTGTAGGCAGGATCTCCGGGCGGTGTGGTGATGCCCTGCTTGGAACCGGTATTGATGATCAGCGCCGGCTCGCCATGCGCGATCATGGCGGGCGCGAAAATGCGCGAGCCGTTGATCACGCCCCACAGATTGACGCCGATCACCGCTTCCCAGTTCTCCAGTGGACCGAACATCGAACTGCCGGGCTGAATGCCCGCATTGTTCATCAGCACATGCACATGTCCGAATCGCTCACGCGTGGCCCGCGCCAGTGCGACGAGCTCGTCGGCCCGGGAAATGTCTGTCGCGATTGCAGCGACATCGGCCGCTCCACCCGGCGCGAGCTTCGCCACCTCCGCCGCGGCCGCCTGCAGCCGCTCGCCGGCAAGGTCGGCGAGCACGACCTTCATGCCGCGATCGGCGAAACGCCTTGCTGCGGCAAGTCCGATGCCGGAGGCGGCGCCGGTGACGACGGCGACATTGTTTTTGGCGATGGCGGAATAGGACAACATGGTTCACAATCCTGCTTGCGACGGACGATCGAGGAGACATAGGGCCCGGCGGCGCACAAGTCCATGAGGGGATGGGCGCTTGCATTTTTTCGAGGCACGATCTTCGTTGTTCGTCCGCTGAATAAGTGCGTTCACCCGCCGCGAGACATTCCATGGCCATTGAAGGCAAGTTCGGCAAAGGCACACCCTGTCAGGACTGTCCCCTGCGGCCGCTCGACGTTTTCCGCCCGTTCAAGCCCGAGGAACTCGCCTTTGTGTCGGGCTTCAAGATCGGCGAGCAGACGGTCGAAAGCGGCGGGACCATTCTTGCCGAAGGGGAAACAAGCGCGCATCTTTTCACCGTGCTTTCCGGCTGGGGGTTTCGCTACAAAATGCTGGACGACGGTCGCCGGCAGATCCTGAACTATGTGATGCCCGGCGATATCGTCGGGTTGCAGGGCAGCCTCATGGGCGAGATGCAGCACTCGATCGAGGCACTCTCGCCGGTCACCCTTTGCGTCTTCAAGCGGAGCAGGCTTGGCCAAGTCTATCGGCGGCACCCCGATCTTGCCTATGACCTGACCTGGATTGCCGCCCGCGAGGAGCGCATATTGGACGAAAATCTTTTGAGCATAGGTCGGCGCTCCGCGCTCGAGCGGGCAGCCTATCTTCTCGCCTTTCTTTATCAGAGGGCGAAGGTACTGGACCTGTTCCGTGGCGGCCGCGTTGCCATTCCGATCACCCAGCAACATGTCGCCGACACGCTCGGCCTGTCGATCGTCCACACCAACAAGACGCTGAGAAAGCTTGCCGCGCTAAAGCTCATCCGCTGGGCCGAAAAAGGGTGCGATGTCCTGAACATCGACGGCTTATTGGCGCTGGCCGGATGGGAGGGGTTCAGAGAATCGAAAAGACCGCTAATTTGATCCGGAACGCGCCGGCCAAAGGTGGCGCAACATGTCTTTTTTAAATGCCACGGTTCTCCGTCTGTCCTAGCGTGCACAAAGTGGTCGGTTCTCGGCAGAACGAGGAGACCGAGGGATGTAAATAAATGCCAAGCAGTCAGATTTCGCCGGCCATCAAATCGGTCCTCGTTCTCGAGGATAACTTCCTCATCGCCATGGACATGGGGGAAATCCTCAGTGCTCTCGGCGTCAAGAGCGTGCACACCGCCACCACGGCCGAGAAGGCAATGGAAATCGTCGCGGCACGTTCGATCGACTTCGCCATTCTCGACATCAATCTCGGCGACGAGACGAGCTTCACCGTTGCCGAATCGCTGATCGCGCGGGGCATCAATTTCGGATTTACCAGTGGCTACGGCGATTTGCTGGCCCTGCCCAGCCATCTCCGCGATATTCCGCGAATCGAGAAACCTTTTAGCGAAGGCAGTCTCAGCAGTCTCATAGAGGCCGCTTTCCGGCCGGCAAATCCCTGAGGGTTGAGCGGCGATTCACGCCTTGCCGCGCGCGATGAACCAGGGATTGGCGAAGTCGCTGTCGTTCGGCTGGTTGCGCTTCCCATAGGTGAGCGGCCTGCCGTCGATCGCCAGCGTTTCGCCACCCGCCGCCCGCAGGATCGTGTCACCGGCGGCGGTATCCCATTCCATCGTGCGACTGAAGCGCGGATAGAGATCGGCGTAGCCTTCGGCGAGCAGGCAGAACTTCAGCGACGAGCCAACTGCCTCATGGTCGGTGATGCCGTGTTCGGCGAGATAGGCGAGCGTTTCGGCGCTGTTGTGCCTGCGGCTGATTACGGCAACCGGCCGATCGCTTGCTTTGCGGCATTCAATTGGCTGCCACGATCCGACGGTCCGGCCTGCTTCGACTGTTGCCTTCACCGCCATTTCGCCGCTTGCCGCATAGATCACTCCGAGCGCCGGCGCATAGACGACGCCCGCGACGGGAGCGCCGTTTTCAATCAGCGCGATGTTGACGGTGAAGTGGCTGTTGCGCTCGACGAATTCCTTGGTGCCATCGAGAGGATCGACGAGAAAGAATGGTTTGCCGGCAATGTCCGGGACATGCCGGGCGGCAACGGCTTCCTCGGCGATGACCGGTATTTCGGGAAAGGCGCCGGCAAGATCGTCAAGGATGATGCGCTCGGCACGGTGATCCGCGTCGGTCACCGGCGAAGTGTCCGCCTTGTAGGTCACGGCCGGGCCGGCATCGTAGACCTCCATGATCGCCCGCCCCGCTGCAATCGCCGATCGTTCCAAAATCTCCAGCATCGTTCCTGTTCTTTAAGGTCTCGCGGTCGATTCGTGCGAGATGCCGATAGCGCTTTAGATCAGGCTGATCGCTAAGCGAATCAACCCCATTTTTTCCGTTGCTTGACCTCCCGTCTTCCAGCCGCGTGGCGGTTGTGCAAAGGTGGCGACACCAACGAACTGGATGCCTTCATGCGATATTCCGCATTCTCGATCTTCAGGAACGCTCTTTCCGGAAATCTCACGTGGAAATCGCAATGGCGAAAGCCGGAGCCAAAGCCCCATTACGATGTAATCATCGTCGGCGGCGGAGGGCATGGTCTCGCCGCCGCCTATTACCTTGCCAAGGAATTCGGGATCAGAAACGTCGCCGTGCTCGAGAAAGGCTATCTCGGCTCCGGCAATGTCGGCCGCAACACGACGATCGTGCGTTCCAATTACATGCTGGCGGGCAACGAGCCCTTCTACGAATTCTCGATGAAGCTCTGGGAGGGGCTCGAGCAGGAATTGAACTATAATGTGATGCTGTCGCAGCGTGGCGTCATCATGCTCTATCACAGCGATGGCCAGCGCGACGCCTATATCCGCCGCGGCAACGCCATGTGGATGGAAGGCGTTGCAGCAGAGCTGATCGAGCGCGACGCGCTCAAGAAGATGATTCCCTTCCTGAATTACGACAACGCGCGATACCCAATCCTCGGCGGGCTGCTGCAGCGCCGCGCCGGCACGGCGAGGCATGATGCAGTGGCCTGGGGCTATGCGCGTGGCGCCGACAGGCACGGCGTCGACGTCATCGAACATTGCGAGGTGACGGCGATCCGTCGCGACGGTGGGCGCGTCACAGGTGTCGAGACGACGAGAGGCTTTATTGGATGCGGCAAGCTGGCGCTGGCCGCTGCGGGCAACTCCTCGCAGGTCGGGCAGATGGCGGATCTGAAACTGCCGCTCGAGAGCTATGTCCTTCAGGCCTTCGTGACCGAAGGACTGAAGCCTTGCATCGATCATGTGATCGTCTATGGCGGCGGTCACTTCTATATATCGCAATCCGACAAGGGCGGCCTTGTCTTTGGCGGGGCGATCGACGGCTACAGCTCCTACGCCCAGCGCGGTAATCTCGCGACCGCCGAACATGTGATGGAGGAGGGGGTCTCGATGATCCCAGGTCTTTCGCGCGTCCGCGTGCTGCGCTCCTGGGCCGGTATCATGGACATGAGCATGGACGGGTCGCCGATCGTCGACCGGACGCCGATCGACAACCTCTACGTGAATGCCGGCTGGTGCTATGGTGGCTTCAAGGCGACGCCGGCCTCCGGCTATTGCTTTGCCCATCTCATCGCCAGGAACGACGCGCATCCGGTGGCGCGTCCGTTCAGGCTCGACCGTTTCGCCCGCGGCTATGCGATCGATGAGGCGGGCGTCGGGCCTCAACCGAACCTCCATTAGATATCGCGCGATCTGCGACGCGTGCTGCATGCAACTGGACCCGTCCGGTCCAAGGACAAGACGATGGCAAGCCTGATCACCTGTCCCCATTGCGGGGTTCGTCCCAAGGAAGAGTTCACGATTCGCGGCGACGCCTCGCTCATGCGCCCGGCGCCCATGGCATCCGAAGAAGCCTGGCACGACTATGTCTATGTGCGCGCCAACCCGCGCGGGCGTAGTTTCGAGCATTGGCAGCATGCGGCCGGATGCCGACGCTTTCTGGTGGTCGAGCGGGATACGCTGACGCACGAGGTTCACTCCGTGACGGATGGGGCTGTCTTAGCGACAAGGAGCGGCCGATGAGCGCCTACCGCCTTCCGACCGGTGGGCTGGTCGATCGCAGCCGTCCGCTCGCCTTCCGTTTCGACGGTCGGTCGATGCGCGGCTTCGCGGGAGACACGCTCGCCTCGGCACTGCTCGCCAACGACCAGGTGCTGGTCGGCCGCAGCTTCAAATATCATCGTCCACGCGGCATCGTCAGCGCGGGCTCTTCCGAGCCGAATGCGCTCGTCACGATCGGCTTTGGCGCGCGCAGCGACCCCAACACGAAGGCGACCGTGACCGAGCTCTATGCCGGGCTTGCGGCGCGCAGCCAGAACCGCTGGCCGGCATTGTCCTTCGATGTCGGCGCGGTCACCGGCCTTCTCTCGCCCTTCCTGGCGGTGGGCTTCTACTACAAGACCTTCATGTGGCCCGCGGCATTCTGGGAGAAGGTCTACGAACCGCTTATCCGACGCGCCTCCGGCCTCGGCCGCGCTGTGCTTGAACCCGATCCGGAGAGATACGAGAAGTCCTGGGCACATTGCGACCTGCTCATCGTCGGCGCCGGCCCCACGGGCTTGATGGCGGCGCTGACAGCGGGACGGGCGGGTTTGCGCGTCATCCTCGCGGACGAGGATTTCCGCCTCGGCGGCTCCCTTCTCTCGGAGGCACGGGTCATCGACAGTGTCGCGGCGCATGTGTTTGCCGATCGGGTCGTTGCCGAGTTGCAGACACTGCCGAATGTGACGCTGTTTCCGAGAACCACGGTCTTCGGCTGGTACGACGACAATGTCTTAGGCGCCGTCGAGCGCGTGCAGAAGCATGTGGCGGAGCCCGCCTCCGGGACGGCGCAACCAAGGCGTCGGCGATCGCTTCCGATCTGGGTTTGAGTCTCGCCGCGACTGATATGCCGAGCGTGGACGACGAGGCAAACCCGTCCTTTACCGCGCTCTGGTATGTGCCAGGGGCAAGATCCAAGGCCTTCGTCGATTTCCAGAGCGACGTGCATGCGAAGGATCTGGGGCTGGCGCTGCGCGAAGGCTTCGGCCATGTCGAGCACGCCAAGCGCTACACGACCAATGGCATGGCGACCGACCAGGGCAAGCTGTCGAATGTCAATGCCGTTGGCATCCTCGCGGGCATGCGGGGCGTTAGTCCTGCTGATGTCGGCACGACGACGTTCCGGCCCTTCTACACGCCGGTCTCCTTCGGCGCGCTCGCGGGGGCGGCACGCGGTGAGCATGTGGCCCCGGTGCGCAAATCGCCGCTCCACGAATGGGCGCGGAAACACGGTGCGCGTTTTGTCGAATCGGGTCTCTGGTCCCGATCCGCCTGGTTTGCGCGTGCTGGTGAAATGACCTGGCGGGAAAGCGTCGACCGCGAGGTGTTGAACGTCCGTTCGAATGTCGGCATTTGCGACGTCTCGACGCTGGGCAAGATCGAGCTTTTTGGCCCCGATGCGGCGGAATTCCTCAATCGGCTCTATTGCAATTCCATGCTGAAACTGACGGCCGGCAAGGTGAGATACGGCCTGATGCTGCGCGAGGACGGTTTCGTCTATGACGACGGTACGGTGTGCCGGCTAGGCGATGAGCATTTTCTCGTCACCACTACGACGGCGCTGGCCGGAGAGGTGCTCTCCCATATGGAATATTGTGCGCAGGTGCTTTGGCCGGAGTTGCAGGTCCGGTTCTGCTCGGTCTCCGATCAATGGGCGCAAATGGCGGTGGCGGGTCCGAAGGCGCGCAGCGTTCTGGAGCAATTGATCGAGGACGACATTTCCCCGTCGGCATTCCCGTTCCTTGCAGCCGGTCCGGTGACGCTCAAGGGGGGCTTGAAAGGGCGTCTGTTCCGTATCTCCTTCTCCGGCGAACTCGCCTTCGAGCTGGCCGTGCCGGCCGGTTTCGGCGAAGCGGTTGCCGATCAGATCCTGGAAGGGGGCCGCCCCTTCGATATCTGCGCTTATGGCGTCGAGGCGCTCAACGTGCTTCGCGTCGAGAGAGGCCTGCCGACCCACGCCGAATTCGACGGGCGGGTGACCCCGGACGACGCCGGCCTCGGCCGCATGCTGTCGGCACACAAGCCCGACTTCATCGGCAAGCACCTCTCGAACCGCTACGGGCTGACGGCCGCGGACCGCATGCAGATGGTGGGTCTGAAGCCGGTGGACCGGGAGAAGGACATTCGCGCCGGCGCCCATTTGCTGCGCGAAGGGGCAAAGCCATCCACCCTCAACGACCAGGGCTGGGTGAGTTCTGCCTGCTTTTCGCCGGTGCTCGGCCACACCATTGCTCTCGCCTTCCTCAAATCCGGTCGAGAACGTTACGGCGAGCGCATCCTGGTTTGGGACAAGCTGCGCGACCAGGAGGTGCTGGCCGAGGTTTGCGACCCGGTTTTCGTCGATCCGGCCAACACGAGAATGAGGGGCTGAAGCGCGCCGATGATCCGCGAACACAACAACCGTCATGTGCTCGAGGCGAAATTGCGCGGCGTCCCCGCTTCGCCGGCCGCCGACCACCTTGCCATCGGCCACCGGCAGGCCATCGCGATGGTGCTTGCACGGCCTGAGCATGAGCATGCCGTCGCGCAGGCCTTGTCCTCTTCGGCGGAGCTCTCCGTCCGCTTCTCGGCACCGGGGGAGTGGCTGGTGGTTTCCGAAGCGGACACGCCGGAAGGCTTGTCGCGCCGTCTCGACGTGCTCTGCGGGGGCGGCGCCTTTGTCGTCGACCAGAGCGAAGCGCGTGTGCTCTTCAGGCTGTCCGGCCCATCGGTGCGCCTGATCCTTGCGAAGGGCATCGGGCTCGATCTCGATGCCGCGGCCTTCCCGGCCGGCGCTAGCGCCAATGCGCTTTGCGGCCGGATCGGCGTCAATCTGGCGCGGACCGCAGAAGACGTCTTCGAACTGATCGTGACGCGCAGCTTTGCCGATGGGCTCTTCGACGACCTCATGGGGATGGGGCTCGAGTTCGGCATGACGGCGGCGTTCACCCCGTGACGGCCGATCGAGCGAGCCGGCGGAGCCCATTTTCAGCGCCAGCTGGGGGAAGGTATTGGTCCCGCGACCGCCAGCGATTTCCCATTTTCAAGGCAGAAATTGATCGTTTCTCATGCGAAGGCTGCAAAATTTTTGATTCTTTTGACACGAAAAGCGTCAAATCGATTTTATCTCGGAAGAATCTGCCGGTCGCGCAATTTTTGACTTTCATTTTCATTTGAAAGAGGTATGAAATCGGCTCAGAGCACGCTCGTGAAGGAAAACTAATAAAAAGAGATCGGACCATCAGGATCCGGTCCAGGGGAAGATTGATGGAGTATTTCGTCCAGCAGCTCGTCAACGGGCTGACGCTTGGGTCTATTTATGGTATGATCGCGATCGGTTATACCATGGTCTACGGCATCATCGGCATGATCAACTTCGCCCACGGCGATATCTTCATGCTGGGCGGCTTTGCCGCGTTGATTGTCTTCTTGCTTCTCACAACATTCATGGCAGGCGTACCAGTTGTACTGGCGCTTTTGCTTATGATGATCGTCGGCATGCTGACGGCGGCACTTTGGAACTGGACCATCGAGCGGGTGGCTTATCGTCCGCTGCGTGGATCCTTCCGTCTGGCTCCGTTGATTACCGCGATCGGCATGTCGATCGTCCTGTCGAACTTCATCCAGGTGACGCAGGGTCCGCGCAACAAGCCGATCCCGCCGCTCGTCTCCTCGGTTTATGAACTGTTCGGCATCTCAATCTCGCTGAAGCAGATCGTCATCGTCGTCATCACGGCAATCCTGCTGTCGGTGTTCTGGTACATCGTCAACCGGACGCCGCTCGGCCGGGCGCAGCGCGCCACCGAACAGGATAGCAAGATGGCGGCGCTGCTCGGCGTCGACGTCGACCGTACCATCTCGGTGACCTTCATCATGGGTGCGGCGCTCGCAGCCGTCGCCGGCACCATGTATCTCATGTATTACGGCGTCGTCGTCTTCACCGACGGGTTCGCTCCGGGGGTCAAGGCGTTTACCGCCGCCGTTCTCGGGGGCATCGGCTCGCTGCCGGGCGCCGTCCTCGGCGGACTGCTGATCGGCCTCATCGAGTCACTGTGGTCGGCCTATTTCACAATCGACTACAAGGATGTCGCGACCTTCTCCATTCTCGCGATCGTCCTGATCTTCAAGCCGTCGGGTATCCTCGGACGACCGGAAGTCGAGAAGGTATAGTTCCATGGCAAATGTTGCATCTACTACTGCAAGCGCCGGCAGTGAGCTGACGGCGCGGGCTCTGCGCGAGGCTGTCTTCTCGGGGCTCATCACGCTCGGGCTGTTCGTCCTGTTCGTCGGGCTCAAGACCGACCAGAACATCCGCAACGAGCTGATCCTCACCCAGCACTGGGTCCTGTTGGCGATCTTCGTGATCGTCGCCATGGTCGGCCGCTTCCTGATGGTGGCCTATGCCCAGCCCTGGCTCGCCCAGCGCAAGGCGGCGAAGGCTGCTGCTCCCGAGGTGGCGAAGGAAGAGAGCTTCTTCAGCCGCAACTTCTCGAAGATCGCGATCGTCGCGCTCGTGCTCTATCCGCCGGTCATCATCGCGCTCGTCGGCGTCCAGGGTTCGCTCAAATGGGTGGACAATTTCGGGGTCCAGATCCTGATCTATGTGATGCTCGCCTGGGGCCTCAACATCGTCGTCGGCCTCGCAGGCCTGCTCGACCTCGGCTACGTGGCCTTCTATGCGGTCGGTGCCTATACCTATGCGCTGCTCTCCACCTATTTCGGCCTGTCCTTCTGGGTGCTGCTGCCGGTCGCCGGCCTTCTCGCTGCCTGCTGGGGCGTGGTCCTCGGCTTCCCGGTGCTGCGATTGCGCGGCGACTACCTTGCGATCGTGACGCTCGCCTTCGGCGAAATCATCCGCCTCGTGCTGATCAACTGGACCGAGGTTACCAAGGGCACGTTCGGCGTGTCGGGCATCGCCAAGGCGACGCTGTTCGGCATCAAGTTCGATGCCTCCAAGGATGGCTTTGCGGCACTGATGGGGCTTCCCATTTCCTCGGCCTACTACAAGATCTTCCTGTTCTATCTGATCCTTGGCCTGGCGCTGTTGACCGCTTTCGTGACCATCCGCCTGCGCCGCATGCCGGTCGGCCGGGCCTGGGAGGCACTTCGCGAGGACGAGATCGCCTGCCGTTCGCTCGGCATCAACACGACGACCACGAAGCTGACGGCATTCGCCACGGGCGCCATGTTCGGCGGTTTTGCAGGCTCGTTCTTCGCGGTGCGCCAGGGTTTCGTCTCGCCGGAATCCTTCGTGTTCCTCGAGTCGGCAGTCATTCTCGCCATCGTCGTTCTTGGCGGCATGGGTTCATTGACCGGCATCGCGGTCGCGGCAGTCGTCATGATCGGCGGCACGGAAATCCTGCGTGAACTCACCTTCCTGAAAATGATCTTCGGACCGAATTTCACGCCTGAACTCTATCGCATGCTGATCTTTGGCCTGGCCATGGTGGTCGTCATGGTCTGGAAGCCGCGCGGCTTCGTCGGATCGCGCGAACCGACCGCCTTCCTGCGCGAACGCAGGGCGGTTTCCGGCAGCTTCACCAAGGAAGGGCACGGCTGATGGCCTTCGAGACAAACACAATGACAAAAGACCCCATTCTCAAGGTTGAGCACCTGTCGATGCGCTTCGGCGGTCTCATGGCCATTAACGACTTTTCCTTCGAAGCCGCGCGCGGCGAAATCACCGCGCTGATCGGCCCGAACGGAGCGGGCAAGACGACAGTGTTCAACTGCATCACCGGCTTCTACAAGCCGACCATGGGCATGATCACCTTGAAGCAGAGTTCCGGAAAGGAATTTCTTCTGGAGCGCTTGCCCGATTTCGAGATCACCAAGCACGCCAAGGTGGCGCGCACCTTCCAGAACATCCGGATGTTCTCGGGCCTCACGGTTCTGGAAAATCTCCTGGTGGCGCAGCATAACAAGCTGATGCAGGCTTCCGGCTACACCGTCCTCGGCCTGCTCGGCTTCCCGGCCTACCGCCAGGCCTCCAAGGAGGCGACCGAGATCGCCAGGCATTGGCTCGAAATGGCGTCGCTCGTCGATCGTGCCGACGATCCGGCCGGCGACCTGCCCTATGGTGCTCAGCGGCGGCTCGAAATCGCTCGCGCCATGTGCACCGGACCGGAGCTGCTTTGCCTCGACGAACCGGCGGCGGGCCTCAATCCGCGCGAATCGGCCGCTCTCAACAACCTGTTGCAGACCATTCGCCGCGACACCGGCACATCCATCCTGTTGATCGAGCACGACATGTCGGTGGTGATGGAAATCTCCGATCACGTCGTCGTGCTCGAATACGGACAGAAGATTTCCGACGGCAATCCGGATTTCGTGAAGCACGATCCGAGGGTCATCGCGGCCTATCTGGGCGTCGAGGACGAAGAGGTTGAAGAGGTGATCGAACAGATCGAGGAAATCGAAAGCGAGCAGGGAGGCACCCAGCAATGACTGCTCCGCTGCTGAATGTGAGAGGCGTCGAGACCTATTACGGCAATATCCGGGCCCTGAACGGCGTCGATGTCGAAGTCCATCGTGGGGAAATTGTCTCGCTGATCGGTGCCAACGGCGCCGGTAAGTCGACGCTGATGATGACGATCTGCGGCAAGCCACAGGCGCGCTCCGGTTCGATCTCCTTCGAAGGGCAGGACATCACCCGACTGCCGACCCACGAGATTGCCCGTCTCAGGATCGCCCAGTCGCCGGAAGGGCGCCGCATCTTCCCGCGCATGACCGTGCTCGAAAACCTCCAGATGGGCGCGAGTCTCGACAACCTGAAGCATTTCAAGGACGACGTGGAAAAGGTCTTCACGCTCTTCCCGAGGCTCAAGGAGCGGCAGGCGCAGCGCGGCGGGACACTGTCCGGCGGTGAACAGCAGATGCTGTCGATCGGCCGCGCCCTGATGGCGAGACCGAAGCTGCTGCTGCTCGATGAGCCGTCGCTCGGCCTGGCGCCGCTGATCATCAAGGGCATTTTCGAGGCGATCAAGAAGCTCAACAAGCAAGAGGGCCTCACCGTGTTCCTGGTCGAGCAGAACGCCTTCGGGGCGCTCAAACTCTCCGACCGCGGTTATGTTATGGTCAATGGCAGGGTAACGATGAGCGGAACGGGCAAGGACCTGCTCGCCAATCCGGAGGTCCGCGCGGCCTATCTCGAAGGCGGCCGTCATTGATGCACGCTGGAGTTAAGTGATATGCAGGGAATTCTCTACGAAGAAGCCTCCATCTGGCAGTTTCTGTTCATTACCTGGGTTCTCGGCGGCTGGACCGCGTGGAGGACTGGAAAAAGCGTTGCCGAGAGCTGGGCGGATGTTCCGCGGCTGCTGCTCTACGTTGCGCTGCTTGGGTTGGGCATTCGCTTCATCCACCATGCGCTCTTCGGCGGCACGATGTTCAGCCTCCAATACTATATCGTGGACACGCTCGTACTTTTGTTGTTTGCTACCGCAGGTTTCCGGTACTACCGGACTAAGCAAATGGCCAACATGTATTACTGGCTCTATGAGAAGACCTCGCCCTTCTCCTGGAAGGCAAAATAAGGGAACAGCGCGTGCCGGTCGGAAGCGGCCGGCGCGAAGGAACGCCCGCGCAATTATGGTGGGCATTGCGCAGGCTTTGGAACGAGACCCGCTCGAATATTTTGGGAGTAACAAAATGAAAAAGTCTCTTCTGTCGGCTGTGGCGCTGTCAGCAATGGTCGCCTTCAGCGGCACCGCATGGGCTGATCTCCTGGTCGGTGTTGCTGGTCCGCTGACCGGCCCGAATGCCGCATTCGGCGCCCAGCTCCAGAAAGGTGCAGAACAGGCAGCCGCTGACATCAACGCAGCTGGAGGCATCAACGGGGAACAGATCAAGCTTGTGCTCGGCGACGACGTTTCGGACCCGAAGCAGGGCATTTCGGTCGCCAACAAGTTCGTTGCTGACGGTGTGAAGTTCGTGGTCGGCCACTTCAACTCCGGTGTGTCGATCCCGGCATCGGAAGTCTATGCCGAAAACGGCATCCTGGAGATCACGCCGTCTGCGACCAACCCCCAGTTCACCGAGCGCGGCATGTGGAACACGTTCCGCACCTGCGGCCGTGACGACCAGCAGGGTGCAGTTGCCGGCGCTTACCTCGCTGCCAACTTCAAGGACGCCAAGATCGCCGTCATTCACGACAAGACGCCGTATGGCCAGGGCCTTGCCGACGAAACCAAGAAGGCGATGAACGAAGCTGGCCTCACCGAGGCTCTCTACGAAGGTATCAACACCGGCGACAAGGATTTCTCGGCGCTGATCGCCAAGATGAAGGAAGCCGGCGTATCGGTCGTCTACTACGGCGGTCTGCACACGGAAGCCGGCCTCATCATGCGCCAGATGAAGGACCAGGGCCTGAAGGCAACGTTCATGTCGGGCGACGGCATTGTTTCGAACGAGCTGGCTTCGATCGCCGGCGACGCGGTCGACGGCACGCTGATGACCTTCGCACCGGATCCGCGCAAGAACCCGGCTGCCAAGGAACTCGTCGAGAAGTTCCGCGCCGCCGGTTTCGAACCAGAAGCCTACACCCTTTACTCCTATGCTGCCCTCCAGGTGATCGCAGAGGGCGCCAAGGCCGCCGGGGGCAACGACGCGCAGGCCGTCGCCGAAGCGATCAAGGCCAAGGGTCCGTTCAACACCGCAATTGGCGAACTCGGCTATGATGAAAAGGGCGACATCACCCGCCCGGACTACGTCATGTACACCTGGAAGAAGGGTGAAGACGGCAAGTACAGCTACTTCCAGAACGAATAGTCTCATTCGGACGCTTTAAGAGCGAATGCGAGGCCCGGCGTGCAAGCGCCGGGCCTTTGTTTTTCGCGTGTCGCCTGAACCAGCTATCGGTGAGGGCATGATGCGGACGTTGACCAGCGCCGCAGCCGAGCCCGGCGCGGTGACATCGGCGTTCAAGAATTCCGGTAGGCGGTTGCGTCCCTCTCAACCAACAAACTATAGATAAAATCTGATTCTATCTATATCGATGGCCGTGAATAGAGGGGGATTGCCACGAATGCGGGATACGATTGTAACGAGCGGAGCAAATTCGGTCAGCTCCAACGCCGGTGAAACACGTTGGAATCTCGCCGACGCGAGAAAAATCTATAATTTGCCGTTCAACGACCTTCTGTTTCGCGCCCAGTCGGTCCATCGGGCGCATTTCGATCCGAACACCGTGCAGATGAGCCGGCTGCTGTCGATCAAGACCGGCGGATGCGCGGAGGATTGCGGTTATTGCAGCCAGTCGGCGCACTATCCGACCGGCCTCAAGGCATCGAAGCTGATGGAGGTCGAGCGGGTCATCACCGAGGCGCGCAAGGCCAAGGAAGGTGGCGCGACGCGCTACTGCATGGGGGCCGCCTGGCGCAGCCCCAAGGAGCGCGACATGGAGGCGATCGTAGCCATGGTGCGCGGCGTCAAAGCGCTCGGGATGGAAACTTGCATGACCCTCGGCATGCTGTCACCTGCTCAATCGGAGCGGCTCGCCGATGCCGGGCTCGATTACTACAATCACAATGTCGACACCTCGGAGCGCTTCTACAGCGAGATCATCACCACCCGCACGTTCGCCGACCGGCTGGAAACGCTCGACAATGTCCGCGAGGCGGGCATCAAGGTCTGCGCAGGCGGCATATTGGGCATGGGCGAAACGGTCGATGATCGCATCTCGATGCTGGTGACGCTCGCCAATCTTCCGGCCGCCCCCGAAAGCGTGCCGATCAACATGCTGATCCCCATTCCCGGATCGAAGCTCGCCGATGCGCCGCCGGTCGATCCGATCGAATTCGTCCGGACGATCGCGCTCGCCCGTATCCTGATGCCGCTGTCCCATGTCCGCCTGTCGGCCGGCCGCACGGACATGACCGACGAGATGCAGGCGCTCTGTTTCTTTGCCGGGGCGAATTCGATCTTCGTTGGCGAGACGCTGTTGACTGCCGACAATCCCGGCGAGGATCACGATGGCGCACTGTTTCGCCGCCTCGGGCTGAAGCCGATGGAATTGGAACCGGCGGAGATGGAGCCGGCCGAATGATCGCCGACGGTCTCGGCCGCTACGAGAGGACCCTGACGGGACTCGAGCGCAAGGGGCGGCGACGGGCGCTTGTCGCCCAAGGGGGAATTGATTTCACCTCGAATGACTATCTGGCGCTCGCCAACTCGCCGCGCCTGAAAGCGGCAATCAGCGCAGCCGTCGCGCGCGGCGTGCCGGTCGGCGCCGGCGGATCGCGGCTGTTGCGCGGCAATCATCCGGAGCATGAGGCGCTCGAGGTGGAGGCGGCCGAATTCTTCGGCGCCGATCGAGTGCTTTTCTTCGGCAGCGGCTATGCCGCCAATGTCGCGCTGTTTTCGACCCTGCCGCAGCGCGACGATATCATCGTCCATGATGCATTGATCCATGCGAGCGCCCATGAGGGAATCGCCGCAAGCAAGGCGCAGGCGGTGGCCGTAAGGCACAACGCTGTCGAGGCCTTCGCCGACGCCATCCGGAAGTGGCGCGGCAGCGGTGGCACCGGACATCCGTGGATTGCCGTCGAAAGCCTCTATTCGATGGATGGCGACCGGGCACCGCTCGTGGAACTTGCCGCGCTCGCAGAAGAACACGACGGCTTTCTGGTCATCGACGAGGCCCATGCCACGGGTGTTTTCGGTCCGGGCGGACGCGGGTTTTCGGCGACGCTCGAGGGCCGGGAAAATGTCGTGGTGCTGCATACCTGCGGCAAGGCGCTCGGCGTCTCCGGCGCATTGCTCGGCGCCAACGCAATCCTTTGCGACTATCTCGTCAACCGGGCTCGCGGCTTCATTTATTCGACGGCGCCATCTCCGCTCATGGCCGCCGCCGTCCGCGAGGCGTTGAGATACGTCGCGGACGAACCGCAGCGCCGGGCCGACTTTGATGAACTCAGCGCCTTCGCCAATGCGGCGCTTGCCGCAACCCTCGGCGTCGAAGTCAGCGGATCGCAGATCCTGCCGGTGATGATCGGCGACAATGGTCGGGCCGTGAAGATTGCGGCGCGCCTGCGTTCGGAAGGCTTCGACATCCGGGCGATCCGCCCGCCGACGGTTCCCGAGGGCACGGCGCGGCTCAGGATCGCGATCACGCTGAACGTCGACGGGCCGGTGATCGCGAAGATGCTGGAACGGCTGAAGGTCGCGATGGCAAAGGAACGATGATGACATCCCGCATCGTGATCACCGGCACGGACACCGGCATTGGCAAGACCGTCTTCGCCGCGACACTGACCGATGCTCTTGCCGGCTGCTACTGGAAGCCGGTGCAATCGGGGCTCGACGGCGAGACGGACAGTGAGACCGTCGGACGGCTCGGCCGGATAGAGGCACGCCGCATCCTACCGGAGGCCTACAGGCTCGCCACACCCGTGTCGCCGCATTTCTCTGCCAGGCTCGACGGCGTGACGATCCTACCGGAAAGCCTTTCACCCCCACCGGTTGACGCGCCGCTTGTCATCGAAGGGGCGGGTGGGCTCCTGGTGCCGCTGACAGAGCGGACGGTCTTTGCCGATGTCTTTGCGCGCTGGCGGGTCCCCGTTGTCCTCTGCGCCCGCACCGGATTGGGGACGATCAATCATACGCTGCTGTCGCTCGAAGCGCTGCGCGTCCGATCGATTCCGGTTCTTGGCATCGCCTTCATCGGCGACGAGCAGGCGGACACGGAGAATATCATCGAGCAACTAGGGCGTGTCCGTGTGCTTGGGCGGTTGCCGCGGCTCGATCCATTGACGCCCGATGCCTTGCGGCGAGCCTTTCGCGAACATTTCCAGGTGGACGATTTCCGCGAGGCGCTGGCATGAGCGTCTCCCCCGTCTGGCACCCCTTCACCCAGCATGCGCTGGAACCGGCGATGAAACGTATCGTCCGCACCGAGGGCGCCTATCTCATCGACGAGGACGGCTCGATTATTCTCGATGCGATCTCGTCGTGGTGGGTAATTACCCACGGTCATCGGCATCCGGCGATCATGGAGGCGATCCAGCGCGCCGCGGAAACTTATGATCAGGTAATCTTTGCCGAATATACCCACGCGCCGGCGGAGGAATTGGCCAAGGGCCTGATCGAGATCGCCCCCGCCGGGTTGAAGCACGTCTTCTATTCCGATAGCGGCTCGACCGCGGTGGAAGTGGCACTGAAAATGGCGCTTGGCTTCTTCCACAATGCCGGCGCCCCGCGCAGCCGCATCTGTGTCATGGAGCACGCCTATCACGGCGACACGATCGGCACGATGTCGGCCGGCGAGCGCGGCGTCTTCAATGCCGCCTACGAGCCGCTTCTCTTCGCCGTCGACCGCTTGCCGTTCCCGGAGACCGGTCGCGAACAGGAGACGCTCGACGCGTTCGCGACCTTTTGCGCTTCCGGCCAGGTGGCGGCGCTGCTCGTCGAGCCGCTTGTTCTCGGCGCCGGCGGGATGAAGACGTACCCGGCCTTCGTCCTTGCCGAACTGAAGCGGATCGCCGAACGGCATGGCAGCCTGCTGATTGCCGATGAAGTGATGACCGGCTGGGGCCGCACTGGCAGCCTATTTGCCTGCGAACAGGCGGGCATCGCGCCCGACATCCTGTGCACGTCGAAGGGCTTGACGGGCGGCGCCCTGCCGCTGGCGGCGACCCTTTGCACGGCCGAGATATTCGATGCGCATCTGTCGGCCGACCGGCGCAGGACATTCTTTCATTCCAGCTCCTATACGGCCAATCCGATCGCC
The DNA here is from genome assembly GCA_001704765.1 of Sinorhizobium shofinae. Taxonomy (GTDB): domain Bacteria; phylum Pseudomonadota; class Alphaproteobacteria; order Rhizobiales; family Rhizobiaceae; genus Sinorhizobium; species Sinorhizobium shofinae. Next base: position 54,702 of record MBFK01000177.1, read on the forward strand.
TGCGCGGCGGCCGTCGCCAATCTCGCCGTCTGGAAATCGGAGCCGGTCGGCGGACGCATCGAAGCGCTGGCCGCCAAGCAGCGGCGACATCTGCAGCGCTTCGGCGCCGATCAGCGCTTCCGCAATCTACGTCAGGCGGGCACGATCGCCGCGCTCGACCTTTCCGTGCCGGCGGGTGGCTATCTTTCGGATGCCGGACCGCGGCTCCGGGCCTTCTTTCGCGAGCGCCAGCTGCTCATCCGCCCGCTCGGCAATATCATTTATCTGATGCCGCCCTATTGCGTCACCGATGCCGATCTCGATCGGGCCTATGACGCGATTGACGCGGCGGCCTCGGCCCTTGCAACGGGGCAGCTATGAGCATTGTCCGGTCATCCCGCCTTGTCGGCTTCGGCCATTCCGTGCCGGCGCGGCGCGTCGACAACGCCGAGATCGAAACGCGACTTTGCCTTGAGCCGGGCTGGATCGAGCGCCGCACCGGCATCCGGGCGCGACGCTGGGTCGAGGAGGGCGATACGCTGAGTGGCCTTGCGGCGAAGGCCGGCGAAGCCGCGCTTCAGGATGCGGGCATTTCGCGGGTTGACATTGCCTTGACGCTGCTCGCGACATCGACGCCCGATCATCTGCTGCCGCCCTCGGCGCCGCTGCTCGCCCATCGCCTCGGGCTTGCCAATTCCGGTGCGATCGACCTTGCCGGCGCCTGCTCGGGCTTCCTTTACGCACTGACGCTCGCCGACGGTTTCGTCCGCACGCAGGGAAAAGCGGTCCTCGTCGTTGCCGCCAACATCCTGAGCCGTCGCATCAACCCGGCGGAGAGGGCAAGCGCCGTGCTCTTCGCCGATGCGGCTGGCGCCGTCGTCGTCGCGCCGTCAGACGATCCGGACAACGGGCTTATCGGCGTGGATCTGGCGTCAGATGGGAGCGGCTACGATCTGATCACGATCCCCGCCGGCGGCAGCAACCGACCCTTCGCATCCGGCATGCGGGCGGAGGATGTGCTGATGACTATGCGTGATGGGCGGGAGGTGTTCGTCCGCGCCGTCGAGATGATGTCGGCTTGCGCAACCCGCGCGCTCGCCGATGCGGGCATTGGCCCGGCGGACGTCAGCCGCTTCGTGCCGCACCAGGCGAATGTCCGGATCTTCGATGCGGTTTGCGGCAATCTCGGCATCGACCCGTCAAAGACCGTACGGACCATCGAGGACCACGGCAATTCGTCGGCAGCGACGATCCCACTTTCGCTCTCGCTTTCGCACAAGGCCTCGCCCTTCGCTCCCGGCGAAAGGCTGCTGCTGACGGCGGCCGGCGCAGGGCTGACCGGAGGGGCGGTCCTCGTCGGTATCTAGAGCGGGACGTGAAAGTGTGCGCGGCTTGCGCCCAGCTACCGCAACAGCGAGGCGCGAAGTGTTGCGATTTCCTGCTTGAGCCGGCCGATTTCCGCGGGCTCCATTCCGGTCGCACCAGCGATGCCCAGCGGAACGGCGCTGGCCTTTGCCTTGAGCGCTTGGCCGGTCTCGGTCAAGCGTACGCGCACCTGGCGCTCATCGGCCCGGTCGCGCACCCTCGAAATATAGCCCATGGCCTCGAGACGCTTCAGCATGGGGGTGAGAGTACTCGATTCGAGAAAGAGCTTCTCGCCGAGACTGCCAACAGTTTGATCGTCTTTTTCCCACAGGGCAACCATTACGAGATATTGTGGGTAGGTGAGGTCCAGTTCATCGAGCAGCGGCTTATAGACGCGCGTAAACGCGTGGTTCGCGGAATAGATCGCAAAGCACAGGAAGTTATCGAGCTTCATCAACTCTTCGGGGGAGGGAGTGTCTGCCTTCGCCATGGCCTTTTCCAAGTTTCCGCAAAAACACAATAAATCGTTCGCGATATAATCGCAAGGTATTGACAGGGCGAATCGCTCGCGATAAATATCGTACACGATTTAATGGATGACGATGTAACTAGATATTCAATGACGAGCATCGTCGCAGATTTATATCGCACACGATTTAATAGCGGCTTTACGAAGGGAAGGAGCAATTCGATGACGAAGGTTCAAAACAGCGCAACGACCGTTTCCAGGAGAGAGATGCTGGCGGGAGCACTCGGTGCCGCCAGCGCGGCCGCCGCGCTCTCGGTCTCCCAGCCAGTCGCAGCGGCGGATAAAGTGCCATCAACCACGGAAGGAGCAAGGACCATGGGAAGCAGGATCACCACTCGCGACGGCGTTGAAATCTATTACAAGGACTGGGGCCCGAAGGACGGGCCGGTCGTCATCCTCAGCCACGGCTGGCCACTGTCATCCGATAGCTGGGAAGCCCAGGCCTTCCATCTCGCCAATAACGGCTTCCGCGTCGTCACCCATGATCGCCGCGGCCATGGCCGGTCCAGCCAGCCCTGGGACGGCAACGACATGGATCACTATGCCGACGACCTCGCCGATTTGATCGAGCAACTGGATCTCAAGGGCATCTTCCTGGCCGGCTTCTCCACCGGTGGCGGCGAGATCGCCCGCTATATCGGTCGCCACGGCACCAGCCGCGTTGCCAAGGCCGGCCTGATCGCCGCGGTGCCGCCGCTGATGGTCAAGACCGACAAGAACCCCGGCGGCCTGCCCAAGGACGTGTTCGATGGCTTGCAGGCCGCGAGTCTGGCCGACCGCTCGCAACTCTACAAGGACATCGCCTCGGGTCCCTTCTTCGGCTTCAACCGGCCGGGCGCGAAGCCGTCGCAGGGGATGATCGACAGCTTCTGGCTGCAGGGCATGGCAGCCGGCCACAAGAATACCTATGATTCCATCGTCGCTTTCTCGCAGACCGACTTCACCGAGGACCTGAAGAAGGTCGACGTGCCGACGCTCATCATCCACGGCGACGACGACCAGATCGTCCCAATCGACGCCGCTGCGCGCGCCTCGAAGAAGCTCATCCCGCATGCGGAACTGAAAGTCTATCCGGGCGCGCCGCACGGTCTCGCGGACACCCACAAGGAACAACTGAACAAGGATCTGCTGGAGTTCGCCCGGTCCTAAGACGAAAGGTGCGATGCGGCCGCACGGCCGCCGCTATGGAAAGGGGGCGTCGCGGTCCGGCGCCCCCTCTTTTGCTGGAACCGCCTATCCAGCGGGCGGATTTCGTGCACTATCCGGAGCCGCTATTTTGGGAGGCGCCTCATGAATGCAAAGCCGCGCATTCTCGTTACGCGCCGCTGGCCTTAGGCCGTGGAAGCGGGTTCTTAGCGAAAGGTTCGGGACCGTTCTCAACGAAGAGGACAAGCCGCTGAAGGCGACCGCGCTGGCGGAGGCGCTGCGCGACTTCGACGCGGTGTTGCCGACCGTATCCGACCGGCTGCCTGCGTCACTTTTTCGGGCGGTGGTCTCAGCACGAAAATCCTCGGCAATTTCGGCGTCGACTACAATCACCTCGACGTTGCAGCTGCACAGGCTGCGGGCATCGTCGTGACGAACACGCCGGGCGTTCTCACCGACTGCACCGCCGACCTCTCCGTTTCTCGGCAGCGCCACTGAGGAGACGCGCACGGCGATGGGAATGAAGGTGGTGGATAACATTACCGCCTTCTTTGCCGGAGCCGCCCGACCGGGTGGCCTGAGCTTCCGACTAGGCGGGATGATTTCCATTGCAAAACAGCGGCTTGACTTTGTGTGTCTGGTTTTCGACCATGCTTGTTATTGATGCACGTCGCAGAGGCGTGCCGGCAGGGACATCTGAAGACGATGAGTGACGCAGCGATCATCGCTCCGCAAAGAGCGTGGGGAAAGGGGCGGCTTGTTGCCAAGTCCGAGAGGGGCTGCACGCGCATCGCTGAACTCTATCAGGAAGGCTGCGCCAAGATCCGATTGCCGAACACGTTCGACAGCTCGATGGAAGCGGTGCTCATCAACTCTTCGGGCGGCGTCACCGGTGGCGACCGGCTCCACTGGGCCTTCGAAGCAGGCGAGGGGACGAGCCTGACGCTGACCACGCAGGCCTGTGAGAAAATCTACAAGGCAAGTGCTGGTACGGCCACTATCGAGACACACATTTTCGTCGGCGCCAGAAGTCGCGTCGATTGGCTGCCGCAGGAAACGATCCTCTTCGACCGGGCGTCACTGTCGCGCTCGCTCGAAGTCGACCTTGCGCCGGATGCGAGCTTTCTCGCGGTCGAGGCGGTGCTCATCGGCCGCAAGGCGATGGGCGAGGCGGTGCATGCCGGCCTGTTTCGTGATCGCTGGCGGGTCAGGAGCGGCGGCAGGCTGGTTCATGCGGAGAACCTGACGCTTGCCGATGACATTGCGAAGCTTGCAGCCAGGCCTGCAACGCTCGGCGGCGCGGCGGCCTTCGCCACTCTCCTCTATGCCGCGCCGGATTGTGAAGCGATGCTTTCGAAGCTGCGCGGGATGCTCGCAACGGTAGTGCAGGCGGGCGTCAGCCACTACCAGGTCGGCGGTCGCGACAAGCTCGTCGCCCGTGTCGCCGCTCCCGACGGCTTCGAGCTTAGAAAAATCCTCGTCCCGCTCATTTCGCACTTGCGTAAGGACGCATCTGTGCCGAAAGTCTGGACTCTCTGACCCCGCAATCAATCTGGATAGCGACGCATGAATCTCACTCCGCGCGAAAAAGACAAACTGTTGATTTCCATGGCGGCAATGGTGGCGCGCCGGCGGCTGGAGAGAGGCGTAAAGCTCAATCATCCCGAGGCCATCGCCCTCATCACCGATTTCGTCGTCGAGGGTGCGCGCGACGGCCGGTCCGTTGCCGAGCTGATGGAGGCGGGGGCGCATGTGCTGACCCGCGACCAGGTGATGGAGGGCATTCCGGAGATGATCCACGACATCCAGATCGAGGCGACTTTCCCGGATGGGACGAAGCTCGTCACCGTTCATGAGCCCATCCGTTAGGAGAGAATTATGCTGAGCCTGCGCCCGAACTGCGAATGCTGCGACCGTGACCTGTCGCCCGAAAGCCGGCAGGCGATGATCTGCACCTTCGAATGCACTTTTTGCGCCGATTGCGCCGAGGCAAAGCTCGGCGGGATCTGCCCGAACTGCAGCGGCGAACTGGTACGCCGTCCGGTGCGCCCGCCCGCAATGCTGAAGAAATATCCGGCCTCGACGGAACGCGTGCTGAAGCCGGAAGGGTGCGCGCGAGAGAAGGCCGCGTAAGGGGGGGCATGAGCATGATTCCAGGCGAGATCATCGCCGCCGCTGGCGACATCGAACTCAATGTCGGTCTTCAGACCGTCACCATCGAGGTCTCCAATTCCGGAGACAGGCCGGTGCAGGTCGGCAGCCACTATCATTTCGCGGAAACGAACCCCGGCCTGATCTTCGACCGTGACGTGGCGCGCGGCAAGCGGCTGGATATTCCGGCCGGCACGGCCGTACGCTTCGAGCCTGGCCAGACGCGGCAGGTCACGCTGATCCCGCTCTCCGGCAAGCGCGAGGTTTTCGGCTTCCGCCAGCAGGTGATGGGCAAGCTATGAGAGCGGTCGCACCCGCCATTGGCCTGCTTCTCATTCTTGCGACTTCTGCGTTCGCTCAGGAACAGCCTAAGGTGGACTGCCAAAAGGCAGTGAGGCAGATGGATTTGAACATTTGCGCCGATCAGGAGTACCAGGCGGCGGACGCGGGACTCAACAAGACCTACCGCGAGGCGATCGTCGCGATGCGGGAAACCGACAGGGAGCTAGGTGACATCGACGCCGCCTACGTCGGAGCAGTCGAAGCATTGAAGAAGGCTCAGCGGTCCTGGATCGGCTACCGCGACGGTCAATGCGAGCTCGCCGGGTTCGAGGCGCGGGGCGGCTCGATGGAGCCCATGCTGGTTTCCGGCTGCCTCGCGGAGCTGACGCGCAAGCGTACCGCCGAATTGAAAGAGCTCCTCGAAACTGCAGGGAACTGACCGTTGCAAAGTCGGCGCGTCATCATGATCGTTGGCAATGGCGAGGTGCCGGAAGGCGCTGCCGCGACGATCGATGCCGCCGACCTGGTGATCCGCTTCAACGATTGCCGCTCGGTCGGCAGAGGCGGAACCAGGACCGACGTGGTCGCCGTCTGCAACACGGGTCGCCCGGCCTTGTCGATGCTCGGCGGCGGACGCTGGAAGACAAGCGAGCCGGTGCGGCAGGCGCGCGAAATCTGGAGTGTGCGCTCCGGTGCGAAATTCGCGGCGATGCGGGCAGCACTTGCGGAGACCCATCCGGACCTCGACGATTTCTGTGACGACTACACCACCGGCTTCGAGAGCTTCGCGCGGACGACGGGGCGGCGGCACCGGGCCGTGCCGGCAGAGACGCACGAGCGGCTGGAGCAAGAGCTCGCCCGTTTTGCGCCGGCGCTTTACGTCGCACCGTCGAGCGGCTTGGTGGTGATCGCCGACGTCCTGTCCAGTTTCGCCTCTGCCGGAGATGATATCGTGCTTGCCGGCTTCGGTCATAACGGCTGGGAGTGGCATCCCTTCGCTGCAGAGCGGCGTTATGTCGATGCGCTTGCCGCCGAGGGGCGGCTTCGTCGCCTCAATCCATTGCATCCGTCAGACTTGTCCCAAGGAGCCTGAACCCATGTCTTACAAAATGTCGCGCGCGGCCTATGCCAACATGTTCGGTCCGACCGTCGGCGACAAGGTGCGACTTGCCGATACCGAGCTGTTCATCGAGGTGGAGAAGGATTTCACGACCTATGGCGAGGAGGTGAAGTTCGGCGGCGGTAAGGTCATCCGCGACGGCATGGGCCAGAGCCAGGTGACGCGCGAGGGCGGCGCCGTCGACACGGTCATCACCAATGCGCTGATCGTCGACCATTGGGGAATCGTCAAGGCGGATATCGGCTTGAAGGACGGGCGGATCGCGGCAATCGGCAAGGCCGGCAACCCGGACACGCAGCCGGGTGTGACGATCATCGTCGGACCGGGGACGGAGATCATCGCCGGCGAGGGCAAGATCGTCACGGCTGGCGGCATGGACAGCCATATTCACTTCATCTGCCCGCAGCAGATCGAAGAGGCGCTGATGAGCGGGCTTACCTGCATGCTGGGCGGCGGAACAGGCCCCGCGCACGGCACGCTGGCGACCACCTGCACGCCGGGACCGTGGCATATCGCCCGGATGATCGAGGCGGCCGATGCGTTTCCGATGAACCTGGCTTTCGCTGGCAAGGGCAACGCCTCGCTGCCCGGCGCGCTCGTGGAAATGGTGCTCGGCGGCGCCACCTCGCTGAAGCTGCACGAGGACTGGGGCACGACCCCTGGGGCGATCGATTGTTGCCTGTCGGTTGCCGACGAGTACGACGTTCAGGTGATGATCCACACCGACACGCTGAACGAAAGCGGTTTCGTCGAGGACACGATTGCAGCGATCAAGGGCCGGACCATTCACGCCTTCCACACCGAAGGGGCAGGCGGCGGCCACGCGCCGGACATCATCAAGATCTGCGGCCAGCCGAACGTCATCCCGTCGTCGACCAACCCGACGCGACCCTATACGGTGAACACGCTGGCGGAACATCTCGACATGCTGATGGTCTGCCATCACTTGTCGCCCTCGATCCCCGAGGATATCGCTTTTGCCGAAAGCCGTATCCGCAAGGAGACGATCGCCGCCGAGGACATCCTCCACGACATCGGCGCATTCTCGATCATCTCGTCCGACAGCCAGGCCATGGGCCGCGTCGGCGAGGTGGCGATCCGCACCTGGCAGACTGCCGACAAGATGAAGCGCCAGCGCGGTCGGCTGAAGGAGGAGACGGGCGACAACGACAATTTCCGCGTCAAGCGCTATGTCGCCAAATACACGATCAACCCGGCGATCGCCCATGGCCTCAGCCATGAGATCGGATCGCTCGAAGTGGGCAAGCGCGCCGATCTCGTGATCTGGAACCCGGCTTTCTTCGGCGTGAAGCCGGATATGGTGCTGCTCGGTGGTACGATCGCCGCGGCCCCGATGGGCGACCCGAACGCTTCGATCCCGACGCCGCAGCCGGTCCATTACCGGCCGATGTTCGGCGCCTATGGTCGAAGCCGTACCAATTCTTCCGTTACCTTCGTCTCGCAGGCCTCGCTCGACGCGGGACTGGCTGGAAGGCTCGGCGTCGCCAAGGAGCTCGTCGCCGTCCAGAACACCCGCGGCGGCATCGGCAAGGCGTCGATGATCCGCAACAGCCTGACGCCGTTGATCGAGGTCGATCCGGAAACCTATGAAGTCCGCGCCGATGGCGAGTTGTTGACTTGCGAACCGGCCACCGTGCTGCCGATGGCGCAGCGGTACTTCCTGTTCTAGACGGCTCCTTGCTCTGGAGCGGTGAGAATGAAGCGTGTCAGGTGGCTATTCGGCGCTGTCCTGGTCCTCTTGCTCGCCATCGCGGGCGGAACCTTGGTTTGACGGCCGCTTATGCCCGCCTATGCGTCAGCCGACACGGCCTGGGCTGCGACGAATCCATCCCGCTGGATGACGACGTGCGGTCCCGATTTGGATTTCTCGAAGGTGCCGGTGTGCCTCTACGGCGTCCGGCAGCGCGATGGCTGATTTTTGGTTGGGGAGGCCGCGCTTCTATCTGGAGATCCCGACCTGGAGCGAACTGAAGCCGCTGCCGGTGCTGAGGGCGCTTCGCCTCGATCGGTCCGTCCTGCATGTCGATGTCGCTGGGCAACACTGTCGAACCGCAGGAGTCGGTCACAGGATTCGATGCACATGTCGAAGATTATCAGCGATTGCTGGACTTCGTCGACGAGAGTTTCCGACGTGAGGCTGGCGTGGTCATGCCGATAACGGGTTCTCCTATGGACCAAACGACCGCTTCCTTGAGGCGCAAGGCTATTTCAACGCCTTGTTAGGATGCAACACGTGGAAAGCGAGTGCCCTGCGAAATGCCGGCCTGCGTACGGGTCTGTGGAATCCTCATCCCCGTGACCTTGGACTTTTCCCTCAGTCTCCACAACTGGTTCCCGGCCACGGCTCCAATGCGAAGGAGCCATGCGTCGACCGCAAACCTGCCATGCGGTGCCTGCTGAATCGATGCTTTGATGCTGCGCTGCAGCGGAATCTTCGTTAGAAGGGGCTTCCCCCTTTTCGCCGGCTGCGGGTTCCTCCCAATTCTTCACGCGGCCGGCAGATCATTCGAAGGAGATGATGATGCTCGGCAGAAAAGTTCCCGTTGTAACCTTCCGCACCCGCGTCCGCGACGAAGCCGTCGGGGGGCCCAATCCGTTCCGCTGGCAGGATGTTTCGTCGAACGACTATTTCGCCGGCAAGCGCGTCGTGCTGTTCTCGCTGCCGGGCGCCTTCACCCCGACCTGCTCAACGTATCAGCTGCCGGATTTCGAGAAGCTCACGCCTGAGTTCCGCGCGCTCGGCATCGATGAAATCTACTGCATCTCGGTCAACGATGCCTTCGTCATGAATGCCTGGGGCAAGTCGCAGGGGCTAGAAAACGTCAAGCTCATTCCGGACGGTTCGGGCGAGTTCACCCGCAAGATGGGCATGCTCGTTGCCAAGGACAATCTCGGCTTCGGCATGCGTTCCTGGCGCTACGCCGCCGTCGTCAACAACGGCACGGTCGAGCAGTGGTTCGAGGAGGAGGGCTATTCCGACAATTGCGACAGCGATCCCTATGGCGTTTCCTCGCCGCAGAACATTCTCGACGCGCTGAAGTCGCAGAAGATCGCTGCCTGATCAGGCATCGTGATCATGAGGGCCCCGGTGCCGCAAGCAGGCTTGAAACTCTTCGGATTTTCGCCTTCTTGGTGGCGCCGGGGCTTTTTCTTGTTAAAGTGAAGCCCGTTGGAGACATGGAATTCAATGGTTTACGTCATCGCTCATCTGAAGGCGCATGCGGGCAAGGGCGACGAGGTCGTCGCGCTCGCCGCGCCGCTGATCGAGGCCACCCGCAAAGAGGAGGGCTGCATCAGCTATGATCTTTATCGCAAGGCCGCCGAGCCGGACACGCTGGTTTTCGTCGAGACCTGGAAGAGCCGAGCGGCCCTCGATGCCCATTTCGCCGAGCCGCATCTGAAGGCCTTCCAGGCGGCGATGGCTGACCTCCTTGTCGAGGCTCGCGTCGAGGTCCTCCATCCGGAAAAGGTCGAGGTGCTCTGACGTGCCCTACCGTTCGACCGAAATTCTTTCCCCCGGTGCCGCCGACAAGGCGCCGCTTCACCGGGTGACGCTCACCCACGACCAGCGGCATTTGCGCCGAAAGCTCTTGCATCTCGAAAACGACGATGTCGTGATGCTCGACCTCAAGGAGCCAGTGATGCTCGCCGACGGCGACCTGCTGGTGCTCGAGGGCGGCGGCTATATCGAAGTGAAGGCGGCGCAGGAGGCGCTCTACGAGATCCGTCCGCGCGACAGGCTGCATCTGATCGAACTCGCCTGGCATCTCGGCAACCGGCACTTGCCAGCGGCGATCGAGGAGGAGCGGATATTGATTGCCCGCGATCCCGTCATGCGCGCCATGCTCGAAGGCCTCGGAGCGACGGTGATCGAGGCGGTCGAGCCATTCCACCCTCTGCGCGGCGCCTATCACGGCACGGGCGGCCATCATCACCATGGGCATGGTCACGACCACCAGCATGGCTGAAGATGCCGCCACGCAGGCTCTGCTGCGCCTCGTTACCTGGCTTTCGCCCGCCTTTCCCGTCGGCTCCTTTTCCTATTCCGGTGGTTTGGAACAGGCGGTTCACGACGGTCTCGTGACCAGTGCCGACGAACTGCGGCTGTGGCTCGAAACGCTCGTGAGCAACGGCGCGGCGTGGAACGACGCGCTGCTTCTGGCGGAGAGTTATCGCGCTCATGACGATGCACGACGCCTCGAGGCGACCGGCGAACTGGCCGAGGCGCTCGCCGGCTCACGCGAGCGGCACATGGAGACCATGCTCCTTGGCGAGGCGTTTCTCGCCGCCGCCGGCCATTGGCCGCATCCGGTTCTGGAAATGCTCGGATCAACGGCCGCCTATCCGGTGGCGGTCGGCGCCGTCGCCGGGGCGCATCGGACCGGGCTCGAACCGACGCTAGCGGCCTTTCTCAACGCAACGGCGTCGAGTGCCGTATCCGTTGCCATTCGCTGCGGCGTCATCGGCCAGCGTGACGGGGTCGGCGTGCTTGCCGGTCTGGAGGCGGCGATTACGGCCGTTGCCTCTCGTGCCGCGCGCGGCTCGCTCGACGATCTTGGCTCGGCGGCGATCATGGCCGATATTGCATCTTTGAGACATGAAACCCTGCATTCGCGCCTGTTTCGCTCCTGATGCATGTCGCCCAACTGCAACGACATGCATATAAGCAAAGACTCACAGGCGCCTGGAAAGGACATAGGAAATGCCATCGAAAAACGGTCCCCTTCGCGTCGGCATCGGCGGCCCGGTCGGGTCCGGCAAGACGGCGCTAACCGACAAGCTGTGCAAGGCGATGCGCGAGAAATATTCGGTCGCCGTCGTCACCAATGATATCTACACCAAGGAGGATGCCGAGGCGCTGGTGCGCATGCAGGCGCTGCCTTCGGAGCGGATCGTCGGCGTCGAGACCGGCGGCTGCCCGCATACCGCTATCCGCGAAGACGCCTCGATCAACCTGCAGGCGATCGCCGAGCTCAACCGGCGTATCCCCGATCTCGACGTGGTGTTCATCGAATCGGGCGGCGACAACCTCGCGGCGACGTTTTCGCCCGATCTGGCGGATCTGACGATCTACGTGATCTCCGTCTGCCAGGGCGAGGAAATCCCGCGCAAGGGCGGTCCGGGGATCACCAAGTCCGATCTGCTGGTCATCAACAAGAAGGATCTCGCCCCCTATGTGGGCGCCGATCTCGACGTGATGGAGCGCGATGCGACGCGGATGCGCGCCGAAAAACCCTTCGTGTTTTCCGACATGAAGCGCGGCGACGGCATCGACAGGATCGTCGAGTTCCTGACCGTGCAGGGCGGGCTCTAAGAGACCCTCAAAACTGTTCCAGCGCCTGACGGTCGCGAATCTCGATCACCCGGCCTTTCACCACTACGCCCGACTGACGGAGCGTGGAGAAGGCCCGCGACAGCGCCTCGGGAGCAAGGCCGAGTTTGCCGGCGAGCACGTTCTTCTGGAACGGCAGGCGGAAGGAGAAGCTCTCCGAACCGATCGGGCAATGGCTCAGGATGTAGTTCGCGACCCGCTGCGGCGCGGTAAGCAGGCGGTCTTCGGCTAGGCAGTCCTCGGTCAGCTTGCCGTGATGACAAAGAAGCTCGAGAAGCGCCTGGGCGACGCCCGTGTCTTCAGCGGCAAGCTGGTGCAACTTGCGGCTTTCCAGTCGCGCGATGATCGACGGTTCGGCGGCTTGTGCATTGGCGGTGGCGCGGCGATCCAGGAACATGGTGTTCACGCCGATGACTTCCCCTTTCTGGAAGACGGCGATATCCGCCTCGCGCCCGTCCTTGCCCAGGCGATAGAGGCGGACGAGGCCTGAGAGGACGACGAGAACATCGTCGATCGGGTCGTCCTGGCGAAACAGGGTATCGTGCTCTTCGTGCGTCGAGACATGGGCGCCCTCGAGAATTGCCTCTGCTGCGGTCCGTGGTAGCCGCGAGAAGAAACGCGAATTGAGGAGGATGGCCCGGTCGCTCGAGGTCAATCGTAAAGTCTTCATACGGCTCGTCCCGAAAAAATCGTGACCAACCTAGAGGTTCTTCGCCGGTCGTGAATTGACCCGCATCAAACAACTTTGCGAAAAGAAACGCTGCTGCATTGTCCCTTCACCGGGTACCGTGCAGCAGCGCTGTTCTGTGGGAAACGCCTATTCGGCGGCGAGCGCCGGATGGCTGATGACCTTGCGGTCGGACTTGCCGCGCCGCTCCTCTTCCAGCGCCTTCACGCGCTCTTCCAGGCTCTCGATCGTGCAGCCCTGTTCCGCGGCGAGCTTGCTCAGCGCCTCGCGGTCGAGTGGCAGCTCCTCTTCGTCCTTCTTGCCGACGAAACGTCCGAAGATGCGGGCGAGCAGCCGCGATAGGTCGTCCATGATCAGGAAGAAGGAGGGAACGACGACGAGGCTTAGGACCGTCGAGACAATGATGCCGCCGATGACGGCGATCGCCATCGGGGCGCGGAACGAGCCGCCTTCGCCGACGCCGAGCGCAGAGGGCAACATCCCTGCGGACATGGCGATCGAGGTCATGACGATCGGGCGAGCACGCTTGCGGCCGGCCTCGACCATCGACAGCGTCCGGTCCATGCCGTGGTGCATCATCTCGATACCGAAGTCGACGAGCAGGATCGCGTTCTTGGTGACGATGCCCATCAGCATCAGGATACCGATCAGTACCGGCATCGACAGGGCGTTTTGCGTCAGGATCAGCGCTCCCGCCACGCCGCCGATTGCAAGCGGCAGCGAGAACAGGATGGTGAAGGGCTGGATGACATCCTTGAACAGAAGGATGAGAACGACAAGCACCATCATCAGGCCCAGCAACATGGCATTGCCGAAACTCTGCTGCATCTCGGCCTGCACCTCGGCATCGCCGCTCTCGAGAAACTCGACGGTGGGCGGTAGCTTCGCCTCGGCTGCGATTTGTTTGAAACGGGCCGATGCCGTGTCGAGTGCCACGCCCACGGGCAGATCGGCGCCGAGCGTGACGACGCGGTAACGGTCATAGCGCTTGATGGAGCTCGGGCCCTCCGCATAGTTGATGTCTGCGACACTCGAGAGCGGAACGGTGGCGCCGGACGCCGTCTGGACTTTGAGGTTGCGGATCGCCGCCAGGTCGGTGCGGAAGTCGCGGTTGAGCTGGACGCGGATCGGGATCAGGCGTCCGTCTAGCGCAATCTTCGTCAGTAGTGCGTCGACATCGCCGATGGTGGCGACGCGGATCACCTCGGAAATCTGCGCCGTGGTGATGCCGAGGCGAGACATCTGCTCGTCACGCGGACGGATCTGCAGCTCCGGCCGCGGTAGCGCGCCGTCGGGGCTCACATTGGCGAGCAGTGGATCTCTGCGCAGCTTCGCTTCGAGGATGGCGACAGCCTTGTCCAGATCCGCCTCGTTATTGGAAAGCAGGTTGAAGGACAAGTCGCGCTCACCGCGATCGTTGAGCTTGGTGACGCGAACGTCCGGTAGCGACCGAAGCTTCGCGAAGATTTCCTTTTCGATCTGCGATTGCGGCTTGATGCGGCCGGCCGGCGGCAACTTCGGCAGATAGTCACCGATCAGCGGTGCGCGGCCGATCACGTCGTTGACGATCTTGTTGAGGAGCGAATGGTCGAGCTTCTCGAGAAGCACGGTCACCGCGGCGCGCCTGAGCTCAAGATCACCTTTTGGCGAGGCGCCGCCGAGCACGAAGACGTTCTCGACGCCGTCGATATCCTTGACCCGGTTGTAGATTTCCGTGGTCGTCCGGTCCGTATCCTCGAGCATCGCATCCGGCGGCAATTCGATCGACAGGCTGACGCGCGAATTGTCTTCCGGCGGCAGGAAGCTACCGGGAACCTGCAGCAGGAAATAGAGGGAAATGGCGAGGCAGCCGATGGCGGCGAGCAGCGTCGTATAGCGCCAACGGGTCGTCACGCCGATGAGACCCGTATAGAGCTTCATGATGGCGCTGTCGTCGTCTCCATGGTGGCCGCCGCCGACATCCGTCGGCTGCATCAGATAGGCAGCCATCACCGGCGTGATCAGGCGGGCGACCAGGAGCGAGAAGAACACCGAGACGGCGACGGTCAGGCCGAACTGGATGAAGTATTGCCCGGGGATGCCCGGCATGAAGGAGACCGGCACGAAGACGGCGATGATGGTGAATGTGGTGGCGATCACCGCAAGGCCGATCTCGTCCGCGGCCTCGATCGCGGCCCGATAGGGCGACTTGCCCATGCGAATATGCCGTTCGATATTCTCGATCTCCACGATCGCGTCGTCGACGAGGATACCTGTCGCGAGTGTCATGGCCAGGAAGCTGACGAGGTTCAGCGAGAAGCCGAGGAGCTCCATGATCCAGAAGGTCGGAATGGCAGAGAGCGGCAGGGCGACGGCCGAGATCAGGGTGGCGCGCCAGTTGCGCAGGAACAGCATCACGACGACGACGGCAAGAAGCGCGCCCTCGATCAGCGTGTGAATTGCCGCCTCGTAGTTGCCATAGGTGAAGTAAACCGAATCGTCCACCATCTCGATGGTGACTTCCGGATGCTTCGCGCGGATTTCGTCGAGCGTCTTGGCAACCGTTTCGGCGACGCTGACTTCACTCGCGCCCTTGGCGCGGAATACCGCGAAAGTGACGCCCGGATGGCCGTTGAAGCGCGAGAACGACTTCGGCTCCTCGTAGGTATCGGTCACCTTGCCGAGTTCCGACAGACGAACGAAGCGTCCGTTCGGCAGCGAGATCATCGTATTGGCGAGTTGCGCGACGTCGCGGGCGTCGCCGAGCGTGCGGATCGCCTGTTCGCTGCCGCCGACCTGGCCGCGGCCGGAACCAAGATCCATGTTCATGCGACGGAGCTGCCCGTTGACGTCGGCGGCGGTGATTCCGAAGGAATTGAGGCGATCTTCGTCGAGTTCGATGCGCACCTCGCGATCGGATCCGCCATAGCGGTCGACGCGGCCGATGCCGCTCTGGCCCTGGATGGCGCGCTTGATCGTGTCATCGACGAACCAGGAGAGTTCTTCGAGCGTCATGCCGGGCGAGGAGACGGAGAAGGTCTGGATCGCCTGGCCCTCGACGTCGACCTTCGAGACGATCGGCTCGTCGATCGAGGTCGGAAGATCGCCGCGGATGCGGTCGATCGCATCCTTGACGTCCTGCACCGCCTGGGTGGTCGGCACTTCCATGCGGAAGATGACGGCGGTCGTCGAACTGCCATCGGTGATCGTCGACTGGATGTGGTCGACGCCGGAGATACCGGCGACCGCGTCCTCGATCTCCTTGGTGACCTGGGTCTCGAGTTCGGCAGGGGCGGCTCCGCTCTGCGTGACGTTGATCGAGACGATCGGCACGTCGATGTTCGGGAAGCGGGTGATCGGCAACGAATTGAACGACTGCCAGCCGAGCACGACCAGCACGAAAAACGCCAGGATCGGCGCGACCGGATTGCGGATGGACCAGGCGGAGAAGTTCATGGTCGCTTTTCCCGTCAATTGGTTATCGGCTGGGCGGGCTTGACCGGATTGATCCGGTCGCCGTCGCGCACATAGGCGCCAGCCTTCGCCACCGCCTGTTCGCCTGCCTTGAGGCCGGAAAGGATCTCGACGAACTGCCCGTCCTGGATGCCCGTCTCGACCGGCACCAGATGCACGACGCCGTCTTCAACCTTGCGGACGATAGACTTGCCGTCTTCTGATGTAACAGCGGTTTGCGGCAAAACGACCGTCTGCTTTTCTTCGACTGTGACGACTGCGCTCGCGTACATGCCAGCGCGCGCCTCGGTCGTGTCGGTAAGGTTGATGTGAACCTTTCCGAGACGCGTCTCAGGATCGACCGTCGGAGCAATCAGGCGGATCTTGCCCTCGACCGTCGTGTTGCTGCCGGCGAGCTTGACCGTTGCGGGTTGCCCGACGGCAAGCTTGATAATGTCCGCCTCGGTGATATCGGCCGTCATCTCGATCACGCCGTCGCGGATCATCGTAAAGAGCGGCTCGCCGTTGCCGCTGGCGATCGCGCCGATCTTGGCGTTCTTGGCGGAGATCACTCCGTTGACCGGGGCCTTGACCTCGGTGCGGGCAAGCCGCAGGTCGATATCGTCGATCTGCGCCTGGACAACCTTGATGTCTGCTCTTGCAACACCAACCGATTGTTCGGCCGAACGAAGGCGGGCGCGCGTGGCAGCGGCGAGTGCCTTCAGGCGGTCCGCCTCGGCGGTCGAGATAGTGCCGTTTTCCGAAAGCCGCACGGCGCGATCGGCGACGCGCGTCGCCTCTTCGGAATTCGCGGTCGCTTCGGCAAGCTGGGCGTTGAGTTGCGCGAGGGAGGCCTCCGCCTTGGCCAGATTGGCCTCGAGCTGGCTTTTCTGCAGGAGCAGCGCGTCGTCGTTGAGAACGGCGAGCGTGCTGCCTTCTTCGACCCGGTCGCCGACATCGACATTCAACGAGCGGATGGAGAGGCCATCGACAAGCGGTGCAACATAGGTTTCCTCGACCGCCTCGATCGAACCGGTGGCAACGACGCGATCGCTGAGCTTGCGTTGCGTCGCTTCCGTAACGACGATCGAAGGCAGTGCCTGCGACGGCTGCGATTTTGCGGCCTCCTCGGCCGAGACGCCCGAAAATGCGCCGAACGTCATCGCTGCGCATGCGCCGAGAAGAAAGAGGAGTTTCTGAGCCATCGGCCTATCGTCCTGACACAAATAAATCATGCCGCATCGCCCTTCATTAAGGGCGAAGATCCGGCTGCAATCATGCTATTCCAGCGTGTTCCGCCCGGTATTGCCGGCCCCTTGCCGGGACCGCTCGCGATCCACGCACTCGAAATGTCCGGCCCACGATCGTGCCGGCCTGGGAGAAATTTGCTCAAGGGAACGAGTTCAGAGAAAACCGGTTCCTCCCTGCGTCTGCTCTCCAGTCAAACGTTCCGGCCTATGTAAGCGCGGTAGCAAATGCTTACAAGAGCGCAGAAGCGATGGTGCCTCATTATTTCTTCTCTGCCGCTTCGTTGAGGCTATACGGGTGCAACCTAAATGCAAGCTTAACAACCGGAGCGAGCTGGCAAAAAGCGCGCGGCATTGTGCCGCGCGCTTCCCGATCGGTCATGATGCCCGAGACTTATTTCAGCGCTTCGTCCGTGACCTCGTGGGTCCAGGCGCCTTCCGGCTCCTTGGAGATGACCGGGTCGGAGCCGCCGGAGAGCAGCGACTGGACCGTGCGCTTGTAGTCGGCCTCGTCGAGCGCGCCGTTCGAACCCGCCGTCAGCTTGGCGATCTCGCCCATCATGCGCTTCTGGTGCTTCTCGGTCTGGGCGCCGGTCGAGTCGTTTTCGAGCACGAGATCCGCCGCCTCGTCCGGATTCTCCTCGGCATATTTCCAGCCCTTCATCGAGGCGCGGACGAACTTGACCATCTTTTCCTTGAAGGCCGGGTCCTTGAGCTTGTCCTCGAGCACGTAAAGGCCATCCTCGAGCGTGGCGACGCCCTGGTCTTCATATTTGAAGGTAACGAGATCCTCGGGCTTGATGCCCGCGTCGATGACCTGCCAGTATTCGTTGTAGGTCATCGTCGAAATGCAGGCGGCCTGCTTCTGGATCAGCGGATCGACGTTGAAGCCCTGCTTCAAGACGGTCACGCCATTCGGCCCGCCGTCCGTCGGGATCTTCAGGTGCGCCATCCAGGAGAGGAAGGGATACTCGTTGCCGAAGAACCAGACGCCGAGCGTCTTGCCCTTGAAGTCCTCGGGGGTCTTCACCCCGGACTCCTTGAGACAGGTGAGCATCATGCCGGACTTCTTGAAGGGCTGGGCGATGTTGACGAGCGCCACACCCTTTTCGCGCGTCGCGAGCGCGGAGGGCATCCAGTCGACGATGACGTCGGCGCCCCCGCCGGCGATCACCTGGGCCGGAGCAATGTCCGGGCCGCCCGGCTTGATCTCGACGTCGAGGCCCTCTTCCTCATAGAAGCCCTTGTCCTTGGCGACATAGTAGCCGGCGAACTGGGCTTGCGTCACCCATTTCAGCTGCAGCGTGACCTTGTCGGCGGCGTTCGCATGGAAGGCGGCAAGCGAAAAGACGCCCGCTGCCAGCAGAGATGCAAGTTTGTTCTTCATGTCAGTTCCCTCTTATCATTGCTTTATTGTCAGGCTCGGCCACTGCGGATGGACGGATGCCAGAACGTGACGGCTCGCTCGACGAGCGCGACCACCCCGTAAAACGCGGAGCCAGCCACCGCCGCAACGGCGATTTCGGCCCAGACCATGTCGACGTTCATGCGCCCCACTTCCGTGGAGATCCGGAAACCCATGCCGACAATGGGCGTTCCGAAAAACTCGGCCACGATCGCGCCGATCAGCGCCAGCGTGGAGTTAATCTTGAGTGCATTGAAAATGAAAGGCCAGGCGGCGGGCAGCCGCAGTTTGACGAGCGTCTGCCACCAGGTGGCGGCATAGGTGCGCATCAGGTCCCGCTCCATGTGGCTCGCGGCCGCAAGGCCCGAGACCGTGTTCACCAGCATCGGAAAGAAGGTCATGACGACGACGACGGCAACCTTCGACTGCCAGTCGAAGCCGAACCACATGACCATGATCGGCGCGACGCCAATGACGGGGAGGGCGGAGACGAAGTTGCCGAGTGGCAGCAGCCCCTTCTGGAGGAAGGGAGAGCGGTCGATGAGAACCGCCACCAGTAAGCCGAGGCCACAGCCGAGCGCATAGCCGGTCAACACGGATTTCAGGAAGGTCTGGCGGAAATCGGCGGCGAGCGTCGGCAGCGAATTGACGAGCCGCCCCCAGATCATCGACGGTGCCGGCAGCAGCACGGAAGGAATGGCGAAGCCGCGCACGATGCCCTCCCACAGAATCAGGATCGTGACGCCGAAGATGAGCGGCACGGCGAAGCGCGCGGCGTTGCTCATCGTGCGGTTCGCAAAATGCTGACGGACCAGCCATTCGTTGAGGGCCCAGGCGATCAGCCAGAAGAGGATGGCGCCGGCGAGAGCGGGAAGGTTCATGGCTTGGCTCCCATGCGCTTCAGGACGGCGGAGTGCGCGAAGCCGACGATCATGACGAGGACGGCGGCGAGTGCTGCGGCCATGAACAGCGCAGCCCAGATCTGCACGGTCTGGCCGTAATAAGAGCCGGCGAGGAGCCGCGCGCCGAGCCCGGCCACTGCCCCTGTCGGCAACTCTCCGACAATGGCGCCGACGAGAGAGATGGCGACGGCGACCTTCAGCGAGGTGAAGAGATAGGGCATGGAGGAGGGCCAGCGCAGCTTCCAGAAGGTCTGGGCCGGCGAGGCATTGTAAGTATGCATCAGGTCGAGCTGGATCGTTTCGGGGCTGCGCAATCCCTTGACCATGCCGACCACCACCGGGAAGAACGACAGATAGGTGGAGATCAGCGCCTTCGGCAGCAGGCCGGCAATGCCGATGGCGTTGAGCACGACGATGATCATCGGCGCGATCGCCAGGATCGGTATCGTCTGGCTGGCGATCACCCAGGGCATCAGCGAGCGGTCCATCGCGCGGTTGTGGACGACGCCGACGGCGAGAAGCACGCCCAGCGCGGCGCCGATGCCGAAGCCGAGCAGGGTGGCGGAGAGCGTGATCCAGGCGTGGTAGACGAGGCTGCGCTTCGACGTGACAGCCTTGTTGACGGTCGTGGCCCAGATTTCAGCAATCACCTGGTGCGGTGCCGGTAGCACGGGCCTTTCCTGCGCCATCGTGTTTTTGACGAGATCGGAGAGTGCGATCTCGGTGCCGGCGCGTGCCGCCGAGTCGCGCTCGAAGGGGGCGTTCAAGAAGATGACCGCGACATACCAGACGACGATCAGAATCGCGACGACAGTGCTGATCGGAAGCAGCTTGTCTCGGAGGAGGCTTTCCTGGCGCAATATCAGGCCCTTCCGCCGTTTGGGAGGATTGAAGTAATGTTCATGCGCGCTCGCCGACGGCTATTCATCATAGCTGTGCCCCGCTCTCAGGCCCTCGCGGACACGATGGGCGATCTCCAGGAACTCCGGCGTCTCGCGGATGCCGAGCGGCCGTTCCCTCGGCAGGGTCGATTCGATGATGTCGGTCACCCGGCCGGGGCGCGGGCTCATGACGACGATCTTGGTCGAGAGATAGACGGCCTCCGGGATTGAGTGGGTGACGAAACAGATCGTCTTGTCGGTGCGCGCCCAGAGCTTGAGGAGCTGTTCGTTCAGGTGGTCGCGGACGATTTCGTCGAGCGCGCCGAAGGGCTCGTCCATCAAGAGAAGATCAGCGTCGAAGGCAAGCGCGCGGGCGATCGAGGCCCGCTGCTGCATGCCGCCGGAAAGTTGCCATGGGTATTTCTTGCCGAAACCCGTGAGGTTGACGAGCTCCAGCGTCCGTTCGATGCGCGCCTTCTGTTCATCCTTGGCGTAACCCATGATTTCGAGCGGCAGCGCGATGTTCTTCTCGATCGTACGCCAGGGATAGAGCGCTGCCGCCTGGAACACGTAGCCATAGGCGCGATTGTGGCGGGCCTCCTCGGGGGTCATGCCGTTGACGGCGATCGTGCCGGCCGTTGGCTTCTCGAGGTCGGCGATGATCCGCAGAAACGTTGTCTTTCCGCAGCCGGAAGGGCCGATGAAGGAGACGAAGTCGCCCTTGGCCACGTCGAGATTCACGCCTGTCAGCGCATTGACCGGCCCGTCGCTGGTCTGAAACGTCAGGCCGAGATTTCGGGCCGAGACC
Organism: Sinorhizobium shofinae; assembly: GCA_001704765.1. GTDB lineage: Bacteria > Pseudomonadota > Alphaproteobacteria > Rhizobiales > Rhizobiaceae > Sinorhizobium > Sinorhizobium shofinae. The sequence continues at coordinate 75,990 of MBFK01000177.1, forward strand.
ACGGAGGCGGAATTGGATGTCATGGATGGATTCTCATTGTGGCTTGTCTGTGCCAGACTGCTATTCGGGCCCGCAACATGCAATCGCGGATTTGCCGCGGAAGGCTCCTGTTGCAGGTTTTTCAGCGAATTCTGGAGAACGGTCATGTCTCGATCATCCAATCCTGGCTGTCGCGTGGTGCGGCCGGGCAGCGGCTACGCCGGCAAGCAGGGGCTCAATTATTTCGAAGGCATTGCCGCGGAGACGGTGGGCTCCACCGGCATCTGCATGCATCTCGTCACCATGCCGCCCGGCGCGCGCGCCAAGGCGCATCTCCACGAGAGCCATGAGACGGCGATCTATGTGCTTGCCGGCGAGGCGTACACCTGGTTCGGCGATCGGCTCGAAGAACGCGTGATGGTCAAGGCCGGAGAGATGCTCTACATCCCGGCCGGCGTGCCGCACATGCCCGCCAACCTTTCCGACAGCCCTTGTACGGCGATCATCGCCCGGACAGATCCGAAGGAGCAGGAGAGCGTCGTGCTGCTGCCGGAACTCGACGGGCTGGTGGCGGCCGATCCTCTCACACATAGCGGATGACGAATGCAGCATCTGAACTCCGTCACACCCCGGTTGCCGGAATGCCGGTGCGCTGCACGGCGCGCGGTGCCGTGACTTCCTTCCAGGTCGACAGCGCCGTGCTGACCGCCGGGAAGGGATCGCGCCGGACGAATTCGCCGTGGCCTTCCTTGGTCTTCACCGCCCCCTCCTCGATCGCCACGCCGCCGCGCGTCAGCGTGAAGCGCGGGAGGCCGGTGACCGTCTTGCCCTCGAAGACGTTGTAATCGATCGCCGATTGCTGGGTGTTCGCGGAGATGGTCTTCGAGCGCTTCGGATCCCAGACGACGAGGTCCGCATCTGCGCCGACCAGGATCGCGCCCTTCTTCGGATAGATGTTGAGGATCTTGGCGATATTGGTGGACGTCACCGCCACGAATTCGTTCATGGTGATGCGGCCGGTATTGACGCCGTAGGTCCAGAGCATCGGCATGCGGTCCTCAAGCCCGCCGGTGCCGTTCGGGATCTTGGTGAAATCGCCGACGCCAGAACGCTTCTGCGCCGTCGTGAAGGCACAGTGGTCAGTCGCCACCACCTGCAGCGAACCGGAGGCGAGACCGGCCCAGAGGCTATCCTGGTGCAGCTTGTTGCGGAAGGGTGGCGACATCACCCGGCGGGCCGCATGATCCCAGTCCTTGTTGAAATACTCCGTCTCGTCGAGCGTCAAGTGCTGGATCAGAGGCTCGCCGAAGACGCGCATGCCCTTGGCGCGGGCGCGCCGGATCGCCTCGTGGGCCTGCTCGCAGGAGGTGTGGACGATATAGACGGGACAGCCGGCCATGTCGGCGATCATGATCGCGCGGTTGGTGGCCTCGCCCTCGACCTCCGCCGGTCGCGAATAGGCATGCGCTTCCGGGCCGCTATTGCCTTCGGCGAGCAGCTTCGCCTGCAGCTGCGCCACCACGTCGCCGTTTTCGGCATGGACCAGCGGTAGGGCGCCGAGGGCCGCGCAGCGCTGGAACGAGGAGAACATCTCGTCGTCGTCCACCATCAGCGCGCCCTTATAGGCCATGAAGTGCTTGAAGGTGTTGATGCCCTTTTCCTTGACGATCGTCTCCATCTCGTTGAAGACCTGCTCGCTCCACCAGGTGATCGCCATGTGGAAGGAATAGTCGCAATTGGCGCGGGTCGACTTGTTGTCCCACATGGTCAGCGCCTCGAGCAGCGACTGGCCGGGGGAAGGGAGCGCGAAATCCACGACCATGGTCGTGCCGCCGGCAAGGGCAGCGCGTGTGCCGCTCTCGAAATCGTCGGAGGAATAGGTGCCCATGAAGGGCATTTCGAGATGCGTGTGGGGATCGATGCCGCCCGGCATGATGTAGCAGCCGGTCGCGTCGAGCGTCTCGGTGCCGGAAAGATTGGGGCCGATCTCGACGATCTTGCCGGTTTCGATCTTGATGTCGGCCTTGTACGTCAGGTCGGCGGTAACGATGGTTCCACCCTTGATGACAGTGCTCATTGGTTTCGTTCCCTCGCAATGGTGCATTCGACGGATGCGGAGCCGCCAGGAAAAAGGGCGGAACTTTCGTTCCGCCCGTGAAATCTCATTCGACGACCTCGGCTGTTTCGAGAACAGCGTGGAAGAGGACGTCGGCGCCTGCGGCGGCCCATTCCTTGGAGATGTTCTCTGCCTCGTTGTGGCTGAGGCCATCGACGCAGGGGCACATGATCATCGTGGTCGGCGCGACCTTCGCCGCCCAGCAGGCGTCGTGCCCGGCGCCGGAGATGAGGTTCATGTGGCTGTAGCCGAGCTTCTCGGCCGCGCCGCGCACGGTTGCGACCAGCTTCGGATCGAAGGTCACGGGATCGAAATGACCGACTGCCTCGATCGAACAGCCGACGCCCAGCGCAGCGGCGATCTTCGGCGCTTCGGCTTCGATCCGGGCGCGCATTCCATCGAGCTTGGCCTGGTCGGGCGAGCGAATATCGACCGTGAAGACGACCTTGCCCGGCAATACGTTGCGGGAATTGGGCGAGAAGAACATCTGTCCGACGCCGCCAACGGCGCCCGGCTGGCTGTCCATCGCGACGGTCTGCACCATTTCGAGGATGCGGGCCATGGCGAGACCGGCATTGACGCGCATGTTCATCGGCGTCGAGCCGGTATGCGCCTCCTTGCCGGTCAGCGTGAACTCCAGCCACCACAGGCCCTGACAGTGGGTGACGACGCCGATCTGCTTGTTCTCGGCCTCCAGAATCGGTCCCTGCTCGATGTGATATTCGAAATAGGCGTGCATCTTGCGGGCGCCGACTTCCTCGTCGCCCACCCAGCCGATGCGCTTCAATTCGTCGCCGAAGCTCTTTCCCTCCGGATCCTTGCGGGCATAGGCGTAATCGAGCGTGTGAACGCCGGCAAAGACACCGGAGGCAAGCATGGCCGGCGCAAAGCGGGCGCCTTCCTCATTGGTCCAGTTCGTCACCACGATCGGATGTTTCGTCTTGATGCCGAGGTCGTTCATCGTGCGAACGACCTCAAGACCGCTTAAGACCCCGAGCACTCCGTCGTACTTGCCGCCGGTCGGCTGCGTGTCGAGATGAGAGCCGATATGGACGGGGAGCGCATCGGGGTCGGTTCCGGGGCGCGTGAGGAACATGGTGCCCATCTTGTCGACACCCATGGAGAGCCCGGCCTTTTCGCACCAGGACTGGAAGAGCCGGCGGCCTTCGCCATCGGCGTCCGTCAAGGTTTGGCGGTTGTTGCCGCCGGCAACGCCGGGGCCGATCTTCGCCATTTCCATCAACGATTCCCACAGGCGGTCGGAATTGACGCGCCTATTCTCGCCAGGTGCAGCCATGGCGTTCTCCTCTTTTCGGCTAGACCCTCCCCGGGGATAGCCCTCACGTTCCCATTGGCCAAATCGGAGTTTTGTTTTATGCCCCTCGATCAGCCGTTGCCTTTGTCGCCAATCTGACTGATAATTTGACCGGTTGGTAAACATTACAACTTCCGTAGCGGCACTCAAGCCGGAAAAAGAAAAAAACGCGGCTATTGCCCAAATAAATGGCGCGTCCGAATTTTGGGCAGGGCGCGCTCCGCACGGCTTGCGTGTGGGCATCGGCAGGGGGCGAGATGGTACTTCCAAGAGCGGCGAAAACTCAGAGGCGAACTCGCATCCAGGAGGAGAAGGAGGAGCGGATCCTCGAAGCGGCCCTCGAGGTCTTCTCGGCGAGTGGCTTCCGCGGTTCGACCATCGATCAGATCGCCGAAGTGGCAGGCATGTCGAAACCGAACCTGCTCTATTACTTCCGAACGAAGGAAGCCATGCACCGCGCGCTGATCGATCGCGTGCTCGATACCTGGCTCGATCCACTTCGCGAATTCAATGCCGAAGGCAATCCCGTTGCCGAGATCCGCAGCTACATCCGGCGCAAGCTTGAAATGGCGCGAGACTTCCCGCGCGAAAGCCGTTTGTTCGCAAATGAAGTGCTGCAGGGCGCTCCCCATATCGAGGACGAGCTGAAAGGGCCGCTGAAGCAGCTGGTCGACGAAAAGGCCGAGGTCATCCGCGCCTGGGCGAAGGCCGGCAAGATTGCGAATTGTGATCCCTATCACCTGATCTTCGCCATCTGGTCGACGACGCAGCACTATGCCGACTTCGACGTACAGGTACGGGCGGTGCTCGGCCAGGAGCAGGCGGGTGACGGGCGCTTCGAGGATGCGGCGCGTTTTCTCGAGCGGCTCTTCGTCGACGGTCTGCAGGTCCGCGAGTAGTTAATCCTGCGCCGGCATGACGTCGGAAAGCCGCGCCGCATCTTCGACGATCCAGGTTTCGAGCGTCGCTTGCCGGCCGCGCAGACTTATATCCATTCGCCTGTAGCCTTCGATGCTGAAACCGGCGCGTTCGACGAGTTCGACCGACACGGCAAGCTCGGCATCGTGTTCCTTGGCCAAGCCCTCCAGCCGGCTGGCGGTGTTGATCGTGTCACCGACGGCCGTCAGCGAGGTCGCCTGACCGTAGCCCATCTCGCCGACGATGGCGGGTCCCGCATGCAGGCCGATTGCGAGCCTCAGAGGCTGCTCAAGCTCGCCCTCGAATGTCTGGTTGAGCGTGCGAATGCCCGCCGATAGCCGAACCGCCGCGGCAAGCGCCTGGCGACACGCTTCGGGAAGAGTCGTCTTCAGCCCGAAGATCGCCAGCGCGCCGTCGCCGATGAACTTGTCGATGACGCCGCCGGAGCCCTCCACCGCCTCGCCGATCATTTCAAAGTAGCGGTTGAGCAGGAACACCGTGTCGTAGGGCAGCTTGTGCTCGGCTATGCGGGTGAAATCGCGCAGGTCGCAGAAGAGCACAGCCACCCGCCGCTCGCGCCCGCCGCCGTTCTGCCGGGCAAGCTGCGTCTTTATGCCGAGGCTGTCGGTATCGAGAATGGGTACGACGGTGACATTGTGGGTGGGCCGGAACTGGCAGGCCAGACGAACATTGTCGGGAGCGCCGATTCGGCTGAGGGTCGCCAGTTCGGCTGCCTCCGGCGCCGGCTGGCCCTCGAGACCCTGGATGACGCGCACCCGGCAGGTCGAGCAACGGCCGCGGCCACCGCAGACCGAGACATGGGGGATCCCGGCGGCGCGGCTTGCCTCGAGCACGCTGAAACCGAGGTTCACCGCCGCCATTCGCCCGTCCGGGTAGCGCACGCGGATGCGGCCACGCGCGGGCAGGGCGCGCAGCACCAAAGTCCCGCCGATCAGGCCAGCAAAGCTCGCATAGAAGGCGAGCCGGATGTTCTCGAGCCGGGCCGGGTCGCGGCGCGGTTGCTCGCTGACATAGGCCCTGTCGCCGTAGCCGCCATGTTCCGCATAGTCGCGGGCAAGAGAACGGGCGCCGTTGACGAAGCCAAGCAGCGCGAAGATGGGCACGAGCAGGGCAACGGTATAGAGCAGGATCTCATAGCGCGGAAACCAGTCTCGGCCGCGCATCCAGAACCAGGCGCCGAGGCAGGCGTGGCTCCATACGAACAGCAACGCGATCGTCTGGCGGGTCGCGCCGATTGAACTCGACCAGAGCGCGCGCAGAATGCCGGGATAGTCGGCATTGACCCCGGTCAGGAGCGGCTCCACCCGGGCGGCGATTACATGGGGTATCAGCAGGAAGGGCAGGCTCAGACCGAAGATGATCTTCAGGGCCTCTCCGACCGGCATCCGGAGCGTTTGGCGGCGATAGAGACTGTCGAGCGCCATCAGGAAGTGCAGGAGCAGGGCGCCGTAAAGCAGGATGGTTCCGGGTACGCTCTGCCAGACAAGAGTGAAGGCTCGCCGACCGGTTTCCATCGCTCCGATGGAGATCAGGCCAAGCGAATGATTGAAGAAATGCAAGAGTACGAAGGTGCCGAGCACCGCCCCGGAGATCAGGTGCGTTTTCTTTCGTGTATTGGCGGAAATGATCGTCAAGCAATCTGCCCGGTCTGCCGGCGCCCGCCGGCCGCTTCTGATTCTTTCCCCTTATTGACCAGATCGTCCGGACGGACAACTTACCTTTTCTACACAAACTGTTTCGTTTTTGTGTTCGCCCCTCAATATTGAGGAATAACACAGAGGTTTGAATGCGTTACGGCCGTCTCTTGCAAGACGGCGCGCGTGGGCGGCATGCCTTGGGATCCTCTACTCCATGATGCGGGGCAGTCCTGTGGCGAGCGTGTCGATCGCCAGGCGCAATTTTGGCAGTGGCAGCCGCGTTCGCGGCCATACGGCATGGACCTTGAAAACGAGACCTGGCCGATCGGTCAGCACGCGTACGAGTTCGCCGCGTTGCACGCGTTCGCGCACCAGCCAGCATGGCAGCCAGGCAAGGCCGAGACCATCGGCGGCTGCATCGGCGATTGCCGCGAGGTCGTCGAGCCGCAGCCGGGTTTTCGGCAAAATGGTCTCGCTGGTCCTGCCTTCAGCAGGAAAGGACCATGGCCGCTGTTGGCCGCCGCGGCAGTAGACCACGGCATTGTGAGCCGCGAGCTCAGCCACGGTTTGCGGCGCGCCGCGCGCCGCAAGATAGGCGGGAGAGGCGCAGACTGTCATGCGTTGTTCGGCGACAGCGCGCGTCATCAGCCCCGAATCGCTGCCCAATGAACCGTTGCGGATGGCGAGATCGAAGCCTTCGTCGAGGAGATCGACGACGCGATCGTTGAAGGACAGATCGAACTCGAGATGTGGGTGCCCGCGCAACAGGTCGCGAAAGAGCGGCGCCACGCATTGCCGGCCAAACAGAACCGGCATGGAGATCCGCAACCGGCCACGAATTTCCTGCCTGCCGGATTCGAGAAGGGCCTCGGCTGTTCGGATCTCGCCGAGCGCCTTCTGGCAGCTCTCATAAAAGAGCTGGCCCTCTTCGGTCAGGCTCTGCGCCCGCGTGGTGCGATGGAAGAGACGGACGCCTAGCCGCTGCTCGAGTCGGGCGATCGCTTTGCCGACGGCGGAGCGCGAAAGGTTCAGCCGCTCGGCCGCGGCGGAGAAGCCGCCGGCCTCCGCCGCCTCGACAAACACCGAGATGCCATTCAGGTGCTCCATCGAATTGTATCCACTCTGGAACCAATGATGGGAAATCTTATCGCAACTGGCGATCTTGGTTCAACACTATGCTTGTCCAAACCACAGTAAACCGAAAGGAACGAGCATGTCGAAATGGATGCAGGAATGGAGCACGGAAGCGATCGGCCCGCACAACCTGAAGATCGTGGAGCGCAGGGTGCCGGAAATCGGGGAGCTTGAAGTGCTCGTCCGCACGACGGCGGTGTCGCTCAATTATCGCGATAAGCTGGTGCTCGAAACCGGCATGGGCCTGGATCTCACTTTCCCTTTCGTTCCGACCTCGGACATGAGCGGTGTCGTCGAAGCGGTCGGCAAGGGCGTGACTCGTTTTAGGCCCGGCGACCGCGTGATCTCGACTTTCGCGCCCGGTTGGCTCGATGGTTTGCGGCCGGGAAGCGGCAGGATACCTGCCTACGCCACGCTCGGCGGCGTGCATCCGGGTGTCCTATCGGAATATGTCGCCTTTCCGGAAGACTGGTTCGTCGTCGCGCCGCAAAGCCTTGACGCTGCAGAGGCGAGCACCCTGCCTTGCGCCGGCCTCACTGCTTGGTTCGCGCTGATCGAGAAGGGTCATCTGAAGCCCGGCGATCGCGTCGTCGTCCAGGGCACCGGCGGCGTCTCCCTTCTTGGCCTGCAGATCGCCAAGGCCGTCGGCGCCGAGGTGATCGTGACCTCGAGCAGTCCGCAAAAGCTCGAGAAGGCGCTCGCGCTTGGCGCTGACCACGGCATCAACCGCCTGAGCGAAGATTGGGTGGAACGCGTCTATGCGCTTACCGACGACCACGGCGCCGACCACATCCTAGAGATCGCCGGCGGCGCTGGCCTCGGCCAGTCCTTGAAGGCGGTCGCGCCGGACGGACGTATCTCGGTAATCGGCGTGCTCGAAGGCTTCGAGGTTTCCGGCCAGGTTGCGCCGTTGCTTCTGAAATCGCCGGTGCTGCAGGGCATCAGCGTCGGGCACCGCCGGGCGCTCGAAGACCTGGTCGGTGCTGTCGATCGCTTGCGCCTGAAGCCAGTCATCGACAAGCGCTACAAGTTCACCGAGTTGCGTGAGGCTCTCTCGCATCTCGATCGCGGTCCTTTCGGCAAGGTGGTGATAGAGTTCTGACGGCTACAGGTCGCCGTGGCACTTTGAATTGCTGCATAATTTTATCCTTAGATCGAAGACACGATCTAAGTTATGCAGAAGCAAATGCAGAAGGCCGCCGATGTCCCCGGCGGCCTTGTTGTTCTGTCGACCCGCCCTCACTCGGCCGCCTGGCGAGCCATCGGATTATTCGGATGCGTCGTCCAGTTGGCGTAGTTCGGATCGACCGGCTTGCCGGTGCGCTTGTCGAGCGTGCCGGCGGCGAGCGGCTCCATCGTGATGCAGTTCTCCACGGGACAGACATTGACGCACAGGTTGCAGCCGATGCATTCCTCCTCAATCACCTCGAAATGGCGCACGCCATTGACGAACTGAGTGATTGCCTGATGCGAGGTGTCCTCGCAGGCGATGTGACAGCGGCCGCACTTGATGCAGGCGTCCTGATCGATCTTCGCCTTGGCGACGTAGTTGAGGTTGAGGTACTGCCAATCGGTGACGTTCGGCACGGCGCGGCCGCAGATGTCGTCTAGCGTCCTGTGACCCTTGGCGTCCATCCAGTCCGAAAGGCCGGTGATCATTTCCTGAACGATCTTGAAGCCGTAGGTCATCGCTGCCGTGCAGACCTGCACGTTGCCGGCGCCGAGCGCCAGGAATTCGGCCGCATCGCGCCAGGTGGTGATGCCGCCGATGCCGGAGATCGGTAGGCCATAGGTCTCCGGATCGCGAGCGATCTCGGCGACCATGTTGAGCGCGATCGGCTTCACCGCCGGGCCGCAATAGCCGCCGTGGCTGCCCCGGCCGTCGATCGAGGGCTCCGGCGAGAACGTATCGAGATTGACCGAGGTGATCGAGTTGATCGTGTTGATCAGCGACACCGCATCGGTGCCGCCGGCCTTGGCGGCACGCGCCGGCTTGCGGATATCGGTGATGTTCGGGGTCAGCTTGGTGATCACCGGCATGCGCGTGTACTGTTTGCACCAACGCACCACCATCTCGATATATTCGGGCACCTGACCGACCGCGGAACCCATGCCGCGCTCGGACATGCCGTGCGGACAGCCGAAGTTGAGCTCGATGCCGTCAGCCCCGGTTTCCTCGACGAGCGGCAGGATCGCCTTCCAGGCGTTTTCCTCGCAAGGGACCATGATCGAGGCGATCAGCGCCCGGTCCGGCCAGTTCATCTTTACCTGCTTCATCTCGCGCAGGTTCACATAAAGATCGCGGTCGGTGATGAGCTCGATATTGTTCAAGCCGAGCAGGCGTCGGTCGGCGCCCCAGATCGCGCCATAGCGCGGGCCGTTCACATTGACGACCGGCGGTCCTTCCTCGCCGAGCGTTTTCCAGACGACGCCGCCCCAGCCCGCCTTGAAGGCGCGCTCGACGTTATAGGCCTTGTCCGTCGGCGGCGCCGAGGCGAGCCAGAACGGGTTCGGGGATTTGATGCCGACAAAATTGTTGCGAAGATCAGCCATTGTTCTCGTCCTCTCGATCCTGTTCTGCTTTTCAAGCAACGGCGCTCGCCAGCGGGGCGTCCGCGGCGAAAGCCTGGTTGATCGATTCGGCGGAATCGCGTCCCATCGCGACGGCGGAAACCGTCAGGTCCTCTCCGCCGAGCACGCAGTCGCCGCCCGCCCAAACCTTGGCGAGCGAGGTGCGGCCTTCTGCATCGACGACGATGCGGCCGCTCTCCATCTGCAAGGCACCGAGGCCGGACGCTTGGAAAGTCTGGCCGATCGCCTTGAAGATCTGCTCTGCGGCAATAATACCCGTTTCCCCGGTCGTCGTCAGCTTGCCGTCTTGAAGGGTGGTGTATTCGAGCTCGATGCCGGCGACCTTGCCGTCCTTCACGGCAATGCGCTTCGGCTGCAGCCAGTGGCGGATGGTGACGCCCTTCGATGCCGCCAGATCCTGCTCGAATTCGGAGGCGTTCATGTGCTCCTTGCCGCGGCGATAGCAGATCGTCACTTCCTCGGCGCCGAGCAGCTTCGCCTGCACGGCGGCGTCGATCGCCGTCATGCCGCCGCCGAGCACCACGACCCTCCGGCCGACCGGAATGTCGACCTTGGTTTTCGACTGGCGTAGCGCGGCGATGAAGTCGACGGCGTCCTCGACGCCTTCGGCATTCTCGCCCTCGATCCGAAGCGCATTGACGCCGGCAAGGCCGAGGCCGAGGAAGACGGCATCATATTGCTCGGTAAGGTCGGCGAGCGAGAAATCGCGCCCGAGGGCCTGGCCGTGGCGCACCTCGATGCCGCCGACCGAGAGAACGTATTCGACCTCTTTCTGGGCGAAATCGTCCAAGGTCTTGTAGGCGGCGATGCCGTATTCGTTGAGACCGCCGGATTTCTCGCGCGCGTCGTAGACGACAACGTCATGGCCCTTGACGGCCAGCCGGTGGGCGCAGGCAAGGCCCGCCGGCCCCGCACCGACGACGGCGATCCTGCGACCCGAGGCGGCGGCGCGCGTATAGAACTGCTTGTTCTCTTTCATCGCGACGTCGGTCGAGTAGCGCTGCAGACGGCCGATCTCGACCGGCCTTTCCTCCGCCGTGTTGCGCACGCAGGCCTGCTCGCAGAGCGTTTCGGTGGGACAGACGCGGGCGCACATGCCGCCCAGGATATTCTGGTCGAAGATGGTCTTGGCCGAGCCGATCGGATTACCCGTCGCGATCTGCCGAATGAACAGCGGGATATCGATGGAGGTGGGACAGGCCGTCATGCACGGCGCGTCATGACAGAAATAACAGCGGTCCGCCGCGACCAGCGCTTCGTGCTTGTCGAGCGGCGGATGAAGGTCGGAGAAATTGGCTTCGTACTCTGCGAGCGGCAGCCGCCCGTGAAGAATCCCAGATTGCGTCGTTCCCATTTTTGGCTCCCAATGTACTCTCAGGATAGGGAACGGTAACACGCTTTATTTTTTTATCAAACGGTAAAATTTTGGTCGCGCTTTCCCTGAATTCCGAGTGCTGCGGGCGTTTTTCCCTGCAGCGCAGATTTGCGCTTTGTTTGACAGTGCATGGCAAATAGTGGCAGCAAATCGACGGGAAGGAGAGTCGGTGGCGATGGCGCGCAAGGCGGAAAGCAACAACAGGCTGGACGATGCCGCCCGGGCGGGCTGGCTATACTATGTGGCCGGCCGGACGCAGGACGAGATTGCGTCGATCATGGGGATATCGCGCCAGTCGGCACAGCGCCTCGTGTCGCTCGCCATGGCCGAGCGGCTGATCAAGGTGCGGCTCGATCACCCGATCGCCGCCTGCCTCGAAGCCGCAGCGCGGCTCAAGGAGAAATACGACCTGCGGCACGTCGATGTCGTGCCGAGCGATCCTGGATCGAGTTCGACGACCGTCGGGATTGCGGAGGCCGGGGCGGCAGAGATCGAGCGGTGGCTGAAATCGACCGACCCGGTCGTGCTTGCCATCGGCACCGGCCGCACGCTGAAGGCGACGATCGACCAGCTGCCTTCGATGGAGTGTCCGCAGCACCGCATCGTGTCTCTCACCGGCAATATTCGGCTCGACGGTTCTGCGGCCTATTACAACGTCATCTTCAGCATGGCGGACACCATCAATGCGCGGCATTTTCCAATGCCCTTGCCGGTACTCGTCTCGTCGGCGGAGGAGCGTGAAGTGCTGCACAAACAGAGTCTCGTCAAAATGGCCCTGGAGCTCGGAGCGCAGGCCAATGCCGCCTTTGTCGGCGTGGGCGAGCTTGGGCCGGACGCGCCGCTTTGCGAGGACGGGTTTCTCGCACGGGAGGAGATGGCGCGACTGATGGCGGCGGGCGCTGCCGGCGAGATCTGCGGCTGGATGTTCGACCACGACGGCGCATTGCTTACCGGCAGCATCAATGAGCGCGTCGCCTCCGTGCCGCTGCCGCCCCGCGATCGCGCCTCGGTGATCGGCATCGCCAAGGGCAAGCGCAAATACGAGGCGCTGCGCGCGGCCTTGAAGGGCCGGATCATCAACGGCCTGATCACCGACGAGACGACGGCCGAGTATCTGCTTGGCGCTTAGGCCGGCTTTAAGATCGCTCGATTCGCCGAAACGGCGGCCTCCACACAACCCTTCACTGTAGAAAATAGCTAGTCAATACAGGTGCTTAGAGCGCTCGCTGCGTCGCAGCGACGAATGCGCATTGACATTTTTCGAGGAAAGGTGAGTAATTGCTCACGAGCAAGGCAAATGCTCAATTTCTTCTGGGAGGAAGTCGATGAATTTGAGAACTTTCCTGCTGGGCACATGCTCGGCAGTCGCTCTGGCAGGCCTGGCCCAAGCAGAGACCCTGACCATTGCGACCGTGAACAACGGCGACATGATCCGGATGCAGAAGCTGACGGAGGAATTCACGTCCAAGAATCCGGACATTGAGCTCGAGTGGGTAACGCTCGAGGAAAATGTGCTGCGCCAGCGCGTGACGACCGACATCGCCACCAAGGGTGGCCAGTACGACATCATGACGATCGGCACCTATGAAGTGCCGATCTGGGCCAAGCAGGGCTGGCTGCTGCCGCTCGACAAGCTCGGCCCCGACTACGATGTCGATGACCTGCTGCCGGCGATCCGAAGCGGCCTGACCATCGACGACAAGCTCTATGCGGCGCCGTTCTACGGCGAGAGCTCGATGGTCATGTACCGCAAGGATCTGTTCGAGAAGGCCGGGCTCACCATGCCCGAGGCGCCGACCTGGGATTTCGTAGCGGATGCGGCCCGCAAGATCACTGACAAGAACAATGAAATCTATGGCATCTGCCTGCGCGGCAAAGCCGGCTGGGGCGAGAACATGGCCTTTCTCACGGCGACGGCCAACGCCTTCGGGGCGCGCTGGTTCGACGAAAACTGGAAGCCCCAGTTCGACCAGCCGGAGTGGAAGAATGCACTCGAGTTCTACGTCAAGCTGATGAACGATGCCGGCCCGCCCGGCGCCTCGTCGAACGGCTTCAACGAAAACCTGTCGCTCTTCCAGACCGGTAAGTGCGGCATGTGGATCGATGCGACGGTGGCGGCCTCCTTCGTGACCAATCCGAAAGAATCGACGGTTGCCGACAAGGTCGGCTTTGCGCTCGCTCCGGACACGGGGCTCGGCAAGCGCGGCAATTGGCTCTGGGCCTGGAACCTCGCCATCCCGGCAGGCTCACAGAAGGCGGATGCGGCCCAGAAGTTCATCGCCTGGGCGACCGGCAAGGACTATCTGAAGCTCGTCGCGGAGAAGGAAGGCTGGGCGAACGTTCCTCCCGGCACCCGCACTTCGCTCTATGAGAACCCGGAATACCAAAAGGCGGCGCCGTTTGCGAAGATGACGCTCGACTCGATCAATGCGGCCGACCCGAAGAACCCGGCAGTGAAGCCGGTGCCCTATGTCGGCGTGCAGTTCGTGGCAATCCCGGAATTCCAGGGACTTGGCACGGCGGTCGGCCAGGTGTTCTCGGCCGCGCTCGCTGGTCAGATGAGTGTCGATCAGGCGCTCGCCAGTGCGCAGCAGCTGACGACACGCGAAATGACCAAGGCCGGCTATATCAAGTGAGGCTCCCAAGGGCCGGGGTGCTGTCCGGAAACGGCAGGCGCCCCGGCCACCTCCAGAGCGGGACGAGGAAGGGGGCGAACCCCGCCTTCAGCCCGCGTCCCGCTCTGACTTTTTGGCTTTATGGGCTCGGCACGCACGATGCGCGCCTCTTCTTGGAACAGCGTTGAGACCACATGGGGGACGCCATGGCGACCTTGCATACCCGCTCCGCCGCGCGGCTGATGATCGCACCGTCGGTGCTTCTGCTTTTGGCCTGGATGATCGTGCCGCTGGCGCTGACGATCTACTTCTCGCTCCTGCGCTACAATCTGCTGATGCCAGGGATGGAGGAGTTCGCGGGCCTTACCAACTACACCTATTTTCTGACCGATCCCGCCTTCTTCCAGGCCGTCTTCAACACGCTCGCGATCGTGCTCGGCGTGCTGTTCATCACCGTCGTCGGTGGCATCGGGCTTGCGTTGCTGCTCGACCAACCGATGTTCGGGCAGGGGATCGTGCGCATCCTGGTGATTGCGCCCTTCCTGATCATGCCCACCGTGGCGGCGCTCGTCTGGAAGAACATGTTTATGAACCCGGTTAACGGGCTTTTCGCCTGGCTCGCCAAGCTCGTCGGCCTGCAGCCATTCGACTTTCTCGCCAATGCGCCGCTCTTTTCGATCATCCTCATCGTTGCCTGGCAGTGGCTGCCCTTTGCGACGCTCATTCTGCTGACGGCGCTGCAGTCGCTCGACGAGGAGCAGAAGGAGGCAGCGCAGATGGACGGCGCCGGCGCCTGGAGCCGGTTCATCTATCTTGTCCTGCCGCATCTTTCGCGCGCGATCACCGTTGTGATCCTGATCCAGACGATCTTCCTGCTTTCAGTCTTCGCGGAAATCCTCGTCACCACCAATGGCGGCCCCGGCACGCAGAGCACGAATCTCACCTTCCTGGTCTATGCCCAGGCGCTCCTGCAGTTCGACGTGGGCGGTGCGTCCGCCGGCGGCATCATCGCCGTAATCCTCGCCAACATCGTCGCATTCTTCCTGATGCGCATGATCGGCAAGACGCTGGAGGCTTGATACCCATGGCACGCAATGTCTCGACACAGCGCAAGTTGGTCACCACGGTCGTGGCCTGGGCGATCGGCATTCTGATCTTCTTCCCGATTCTCTGGACCTTCCTGACGAGCTTCAAGACAGAGGCGCAGGCGATCGCCTCGCCACCGGCCTTCCTGTTCTTCGATTGGACGACCGAGAACTACTTCGAGGTGCAAAGCCGGTCGAACTATTTCAAGCACTTCATGAATTCGGTCGTGGTCTCCTTCGGCTCGACGCTGCTCGGCCTCCTGATTGCCATTCCGTCCGCCTGGGCGATGGCCTTCGCGCCGACAAAACGCACCAAGGACGTGCTGATGTGGATGCTCTCCACCAAGATGATGCCGCCCGTCGGCGTGCTGGTGCCGATGTATCTGATATTCCGCAATACGGGGTTGCTCGACACGCGCACCGGACTGGTGATGGTGCTGACGCTTATCAACCTGCCGATCATCATCTGGATGCTCTACACCTATTTCAAGGAAATCCCCGGCGAGATCCTCGAGGCAGCCCGCATGGACGGGGCCTCGCTTGCCAAGGAGATCATCTATGTGCTGACGCCGATGGCGATCCCCGGCATCGCCTCGACGCTGCTGTTGAACATCATCCTCGCCTGGAACGAAGCATTCTGGACCTTGAATCTGAGCGCGGCGAAAGCGGCGCCGCTCACCGCCTTCATCGCCTCCTATTCGAGCCCGGAAGGCCTCTTCTACGCGAAGCTCTCGGCGGCCTCGACGATGGCGATCGCCCCCATCCTCATTCTCGGCTGGTTCTCGCAGAAGCAGCTTGTGCGCGGCCTCACCTTCGGCGCGGTCAAATAAGGGTAAGATCATGGGAAGCATTACACTCAAGAACGTCTCGAAGGTCTTTGGCGCCCATGCGGTGATCCCATCGATCGACCTCGATATCAACGATGGCGAGTTCGTCGTCTTCGTCGGCCCTTCCGGCTGCGGCAAGTCGACGCTTCTGAGGCTGATTGCCGGGCTCGAGGACGTCAGCGACGGCGCGATCGTCATCGACGGAAAGAACGCCACCGAACTGCCGCCGGCAAAACGCGGCCTTTCAATGGTGTTCCAATCCTACGCGCTCTATCCGCATATGAGCGTGCGCGCCAACATCGCCTTCCCGCTGAAAATGGCGGGTGAGGACAAGGCGGTGATCGACAAGAAGGTGGCGGATGCGGCCCGTGTGCTGAACCTCACCGACTATCTCGACCGCAAGCCGCGCCAGCTTTCCGGCGGCCAGCGCCAGCGCGTCGCGATCGGCCGGGCGATCGTCCGCCAGCCGGAGGCCTTCCTGTTCGACGAGCCGCTTTCGAACCTCGACGCGGCGCTACGCGTCAACATGCGCCTCGAGATCAGCCAGCTTCACCAGCAACTGAAGACGACGATGATCTATGTCACCCACGATCAGGTGGAGGCGATGACCATGGCCGACAAGATCGTCGTCTTGAATCGCGGCCGCATCGAGCAGGTCGGCTCGCCGCTCGAGCTCTATCACCGACCCGACAATCTCTTCGTCGCCGGCTTCATCGGATCGCCGAAGATGAACTTCATTTCCGGAGGTCAGGCGGCCAGCCATCACGCCCACACGATCGGCATCCGGCCGGAGCACCTGGTGCTTTCGAAAGACCGTGGCACATGGCAGGGCACGGTTGGCGTGGCAGAGCATCTCGGCTCCGACACCTTCCTCCATGTGAACGCCGATGGCATCGGCACGCTGACGGCGCGTGTGAGCGGCGATTTCGCCGTCACGCATGGCGACCGTGTCTTCCTGACGCCGGACCCGCAGCGCCTGCACAAGTTTGACGAAAAGGGACTGGCAATTCGATGAAACGTCTTGAAGGAAAGAGCGCGCTGATCACCGGATCGGCGCGGGGAATCGGCCGAGCTTTCGCGGAAGCCTATGTGCGCGAAGGCGCCACCGTGGCGATCGCCGATATCAATATCGAGCGAGCAAGCCAGGCTGCCTCGGAGATCGGGCCGGCGGCCTATCCGGTCGAGATGGATGTCACCCGTCAGGAGTCGATCGATGCGGCGATCGCCGCGGCCGTCCGACAGGCCGGGGGACTCGACATCCTTGTCAACAATGCCGCACTCTTCGACCTTGCGCCGATCGTCGAGATCACGCGCGAAAGTTATGAGCGGCTCTTCTCGATCAATGTCGCCGGCACGCTTTTCACGCTGCAGGCGGCGGCGAAACAGATGATCGCGCAGGGGCGGGGCGGCAAGATCATCAATATGGCAAGCCAGGCGGGCCGGCGTGGTGAGGCCCTGGTCGCGGTCTATTGCGCGACGAAGGCAGCGGTCATCAGCCTCACCCAGTCCGCCGGGCTCGACCTCGTCAAGCACCGCATCAACGTGAATGCCATCGCACCGGGCGTCGTCGATGGCGAGCACTGGGACGGCGTCGATGCGCTCTTCGCCAAATACGAAAACCGTCCCCTTGGCGAGAAGAAGCGGCTGGTAGGGGAGGCCGTTCCCTATGGGCGCATGGGCACGGCAGAGGATTTGACCGGCATGGCGATTTTCCTCGCTTCCTCCGAAAGCGATTACGTCGTGGCGCAGACCTACAATGTCGACGGCGGCCAATGGATGAGCTGAGGCTTCGTCGCAGGACGGGTTCTCGAAAGGAACGATAGGATGACGACCAAACTCTCCCTCGCCACACTCGATGCCATCAAGGCCAAGGCTGGCGTTCCGAAGTATGATCGGCACGACCTCCGCGCCGGAATCGTCCATTTCGGTGTCGGCAACTTTCATCGCGCCCATCAAGCCGTCTATCTCGACGATCTCTTCAATCAGGGCCGCGATCACGATTGGGCGATCATCGGCGCAGGTGTCCTTCCATCAGACGATGTGATGCGCGCCAAGCTCGAGGCGCAGGACTTTCTGACCACGGTGGTCGAACAGGACAACAATCGCACCGGCGCGCACGTCACCGGCGCGATGATCGCCTATCTCAAGCCCGGCGACATTCCGGCCATCGTGGCGCAACTGGCAAGCCCGCTCATTCGCATCGTGTCGCTGACCATCACCGAAGGCGGCTATTTCATCGACCCAGCCTCGGGCGTATTCAATCCGGCCCACCCGGCGATTGTCGAGGATGCTCGGAACCCGACATCGCCGAAGACGGTCTTCGGCCTCATCCTGGCAGGCCTTGCCGAACGCAGGGCGCGGGGTATCCCGCCGTTCACCGTCATGTCCTGCGACAATATTCCCGGCAATGGCGAAGTAACCCATGCGGCGGTTTCCGGTCTGGCACGCCTGTCGGACCCGGCTTTCGCCGATTGGATCGATATCAATGTCGCCTTCCCGAACGGCATGGTCGATCGCATCACGCCGGCGACGGGCGCTCGCGAGATCGGTATTGTCGCTTCGGACTACGGCATCGAGGACGCCTGGCCGGTCTTCTGCGAAGAGTTCAAGCAATGGGTGCTGGAGGACCATTTCCCGCAAGGTCGCCCGGCGCTCGAAAAGGTCGGCGTGCAGTTCGTGCCCGACGTCGCGCCCTATGAGCACATGAAGATCCGCATCCTCAATGGCGGACACGCGGCCATCGCCTATCCGGCGGCCTTGCTCGACATTCATTTCGTGCACGAGGCGATGGAGGAGCCGCTGATCCGCGCGTTCCTTGCCAAGCTCGAGCACGAGGAAATCATCCCGGTCATCCCGCCGGTGCCGGATACGGACCTGAAAGACTATTACAAGCTCATCGAGACGCGTTTCTCGAACCCGAAGATCGGCGACACGATCGCCCGACTGGCGCAGGACGGCTCGAACCGGCAGCCGAAATTCATCCTGCCGTCGACGGCCGACCGCCTGCGCCGCGGCGAGGACGTGGTCGGGCTTTCTCTCGTTTCCGCCCTCTGGTGCCGCTATTTCGCCGGCACGTCCGACAGCGGCAAGGACATCGTCTTCAACGATGCGAGCGCCGACCGACTGCAGGCGGCTGCCCTCGCGGCAAAGGACGATCCCATGGCCTTCCTCGCGCTTTCCGACATTTTCGGCGAGGCGGCGCAGTCCGATCTTTTCCGCCGCCGCTTTGCCCAAGCCTTGAAAACGCTTTGGGAAAAGGGTACGCGCGCCACGCTGCAACTTTATCTGGACGGCAAACTCGGGGAATAGCGCGATGCCGGGGCACGCCTCCAGACTGGTCATTTTCGACTGCGACGGCGTGCTTGTGGACAGCGAACCGATCTCGCTCGGCGTGCTGGTCGAGGCGCTTGATGCGGCCGGCGTCTCGATGACGACGGAGGAGGCGAGCGAGCGCTTCCTCGGCCGCAGCCTCCAGAGCATGTCGGCAATCCTGCATGATGAATACGGGCTTGCGACTGACAATACGTTTCTCGAAGCAATGAGGATGCGGCTCTATGCGCGGTTCCGACAGGAGCTGAAGTCGGTTCCTGGCATACGCCAGGCGGTCGAGCAGCTTGATGCGGCCTGCTGCGTCGCTTCTTCAAGCCAGCCGGAGCGCATTCGTCTGTCGCTGACGGTGACCGGCCTCATCGATCTCTTCGAGCCGCATATCTTCAGCGCCACCATGGTGGCGCGCGGCAAGCCGGCTCCCGATCTGTTCCTGCATGCGAGTGCGCAAATGGGCTACGCCCCGGCCAACTGTATCGTTATCGAGGACAGTCCGGCCGGTATCGAGGCGGCCAAGGCGGCGGGCATGCGGGTCTTTGCCTTCGCGGGCGCCAGCCACGCCCGAAACGAGCGGCATCGGCAGGTGCTCGCCAGTCTTGGTCCCGACGTGCTGTTTGACGACATGGACGAATTGATACAGTTTGTCCGGCAATAGGGAGAGCAGGGTGGGGCGGCCCGGCCGCGCTGCTCTGGCAAGCTGAAAATCCAATCATCATCTCGGGATGGGGTCATCCATTGATGCGCGAATATGTCGTGGCGGTCGATATCGGAACCGGCAGCGCCCGCGCCGGCATCTTCGACCGGAAGGGTGCGCTTCTGGCCCGGGCCGACCGGTCCATTGCCATGAACCGGCCGGAGGAGAACCACGCCGAGCACGATTCCGAGGACATCTGGGCAGCCGTCTGCGAAGCGGTCCGGGCGGCGCGCGAGAAGGCGGGAATAGGCGCTGAGAGCATCGCCGCAATCGGCTTCGATGCCACCTGCTCGCTGGTCGTGCGCGACCGTGACGGCGCGCCGCTCTCGGTCAATCGCCATGGCGAGCCGCGCTGGGACACGATCGTCTGGCTCGACCACCGGGCGCTTGCGGAGGCGGATTTCTGTACGGCGACCGAGCATCCGGTTCTCGATCATTCCGGCCGCGTGATGTCGCCGGAGATGGAGATGCCGAAGCTGATGTGGCTGAAGCGAAACCTGCCGCATCAATGGGAGGAGGCAGGCTATTTCTTCGATCTCGCGGACTACATGTCCTGGCGGGCGACGGGGAGCGCGGCGCGGTCGCGCTGCACGCTGGCGGCGAAATGGAACTATCTCGCCCATAGGGAGCGCGGCTGGCAGCAGGACTATCTTGAACGGATCGGTCTCGAGGACCTTCTCGAGCGCGGCGGATTGCCCGAGGAGACGCTGCCGGTGGAGCGCGCCGTCGGGAACCTGACGGCGCTTGCGGCGGCGGAACTCGGGCTCGACACCGAATGCCGGGTCGCACCGGGATTGATCGACGCCTATGCGGGAGCGCTCGGGGTGCTCGGAGGTTTCGCCGGCGATCCGGCGAAGCTCGAACGCCAGTTGGCACTCATCGCCGGAACGTCGAGCTGCATCGTCGCCTTCTCGAAGGAGATGAAGCCGGGCTTCGGTATGTGGGGGCCCTATTTCGAGGTTGTGCTGCCCGGCTACTGGCTGATCGAAGGCGGGCAATCGGCGACGGGCGCATTGCTCGATCATGTCGTGCGTCTGCACGGGGGCGGGCTGCAGCCGACGGCTGAAACCCATAGAAAGATCATCGAGCGCGTGCAGGAATTGCGCGCCGAGCACGGCGAAGACTTCGCCGATCGCTTGCATGTCCTTCCCGATTTTCACGGCAATCGCTCGCCCCTTGCCGATCCGCATGCGCTTGGCGTCATCAGCGGCCTGGCGCTCGATTCGTCCTTCGAAGCGCTCTGCCGCCTCTACTGGCGGACCTGTGTCGCCATCGCGCTCGGCATCCGCCACATCCTCGAGATGATGAAGGAGGCGGGTTACCACCTCGATACGCTGCACGTGACCGGCGGCCACGTGCGCAATTCTCTGCTGATGGAGCTTTACTGCGACGCTACCGGCTGCCGGGTGGTGGTGCCCCAGGCGCCGGATGCCGTTCTGCTCGGCACGGCCATGGCCGCCGCCGTGGCAGGTAACCTATATCCCGATCTCGCGCATGCGGGGGGTGCCATGGCCTCGACCGGGCAAGAGCGGCTACCGAATCCGGCGCTGCGCGATCTCTACAACCGGGATTATCGACGCTTCCTGGCGCTCTATCGCCACCGGGCCGAACTGGAGTCGATCGAATAGCTGAAACTCTGAGGTTTTCGCGGAACCTTTTTCCCTCTCGCGCATTATTGGCGATAACCGAGCGGTGACGCACATCGCCCCCAATGTGACGTCGGAGGCATACCGCCGGTGCCAACTCACATCCCCCTCAGTGAGTTGCATAACCTCAGCCAGTGCCCTTCCCTCGGCACTGGCTGTTTTCCTTTGCAAGGTTGGATTCTTAGGCCACCGCATCAAAATCGATAGCCTCGGCCCGACTGCCTACGACGCACGGCAAACGCCTTTGCCCCGCCGAAACTTGTTCCGGCAGGGTGTTTCCTTCAGCCATGAATAGCGCTAGGCGGCGGCTTTTGTCGATTCGTTGAAGAACAGTGCCTGGCTGATCAGTGCCTTGACCATTTCGGGATTGAAAGGCTTCGTCACCAGGAATGTTGGCTCTGGCCTTTCGCCGGTCAGGAGCCGCTCGGGGAAAGCGGTGATGAATATCACCGGCACGGCGCTGGTCTTGAGGATTTCGTTGACCGCATCGATACCGGAACTGCCGTCAGCGAGCTGGATATCGGCGAGCACCATTCCCGGCTCGGACGTCTTGAAAAGCGCAATGGCCTCGTCCTTGGTTCGCGCGATGCCCGTCACCCGATGGCCGAGGCTTTCGACCATCTGCTCGATGTCGATGGCAATCAGCGGCTCGTCCTCGATGATCATGATGTCGGTCGCAACCTGACGGGAGATTTCCTGCGAAGCGCGGTCGAGCAAGGAGGTGAGCTTGGCCGCATCGACGTCGAGTACTTCCGCGGCTTCCTGTGGGGTGAAGCCTTCGACGGACACGAGCAGGAAAGCCTGGCGGGCGACCGGAGAAACGGCCGCAAGATTAACGGAGGCGCGCTGCTCCCAGGCGAAGGGTGAAACGGGCTCGGGGACGAGCACCGCCGAAGACCCGAACAGCGAGGTGAAGAGACGAAACAAGGCCACCCTGTCGCTGCTAGCCTCGGGGAAAATGGAGGTATCGGCGATCAGCGCTTCGAGCACGGCCGCGACATAGGCGTCACCCGAAGTCTGAGACCCGGTCAGGGCGCGCGAGTACCGGCGCAGATAAGGAAGAAATGGAGCGATGCGGGTGGACAGTGTCATACAGGACTCCCTCAATCCGTGTCTTTTGATCTTTGTTCCGCTGCGGAAACGTCCCGACGAAAAAAAGGTTCCGGAGCGGAACATTTCATTTTTCCGCTGCGTTATGGTGCAGGCGAAGTTTCAAGGGCGGCAGTCATACAATGAGATATACTTCAGGAGCAGGGCGGACGGTCAGCATGCGACCGAAGTCTGACGATCCAAATGCGCAGATCGCGGCAAAGCTGAAAGCACTTTACCTGTCAGTACAGGAAGAGGGTATTCCGGCTCGCTTCCTCGATCTTCTGGAAAAGCTTGAAGCCGTGGAAAAACGATCCATGCTGGATGGCAAGGAGTGAGCGCCGGAATGTCGGAAAACCAAGAGTTCAAGCGTGAGATGCTTGCGGCCCTGCCGAGCTTGCGCGCCTTTGCCATGTCGCTGATTGGTCGCCACGACCGGGCCGACGATCTCGTGCAGGACACCATCATGAAAGCGTGGGCCAAGCAGGACCATTTCGAGATGGGCACCAACATGAAAGCCTGGCTCTTCACGATCCTGCGCAACGAACTCTATAGCCAGATGCGCAAACGCGGCCGCGAGATCCAGGATAGCGACGGTCATTTTACAGAGACGCTGGCGCACCACCCGGAGCAATACGGTTCGCTCGATCTGCAGGATTTCCGGCGGGCCCTCGACCAGTTGCCGCCGGACCAACGAGAGGCGATCATTCTCGTCGGCGCTTCGGGCTTCTCTTATGAAGAGGCTGCGACGATCTGCGGCTGCGCGCTGGGCACGATCAAGAGCCGCGTCAACCGCGCACGCCAGCGCCTCCAAGAGATTCTCCAGATCCAGGGCGAGAACGACTATGGGCCGGACGAAACCTCGGCGCCCATTACTTCGCGTGCTTTCGTGTCCTGATAAATCCCCAACGCCACGACACTTCCTTCCTTATTTCTGCTTTGCAATGCGCGTTTACTCGAAGCAAAGATTGCTGCAGCGTTTTGAATTGCTGCATAGTTGCGCCGGCCAGTCCCGAAGTGGGGAACGGGCATCATTGCCTCGAAGAATGACCCCGGGCGTTCCGAACCATTCGGTCTTGCTGGCGAACGCGGCTTTGGAGATCGGGCCGAATGCACGAGAAGGCAGAAGCAATGCTTCCCGCAATGGCTGAGACGCTCGGTTCGCGAGAGCGGCTCGGTATCTTGTATGCGGCCGTGCCGGACATGGCGGTCGCCGACAGCGACTTCGAACCGCTGGCGAAACTGGCCGCCAGCCTTTTCGAGGCGCCGATCGCTCTCGTCACGATCGTCGATCATGAATGGGAATGGTTCAAAGCGGCCGTCGGGACGACGGAAACACGTACACGCTCCGACGAATCCTTCTGCGCCCATGCGATTGGCGATCGCGATCGTGGCGCGTTTCTTGTGCTCGACGCGTCTCTGCACCCAGTCCTCCGTCATAATCCAAAGGTCGCGCAAGCACCTTTCCTGCGATTCTATGCAGGGGCCCCGATAGTCCTGGGAGGACAGGCGGTGGGCACCGTCTGCGTCCTCGATAGGGCACCACGCGCCGAGGTCGCCGTGAAACAGCTTGACGCGTTGCAACGTATCGCCGATTCCGCTGCCGCGCTGCTCAAGCTCAAGGACGAGGCGCGTCGGCGCGCACTCAAGGAGGCCGCGCTCTCACGCGAAGAACAGCGGCTCGCCATGGCGCTTGACGCCGCCAATGTCGGCAGTTGGCTCTGGGATATTCGCGCCGGGACCGTGGCGGGCAATGGCGCGATGATGCGCATGTTCGGGCTGCCGGCGGAACGGACATTGAGCGCCAAGGCTGTCTTTGGCGCGATCCATCCGGACGATCGCGGCGCGACGTTTTCGAAGCTCAGGCAGGCGATGGCAGCCAACGAGGAATATGACGGCATGTTCCGGATTCGCGCGAACGGGCGCTGGCTGCTCGGCCGCGGCCGGGTGCACGACCGGGACAGCAAGGGTTCGGCGCTAAGCTTTCTCGGCATGACGATCGATGTCACCGAACAACAGGCTTCCGTGCAGCGGACCAGGCTGCTGCTGAAGGAATTGAACCACCGGGTCAAGAATACCCTTGCAATGCTGCAGTCGCTAGCACGCCAGACCCTTCGCCAGACTAGCGATCCGGCTGAGTTCATGACCGCCTTTGCCGGCAGGCTGCAGGCGATCTCCGAGGCGCATGGGCTGCTTTCGGATTACGAATGGGGGACGATCCGCCTCGCGGAACTGATTTCCAAGCAGCTTAAGCCCTATGTCAGTGACTATGCCGAGCAGGTGGAAATTCACAAGGACGAGGTCCTGCTCGGACCGGACCAGGCGGTCGGCCTCGGCCTGGTGCTGCACGAGTTGGCGACCAATGCGGTGAAATATGGTTCGCTGTCCGTGCCGAAGGGCAAGATCGTTCTGACGGCGCGCGGCGTCGTCGAGGAAGGCGGGGCCGTGCTGCACCTGACCTGGACAGAAGTCGGCGGGCCGCCGGTTCGCGAACCGCGCCGGCGCGGCTTCGGCTCGCTGTTGATCGAGCGGAGCCTCGACAAGATCATCGGCAGTTCCGTCAAGGTCGAATATATGCCGGCCGGCGTCACCGCGCTGATCCGACTGCCGCTCTAAGCTCTCATCCAGGCAAATCCGCAAACAATCAACGCCGGTCGCTGCGGCGCCGCCCTTTGCCGAGGCCGAGCAGGAGCCCTACGGCGATCGCCGTGCCGACTCCGAGTAGCGGCTGCCTCCGCAGGATGCTTGAGGCGGCGGCGAGGGCGAGGTTCGTCTGAAGCAGCGAACGCCGGCGACGTTCGTCCAGGAGACGGCGGTCGCGCGCATTCAGCGCGGCCATAACGGCAATAAGGACGAGGGCAGTTGCGAGGAGCACGATCGCAATCGCCACCGCGGCGACGATCGGCGAATAGCGGTCGGCGAGAGCAAGCGAAATCGCCACGAGCCCGAACACATAGGCGGTGCCGAGAAGCACGGTGACGATCGCCCATAGGAGCGCATTGCGCTTGTAGCGGGAGGCCGCGGCGCCGAAGTCGGCTGCAAGCAAGGCGGTTAAGACGGCCCCTAAGGTCTGCATGCCAATTTCTCCCCATCGCACCGCGCCGAGGGCGCGTGACATCCCGTTCCTGCCGTCTGTCGCGCTCCCTTGACGCTGCGGATCGTTGGTCAAGTGGATCCACGGGCGCTGCCGCCTGGCGGCTAGCGCCGCAGAAGGGCTGCCGCGATGAGGCCGATTGCCGCGGCGGCGCCGAGGGTGGCGACCGGATGTTCGCGCACTGCCCGGCGAACCTCCCTTTCCGTGTCCGCATAACGGCTGCGCAGATCGGAAAGCATCTGCTCGCCGCTCTCCAGCAGGTCTTGCAGGTCCGATTCGGCTTGCTTGCGGGTGCTGCGGGCCTTGGCCTTGGCCTCTCGCGACGCCGCGACGCCCCTGTCGGCGATCAACGCGACGAGTTGCGCTATGTCTTCCCGGATTTCGTGAAGCTGGTCCTCGATCGGTGCGTCGACCGCGCTGCCGTTGCGCTTCCTGGTGCTTGAACTTGAAAAGAGACCAGTTGCCATCTTGTCGCTCCCTTTGCTTCGCTGCTACGCCGGCCGTGGGCCGGCATTCTCGACGCTTGCAAGCCGGCGCGGCAGGCGATCGCATCCGTTGCCTCGCCGCCGGCGCACCGGACTTGGCACGCTCGGGATCAACGCATGAGGGAGAAATTTGTTTCGATAAATCTTGACGTTGCCGCGGGGCGGGCACGTCGAGATATCAAAGTGACGCCGTTTGCGGCAGTATGAAGGGGACATCTCGTGCCGGTGCGATGCTGACCTGCATCCGGCATCCGAAGACCGCTTCCATGGTCTCGTCGGTGAGGACGTCCTTCGCCGCACCGAGGGCGCGGATGCGGCCGGCTTTCATCACCACCATTTGGTCGGCAAACATCGCCGTCAGGTTGAGGTCGTGCATCACCGCTATGACGCCACCGCCTCGTTCGCAGAATTGGCGCGCCAGCCGCATGATGGTCAGCTGGTGGCGAATATCCAGGCTCGACACCGGCTCGTCGAGCAGGAGGTAGCGGGGCTCGCCGTCGCGCACGGGTACGGCAATCTGGCAAAGCACGCGAGCAAGCTGGACACGCTGCTGCTCGCCGCCCGACAGCTCCTGGTAAAAGCGGCCGGAAAAGCCGGCGAGATCGACGGCTTCGAGCGCATCGTCGACAGTGCGATCACTGCCGGAAACATCTACACCGCCGGTTGAAAGGCCAAGACCAACGATCTCCCTGACCGTGAACGGGAAAGAGATGACCGTCGATTGCGGCAGGACGCCCCTTTTCAAGGCCAGTTCCCAAGGCTTCAGCCCGGCGATGTCATGACCGTTGATGGTCACCTTGCCCTTGGAAGGGCGAAGCTCGCCGGAGATCGCCTTCAAGGTCGTCGTCTTGCCGGAGCCGTTCGGGCCGACGATCGCCGTCATCCTTCCGGGCGCGGCTTCGAACGAGACGCCGTGAAGCACGGGCCGGCCGGCGAGGCGGACGGAGATGTCGGAGGCGCGGATCATGTTAAGTCAAAGTCCCATGTTCGAGCGCCCGCGGAGCAGAACCCACAGGAAGAACGGCGCCCCAAGGAAGGCGGTGATAATGCCGATCGGCAGTTCGGCGGGAGAAACGATCGTGCGGGCCAGCATGTCGGCAAAAATCAGCATCGTGCCTCCAAGCAGGGCTGAGGCCGGCAGAAGGTAACGGTGATCCGGGCCGATGACGAGCCGCAGGAGATGCGGCACGACGATGCCGACAAAGCCGATGCCGCCGCTGACCGCGACGGAGGCGCCGGTTGCCGCGGCGACGCTGAAAATGGCGATGTTCTTGAGGCGCTGCACGGGCACGCCCATGTGGAAGGCGGCCGCCTCGCCGAGTGTGATCGCGTTCAGGCCCCGCGCCAGGAACGGGACGACGGAAAGCGATAGGAGGATGATCGGCCCGGCGGCCAAGATCTTCGTCCAATTGGCGCCGGCCAGGGAACCGAGGCCCCAGAAGGTAAGATCGCGCAACTGCTTGTCGTCGGCGACAAAGACGAGCACGCCCGTTACCGCGCCGGTGAGAGCGCCAAGCGCAATGCCGGCAAGCAGTATCGTGGCCACCGAGGTCTGACCGCTGCGTGTCGCGATGCGATAGAGGAGCATGGTCGTGGCGAGGCCGCCGCCGAAGGCGCCAAGCGGCAGCGCGTAAAAGCCGAAGAGCGCAAAGATCGGCCCGAACGCGGTGCCGCCGAGAACGATCAGCAGAACGGCGCCGAGGCTCGCGCCCGAAGACACGCCGACAAGACCGGGATCGGCCAGCGGGTTGCGGAACAGCCCCTGCATCACGACGCCGGAGACGGCGAGCGCCGCGCCGACCAGCGTGCCGAGCACGGCGCGCGGCAGTCGGATATCCAGGATGATGATGCGATCGCGCATGCTCAAGGCCTGGTCAGCTGCCGTTTCGCCGACAAGCCAGCGGAAGACATTGCCAAGCGAAGCGTCGGCGGCGCCCGTCATGATCGAGGTCGCGAAGGTCGCGACGGCGAGGACCGCCAGGGCGGCGATGAGCACGCGCGCCAGACCCGATCGGTCGCCTTTCCGCCGCGCATCAGCGATGTTTGCAGAAAAGGCGGGTCCGCGCGTGCCGTCCATGACCTCACTGCGAGGCATTGGTCTTCTTTCCGTAGATTGCCGTGTTCAGTTCCCGGATCGCGCTTGCGGTGCGCGGGCCGAAACCGAGCAAGTGCAACCCGTCCATGCGGATGAGCGCCTTGTTTTTCGCCGCCGGCGTCAGGCTCAGAGCCGGAAGGGCGAAGAGTTCGTCGGGGCTTATTGCATGGCTTCCGCCCCGATCCATCATCAGGATGACGTCCGGCTTTGCCTCGACGATTGCCTCGTCCGTCAGAGGCTTGTAGCCGCGAAAATTCTCGGTGGCATTGATTGCGCCGGCAAGTTCGATGATGCCGCTGGCGGCCGTGCTCGTGCCCGAGGCCATGATCTTGCCGCCCTGGGTGCTGAGGATGAAGAGGACGCGCTTGCGCTCGCTCTCGGGGCGTGCATCGCTGTCGGCGAGCGCGGTGTCCAAGTCCTCCTCGACCGACCGGGCAAGCGCTTCGGCCTTGTCGGGAACGCCGAGGAAAGCGCCGACGGCGCGAATCTTGGCGAGGATGCCCGCTTTGTCATAGGTCTCGGCAATTGTCGTGAAGGGGATCTTCGCTTGCTTCAGCACGGCAAGCGCCTCGGGCGGGCCGCTGCCTTCAATTGCCACGATCGCCGCCGGGTTGACGGCGATTATGCCCTCCGGCGCCAATTGCCGCATATAGCCGACATTGGGGAGCTTCGCCGCTGCCTCGGGGTAAGTGCTCGTCGAATCGCGACCAACGAGTCGGTTCTCCTCGCCGAGTGCATAGATGGTCTCGGTCACCGCGCCGCCGATCGAAACGATCCGGGAAGTGTCCGGCTGCTCGACCGTCTCAGCCATTGCGGGGCTGAGAAGGGACGAGGAACCCGGCGCGAGCGCCGGCAGCAGGAAGGGTGTCGAAAGTGCGAAGGCGGCGAGCGCCAATTCCCAGCGGCGCAGACGGCGGAAGTCGAAGCCGTTCATCCTGTCTCTCCTCAGGCTGCGGCGATGCTGTGGAGGTGCGGCAGGGTCTCGACCAGGCCGCGCCACTCCGGTCTTTCGGCATAGCCTTCCTTACGCTTGCCGAAGAACTGAATGACCATTTCACCCTTGGCATCGAGTGCTTCCAGCGAGGTCACATGCCCGTCCGAAGTCGGTTTGCGCACCGCCCAGAGCTCGGCGATATGATCCGTGCGCAAATGCAGGTGGAATGTCGGGTCCATGACATTGAGCCACGGCCCCATGGCTGCGATATTCGCGACCGGGCCGGAGTGGATCTGGATGACGCCGGCATTGCCGACGAAGCACATGATGGGCAACTCGATCTCGGCGCTACCTCGCATCATCATCTCGATGCCACCCGCGTCGAGCTGCCAGGCCAGATCGTCGCCGACGGCATGCAAGGCTTGGCGCCGGCCGATTTTCAGGTTGCGCAACATGCCGTGAAACTGATGGGTGTCGGTCAGCTTCGTCCAGTGGTCGCGCAGCGCTTCCGTATCGACGGCTATGCCGGTCCCGTCGTCGCCCGCCGGTGCACCGACCTCGGCAACCAGTTCGTGCGATTGGTCCTCGAGGCGGAATTCCGCGACGATCCTGTTGTAGGCTTCAAGATCCGAAGTCGGACGCAGGTGGATCTTGTGAACCGCATTACCCCATTTGTCGAAGAACTGCAGGCTGCGGCGGACGTCGCCATTGGCGCCGGTCTTCGACACGGCGAAGCCGTGCGCCCAGGCGGATGGAAATACGCGCAGATCAATTTCGGATCCCAGCACGAGGCTTGCAGCCGGGCCCGCCTTGACGTTCTCGTAGACGCCGATCTTCTCGTGGACGGCAGTTTCATTGCGGGTGAGCGCCATAACCTCGCCCAGTTCCTCGGCGCGCTCCAGGAAACGATTGGCATCGGCATCGATGCGGCTTGCCGTCAGTCCGCATCCGGCGGCAACGAGGGCCGCCTCGGAAATGCCGAGCTGGGCGGCTATGTCGCGCTCGCGCAGCGTCGGGTTCGCCGCGCGGTAGGCGCGGATCTCGGTGGGAGTAGGGCGCGTGCTGTCGATCATCGGTCGTCTCGCTATTTATTCAGAATCAACTTGCCCTGTCGGGTGATCCTCATCCGGTAGATCGCGTCGTCATGGGAAATCAGGATCTCGCTGGCGCCGCGGAAAAGCTCGTGGCTTTCCACAATCGGCTGCGAGCGGTTGGTCACGCTCGGCGCCGGCGAGGATCGGGAGGTATCGGGGTCGTTCGGTGTCACGGTTTCGGCCAGCTTACGAGGGGCGGAAGCAAGGCGATATCCCCTCATTCCTCTCGCGCATTCCAATTAGTATCTTGACTGCATTACTCATATTTCTTTAAGGACGCAATACCGGATAGTTACAGTCAAGTTAATTGATCGCCTCCGCCGCTTGGGATAAAGGCGGCTCGAGTGCGGAGCATGGGTGGTGTGATGATGGCCTGTCTTTCCCGTTTCGCGTTCTCGGCCGCAGCTATGGCTCTGTCGCTAGCAGGGGCGGCCGTGGCACAGGAGGCAATAGCTGCCAGCGCGCTGACGATCGAGCTTAACGCGATTGCGCCGTCCGAGAAGGGATGCAAACTGACCTTCGTCGCCGGCAACGGCCTGCAGCAATCTCTCTCCAAGGTTTCGTTCCAATTCGTCCTCTTCGATCAGAAGGGGCTGGTCGAACGCATGGCAGTGCTCGATTTTCGCGACCTGCCTGCCGGCAAGACTAAGGTCCGCCAGTTCGATCTGCCGGGAACGAAATGCGAGGCGGTGAAAAGCCTCCTGATCAACGATGCGCCCGCCTGCGTCGGCGAGGGCATCGACAAGGGTGCCTGCATGACGGGCCTCAAGACCGGCTCCAAATCGGCAGTTGAACTCAAGGGCTGAGAGAGCCTGATCGCTGAAGTGCCGATGGAAGGCAGGCGCGTAGATGAAGCAAGTCATGAAATGGGCCGCGGCGATTGGCCTTTCCTTGCTGGCGCATGCGAGCGGCGCCATGCTGTTCGCGCCGCCCGGTGAGGAGGAGGTTCAGGTCGCCGGCGGCGCCGCAATGGAAGTAACGCTGCTCGGTAATGCCTTCGAGGAGACGTTGCAGGCGGGCGATCCGTCCGACGTCGTCGACCCGACGGAAGAGACCGCTGAGGAAGTGAAGCCGACCGAGATCCAGCTGGCGGAAGAGGTCGCCGAAGCAGTCGAGCCGACAATGCCCGATATCGTCTCGGAACAGCCATCCGACGTGACGCCGACCGAAGCGGACGTCATTCTGCCGGCAGAGGAGATGCCCGTGACGCAGGTCGCTGAAGCCCCGGTCACGGCCAGTGTGGCACCGGTCGAAGCCGTCATTCCGGAAGAGAAGCCGGAACTAGAGAAGATCGAGAAGCCCAAGGTCGAGAAACCGGAACCCAAGAAGGAGCCGGTGAAGAAAACGAAGGTAACGCGGAAGAAGGCCGGAGAAGGGGGCGAACAGGCGAGCTCGCAGGTCAAGGGGCAGGCGGACGGGGCCGAAAATGCGGCTGCCAGCGCTGCCAAAGGAGAAAAGGGGGGCGCCGCCCGGCAGTCGGGCAATGCTGCCGTTTCGAACTATCCCGGCAAGGTGAGGAGCAAGCTCAACCGCGCCTTCCGCTACCCCGCCGTGGCCAAGCGGCAGCGGTTGCGCGGTGTCGCCCATGTCCGCTTCACTGTAACTTCCGGTGGCGGCGTCGCGAGCGTCAGCCTGGCGAAGAGCGCCGGTTCGCCCATTCTCGACGAAGCGGCGCTTGATGCGGTGCGCCGTGCCGCCCCATTCCCGGCGATCCCTGCGGGTGCGGGCCGAGACAGCTGGGTCTTCACCATTCCGCTCGCTTTCAGTCGCTGACTTCAGCGGTTTCGGCCGCGCCACCAAAGCAATTGATGTCGGAGCGACGTTGAGCCGTGCCCGCCCGGTCGGCGAGCGCTGGTTCCGGTCAACGGCGCCTGATGCGCAGACAGTCAGGATCCGCGTCACATTGGCCGGTGCCAATTTCGGCACGCCCGTCGTGGGAGCGGTGCGAAGTTCGACCTGCTCGTATGCGCCGTGCAGGCGGCGCGGGGCAGAGAAAGGATGCTAACCGGCACGATAAGCAAATGCGGTGGAGATTTACGTTGCAGCGACAAATCGCCTTCTGGCGGCTTATGTGGCCAAGCAATATCCGTCTGCTGTGAACGTGACCACGGGCTGGACGGCGCTGGAGTCTCGATGATTCCTCGGGACCGATTCAAGGACAAAACCATGTAGCCAGCCCGTCCAGCGGCCAGCTGCTGCCCAGTCCCTCAGGAGCGAAAGTATTTGCACGCAAACAACCTTCCCAAACACGTAAGGAAACGCATCGTTTTGCATTTCCCGGGCTTTGAACCTTTGGACGCGCACCAGCATCATGCCCGGTACAAGCGGTCGGCAGAAAAGACCGCGAAGCTGTGGGATATCAGGATCGACGTCGATCAGATGCGCTCGGATGGCCGCGGCTGGCATTTCGACGTGGATAGCGAAGGTACCGACTGGCAGGCGTCGAGCCGGATTTACATGCTGGATCACGGCACCCTCGTCGAGCGCTTGAACAACCGGCCGCTCTTCAACCGGTTGGCCCGCGGGTTTCTAAGCGCTGCTCGCGTCGTGATCGAGGGCGGTGCCGCGGGTTATTTCGCGCATGCGTGGCGCTTCGGCCTGTTCTTCGTCTTTCCGTTCTTGCTTGTAGCGCTGGCCTTGGCAGCGAGTCTTGCGATTGCGGCCTATCCGTATTGGTTGGGGCTTGATCCGTGGCATTACGCCTTGAGTTTCACCTTCGCCTATGTCCTCTTCTTCCGGATATTTCTGCCATGGTCGGACAGGCTGCACATCTTGCATCTCTTTGCCGACTGGGAACTCGCCGTCGCTGCAGCGCGTCTGGACCAACCGTATCTCGAACAATGGCTTGAGGAATGCGTGGCATTGGCGCGGCCGGCGTTCAATGACGTCGCCGACGAATACGTCGTCAGCTCTCACAGTATGGGGTCCAGCATCGCAGCTCATGTGATCGGTGCGCTACTGGAGCGGGAGCCACACCTGCTCGACGGGAAACGTGTCGTCTTCGCAACGCTCGGAGGAGCGATCCTGCAATGCGCGTTGCTTCGCTGCGCCAAGGTTCTACGGGCGCGCGTCGGCCTCATCGCCCGTGCGGAGGCGATATTCTGGTTCGAGGTCCACTGTCTGACCGACGCGATACATTTCTACAAATCCCGTGTCGTAGCGCTGGCGGGGCATCATGACGCACCCCATCCGCGGATCGCATTCATTCGTGTCAAGCACATGCTTTCCCCCGAACGGTACCGGAGGATCAAGCGAGATTTCCTGCGCGTGCACCGTCAGTATGTTCTGGATGCGGACATGCGTGCGCCCTTCGATTTCACACTCATGACGGCCGGGCCGCTTCCAGCCGCATCGTTTGTCGATTTCTCTCACGGAAATTTGCCCGCGGTCTAGGGCCAGGAAAGCCGGGAGTTGCCGTCTATTAATATGATTAAAAAACTCATGTTTATACTTTACTCTGATTATCAAGTTTAATAAGTTGCCGCCGTCGCACAACCGGCTGGTGTGTGCCGAACAAATTCTGATGGCGATCAGCGGCAGGAAACCCGCGCATCGCCGACTAGACGGAGAAGACGGATGCGCGGCAAGCGGCACCAGAATGCAGGCAAGGGCGGCAAAGGAAAGGCAAGGGACGAAACGTCTGCGGTGCAGCCCAATGGTGGCAAGGCGACGCTCGAGGGGCGCAGCTTCCTCTATGTCGGTGGCCGCGATTGCCAGGTTGCCCATTTGCGCGAGATCGCCAGCTCCTATGGTGCGGAACTCATTCATCATGACGGCGGTTTGCGAGAGGCCGTATCGCGCATCGACCGCGTTCTTCCCTCGGTCGACTGCGTCTTCTGCCCCATCGATTGCATCAGCCACGACGCATGTCTGCGCGTGAAGACCGGCTGCAAGAAGTGGGGCAAGGCCTTCGTGCCGCTGCGCAATGGCTCGAAATCGAGCCTGGAGCGGGCCCTTCAGGACCTGTCCACGAGCGGCGGCAACTGAACCCTGAGGGCGGCAATCTTCTCCCTGGGTGCCGTCGCGTGGAGAATCGATGATGAACGAAGAACGTCCTGATCAAATGATGATGATCGGTCTTCACAAGCTGGATTCGCAGCTCGGCGATGGGCTGGTGCCGGAACTCTACGAAGTGCTGACGCGCCGCGCACGCATGCTGGAGGACAATCCCAACGTGACGGAATTTCCGGCATGGCAGGCCCGTCATCCGGTCCGCGAGCCGCACGGACTTGCGCCGTCGTCGAACGCCGTTATCCTGCCGTTCCCACGGAGCGAAGCCGGGATCTCGGAAAAGAAGGCACGTGAAAGGTAGCCCCATGTTTGTCGCCATGAACCGTTTCCACGTCGCCGTCGGTCAGGAAGAGGCGTTCGAGGCCGTTTGGAAGGGGCGCGATTCGAGCCTTGCTGAAATGCCCGGCTTCATTGACTTCCATCTGCTGCGCGGCGAGAGCGTGCCGGAAGAGGGCTGCACGCCGTTCATCTCGAAATCGAATTGGGAAAGCAAGGACGCCTTCGTTGCCTGGACGAGATCGGAAAACTTCCGGGCCGCACACCGCAACGCCGGCGACAATCGGGCCATGTATCTGGGGCCGCCGAAATTCGAAGGCTACACTGTCGTCGAGGGCGCCTGAGCCCTCTTTAATCAGCCTTGCGGGGCAGGAACGCCCCCATGGCGACGGCGAGCCATCCGGCCATCATCGTCAGCCCGCCGAGCGGCGCTGACATCGGAAAGAGGCCGTGGCCGGCGAAATGGCGCATGGTGAGGTCTGCGGCGAAGATGGCGGTGCCCGCGGCGAGCAGTAACGCGGAGACGGCCGCCGTGCGGAAATACGCCCATCCGGCATGGAGCGCGACGAGTGCCGGCGCATGGGCGAGGCACATGGCGGACGCCCCGCCGAGCAGCCGAGGATCCGCACCATGCGAGGCGGCCGCAGCGGCGGCGACGCCAAAAACACCCATCAGCCCGGCGATGAAAAGCACGCTGCCACGTATTCCGCGGTTCGGCATTTGATGATCATTCCTTGTTCTGCATGTGATGGGCGAGCCGGGAGATCGGTTCGAGGATGACTTCCCGGAGCTGCGGGTGGGGGACGGTCTCCTCGAGAGCGCGGATGAAGCAGAGCAGCCATTCGTCGCGTTCGGCCGGGCCGATTTCGGCGATGAAGTGCCGCCGGCGCAGCATCGGATGGCCGCGCTTTTCCACATAGATCGGCGGCCCGCCTAGCCAGCCGGTCAGGTATTCGTAGAGCTTCTCCTCGCTACCGGAGAGATCCGGCGGATGCACGGCACGGCAGCGGGCTGCCTCCGGCAGGCTGTCCATGAGCTCATAGAAGCGCCGCGTCAGTGCGCGGACCGCGGTATCGCCTCCAATCGCCTCGTAGAGCGTCGTGGTTTTCGTTTCCGTCATGATCGTGTCCTTTGACCGACTTCGTATAGCGGCTCCGTGCCGGGCACAATGTCCGCACGTGACTTGCGGCGTTTCATCGCGTCGCAGGTCGCCTCACCTGACAGGGCTTGACAAAACCGTCCAGACGGTATCTTTAGGGGCATGACGAACGCCTACCAGAGAAAGAAGCAGCCAGAGCGGGTTCGCCGGCAATTGTTGGACGTCGCCGCGCGGTTGTCGCTCGAACAGGGGATCGCCGCCGTCACCCTCGAAAAGGTGTCGCAGGCGGCAGGGGTCAGCAAGGGCGGGCTGCTGCACCATTTTCCAAACAAGCTCGCCTTGCTGGACGGCCTGTTCGACGAGCTGATCGGCCGCTTCGACCGGGCGATCGAGGCGGCAATGGCCGACGATGAGGTGGAGCAGGGCCGATTTACCCGCGCCTATTTTACCGTCTGCCTTGAACTGGATGCGGAAGCCGAAGGACAGGGGTGGCGGGTGCTGGCGATCGCGCTGCTGGCGGAGCCGCATCTCAAGGCGCGCTGGCGCGACTGGGTGGAGCGGCGATCGGCCGAGTTCGCGGCGACCGACGGCTCACCGAATTGCCTGCTTGCCCGGTTTGCAGCCGATGGTGTCTGGCTCGCCGATCTGATGCAGAGCCATGACATCGATGCACCCACGCGGACCGCCCTGCTTCAGAAGCTCAAGACGCTTTCATTGCAGTGAAGTCGCCGGCCCAGGCGTGGCGACAGGCTATCCATCTACTCGAACTTTTCGGAGACGTGCCGTGAACCCCGCCATGCTCTACACCGTCCTGGTGATCGCCATCGTCTTCGAAGTGCTCGGCACTTCGGCCATGCAGGCGGCGCAGCATTTCACGCGGCTTGCGCCGACCGTGCTGATGGTGGTCTGCTATGCCGTCGCCTTCTTCTTCCTGTCCTATACACTACGCTACATTCCCGTCGGGATCGCCTATGCGCTGTGGAGCGGCCTCGGCATCGTGCTGATTTCAGCCGTTGGTTACATCACTTTCGGCCAGAAGCTCGACCTGGCGGCGATCCTTGGCCTGGCGCTGATCATCGCCGGCGTGCTGGTTCTCAATCTCTTCTCGAAGTCGACGTTCCATTAGGCTCAGGACCGATTAAATTCGTCCATTCTGTCAATATCCATGGGTTTGGATGGAAGAAAACAAGCGCAAGGCAATACCTGAAGGTCTTGTCGAGCATTGTTTTCGATCAGGCGGCCCATGGATCTGAACCCAAAGGGCGAGGCGGATTTCACGCCTTAGTACGTCGGAAAGATTTGAAAATGTTCGGCATTTCCTGCACCTTCCCTCCTACTCAGACACGAAATCCGCCGCGCAGAATGGACGAATTTAATGGTCCTGAGCGCCTTCGACCCGATTTCGGAAGGCGGGATGCTTTGAGCCATTCGGGGGACGCCGCCGTCGCCAGCTGCCCGAATTATCGCTTTTCGATCCGCGTCCGGCGGAATGTCCAGCGTTATCACGGTCCGGTGCCTGATCCGTCGCCGCAGTATCTCCCTGCCGTCCGGCTGGATTTGCAGCCTTGCCTCTGCGTGGAGAGCGTGAAGCTGCGACCGTGAAAGGCCGAGTTCTGCAGCGAGCAGGCGATCCAGCCGCATGCTCGTCGGCGACGGGACAACGAAAGCAATTTCAAGCCTGGCTGGATCGCGTCGTGGGCTCGACCCCTTCTTGTAGACGTTTACGCTTCCGAACTCATCGACGCGTTGCGCATGGCGTCGCAAGCCATCGACGTCGAACTCCTGCGTCCTTATCCATTCCGGATCATTTGATTGCAGGGCTCCGAGCAGAGAGGAATTGATACTGCGAACATTCTGTCGCTCGAGGAGCGGTCGGTTCCATGTTCTGGCGCAGTCAAGGCATTTATAAATGAGCCAAGCATCGAGCTTCCTGCCGTTGGCGTTTAGTCTGATCTTTCCGCTCGACGCGAATGGTTTGAGGCTTCCGCAGCCGCCGCAGGGGATCCAGGGGCGGGGCGCGCTGCGCGGGATGACGGTCCATTGGACCCGAAGAATGTTGCACATGCTGTCTTGGTCTTCCGTGAGGAAGTTCACCAAGATGGCGGCAGGAGAAAGCCTCTGCGAGCACGGTTTGGCGATGTTCTCGGGTGATGGAAGAGCTGGGACAGCAAAGCTGCGTTGGCACATTCGGACAATGCCAGACCGGTCTCAGGCCACCACCCGATGAACGAATTCATACGGGAGTAGCTTCGCGGCTACCCTGCCGTATGCGGGTGAAAATGGGCGAGACCGGTATTTACGACGGCAAAGCGTAACCTCTACGTGTCTATGCTCTTCGCATGCAGCCATAGCAGGCAGCGCCGGCGATTGGAAGTGGCGCCTTATGGCGTGACGGCCGAACCGACGGTGTTCTCCACCGATTGGCCGAACCGGCGGAGCTGAGCGTCGTAATTTTGCCGGGTGCGCGGATCGAAGATCATGATCGGCGTCGAGACGGCGACGCTCGCGGCACTGCCGACGGTCTGCGCCGTGCCGAGCGCAACGGCTCCCACCCGTTCGCCTAGGCCGACATCCGAATCCGTCACGGTCTGTCCGGCAATCAGCCGGTTGCCGAGGAGCCGCACCACTTCGGGGCTTTCGGCGAACTTGCCATGGTTGAGCCTGTCGCCGCCCTTGAGCGCCGTCAGGTCGAGCACCGTGATGCCGGCCCTCTCGAGCTGGCTCCGGTAGGGCTCCACCGAGGGGTCGATCTGACCGAGGCGGTCGATGTTGCCGGAGATCCGCCGCGAGACCGTCAGCGCCCGGTCGTCGCGGGAGACGAAGAGCGTGAACTTCGGCCGCGATTTGCCCATGGCCTGCATTTGCTTGGTGAAGACATCGACGTCGAGATCGGGCGAGGCAAGAATGACGTCGGTGATCTTGGGGGCGACACGGCCGTCGCGGATCGCCATCTGCCGGAGTGCTTCGACGGTAAGCCACGAGCCCATGGAGTGGGCCATCAGCGTGATCTCGCCGACCGAAGGGTTCTTGGAGGCCCGCTGCAACAGCTCTTCGAGGGCGTCGCGCGAATAGTTGGTGCTTTCCTTGTCGTAGTTGTAGTCGAAGATGCTGGCGCGCGACGGCCAGGTGAAGATGACCGGTGCGACATCGGCGCCGGAATCATGGACGATCTGGGCGTAGCGGTAGACGGCGTCCTCGAAGCGGTTGTTGAAGCCGTGAACGAATATCAGCACGCGCCGGCTCTTCGGCAGATGCCCGTTGAGCCAAGCCTGCGTCTCCGGCCCGACCTTGAGCGGTTTGACGCTGACGGTGGAGAAATCGCGGTTCGGATTGGCCGGCAATTTCTTGGGCCATTGGACCTGGCCGACCTTGCGGTTCTTCTCGGGAGGAATCGAGACGACGATTTCGGTCAGCGAAAGTTCCGGCGCGCGTTCGCCGGTGAAGAGGACGCCCGGATCATCGGACGGGGCACGGGTGGTCGCCACCAGCAGGTCCACCTCCGAGGCGCCCGCGGCGGAGCCGGAGGGAACAAGGACGCCGACCGGGCGCCCGCCGCAGCCGGCCAGGCAGAGCAACAGCCCCAGGCAGAGCAAGGCGCGACCTATCCGCGCGGTCAGGCTTGCACCAGCGATCGACGGCACCCCGAGCCCCCTCTTGAGCGCAACTTGCACCGGCCGTGACGACCGGCGACTATCGCACAGCGTTCGCTCTTCACGGAAGCAATGGCAGATTTTTGTCTGTCGGGACACCCTTCCTGATGATTTTTCTGACTGCGCCGCACTGCCGCGCGCCATTCGATTAGGGCTTTCATGCAACATTTCGCTACAGAGCTTGCCCAGGAAATCCCCCCGATATTCATTGAAATGGCGGATGTCTTTCAATAGCATCGCCCACGTCCTTGACCGGATGCGGCATGGTGGATGATCCATCCGATCCCCCTGAAATAACGAAGGAATCTTGGGAATGCAGGCGGTTTTCGACGGCCATAACGACGTGCTTTTGCGCCTTTGGCAGCATGCGCGCGGTGGAAGCGACCCGGTAGCCGAATTCGTCGAAGGGACCGACAAAGGTCATATCGACGTGCCGCGCGCCAAGGCGGGCGGTCTCGCCGGCGGCCTGTGCGCCATCTACATTCCATCGGGTGATCTGGTGCTGAGAACGCCGGATAAGAATGGCCACTACGTCACGCCGCTGTCGGAGCCGCTCGACCGCCTGCCGTCACTTGCGACGGCGATCGAGCTTGCCGACATCGCCATGAGGCTTGACCGGGCAGGGGCTTGGCGGCTCTGCCGCTCGACCGGCGAAATCCGCGACGCGATGGCGGAGGGTATCTTTGCGGCCGTCCTGCACATGGAAGGCTGCGAGGCGATCGGGCCGGACCTCGCAGCGCTAGAGACCTTCCATGCGGCCGGCTTGCGGTCGCTCGGCCCGGTCTGGAGCCGCCACAATGTTTTCGGCCATGGCGTGCCCTTCGCCTATCCGTCGTCGCCGGACACGGGCCCAGGGCTTACCGAGGCCGGGTTCGAGCTTGTGCGGGCCTGCAATCAGCTCGGCATCCTGATCGATCTTGCCCACATCACCGAAAAGGGATTCTGGGATGTGGCGGAGACCACCGATCAGCCGCTCGTCGCCAGCCATTCCAATGCCCATGCGTTGACGCCGGTCGCTCGCAACCTCACCGACAGGCAACTCGATGCCATCCGCGAGAGCCGCGGCCTGGTCGGGCTTAACTTTGCGACGACCATGCTGCGCGCCGACGGGCAGGAAAATGCAGCCACGCCGCTCTCCGACATGGTGCGCCACATCGATTACATGGTCGAACGTGTCGGTATCGACTGCGTCGCGCTCGGCTCGGACTTCGACGGGGCGACGATACCTGAGGAAATCGCTGATGCCGCAGGCAATCAGAAGCTCGTTGCCGCGCTGAGGAGCGCCGGATATGGTGACCGCGAGCTGACAAAAATATGCCGCGAGAACTGGCTGAGAGTTCTGGGGAAGGCTTGGCACGAGGCTGCCTGACCCCATGAAGAAGAGCCCGCAAAGGGCTAAAAAGAGGGAAGCGCAAAATGATGCATAAGCTCAATGGACGTTTTCGACTTCTGACTGCTTCCGCGGCGCTTGCGCTCGCAATGGGTGCCGCGCATCCGGTTTTTGCTGAAACGCCGAAGGACACGCTGGTCGAGGGCTTCGCGTTCGACGACATCATCACCATGGATCCGGGCGAAGCCTTTGAGCTTTCGACCGCGGAAATGACCAGCAACACCTACAGCCTGCTCGTCCGTCTCGACCTTAATGACACGTCCAAGGTGGTCGGCGATCTCGCCGACAGCTGGACGGTTTCCGATGACGGCCTGACCTATACGTTCAAGCTGAAGTCCGGCATGAAATTCGCATCCGGCAATCCGATCACCGCCGAGGACGTTGCCTATTCCTTCGAACGCGCCGTCAAGCTCGACAAGAGCCCGGCCTTCATCCTCACGCAGTTCGGCCTCACCGGCGACAACGTCACCGAGAAGGCCAAGGCTGCCGACGCGCAAACCTTCGTCTTCACCGTCGACCAGCCCTATGCGCCGAGCTTCGTCTTGAACTGCCTGACCGCGACCGTCGCTTCGGTCGTCGACAAGAAGCTGGTGCTCGAGCACGTCAAGCCGATTACGCCGACGGATGAGTATAAATACGACAACGATTTCGGCAATGAATGGTTGAAGACTGGCTATGCCGGCTCGGGGCCGTTCAAGCTGCGCGAATGGCGGGCCAATGAAGTCGTCGTCCTGGAGCGCAACGAGAACTACTACGGCGAACCCGCGAAGCTCGCCCGTGTCATCTACCGCCACATGAAGGAAAGCTCCGGCCAGCGTCTGGCGCTCGAGGCCGGCGATGTCGATGTTGCCCGCAATCTCGAGCCGGGCGACTACGAGGCTGTTTCCAAGAATGCCGACCTCGCAACGACCAACGCCCCGAAAGGCACAGTCTACTATATCAGCCTCAACCAGAAGAACGAGAAGCTGGCGAAGCCAGAGGTGCAGCAGGCCTTCAAGTATCTCGTCGACTATGACGCGATTGGCGCCACGCTGATCAAGGGGATCGGCGAGATCCACCAGAGCTTCCTGCCGAAGGGCGTTCTCGGCGCGCTCAACGAGAACCCATACACCTTCGATGTCGCCAAGGCCAAGGAGCTGCTGGCCAAGGCCGGCTATCCGGACGGCTTCGAAGTCACCATGGATGTGCGTAACACCCAGCCAATCACGGGTGTGGCCGAATCCTTCCAGCAGACGCTGGCGCAGGCGGGCGTGAAGCTTGAGATCATTCCAGGTGACGGCAAGCAGACGCTGACGAAGTATCGCGCCCGCAACCACGACATGTATATAGGCCAGTGGGGCATGGATTATTTCGACCCGCATTCGAACGCCGATACCTTCACCAACAACCCGGATAATTCCGACGAGGGTAAGAACAAGACGCTCGCCTGGCGCAACGCCTGGGACGTTCCGGAACTCAGCAAGAAGACCAAGGAAGCGCTGCTCGAGCGCGACAGCGCCAAGCGTGCGGATATCTACAAGGGACTCCAGAAGACCGTTCTCGAGGATAGCCCCTTCGTCGTCATCTTCCAGCAGACGGAGGTCGCCGGGCTTCGCGGCAGTCTGAAAGGCTTCAAGCTCGGTCCGAGCTTCGACACCAACTACGTTTGGAACGTCTCCAAAGAATAGTCGAAAGGACCGTTCCCTTGAGCATGAGTGGAACAGAGCGAATGAACGGGCGCCGCCGCGCCCGTTCCCGGAAGGCGATTGCCACGGCGCTGCAGTTTCTTGTCGTCGTGGCGACCACCTATCTCGGCCTTCTTGCCGTCACCTTCTTCATCGGACGCGTGATTCCGATCGA
Source organism: Sinorhizobium shofinae (assembly GCA_001704765.1). Classification (GTDB taxonomy): domain Bacteria; phylum Pseudomonadota; class Alphaproteobacteria; order Rhizobiales; family Rhizobiaceae; genus Sinorhizobium; species Sinorhizobium shofinae. The sequence goes on from MBFK01000177.1 coordinate 118,327, forward strand.
TCCAGTACTCGCTGTCTTGGGAGATCGGGCGCCCGCCCATGTCGTCGAACGGACGCGCGAGGCAATGGGGCTCAACCTCCCTCTCTATCAGCAATTCTTCATCTACTGCCGCCAGGCGCTCTCCGGCGACTTCGGCGTTTCCGTGCTGACGACCAACCCCGTGATGACCGACATCCGCCGCGTCTTTCCCGCGACCATGGAACTCGCGACGCTGGGAACGCTGATCGGTGCACTGATCGGCGTGCCGCTCGGCGTCCTTGCGGCGGTCAAGCGCGGCAGCATTGCCGACCAGATCGTGCGCGTCATCGGCCTCGTCGGCTATTCGGTGCCGATCTTCTGGCTGGCCCTCTTGGCACTCCTCGTGTTCTACGCGCGCCTGCGATGGGTTGCCTATCCCGGCCGCATCGACATCGTTTACGAATATACGTTCTCGCCGATCACCGGCTTCTACCTCGTCGACGCGCTCTGGCAGGGGCAGTGGGATGTGTTCCGCGACATCTTCCGTCACATCATCCTGCCGGCCTCGCTGCTCGGCTATTTCTCGCTCGCCTATATCAGCCGGATGACCCGCAGCTTCATGCTGAACGAACTGCAGCAGGAATATATCGTCGCAGCACGGGCCAAGGGGCTTTCCGAGGCGCGGATCATCTGGGGCCATGCGCTACGCAACGCGGCCGTGCCGCTGGTCACGGTAATTGCGCTTTCCTATGCCGGGCTGCTCGAAGGCTCGGTGCTGACCGAGACCGTCTTCGCGTGGCCGGGGCTCGGCCTCTACATCACCAATTCGCTGCAGAATGCCGACATGAACGCCGTCCTCGGCGGCACGATCATCATCGGATCGGTCTTCATCGGCATCAATCTCCTGTCCGATCTGCTTTACCGGACGCTTGACCCGAGGACGCGCGCGCGATGAGCCTTGCCACGGAAACTCGCCCGTTGACGCGCCGCGAATGGCTGCTCTCCGACCGGCCGCAATCGCGGCTGCAGGCGCGCCTCGGCCGCGCCTATATGACCTGGCGCCGGTTTTCGGCGAACCGCCTCGCGGTGGTCGGCCTTCTCATTCTCCTGGGCCTGTGCTTCGTCGCAGCATTCGCCGATCTCCTCGCGCCGCATTCGCCAGTTATCGGCAATCTCGCCGGCGCGCGGCTCCTGTCGCCCGGCAGCGAGGGATACCTGCTCGGCACCGACGACCAGGGCAGGGACATCCTGTCGCGGCTGATCCACGGTTCGCGGCTGACGCTCGCAGTCGTCGTTCTCGTCGCCGTCATCGCGGCGCCGGTCGGTCTGATTGTCGGCGCCGTCGCCGGCTATGCCGGCGGCTGGATTGATGCGATCCTGATGCGCATCACCGATATCTTCCTCGCCTTTCCGAAACTCGTCCTGGCGCTCGCCTTCGTCGCGGCGCTCGGGCCTGGCATCGAAAACGCCGTCATTGCCATAGCGATCACCTCCTGGCCGCCCTATGCGCGCATCGCCCGCGCCGAGACGCTGACGTTGCGCAATTCCGACTATATCGCTGCCGTTCGCCTGATGGGGGCGTCGCCGGCGCGCATCGTCTTCCGCCACGTGATCCCGATGTGCATGTCGTCGCTGATCGTGCGTGTCACGCTCGACATGGCCGGCATCATCCTGACGGCGGCAGGCCTTGGTTTTCTCGGCCTTGGTGCGCAGCCGCCGCTTCCCGAATGGGGTGCGATGATCGCATCCGGCCGCCGCTTCATCCTCGATCAATGGTGGGTCGCGACCATGCCCGGCATCGCCATCCTGATCGTCAGCCTCGGCTTCAACCTGCTTGGCGACGGCTTGCGCGACGCGCTCGATCCGCGGGAGAGCGGCCAATGAGCGCTCTGTTGACCGTCGAAGACCTCCGCGTCAGCTTCCCGACCCGCACCGGTGTCGTCGAGGCGGTGCGCGGCGTCTCCTTCACGCTCGGACGCGAACGCCTCGGCATCGTCGGCGAGAGCGGCTCCGGAAAGTCGCAGACGGGCAGGGCGATTATGGGCCTGACGCCGCTCCACGCCCAAGTGACGGCGAAGACGCTCGCCTTCGACGGCATCGACCTGCTCTCGGCTCCGCCGAAGCTTCGGCGCGATCTTCGTGGCAAGCGCATCGCCATGATCCTGCAGGATCCGAAATACTCGCTGAACCCGGTGATGAGCATCGGCCGGCAGATCGTCGAGACCCTGCGGCGTCATGAGAAGATCAGTCGTGCGGAGGCGCGCAGGCGGGCGCTCGACATGCTGGCGGCGGTGCAGATTCGCGATCCCGCCCGCGTCTTCGATCTCTATCCGCACGAGGTCTCGGGCGGCATGGGCCAGCGGGCGATGATCGCCATGATGCTGGTCGCCGGGCCGGAGCTCCTGATCGCCGACGAGCCGACCTCGGCCCTCGACGTGACCGTACAACTCGAGGTGCTGTCGATTCTCGACAAGCTGGTCGCCGAGCGCGGCATGGGGCTGATCTTCGTCTCGCACGATCTCAGGCTCGTCTCGTCTTTCTGCGATCGTGTGCTCGTGATGTATGCCGGTAGGATCGTCGAGGAGATCGCCGCGTCGGACCTCGCCAACGCCAGGCATCCCTATACCCAGGGGCTGCTGAACTGCATGCCGGTCATCGGTGCTGATCGCCATCCCTTGCCCGTTCTCGACCGCAAGCCGGAGTGGGCGCTATGACGGTGGCCGTTTCGGTTGAAAATCTCAGCGTCGTCTATGACGACTTCAGGGCGCTCGACGCCGCCAGCGTGCAAGTCGAGGCCGGCGAATCCTTCGGTCTCGTCGGCGAGTCCGGCTCGGGCAAGTCGACGCTGCTCAGGGCGATCGCCGGGCTTGCACCGGTCAGCGAGGGTACGATCCGCGTCCAGGGGCGCGAACTTCGCGGCGCGCGTCGCGACAAGGCGTTCTACCGCGCCGTCCAGATGGTATTTCAGGATCCCTATGGTTCGCTGCATCCGCGCCAGACCATCGACCGGCAATTGATGGAGCCGCTGGCGATCCACGGCATCAGTGACGGCGAACGCCGCATCCTGAAGGCGCTCGACGAAGTCGGCTTAGGCTCCGGCTTCCGCTTCCGTTATCCGCATCAGCTTTCCGGCGGTCAGCGCCAGCGTGTCGCAGTCGCCCGGGCGCTGATCCTCGAACCTTCGATCCTGCTGCTCGACGAGCCGACCTCGGCGCTCGATGCGTCGGTCCAGGCCGAGGTGCTGAACCTTCTCGAACAGGTGCGCCGCGACCGCAAGCTGACCTTCGTCATGGTCAGCCACGATCTGGGCGTCGTCACCCATATGTGCGACCGCCTGGCCGTGATGCAGGAGGGGCGGGTTGTCGAGCGGCTCACTTCGGCGGACCTCGTCGCTGGTCGCATCGCCGAGGACTATACCCGCAATCTGATGGTGGCGAGCAAAGGGTTCCGGCGCGTCGCCGAAACGGCATAGACCGCCAAGACTTATAGGAAGCTGAAGGCGCGGTCGCGCTCGGACATCTGGCTCACCTCAAGCGGCCAGGCGATGGCGAGGCGCGGATCGAGCGGGTTGAGCCCGCCTTCGGCTTCCGGCGCATAGGGCTTGTCGTGCAGGTAGAGGAGCTCGCAGTCCTCCGTCAGTGTCTGGAAGCCGTGCGCGAAGCCACCGGGGATCATCATGGATCGCGCATTTTCGGCGCTCAGGATTTCGCCGTGCCATTTGAGATAGGTGGGCGAATCCGGCCGTATGTCGACGGCGACATCGAAGACGGCGCCCGAAAGGCAGGAGACGAACTTCGTCTCGTCGTGGGGCGGCCGCTGGAAATGCATGCCGCGGATCGTTCCCTTGTTGCGCGTCAGTGTATGGTTGATCTGCGCGATGGACCCGTCAGCTCCGAAATCACGCAGCTCTTCGCGGCAGAAGAAACGCGAGAAGAAGCCGCGTTCGTCGCCGGCCTGCTTGCGCTCGATGACGGTCAGGCCCGGAAGCGGTGTGGAGAGGCGATTGAAGCGCGACATGACATTCCCCGAGGATGGCAATTTCCCGAAGTGCTTCTTGCACGATCAAACGTTGACGCGGCAAGCGGTAACTGGAAAAGAGTGCCGAACGACATTGGAGCCACCATGATCGACCTGCACCCTACGGCGAGGATCAGCCCGCTCAGCGATATCGAGGATTCCGTTCGCGGCAGCCGGATCGTTGTTGGAGAGGCCTCGGTCATCGACAGTTTCGTCAAAGTCAAGCCGGCTGGCGGCTCGGGCGACCTGGAGATCGGTCGGTTCTGTTACGTCAACAGCGGATGCGTCTTCTACACCGGCAACGGCATACGCATCGCCGACAACGTGCTGATCGCGGCAAATTGCACTTTTGCTCCGGTCAACCACGCCTTCGGGGACAGGCATCGCCTGATCCGTGAACAGGGCTTCCAGCCGAGCCGAGGCGGCATCGTCGTCGAGGAGGATGTCTGGATCGGGGCGAATTCGGTGATCCTCGACGGCGCCATCCTTCGGAAAGGCTGTGTCATCGCCGCAGGCTCGATCGTGCGCGGCGAGGTCGATGCCTACACTATCTGCGGCGGCAATCCGCCGCGGCGGCTCGGCGAGAGGTCGTGATGTTCACGGTTCTCGGCGGCTCCGGCTTTATCGGGCGCAACCTGGTCCGCCGGTTGCGCGAACTTGGATATGTCGTCAATGTCCCCAGCCGTGCCGACTTGCCGCTTGCCGGCCAGGACCTCGGCGATGTCATCTATGCCATCGGGCTGACCGCCGATTTTCGCACTCGGCCGTTCGACACGATCGAGGCTCACGTCTCGCTCGCGGCGGATGTCCTGCGCCAGAACGCGTTTTCCTCCTTCCTCTATCTTTCATCGACGCGGGTCTACGCAAACGGTCAGGACACGCGCGAAACTGCTCTTCTGTCGGCGTCTCCTCTCAATCCTTCGGACCTCTACAATCTTTCCAAATTGACGGGGGAGGCGATCTGCCTCGCATCCGGGCGCGAAAACGTGCGGGTGGCCAGGCTGTCGAACGTCGTCGGTCCCGATGAGGCACAGGCGGATACGTTCCTCGGGGCGCTTTGCCAGGAGGCGAGGGAGGGGCACATCCAGCTTCAGACGGCGCTCGAGTCCAGCAAGGACTATATCTGGATCGATGATGCCGTCGATCTGCTGCTCAGAATCGCCCAACGAGGCCGGCATTCGGTCTACAACGTAGCGAGCGGCAGGCAGACCAGCCACGCGGACTGGTGCGCCGCAATTCAGTCGCGGGTGAAATGCTCGGTCGCGGTGAATGATCCTGCCCCGACGGTCTCTTTCGCGCCCATTTCGATCGACAGGGCGAAAGACGAGTTCGCCTTTGCCGCCACACCTGTGCTAGAGCGCATCTCTGAAATCCTGGGCATGAGCGGATCGGGAGCCTGATCTCGATCCGCGGCCTTCCACATGAAGACAGGACCTGACATGGACCCTATCGAACAATTCCGCTCCGAACGGGTGGCCACGATCGACGGCTACGGCCGCGACGGCGATTTCCAGGCGCTCTCCAATCAGTGGCGCGAGGCCTCGATGGCGAAGCGCTACGTCTATAATTTCGACTGGCTCGGCCGTCCGATCATCCAATATCCGCAGGATATCGTGGCGATGCAGGAACTGATCTGGGCGACGCGTCCCGATCTGGTGATCGAAAGCGGGATCGCCCATGGCGGGTCGCTGATCCTCAGCGCGTCGCTGCTGGCCATGCTCGACATGTGCGACGCGATCGCAGCGGGCGTTTCGCTCGATCCAAGCCAGTCGAAGCGCAAGGTGATCGGCATCGACATCGACATTCGTGCGCACAATCGCGCGGCAATCGAAAGCCATCCGATGGCGAGCCGCATCCAGATGTTCCAGGGTTCGTCCATCGATCCCGAGATCGTTAAGCAGGTCCGTGAGGCGTCGGCAGGCTACAAGCGCGTCATGGTCTGCCTCGATTCCATGCACACCCACGCGCATGTGCTTGCCGAGCTGGAGGCCTATGCGCCTTTGGTGACGCCAGGCAGCTATTGCGTCGTGTTCGACACGCTGGTGGAGGACCTGCCCGCCGGCTTCTTCAGCGATCGTCCCTGGGACGTCGGCGACAATCCGAAGACTGCGGTGCACAGCTATCTGGAATCCCATCCGGAATTCCAGATCGACAGGTCGGTTCAAAACAAGCTGATGGTCACCGTTGCGCCGGACGGCTTCCTGAAAAGGATAGATCGCTAGTCGGCTGCTGCGAAGAGCGGATCTCGAAACAATTCAAAAAGGGGCGCTCGCGAATGCGAGGGCCCCTTTTCCATTGGCGTCGATGGCGAAAGGTCAGATTATCCGCACTTCGGGAATGGCGACGACGAAGCGGCCGCCCCAGGCGCGAATATAGGCATGGGCATTGACGATCTCGTCGGTCAGGTTCCAGGGCAAAATGACCACGTAATCGGGTTTTGCAGTCTCGAGCTTGGAGGGCTCGTAGATCGGGATATGGCTGCCCGGCGAGAGCTTGCCCTGTTTCAGGTTGTTGCGGTCGACGATGAAGTCGATATCGGCCGAGGTCACGCCGCAGACATTGAGGAACGTATTGCCCTTGGCGGCCGCGCCGTAAGCGGCCACCCGCTTGCCTTCGCTCCTGGCTTCTCGCAGGAAGGCACGAAATCCCCCGCAAACGGCCGCGATCCGTTCGCCGAAGGCCACGTAGGTCAACATATCCGAGAGCCCGGCCTTCGCCTCGTCGGCGCGCACCTTCGCGAGTTCCTCGGTTTCCGGCCGGATGCCGGTCATCGGCTGGGCATAGACGCGCAATGAGCCGCCATGGGTCGGCAGTTCTTCGACGTCGAAGACCTTCAGCCCGCAGGCGGCGAAGATGCGCTCGACGGCGACGAGCGAGAGGTAGGAATAGTGCTCGTGATAGATCGTATCGAACTGGATGCCTTCGATCAGCCGCAAGAGGTGCGGGAATTCGAAGGTCGCGACGCCATCCGGCTTCAAGAGGATCGCAAATCCGCTGACGAAGTCAGCAATGTCCGGCACATGGGCGAGAACATTGTTGGCGGCCGTCAAGTCGGCGCGGATGCCCCGACCGGCGAGTTCATTCGCCGTATCGCGGCCGAAGAAGGCGACCTGGGTCGGTACGTTGCGGCTTTCGGCAATTTTCGCGGCATTGCCGGCCGGCTCGACGCCGAGGACGGGAATCTGGTTGGCGGCGAAATATTGCAGCAGGTAGCCGTCGTTCGAGGCGACCTCGACGACCTGCGACGTGCCGCCAAGGCCGAAGCGATCGGTCATCTTCTCGGCATAGCGCCGGGCATGATCGAGCCAGCTCGTCGAAAAGGACGAAAGATAGTGATAGTCGGCGTTGAAGATTTCGTCGGCCGGTACCGTCTCGGTGGTCTGCACGAGCAGGCATTCGGAACAGACCATCACTTTCAGCGGAAAGGCCTTTTCCCGCGCAATTGCGTCCTCGGTCGGCTCCAGAAAAGAGTTCGACCAAGGCGTTGCGCCGAGATCCGCAACAACGGTTCGAAGTGGGCTCGAGCAGAAGCGGCAGGAGTGAGACATCAGCGGCCTTTCGTGAATGCGTCGATCTGATCAAGCGTGAGCGGAAGTGCGGCCTTGCCCTGGCGCCAGCCGTCGTACCAGCGGGCCGTCCATTCGATTGCCTGCTGCTGGGTGAACTGCGCGCGCCAGGCGAGGCACTCGCCCGCAAGCGCCGGGTCAAGGCCGAGCGTCTGCATCTCGCGGGGTTGCTTGAGCGACGAGACGTCGTCCCATTCGGTTTCGAGCCCCATCGCCGCCTGGATGGCGTTCGCCACATCGCGCACAGGGATTTGCGGCTCATCGGGTGAGGGGCCGAAGTTCAAGGCGTCGATATCGCCTGCGTTCTTATAGAGCGCTTCGGCGAAAAGGAAATAGCCGTTCAGACAATCGAGGACGTGCTGCCAGGGACGCGTCGCGAGCGGGCTGCGGATATTGAGCCTGGTGCCGGAAAGGGCGGCGCGGACGATATCCGGAACGAGCCGGTCGGTAGAAAAGTCGCCGCCGCCGATCACATTGCCGCCGCGGGCTGTGGCGACGCGGATTCCACGTTCGTTGAAATAGGCGGTGCGCCAGGTCGCGACCGCGACCTCGCAGGCGGCCTTCGAACCGGAATAGGGGTCGTGCCCGCCGAGCGTGTCGCTTTCCTGGAAATGCCGACCGCTCTCGTCGTTGCGATAGACCTTGTCGGTGGTCACGACGAGAATTGCCTTCACCGAAGGCGCCGCGCGCGCCGCTTCGAGCAGCCGTATCGTACCCATGACGTTGACGTCGAAGGTTTCGGCGGGCGTCGCATAGCTTTCGCGCACTAGCGGCTGGGCTGCCATGTGCAGGATGATCTCAGGCTCGCTCTTGCGCGTGATCGCGGCGAGCGCCTCGCCATCGCGGATGTCGCCGAATTGCCCGTCCGGCACGCCGCCCGCATGAAGAAGGGCGTGCAGCGACGGCTCGGAAGCGGGAGGCAGGGCGTAGCCGGTGACCTGTGCCCCCATCTTCGTCAGCCATAGGCCTGCCCAGCTACCCTTGAAGCCCGTATGGCCGGTCAGGAGGACGCGCTTTCCCGACCAGAAACCGGGATCCGGCAGGCGGTTCATGACCAGATCTTCCAGGGCGCGCGGTTCTGCTGCCAGAGCTCCTCAAGCTGGTTCTTGTCGCGCAGCGTATCCATCGGACGCCAGAAGCCGTCATGCGGGAAGGCCATCAGCTGGCCGTCGCGCGCCAGCCCTTCCAGCGGCGCGCTTTCGAAAGCGACGTGGTCGCCATCGATGCGGTCGAGCACGGAACGGTTCAGCACGAAGAAGCCGCCATTGATGCGACCGTTGTCGCCGGCCGGCTTCTCGGTGAAGCTCTTCACCTGCCCGGACTCGATCGCCAGCGCGCCGTAGCGCCCCGGCGGCACGACGCTCGTGACCGTCGCCTCGCGGCCGTGCCGGAGGTGGAAATCGGTGAGCGCGCGTATGTCAATGTCGGCCACACCGTCGCCATAGGTGAGGCAGAAGGTGTCGCCGAGATATTCGCCGACGCGCTTGAGGCGCCCGCCGGTCATGGAGTCCGGCCCGGTGTCCACAAGGGTCACCCGCCAGGGCTCGGCCTTGCTCGAGTGGTAGATCGTCTCGCCCGTCGCCATGTCGAAGGTAACGTCGGACAAATGCAGGATGTAGTTGGAGAAATACTCCTTGATCATGTAGCCGCGATAGCCAAGGCAGATCACGAAATCGGAAAAGCCGTAGTGGCTGTAGATCTTCATGATGTGCCAGAGGATCGGGCGCCCGCCGATCTCGATCATCGGCTTCGGCCTGAGGTGGCTTTCCTCGGAGATGCGGGTGCCGTAACCGCCGGCGAGAATGACGACCTTCATGCTCAAACCTGCCTCTTCAGAGCTGCTACCAGACGTTCGCTTTCCGCTTCGCCGGCGGTTCATTGGAGTATTTTCGGCGGGATTGCAACAACTGCGGTACCAATACGCGGTTGGCGGCCTCCCAAGGGCTAACCCCAAATGAGTATGGGCAGCGGCGGGCGGCGTCGCTTGCCGGGTGCCCGGCAAAGGCGCAGAATGCCGCGCTTCTGGGGCAATGGTTCACCGAGGGAGGATCGAATCATGAACGATATGAGCCTCACCAATCTGCAAGCAGGAAAGACAACGATTAGCGCGGCCGCCATCGAGGCTCTCGCGGGGCGGCTGCGCGGCCGGGTCCTGGACGCGCGCGACCCGGCCTATGACGAGGCGCGCACCATCTGGAATGCTATGATCGATCGCCGGCCCGGCCTGATCGTCAGCGCAGCCGGCGCCTCCGACGTCATCAATGCGGTTCGCTTCGCGGCGGAAAACCAGTTGCTCGTTGCCGTGCGCGGCGGCGGACACAACATCGCCGGTAATGCTGTCTGCGACGGCGGTCTGATGATCGACCTTGCGCCGATGAGGTCGGTGAGGGTCGATCAGACGACCAAGCGGGCCTGGGTCGAGCCCGGCGCGACCCTTGCCGACGTCGACAAGGAAACCCAGGCCTTCGCCTTGGCCCTGCCGACCGGCATCAACTCCACCACCGGCATTGCCGGCCTAACGCTCGGCGGAGGGTTCGGCTGGACGACGCGCAAACTCGGCCTGACGCTCGACAACCTGCTCTCGGTCGATGTGGTGACGGCAGGTGGCGAACTCGTGCGGGCGAGCCCGACAGAGCACCGCGAGCTCTTCTGGGGCCTAAGGGGCGGCGGCGGGAATTTCGGTGTCGTCACGGCTTTCGAATTCCAGCTTCACGAGCTCGGCCCCGAGGTTCTCGCTGGCCTTGTCGTTCATCCCTTCGCCGATGCGGAAAGCGTCCTCAAGCAATACCGGCAGGCGCTCGAGACCGCGCCGGACGAGCTCACCTGCTGGGCCGTCATGCGGCAGGCGCCGCCGCTGCCATTCCTGCCTGAGGAATGGCACGGCAAGGAAATCCTCGTGCTGGCGATGTGCTATTGCGGCGATGTCGAGGCTGGTCAAAAAGCGACGGCGGCGTTACGCGGAATTGGCAAGCCGATCGCCGATGTTGTCGGCCCGGTTCCCTTTGTCGCCTGGCAGCAGGCCTTCGATCCGCTGCTGACGCCCGGCGCCCGCAATTACTGGAAGAGCCATGACTTGATAGAGCTTTCGGATCAGACGATCGGCATCCTGCTCGATGCCATCCGCCAATTGCCGGGACCGGAATGCGAGATCTTCGTCGGCCATGTCGGCGGCGCCGCCGGCCGGGTCGCAGCGGAGGAGACCGCCTTCCCGCAGCGCAATTCGCATTTCGTCATGAATGTTCACGCCCGCTGGCGCGAACCGCAAATGGACCAGGCCTGCATCGAGTGGGCACGGCGGCTCTTCGAGGCAGCCAAGCCCTATGCCGCCGGCACGGCCTATATCAACTTCATGCCCGAGGACGAAGTCGACCGGGTCGAGGCGGCCTATGGCGGCAACTACCGTCGTCTCGTCGAGGTCAAGCGCCGCTACGATCCTCAGAACTTGTTCCGGATGAACCAGAACGTGCGCCCGACCGAGCTGCGGGGCGCGGCATGAACGGGATCGGAGTTCATTGACGGGCGCAAGGGTCACGCGCGGTGCGTGACTGCAAGCTGGAGGAGAGGCGCCGCATGGATGACGGATCAGTCCGTGACCTTTTTCGCCGCGCGGCAGATCATGCCGCGCGGTTCCGTGAGAAGATTTCCGACCTCCCGCAAAGGCCGCAGGTCTCCTATCTCGCCTCGCTGGAGGCGTTCCGTGAGCCGGTTCCCGAGCAGGGGGCATCCGGCCCCGACGTGATCAACGCGCTTGTCGCCAAGGCGGAGCCCGGGCTTCACGCAATGACGGGACCGCGCTTCTTCGGTTGGGTCATCGGCGGCTCGCATCCCGTCGGGGTCGCGGCCGATTGGATGACCAGCGCCTGGGGGCAGAATGCCGGTAACCACCATGCGACGCCGGCGGCCGCTGCGGCGGAAGCGGTTGCGGCCGACTGGCTGCTCGATCTTCTCGATCTGCCGCGGGCAAGTTCCGTCGGCTTCGTCACCGGAGCGACGCTCGCGAATTTCGTCTGCCTGGCGGCCGCACGCGGCGAGGTCTTGAGACGGGTGGGCTGGGACGTCGAGGCGCAGGGCCTTTTCGGCGCGCCGCCGGTGACCGTGCTGATCGGCGACGACGCGCATACGACGGTCTTTTCGGCCCTTCAGTTTCTGGGCTTCGGACACGATTGTGTCATTCGCCTGAAGACCGACGACATGGGCCGTATCAGCGCATCATATTTCGCAGAAGAGGCGGCCAGGGTCTCCGGTCCCTCGATCGTCATCCTGCAGGCCGGGCAGATTAACACCGGCGCCTTCGACGATTTCGCCGCAATCATCCCGATCGCCAGGCGCATCGGCGCATGGGTCCATGTCGATGGCGCCTTCGGGCTTTGGGCCCGCGCCTGCGCGAAAAAGCGGGGGCTGGCCGGAGAGGTCGATCAAGCCGACTCCTGGGCGACGGACGGCCATAAATGGCTGCAGACGCCGTATGATTGCGGCTACGCCATCATCCGCGACGAGGAGGCCCATCGGCGGGCGATGACGATCGCGGCGAGCTATCTGCCGCCGAGCCACGAGGGCGAGCGTGATCCCAGCCACTTCGTGCCGGAGCTTTCGCGTCGCGCCCGTGGCTTTGCCACCTGGGCGATGATCAAGCATCTCGGCCGCCAGGGCATTGCCGTCATGGTCGCGCGTCATTGCCGGATCGCCCGTACGATGGCCGAACGGTTGAGCGGCGAAGACGGCATCGCCGTTCTGAACGAGGTCGTCCTCAACCAGTTCATGGTCCGCTTCGGCGCGGGACGACCGGACGGGGAAGCCGACCGGCTCACTCAACGGACGGTCGAGAGGCTGCAGGCCGACGGCGTCTGCTTCGTCGGCGGCGCGAACTGGCGGGGGCGAAAAGTGATGCGTGTTTCGGTCATCTCGTGGTTGACCGACGACAGCGCCGGAGAAACGGCCGCAGACGCCATTATCGCCGCCTGGCGGGCGGTCAGGGAGACCGGCGACGCCACCGGCCCCGAAACGGCACGCCCTCGTGATCGGAGCGGTGCCAATGGCGCTTTCACGCATCGCTTGGCGACCCGCGACGACCTTTCCGCTCTCTCGACGCTGATTGAGGCGGCGATCTCCGAACTGCAGAAGCCATTCCTGAATGCCGCCCAGATCGAATCGAGCCGGACGTGCATGGGCCTCGATACGCAGCTCATCGACGACGGAACCTACTTCGTCGTCGAGCAGGAGGGCGTCGTTGCGGGATGCGGCGGCTGGAGCCGGCGCGCCACGCTCTACGGTGGCGACTGCTCGCCCGGCCGCGACGCCGCACTGCTTGATCGCGCGGTCGATCCGGCCCGGGTGCGCGCCATGTACACACATCCGCACTTTACCCGCCGCGGCGTTGGACGGCTGATCTTGTCGCTCTGCGAGGCGGCGGCGCGAGCAGAAGGGTTCACCCGCGTCGAACTTATGGCGACGATGGCGGGGGAACCTCTCTACCGCGCCTGCGGTTATCAGCCGTTGGAGCGGTTGTCCGACGATCGCGGCGGCGCGGCCGTGCCCTTGCTGAGGATGGCCAAGCCGCTTCACCCAGCCAGTTAGACCTGCATCGAACCGGAGGAGGAATTCCCATGTCACCGATGAGATTGCCAGCCATAGCCGCCCTTGCCGCGCTGATGATCATCAGCCCATCGAGCTTCGCTACCGCGCAGACGCCACCGGTTCCACCGGCCGGACAGACGCCCGACCAGGATCAGGACGCGCAGGTGGATCAACCCGATATGGACCGCGGGGACGGGATGCGCGACGGCAGGCGCGGGGATCGCATGCGCGACCGCATGCGGCATGGCGACAGGATGCGGGGAATGATGATGCACCGGCAGATGATGAAAATCATGTTCGCCATCACCGATGCGGACAATGACGGCGCGCTTTCCTTCGAGGAGATCAGCACCATCCATAAACGGATTTTCGACAAGGTGGACGCCAACAAGGACGGCAAGGTCACGCCCGAGGAAATCCAGACGTACTTCCACAACTAGTGAAGGTCCGCTAGGTTTGCCTTATTCCCGGGGCGGTCACGGCCGGCTCGGGAATTCTTGCGGGGGTCGGATGACATTACTCAAGTTGAAGCGTGTCTACGAGGCGCCGGAAGTGTCGGACGGAACGCGCATTCTCGTCGACCGCCTGTGGCCCCGCGGCATCGCCAAGGACAAGGCGCAGATCGACCTTTGGCTCAAGGACATCTCCCCGAGCGATGCGCTACGCAAGCGCTTCCACGGCAAGCCGGAGGATTGGGATGCGTTTTGCGACGCCTATGCCGCGGAGCTTGAAGGCGAGGCGGCGCAGGCGGCGGTGAAGGAACTGCGAGCACGCCTCGCCGACGGTCCTGTGACGCTGCTTTACGCGGCGCGGGATGAGAGCCACAACAATGCGGTGGCGCTCAAGGCGTGGCTGGGGCGGCGCCAGGGCGGGGGCCCATCATCATAGATGTGCGGATCGCACGAACGAAGCAGACGGCCGTCATACCAATGCCCGCCAAAATTGCCGAACGAACCAGGAGAACCGTTCAGATGGAATCGACCGCACGCAGCCGCGCTCGCATCTGCCGTGGCTGCTGGGATCAGATGCACGTGCCAATCCCTATTCGGGGTCCGCTGGCGCTTCCGTTTCGTGCCTTCGGGATCACCAGGAGCAAGATGAACCCGAACATCTGCACGATCTGCGAACGTTCCTTTCGATACGTCAAGAAGCAGCGCCATATATCTGCCACCGCCACCATCCTGTTCGCCGACATCCGCGGTTTCACTGTCCTCTCGGAGAGGATGGACCCGGTAATTTTGAGTGAAATCGTCAGCGTCTTCCAGGATCGATGTGCTCAGGCGGTCTGGGCTCACGACGGAATCGTCAACAAGCAGATGGGCGACGGCCTGATGGCGATCTTCAACTTTCCGATCAAAATTAAACATCATGCTGACGCCGCAGTCGCGGCAGCACTCGACATCCAACGATCTTGCACTTCGGCTCTTAAGAGCCTGGAATTGCGGGTCGATAAGCCTTCGGACGACGCGCTCGGCGTCGGCGTAGGGGTTCATACCGGTCAGGTCGAGATTGGCGAGTTCTCAACCTTCCGCAGCGACTTTACGGCAATTGGTAGTGCGGTCAATCTGGCCGCAAGGCTTGAATCCCAAGCGGCTGCAGGCGAGATTTTGGTCTCGGTCGAAGCTGCGGCGCAGGCGCCGGAACTGATGGCCGGCACACAAACGCGAGCCTTTAGGCTCAAGGGCATCGAGCATCCCGTGCTGGCGCAAGTCTTATTCAAGAGCTGATACGTTCCGACGACAATGGCGTCGGACGCTGAATCAAGGTGCCCCCTTGATTTTGGCTCGCCTCGGCTCTGCTCAAGAGGATGCTTTGCGGCGGGCCTTTTCCGCAACAACAAAAACGTAGCTGTTCGGTACGGAACTTGAGGAAAATGGCGCACCCGACAGGATTCGAACCTGTGACCTTTGGAATCGGAATCCAACACTCTATCCAGCTGAGCTACGGGTGCATCCGTTGGCGGCAGGGCCGCCGAAGCAGGCTGTGAGCGGTTCTTAGCCTAGCTTGCGAGCCGCTTCAATGGCCAATTGCACGAGATTGTGGGGGAATTCGCTTTCCGCTGCCGAGCTGTGGTCGCGGCGCATCGCTCGCAGCGAGCCGCCGGGCAAGAAAAATGCCGCATCCGGGGGATGCGGCATCGAGGCGTGAGCGGATTTGTCGATCGGGCTGCAGCGGTGTTCGGACCGGCGCTTCAGGCCTTTATCGACCCGCTGCAGCCTCAAGCCATCTGCATGGCGCCGGGGCCGGGGATCGCCTTTGCCGGTACCTTGCCCATGATGATCATGCCGAGCACTTCGTCCTTGGTGACGTCCTCGGTGCGGGCGTGGCCGACGACCTGGCCGTTCTTCATCACCGAGACGCGGTCGGCGAGGTCGAAGACGTCGTGGATGTCGTGGCTGATCAGGAAGATGCCGATGCCCTCGCGCTTCAACTGCTTGATCAGCTCGCCGACCTGTGCAGTCTCCTGTGGCCCGAGCGCCGCCGTCGGCTCGTCCATGATCAGGATGCGGGCGTTGAAGAGGATGGCGCGGGCGATCGCCACCGATTGCCGCTGGCCGCCAGAAAGCGCCTTGACCGGCTCCTTGAAGCGCTGGAAGTTCGGGTTGAGGCGGCCCATTACCTCGCGCGCCTTCGCCTCCATCGCCACGTCGTCGAGCGTTCCCCAGGGGGTACGAAGCTCGCGGCCGAGATAGAGGTTGGCGGCGGCATCGACGTTGTCGGCGACGGCGAGCGTCTGGTAGATCGTCTCGATGCCGTATTTCTTGGCGTCGCGCGGGTTGTTGATGTCAGCGGCCTCGCCATTGATCAGGATCTCGCCGGCATCACGCCTGTAGGCGCCGGAGAGGATCTTGATCAGCGTCGACTTGCCGGCGCCGTTATGGCCGAGGAGCGCAACGACCTCGCCGGGGTAGAGATCGACGGAGGCATTGTCCACGGCATGGATACCGCCGAAGGAGATGGAAATGTTCTTCATTTCCACGAGCGGAGTGCGTTGGTCTTTCATGGGTCGAACTCCTTATTACTTGGCGCGGGCGCGGTAGACAGTGTCGAGCCAGACGGCGACGACGAGGACCACACCGACGACGATGCGCTGGAACGGCGAGTCGATCCCCAGCAGCACCATGCCCGATTGTAGTGATTGCATGACAAGCGCCCCGATCATCGCGCCGGCAATGGTCCCGACGCCGCCGGCGAGCGAGGTGCCGCCGATGACCGCGGCAGCGATCGTGTAGAGCTCGTCGAGTTCGCCCTGGGCATTGGTCGCCGCGTTGAGACGCGCGGTCGAGATCGCCGCGGCGATGGCGCAGAGCACACCCATCAGCGTGAAGATCTTGACGGTGACCCAGCGCGTCTTGATGCCGGCGAGTTCCGCCGCTTCGGGGTTGCCGCCGAGCGCGAAGACGTAGCGGCCGAAGCGAAGGCGGGTGGCGATGAAGGTCATGACGATGCCGACGGCAACGGCGATCAGTACGGGAATGGCGATGCCGTGCGAGATCTGCAGGCCGCCGTCCGGCCAGGCGATACCATTCGCATCGGCATATTTGCGGGCGATATTGGTCGGCCAGTAATAGTGGTTGGCGACGAAAACCGCGCCAAGCACCAGGACGCAGCCAAGGATTGCCAGGAAGTACTCCGCCCAGACCGGACGCAACGGGAAGCCGAAGCGCTTGCGCTGCTTGCGCGAATTGAGGATGGCGCCGACGATGGCGATGCAGGCGAGAGCGCCGACGATCCAACTCGCCGTGGCGCCGATCGAACCTTCGGTACCGCCGCCCATGAGGCGGAAGGTGGCGTCCATCGGCGCAACCGTCTGGCCGCTCGTCACGAACCAGGTGGCGCCGCGCCAGACGAGCAGACCGCCAAGCGTGACGATGAAGGCGGGAACATTGAGGAAGGCGACGATCGACCCCTGAAGCCCGCCAATGGCGGCGCCGACCGCGATGCCGCAGGCAAGTGTGATCGCCCAGATGGCGGGATGCCCGAGCCCCAGATATTGCGGCAGCACCTGCGCCTGCAGCACGCCCATGGTCATGCCGCAGAAGCCGAGCACGGAGCCGACGGAAAGGTCGATGTTGCGGGTGACGATGATCAGCACCATGCCGGTCGCCATCACGGCGACGGATGAGGTCTGGACCGTCAGGTTCCACAGGTTGCGCGGAGTCAGGAACAGCCCGCCGGTCATCACCTGGAAGCCGAGCCATATGATGACCAGCGCGCCGACCATGCCGAGCAGTCGGGTGTCGATTTCGGTGGCGCGGAAGAAGCGCTTCACCGGGTTTTCGTCCGCCATGCGGGCGCGGCTCGCTTGCGCGCCCTGTGTCTGGTTGCCTTGTGTGATGTCGGCCATGGACATGCCTTCCCCCCACTTATGTGTTGATGTCGTCGCGTCGAGTGGCACCAAGAGCCGGTAGACGTGACAAGTCTGGTGACGGCGTCGATCGCTCTTTTGGGTTGCTTCGGCTGCGGGTGCGGCCTGTCAGTCCGCCTCGCACCTTGCGCAAGCGCCGCAACGGATGCGTTGCGGCGCTCTCGAAGATTAGAGCTCAGCCCTGTCGTTGCGGCTTATTTGCACGCAGCGACGTCGCCCTTGACGCCCTGGCAAGCTTCTCCCTTGGAAATCCAGCCGGCCTCGATGACGACGTTCAGGTTGTCCTTGGTGATCGGTAGCGGCGCGAGGAAGACCGACTGCATGTTGACGCCCTTCGGTCCGCCGTTGAAGGTGGTCACGCCGGCGATTTCTTCCATCTTCTTGCCGCTTGCCAGTTCGGCAGCGATCTCGGCAGCGCGCTTGCCGAGATCGCGCGAGTCCTTCCAGACCGAAACGGTCTGCGTGCCGAGCGCCACGCGGTTCAGTGCCGCCTTGTCAGCGTCCTGGCCGGAGACCGGAACGGCGCCGGCAAGGCCCTGCGCGTCGAGTGCGGCGATCGCGCCGCCGGCGGTGCCGTCGTTGGAGGCGACGACCGCGTCGACCTTGTTGTCGTTGGCGGTCAGGAACTGCTCCATGTTCTTCTGGGCGTTTTCCGGCTTCCAGCCGTCCGTATAGGCTTCACCGACATTCTTGACCTTGCCAGCGTCGATCGCTTCCTTCAGCACTTCCATCTGACCGGAGAAGAGGAAGTCGGCGTTCGGGTCGGAGGAGGAGCCCTTGATGAAGACGAAATTGCCTTCTGGCTTTGCCTTGAACACTTCGCGGGCCTGCATGCGGCCCACTTCCTTGTTGTCGAAGGTGATGTAGAAGGCCGCCGGATTCTCGATCAGGCGGTCGTAACCGACGACCGGAATACCCTCGGCGGTCGCCTTTTCGATCGCCGGCGCGATCGCGTCGGAGTCTTGCGCAAGCACGATCAGCGCGTTGGCGCCCTGGGCGATCAGCGATTCGATGTCGGTGAGCTGCTTGGCAGCCGAGGACTGCGCGTCAGCGGAAATGTATTTGTCGCCGGAGGCTTCAAGCGCGGCCTTGATGGCGGCCTCGTCCGTCTTCCAGCGCTCTTCCTGGAAGTTCGACCAGGAAACGCCGATGACGAGGTCCTTGGCGACCGCTGCGGAATGCATGGACGCGATGATGGCAGCCCCTGCCATCAGCTTCAAAATGGATTTCATTCTATCCTCCCAAGTGGCTGCGCCGCGCGCACGAACCTCCCGCACGCATCCCCGACGAGCCGTGAATTGCTGTCGCAAACACCGCCGCCACGCGTGTGGGGCTTTTTTCTCGACAGTCGAGAAAATAAATGTCAGAGTTTTAGAAGGCTGTCAACAAGGACTCCTACAGCGCTATGCGTCTTTGCAAGACGCACAGAGGTCGCTGTAGCACTTTGAAATGCTGCATGTTTTTGTCCTTGGATCGGCGTCGATCCAAGGAAACATGCAGGCGTCTTGTTTCGCCATTCAACAGATGCTTTGAGAGGGCACGTGATCGAGGAATCCGCCAAGGCCAGGGACGTGCAATGCTGACCAAGTCCAGCACTGAAGTTGTGCGTCAGCAAAACAGTGCCCTGGTGCTTTCGGCCCTTCGGCGAAAGGGCTCGCTCTCCCACACGGAGATTGCCGAGCAGACCGGTCTCGCCTCGGCGACTATCTCCGTCATTACGGCGGAACTGGAGCGATCGGGGACGATCGCCAAGACCGAGCAGCATGTTCAGGGCGGCAGGGGGCGCCCGCGCGTCCTCTTTGCGCCACGGCGGGACTGCGGCTACGTGATCGTCGTGCGCATCTCCTCCGACATCGTTCAATATTCGCTGGCCGACTATGGCGGCGTCCTGCTCGATCGTTTCGAGGAGGCGCGAAGCCACGACGTCAGCGGCACGGCGGCATTCGGACAGGTCTTTGTAGCGGCGCTCGAGCGTCTGCTGCAGCGCTCGCGCATCGCGAAGGACCGGGTGCTTGCCGTTTCCATCAGCAGCAAGGGGCTGGTGGCGGGCGACGGTGCGCGGCTCCTCTGGTCGCCGGTCTTCGGCAGCGAAGAGCTCGATTTCGCGAAACTGCTCGGTCAGGACTGGCGCGCCCGAATCATGCTCAGCAACGAGACATTGCTCGTCGCCCAGGCGCTTGCGGCCAAGGCGGAAGAGAAGGGCGACACCTTCAAGGCGCTTGCGGCCATATCGCTCGGCCACAGCATCGGTCTCGGCCTTGCCAGAAAGGGTCGGTCGGGCGAACTCGACGTCTTCGCCCCGAATTTCGGGCATATGCTGCACGCCTCGTCCGCCGGGCTCTGTCGCTGCGGCTCCTTTGGCTGCATCGAGGCTGCGGCCGGTTTTTACGGCATCCTGCGCGCCGCCTTCGAGGTGCCATCCGACACGATCCCGGCCAAATTCGTGCCGCTTTCCGAAATGGACAAGATCGCCGCCGGCGCGCGGCAGGGCCAACGCATGCCCGGCTATGCCTTCCGCCAGGCTGGCATCGCCCTCGGTAACGGCATTTCCCGCCTCACCAGCCTCTACGAGCCGATGCCGATCTTCGTCACGGGCCAGGGGACCCGCTATTTCGATCTCCTCCAGAAGGGGGTGGAGGAGGGGCTTGCGCAATCTTTACAGGTGCGCCTCGAGGGCCTGCCGGAGATTACCGTCGTCGGCGACGAGCAGCGCCTCGTCTTCGACGGCCATCTCGACCGGGCTCTAAGCGCCGTCGACAGCGATATCACCGCAGCCGGGCATGCCTGAGGACCACCTCCGTGGACGCCCGGCAGTGTCACCGAACATTCCAGAGGCGAATTGTCATACTAGTACAATTTACAGTTATTTAGCGTCTCCTTGCCAAGCTGTTTCCGAGACGGGAGACAGCAATGTTCTCAGTGATTGCATGCATAAGCGATAGTCACGACTGGCGCTTGGTTGCCGTGGCGGCGATAGTTTGTTTGGCCGGCAGCGCGGCGACTATGCTCCTCTTGCAGCGCGCTGAGCGCAGCGAAGGCTGCCAGCGGCACCTGTGGACTGCGGCCTGCTCTTTTGCCTGCGGCGTCGGCGTCTGGTCGACGCATTTCATTGCGATGCTCGCTTATGACGGCGGCATACCGATTGCCTACGATGCCTGGGGCACATTGTTTTCCGCGCTCGTTGCGGTGGCCGCGTCCTGGATCGCCTTTGCCACCGCCCTCAGTGGCACCTCCCGCTACGCCTTCCCCGGTGCCGGAATTTTGCTCGGCCTCGGCATCGCCGCCATGCATGTAACGGGCATGCGCGCCGTCGAGACGCAGGGGCGAATCGCCTTCGATCCGGAAATGAGCTTCGCCGCCGTCCTCTTCGGCCCTCTGATCGCCGCCTTTGCCCTGCATGCTTTTCAGGCTCTCGGAGGCGCGCGCAAGCTGATCGTTCCGACGCTCCTGCTCGTGTGTGCGATATGCGTCCTGCACTTCACATCGATGAGCGGCGTGACCCTGGTGCCCGACCCGAGCGTGGCGGCAGCGGCTGCGTTCGACCCCGTATGGCTCGCCGGCGGTGTCGTCGTCGCTTCGACGACGCTGATCCTCACGGCATTGGGCGCGCTCTTCATCGATCGGCATCTGACGGATCTGCGCGGGCTCGCCAATGCCTCGCTCGAGGGGTTGGTCATCGTTTGCAATGGCAGGATCATCGATGCGAACGAGCGGTTTGTCAGCCTCTTCGGCACGAAGGCGGCCGATCTCATCGGAAGAAAGCCCGAAGAGCTCTTCGCGTCACCGCAAGGGCGCGAGCCGCGCGAGCGCCAAATCGACAACGGCCCCGCGGAGGTCGAGCTGATCTGCGCCGACGGACGCCTTGTGCCCGTCGAGCACCTCTGCCGGACGATCGAATATCGCGGCCGGCAATCCGACGTGATCTTCGTGCGCGATCTGAGTGCCCGTAAGGAGGCCGAGAGGACCATCGAGCATCTCGCTCATCATGACGCCCTGACGGATCTTTCCAACCGCAGTTCCTTCGAGAGACGGATGAACCAGGCGCTGACGGTCGCTGCCGTGAGGAACGAACAGCTCGCAATCTTCTGCCTCGACCTCGATCGCTTCAAGGCCGTGAACGATATCTTCGGCCATGGCGAAGGGGATCGGATCCTGCGCAAAGTTGCCGATATTCTCCGTACCGCCGCGGGCGAGGCCGACACGATCGCGCGGCTTGGCGGCGACGAATTCGCGATCCTGCAGACCGGGGCCCCCCAGCCGGAGGCGGCGCGGCAATTGTCGGACCGCATCCTCCGGCTCTTTGCCGAGGAGATGGATACCCACCGCGATCCGATGGCCGTCGGCGTCAGCATGGGGGTGGCGATCTACCCCGGCGACGGAGCGACGGCCGAGCGGCTTTGCAACAATGCTGATACAGCGCTCTACCGGGCCAAGCAGTCCGGCAAAGGCATCGCCTGCTTTTTCGATGCGGAAATGGACGAGGTGGTGCGCTCGCGCAGGCAGATGGAGAGTGATCTCCGGCATGCGATCCTCCGGCGCCAGCTATTCCTCGAATACCAGCCGCTTGTCGACGTCCGTGACGATCGGGTGGTCGGGTACGAGGCGCTGTTGCGCTGGAGACATCCGGAGCGCGGGCTCGTTGGCCCGAACGTTTTCATCCCGATCGCCGAGGAAAGCGGCTCGATTATCCAGATCGGCGAATGGGTGCTGGAACAGGCCTGCGCCGAAGCGGTCCGTTGGACGGAGCCGCTGCCCGTCTCCGTCAACATATCGCCGGTTCAGTTCCTCGTTCCGAGCCTTTTCGACCAGATTGCCGGAATCCTGCGACGCACCGGCCTCGAGCCTCGACGGCTGGAACTGGAACTCACCGAAGCAGCGCTGATGCACAATAGGGAAGACGTGCTGGCGGCACTCGTCCGGCTGCGGCTGCTCGGCGTGCGCATCGTCATGGATGATTTCGGCACCGGACATTCGTCCCTCGCCAACCTGCAGACTTTCCCGTTCGACAAGCTGAAGATCGACTGCAGCTTCACGGCGGCGCTAGACAAGGATCCCGCGGCGCATGCGATCATCCGGGCGATAATCGCACTTGGCCATAGTCTCGACTTGCCGGTCGTGACCGAGGGTGTCGAAACCGAGCGGCAGAAGCAGATCATCGTAGAGGAGGGGTGTCGCCAGATACAGGGCTTCCTCACCGGCCGGCCGGGACTTGCACCGAGTGCCGGAGCGATTTCATCGTCAGACGCCCCGGCGCTCCGGTCTGCCGAGGCGTAAACTCCCTTAGGAATAACAAAGGCCGGGGGACGCCCGGCCTTTGGCATTCAAGATCGCCTCAGCGTCAGGCGACGCTGATCTGGCGCTTTTCGGCGACCGACCGGACGGCTGCGTCGGCAAGGGCGAGCGCCGCGAGGCCATCCTTGCCAGACGGGGTGATTTCCGCCCCTTTTTCGATCGCGGCGATGAAGCTTTCGATCTCGTTGGCATAGGCTTCGGTGTAGCGCGTCATGAAGAAATCGTGTAGCGGCGGGCGCGTGTAGCCCTCGCCGGTGGCGATTTCGATTGACACGGGGCGCTGGTTCTCGGCCGCGACGGCGCCCTTCGAGCCATGCACCTCGATGCGCTGGTCGTAGCCATAGGTGGCGCGACGCGAGTTGGAGATGACCGCCTGCTTGCCAGATGCCGTCTGCAGGATGACGGAGACGCTGTCGAAGTCGCCGGCCTCGCCGATCGCCTTGTCGACCAGGACGGCGGCGGTGGCCGTCACCGAAACCGGCTCCTCGCCGAGCAGGAAGCGCGCCATGTCGAAATCGTGGATGGTCATGTCGCGGAAGATGCCGCCCGACCGCTTGATATAGTCGACGGGCGGGGCGCCCGGATCGCGCGAGGTGATCGTCACCATTTCCACGTCACCGATCCTGCCGTCGTCAATCGCCTTGCGCACGGCCATGAAATGCGGGTCGAAGCGGCGGTTGAAGCCGACCATCAGTTTCGCCCGCGTTTCGGAGACAACCTTCAGGCATGCCTTGACGCGATCGACGTCGAGATCGATCGGCTTTTCGCAGAAGATAGCCTTGCCGGCCCGGGCGAAGCGCTCGATCAAGTCGGCATGCGTGTCGGTCGGCGTGCAGATGACGACGGCGTCGATGTCGGATGCCGCCTCGATCGCCTCGATGGTGCGAACCTCGCAGCCATAGGCCTTTGCGATTGCCTCCGCCGCCGCCGAAAAGGCATCGGCAACCGCGACAAGGACGGCGTCCGGATTGCCGCTGACGGCTTTCGCGTGAACCTTGCCGATACGTCCGGCGCCCAGAAGACCAAATCTCACTGTCATCTTCGTCTCTCTCGAATTCCGGTTCCAAACCGGGTGGTGCGCGATGATATTGACGCTCATCGCGCAGAGGCGTTGCGGGCGCGATGCGTCCGCGGATAGCAGATCAATGAGAGGGGGTAGTGGCCGTTTCCTCCCGCGCCATGCGCCTCTCTCCCATGCCGTCATACCGATCCTGCTTGCTGCTCCCGGCAGATGTCCATCATATCGGAATGAAACGGCCAACGACTACATTTTCGGAATTTTTATTCCATTTGCTGTTGCGGCGTCAAGTCGGTGGCGACTCCTGTCGACGGCGCTGCATGTCTTTGCTGCGCGCTCCTTTTTCGGCTGCAAAGACCGCCTCAACGCCTAGAATTGCCGGACGATTATGTCCTTTAGTCGGTATCGATTTGAAAAATTATGCGGTAGACGAGAGGCAAGATGTGCAGTTTCGTCAGAGGCAATGTCATGATCAAATTCATCGATCCGGATCACCCTTTCTATCGGCCCCTGTGGATCCGGCTGCTCATCGTTGCCTTGTGTGCGGCGTGGACGGCTGTCGAGTTCTATGGCGGCCAGATGATGTGGGCGACGATCTTTCTCGTCGTGACTGCCTATGCCGGAGCGGCTCTCCTGATCTTCTACAAGCCGAAGCAGGAAGACGGAAAACGGACTGAAGCGGGCGACGAGACGAAATAACGGCTAATTCGCGGACTGTCCGAGCCTTCGCGACGCTTCGTCGATCAGCATGTTGGCAAGTTTCATTCGCATGGTTGCGTTCGCCCGGAACTCCGGGGGCAGCCGGTCGGGATGGTTCTCGGCCGCAAAGCGCCGGCGCTTGGCAGCGAGCGTCAGCCCGGTTTCCCCTTCACCGAGGTCAAGTTCGGCCGCGACATCGGCAAGGCCCGTGCGCCGCAGGTGGTCGGGCATCACGCGCGGTTCCTCGGCCCGTTCGGCCGCGGCCAGGTCTCGATAGGCTCTCTCGACGGCGCCGAATGCGGCGGTCGTCAGCGCCGGCGTCTCGACGACGAAAGCCGGCGAACGGCCGATCGGCGGTTGCGAGCCGTCGCGTGCCGCCTCTTCCCCCTCAGCATCGGTGTCGGCCTGCATGGTCTGCTCGGCCCTCAGGCGCTCGAGCACCGATTGAAACACCGACATGCCGAACATGGCGTCTCCCGTGATCTGCCGCACACAACGCACGGCAATCGAAGCGCGTGCGAGCCGGGGCGATCTTGCCCACCGAGGATTATGCGGGCCTGATCACGTCCGGCTTTGCTTGAGGATCAGGTCGTAGAGCAATTTCGCGCTGGGGGGGAGGGCCCGGCCCTCGGCGGTGATCAGGCCATAGGGTTTGATGCGGATCGGGAATTGCGTCGGCAGGATGCGGATTTCGCCGGCCTGGGTGCCATTGCCGGCGACAAGCCGCGCGACGTCGAGGGCGACCGGGGCGATGGCGTTCGTGTTGCGGACGATCGATAGAGTGAGGATGATCGAGGATGTGTTGATGACCGTCGAGGGCAGCCGGACGCCGGCTGAGATGAAACTGTCTTCGACGGCGCGACGCAGCAGGGTGCCCGGCGGCTGAAACACCCAATCATAGCCTGGCAGGTCGTCGGCGCTGGCGGAAGCGTGCTCGAGCAGCGGGTGTCCCTGGCGGACGATCAGGCAGACCTCCTCGAAGCCGATTTCGACCAGATTGAAGAGGCGGGGATTGAGGTCGTCCGGGATGCGGCCGACCACAAAGTCGTGGCGTGCGGCGAGCAGCTCGCGCGTCAAAACGTTGCTGTTGTCGATCTGCACATTGATCTCGATGCCGGGATAGGCCGTCGAGACCTGACGGATGGCCGGCACGGCGAGGTTGAGGGCCGGGCCGGTGACGGAGCCGAGCGACACCGAGCCGCCGCTTCCCGTCTTCAGCTCGGTAATCTCGCGCGCGGCCTCGCGCAGTTCGAGGAAGATCGTTCGCGCCCGTCGGGCGAGAGCTTCGCCATAGCGGGTCAATTCGACGCCCCGGGCCACCCGCGCGCAGATCGGCGCCTTCACGATCGCCTCGATTTCAGCGAGCATGCGCGAGGCGGCCGGCTGGGAGACGCCGAGCGAATCGGCCGCGGCGCTGATGCGGCGATGATCGTCGATCGCCAGAATGAGCCGCAGGTGGTTGATCTTCAGCCCCGACCGGAAGAGGCCGGTATCGAAGGGGTCTCCCGTCGGCGTCGTTACGCTCGGCTTGCTGTCGAGGGTCATTTTCCGCTCCCGCTATTCAAGAGATTCAAAAATCACACTCTTTAGGAGTCGTATATCAATTTTGGTATGCATGCAAAGCGATATTGTATTTGACAGTTATGGCAATTGATTCCAGTTTCCACTGATGTGCGCCAGCGCATGCGGGAGTATGCTGAGACAGGGAGGACCTTCCTTTATCTTGAAACGCCGCCGGGGACGACCTCTCCGGGTTGGTTGATCGCTGCGCATATGACGGGGGCTCCGGCCGCCGGCTTCAACACTCAGGGAGAGATCTGATGAAATTGATTACTTCGCTTCTCGCAGCCGCCGCGATATCCGTCGCAGCCTTCGCTGCGCCGGTATTCGCCCAGGATAAGGGCACGGTCGGCATCTCCATGCCGACGAAGACGTCGACCCGCTGGATTTCCGATGGCGAAACCATGGAGAAGCTGTTCAAGGAAGCCGGCTACACGCCGGACCTGCAGTTCGCCGACGACGACATTCCGAACCAGCTCGCGCAGATCGAGAACATGGTGACGAAGGGCGCGAAGGTTCTCGTTATCGCCGCCATCGACGGCACGACGCTCTCCGACATCCTGCAGAAGGCTGCCGACGCCGGCGTCAAGGTCATCGCCTATGACCGCCTGATTCGCGATTCCGGCAATGTCAATTACTACGCGACCTTCGACAACTTCCAGGTCGGCGTGCTCCAGGCGACCTCGCTCGTCGAAGGCCTGAAGCTCGATGGCGCCAGCGGGCCGAAGAACATCGAACTCTTTGGTGGTTCGCCGGACGACAACAACGCCTTCTTCTTCTATGACGGTGCGATGTCCGTTCTGCAGCCGCTGATCGATAGCGGCAAGATCGTCGTTAAGTCGGGCCAGATGGGCATGGACCAGGTCGGCACGCTGCGCTGGGACGGTGCGGTTGCCCAGGCGCGCATGGAAAACCTGCTGTCGTCCACCTACACCGATGCCAAGGTCGATGGCGTTCTGTCGCCCTATGACGGCCTGTCGATCGGTATCATCTCGGCTCTGAAGGGCGTTGGCTACGGCTCTGGCGACCTGCCGATGCCGATCGTTACCGGCCAGGATGCGGAACTGCCGTCGGTCAAGTCGATCCTTGCCGGCGAACAGCACTCCACGGTCTTCAAGGACACCCGCGAACTCGCCAAGGTCACTGTCGGCATGGTCAACGCGATCATGGATGGCAAGGAGCCGGAAGTGAACGACACCAAGACCTATGAAAACGGCGTCAAGGTCGTTCCCTCCTACCTGCTGAAGCCGGTCTCTGTCGACAAGACCAATGCCAAGGACGTTCTCGTCGGCTCCGGCTACTACACGGAAGATCAGATCAACAACTGATCTGGCTCAAGGGGTCCGCGGCTGACCGCGGACCCTCTCGCCTGATGCGACGTGCATCCTTGCAGACGCACCATGGTCGCTATGATAATTTGAGCTGCTCATGGGTTCCCCGGATCTCGACCGATCCGGGGGCCGTGCAGCGGGTGGAAGCCTGCAGTCTCTCGCAGATTGCCGCTGGAATGACTGAATATGGACAATATCATTCTTGAAATGCGGGGCATCACGAAGACGTTCCCGGGCGTCAAGGCGCTGGACAATGTCTCGTTCAAGGTCCGCGAAGGCGAGATCCATGCCCTGGTCGGCGAAAACGGCGCTGGCAAGTCGACCCTGATGAAGGTGCTGAGCGGCGTCTATCCCGCCGGCACCTACGAGGGCGAGATCCACTATGACGGCGAAGAGCGCCGCTTCGGCACGATCGCCGACAGCGAAGAGCTCGGCATCATCATCATCCATCAGGAGCTGGCGCTGGTTCCGCTGCTGTCGATCGCGGAGAACATCTTTCTCGGCAACGAGATAGCCAGCAAGGGCGTGATTCATTGGCCGCAGACCTTCGCCCGGACGCAGGGGCTGCTCAAGAAAGTGGGCCTCGACGAATCCCCGGCGACGCTGATCACCGACATCGGCGTCGGCAAGCAGCAATTGGTGGAAATCGCCAAAGCGCTTTCCAAGAAGGTGCGGTTGCTGATCCTCGACGAGCCGACCGCTTCGCTCAACGAAACGGACTCCGACGCGCTTCTGAAGCTGCTCATGGAGTTCCGCAACCAGGGCATGACCTCGATCATCATCTCGCACAAGCTGAACGAGATTAAGAAGGTCGCCGACCAGATCACCATCCTGCGCGATGGCGGCACGGTAGAGACGCTCGACTGTCACAGGGAAGACATCAGCGAGGATCGGATCATCAAGGGGATGGTCGGCCGCGCGATGGAAGACCGCTACCCGCCGCGCGAACCGAAGATCGGCGATACGCTGCTCGAGGTGAAGAACTGGAATGTCTTCCATCAGCATCACCGCGACCGGCAGTTCCTGCACGATGTCAGCTTCAAGGTTCGTGCCGGCGAGGTCGTCGGTATCGCTGGGCTGATGGGCGCCGGCCGCACCGAGACGGCGATGAGCATCTTCGGCAAATCCTGGGGGCACAAGATCACCGGCGAAGTGACGATGCGCGGCCAACCAGTGGACGTCAGCACGATCCCGCGGGCGATCAAGGCGGGTCTCGCCTATGTGACGGAGGACCGCAAGCAGCTCGGCCTCGTGCTGATCAGCAACATCATGCAGAACACCACACTCGCCAACCTCAACGCGGTAGCGGGGAACGGTGTCATCGACGAGCGCAAGGAGAGGAAGGTCGCCTCCGACTACCGCTCGAAGCTCAGGATCCGTTCGCATTCGATCTACCAGGAGGCGGTGAACCTCTCCGGCGGCAACCAGCAGAAGGTCGTCCTGTCCAAGTGGCTGTTCACCAATCCCGAAGTCCTCATATTGGACGAGCCGACCCGCGGTATCGACATCGGCGCGAAGTATGAGATCTACACCATCATCAACCAACTCGCAGCCGAGGGCAAAGGCATCCTGATGATCTCGTCGGAGATGCCGGAGTTGCTCGGAACCTGCGATCGCATCTATGTCATGAACGAGGGCCGCATCGTGGCGGAGCTTTCCAAGGAGGAAGCAAGTCAGGAATCGATCATGCGGGCCATCATGCGTTCAGGGGAGAAACACTAATGGTCGCCGATACGAGCACCCACACCACCAAACCGTCGATCGGTGACTACCTCAGGAACAACATCCGCGAATACGGCCTTCTGGTCGCGCTCGTGATCATCATGCTGTTCTTCCAGTTCGTCACCAACGGCGTTCTCTTCAAGCCGGTCAATATCACGAACCTGGTGCTGCAGAACTCCTTCATCGTCATCATGGCGCTGGGCATGCTATTGATCATCGTGGCTGGTCACATCGACCTGTCGGTTGGTTCGATCGTCGCCTTTGTCGGAGCGATTTCGGCGATCATGCTCGTCAAATGGGGTCTGCCGGCCTTTGTCGTCATTCCCGCCTGTCTTGTCGTCGGCGGCATCATGGGGGCGGCGCAGGGATATTGGGTGGCCTATCAGAAGATTCCGTCCTTCATCGTCACGCTCGCCGGCATGCTGGTGTTCCGCGGAATGACTTACGTCGTCCTCGGCGGGCGTCCGATCGGGCCGTTTCCGAAGGATTTCCAGATTCTTTCGACCGGCTTCGTTCCTGATTTTCTCTACTTCCTCAGCCCGAGCCCCGAGATCATCAAGAATATGGTGGCGCTCGTGGCGGTCCTGGCGCTGGTCGGCTATGCGATCTTTGCGGGCCTGCGCAATCGCCGGATCAATGAGCAGCACGGCACCGAGAACGAGCCTTTCGTCTTCTTCGCGGTCCAGATGGCGGTCATCGGTTTTGTCGCCCTGTTCATCGGCTTCCAGCTTTCGACCTATCGTGGCCTGCCGAACGTACTCATCGTCATGGGCGTGCTGATTGCCGTCTATACGTTCATCACGACGCGGTCGACGATTGGTCGCCGGGTCTACGCGATGGGCGGCAACGAGAAGGCAACCAAGCTCTCCGGCATCAATACCGAGCGGCTGACCTTCTATGCATTCGTCAACATGGGCGTGCTCGCCGCGCTTGCCGGCATGATCATCACGGCGCGACTGAACTCGGCGACCCCGAAGGCCGGTGTCGGCTTCGAACTCGACGTCATCGCGGCCTGCTTCATCGGCGGCGCGTCCGCATCGGGCGGCGTCGGCAAGATTACCGGTGCGGTGATCGGCGCGTTCATCATGGGCGTGATGAACAACGGCATGTCGATCATGGGCATCGGTATCGACTACCAACAGCTTATCAAGGGCCTCGTGCTGCTCGCGGCCGTGTTCTTCGACGTCTACAACAAGAACAAAGGCAAGGGCTGACCGGATTTCCGGTCAGCTCCCATTGACCACACTATGAACGGGCGGCCGTGCGTGGCCGCTTAAGCTGGGTGGCGCGAGCCACTCTCGAGGCGGAGCATTGCCTTTCCTCAGGGAAAAGCGTGGCCGAAGCCAACTCGATCAGGAAGGATAGAAACGTGCTGATTTCCCAAGTCAGGAAGCAAGACGGATCGGTTGCAGTCGCGGTGCGGGCGCCGGGTGAAACGGCGCGCGTCGTCAAGGACGCGGGAAGCGTCTACGCGCTGGCGATGGATGCGGCGAATGGTGGCAAGAGCCTCAAGGAGGTCATCGACGCCAAGGGGCTGGCCGAGACGATCGATCTCGAACAGGCCTATGCCGAGGGGCGGATGCTGCCGCCGATCACCCATCCGGATCCGGCACACCTGCATCTGACCGGCACCGGGCTGACGCATCTCGGTTCTGCTGCAACGCGCGATGCCATGCACAAGAAGACGGCCGAGGCGGCCGAGGAAACGTTGACCGATTCGATGAAGATGTTCCGGATGGGGCTCGAAGGCGGCAAGCCGAAGCCGGGCGAAAAGGGCGTCCAGCCGGAGTGGTTCTACAAGGGCAACGGCACAGCCGCCGTCGCCCCGGGTGAGCCGCTGACGTCGCCCTCCTTCGCCGAGGACGGCGGCGAGGAGCCGGAAATGGCCGGCATCTACGTCATCTCCGACAAGGGCGTGCCCTATCGCCTTGGCTTTGCGGTCGCCAACGAGTTCTCCGATCACAAGACCGAGCGGGTCAACTATTTGTGGCTGGCGCACTCCAAGCTCAGGCAGGCAAGCTTCGGCCCGGAAATCCGCGTCGGGGCCGCGCCGGACGACATCCGCGGCACGTCGCGCATCTTGCGCGGCGGCAAGGTCCTGTGGGAAAAACCGTTCCTCTCGGGCGAAGCCAACATGTCGCACAGCTTCGCTAATCTGGAATATCACCACTTCAAATACGGTCTCTTCCGCGGGCCGGGCGATGTGCATGTGCACATGTTCGGTACCGCGACGCTTTCCTTCGGCGACGGCATCCGCACCGAAGCGGGAGACGTCTTCGAGATCGAGGCACAGGCGTTCGGCCTTGCGCTCCGCAATCCGCTGGCGATCGCAGCGGAAGAAGAGATCGCCATACATCAGCTCTGATATATCTGTTATAGCAATGTCGGGCCGCGACGGGCGGTCGCTTGCGACAAGAAGACAAGGAGGCTGAAAGCCCATGACACTTCACCAGAACCTGATTGCCGGCGAGTGGGTCGGCGGCGACGGCATTGCCAACATCAATCCGTCGAACACCAATGACGTCATTGGCGAATATGCCCGGGCGAGCGCCGACGACGCGAAGGCGGCGATCGCCGCGGCCAAGGCCGCCTTTCCGGCC
>MBFK01000037.1 GCA_001704765.1 Sinorhizobium shofinae
CACTATCGCCCACATCCGGGTCCTGACACGACGCTTGGCAAGGTACGGATATTGTTGAGACCTTTTCGAGTCAGGCTCTTAAGGGTGGTCTCGGTCGGCAGGTTCGACACATAGTATTTTTGCTCTCCGGTCGACCGCCGCTCGCCGACGAGCCAGACCTCGTCGCCAGGCATGCATTGCACACGATTATCGAGCATCCGGTGCTTATGGCCATCGGCAATCCGGACACGGCAGGCTGCGAAGAGACAGGTCAGCCGGCCTTTAGTGCCCCGGCGCCAGCTAACCTTTTGCCATTTCTCGCCCGCCAACATCGCCTCGGCAGAAACCGGGGGCCGGTCGGCAATGTGGTATTTGCGGCGCTTGCCGGTGCTGGCGACGGGGAAGACCAGGGCAACGTCGGCCGGATAGACGTTCTGGCGTCGCGACAGGCCAACGGCCCAGAGCAGACCGCGCTCGCTCAAGGCCTGACGGAACGGCCCGCTTGAGCCGTATCCGGAATCGGCAAGCACGCAGCCGAAACGGCCGCCGGCGGCGATGACACGGTCGATCTCTGCAATCGCGATCTCCGGCTTTGTCAGAGCGATCTGTCGATCCGTCGGCACGCCGGCCCGCGCCATGCGCTCTTTGTCGTCCGTCCAGGTCTCGGGCAGAAACAGCCGCAGCCCCACCATCACCGGAACCTCGCGCGAGGCCAGCGTCACCGAGACCAGAGACTGACAGTTGGCTGTCTTCCCAAGCGCGGAGGCGTATTGGGGCGCAACGCCAACCGAGTGACATCCCTTCTTCGGCAACGCCGTGTCGTCGATGATCAACCAGGCATTGTCGCCGCCAACCAACTTGTCGGCTTCAACGAGCAGGGCCGTTTCGAGCGCAGAGGCATCCCAGACGCCGCTGCCGATGAAATGATGGAGCTGGTCATAGCTGACGCCGCTATCTCGGGCCGCCATCGGCTGAACGCTCTTGCAATCGCCAGGGCCGATCAGCCCCGCTACATAGGCCGGGCACATCCGGCGCCG
Organism: Sinorhizobium shofinae; assembly: GCA_001704765.1. GTDB lineage: Bacteria > Pseudomonadota > Alphaproteobacteria > Rhizobiales > Rhizobiaceae > Sinorhizobium > Sinorhizobium shofinae. The sequence continues at coordinate 1,017 of MBFK01000037.1, forward strand.
CCGCTTGTGCCCCAGCGGCGCCAGAAACGGCTGAAGCCAGTCCATCAACTCCTCATGCCATTCCACCATGACGCGCTCCTCCTCATCGGAGCGCGCAGCATCAAGCCATCTTGGATAACAAATCGTTAACGTGCCAAAGTAGTGCTAGCTCGCCCAGCGGTGAGGACGGATGTGGCATCATGAATATCTCCCGCTTCTTCTTCCCCATCCCGCTTCCACGACACCCCCAGCAACTGAAGTAGCATTTCTCCGGGCAGTCGTTCCCAAGCAGCAAGGGCGGCAAATGTGATGCGCACCAGTGGGACAGCCCGCAATATGGAAGAGAACAAGCCGACTGGTGCTAAAGCCTCGTGTTTCTGAGCAAAACGTCACCCTCCACTCCGCGTGGAAACTGAGCCACCAA
>MBFK01000124.1 GCA_001704765.1 Sinorhizobium shofinae
GCTCGATGGCACGGTGGAGATCGACCATTTTCATCTCGGTGGGCGACCGAGAAAGCATCCGGACGATCCACCGCCTGGACGGGCCGCAAGGGACAGGCGAATACGCAGAAGACACCGGTCATTGCGATGGTGCAGCGACCAGATGACGTCACACCCGGCACTCCGGCCGGTGACGCGCGTGCTGCGGTGGTGACTGGTCTTTCGCTACGTGCAGCGGCGCGCGCCGTCGAAACGCAGATCGAATCCCATGCCTGTTTGATGAGCGATGAAGCGAAGGCGTTCATGGCCATTGGCGAGAACTATGCCGAGCATGACACCGTGAAGCATTCCAGCCGCGAATACGTTCGGGACGCCGTCCATGTCAATTCGGTCGAAGGGTTCAATTCCCGCGTCCGCCGCACAATTGCCGGCGTCTTTCATCATATCAGCCCGCAGCATGCCGACCTGATTCCACGAGATCGGCTTCCGCTGGTCACAGCGCATTGTTACTGGCCAGGCTGTGCGAAAAAGCCGAAATGGCAGGGAACGCATGAAAACCCTTTGGTCACGGGTGCCGCCGGCGCTGCAATTGCTGCAAGTCTTTCGCGCTGCTACCGGCCGTCAAATGCGCAGAAGTCCGGATGGTGGGATCATCGTAAAATCAGCAGTCGCTGTCTTTGGTTGATAAAGGCCGCGTTGCTTGGCGTACTTTCAACGCGATGCCCTCAAGTACGGTCTGCGGCCGTTGTCGCCGGCCTCAGTGGCGACGGATAGCAAGGCGACTTCGTGCATCAAGGAAGCAAAGACGACTGGCCGTGCCCGCGCCTGGCAGCTAGATTCGCTGGGTTACAATCTCGGTTGGGACCAAGAGGACGGCTTGAGGAATGGCGTGCCATGCTGCAAGCGATTGCCGGCCTCGATGCCTGGAATTCTTTGCGCGTTCCGCAGCACACGCGGCGGCGGGCGCCCCAGCTGGCGCGGCGCGGTTCAACTTAATGAAGCCACCGGCTCCGGCTACTCTGGCTTGACCTCGAGCCGCAAACCAATCGAGGAGAGCACCTTCAGAACGGTGGTGAATTCCGGGTTCCCCTTGGGATCGAGCGATCGGTAGAGGCTCTCGCGCGCGAGGCCGGTATCACGCGCGACCTGGCTTATGCCGCGATCGCGCGCAATCTGGCCGAGCGTTTCTTTGATGGCGGTCGCATCCGAGCGAGCGAATGCGGCGTTGAGCGCTTTGACGACCTCCTCCAGCGGTGGAGCCTGAGATGCCAATTTGGCGTCCGTCCCGTCAGCGGCCTTGCCGGACGGTTGACCCGGTGGTGCTGTCTCAAGCGTTGACAGGAAGGTTGGCTGATCGCTGGTTTCGACCAACCGCCATTCGTCGGGTGTTGCGCGCTCCTTCACATCGCGGCGTAGCTCGTCACTGCAATGTGCAATGAAGTTCCGCCACGCGCCGACCGACTTGATGTTGACGACATCCTTGTCCGGGACGTTGAACAACACCGCGATCTTTCCGGCGATGGCAAGGCGCAAAACGTTGAGAACTGTACCAGGGCTCTTTCCGTCCCAGATCATCAGCCCGAAATCTGCCTCACGCGCCATTTCGCGGTCCTTCGCCGCGCATCGTCTTGTCTTTCAATGGTTTATAGCGCGTTTTGCATGAACGCAGCTTGAACGCTTTGGGGCGGCTTTTCTTCATTTGCTCCTGCCTATGAGATCCGCTCGCTCGTGCGCATCACAGCCTCCATCTCCTGCACCTTCAACGAGCCGCGCGTCGCGAAAAAGATACGCAGCCAGGTAGGTCAATTTCTGCCTTGCTTCGCGGTTGTCACCAGGCACGAACTGCACGATGCACCCACGGGATCAAACCGATCCATCCTGCCATAGGAGCTTGGCAGATCAGTGAGCCATCGGGGACACGTTTAAATCCCAGCCAGTTAAATCCTGTCTCGGTCGAGGATTTGGATTGAACGCGCACCTTCCCGAGGGTGATGAGCGGCAACACGAGCCTGGCAGTGGTGTAGCCAATCACCTCCAGGGCTCTAAGGACGGCTGGCTGCCGAAGTATCTCGACCACGTCAATGAGAACGGCGCACCGACACGCGCTATGTGGACCGACTTCGCTTTCAATCTCTTCCTGCTTGCCATCGCGTCGGATGCCGGCGGTTACTTCTTCGTGCTCGCCGTCTCCAACGTCGGCTACATCATCTTCAACTTCCTGAACCTCAACTCTGGCTGGATCCACCGCATCGACTCCGGCCATATCGAACGCCCCTGGAAAGCGCCGACTTGGTTAATTGGTCTCAATACTATGCTTGCCTTCGTCAACGCGCTCTTCCTCGGCGCCGGAGGTGTGGGGCTACTCCAATGCGCTCTGGGTGGGCTTCATCTTCGCCGCGCTCATCCTGCCGGTCTTCGCCTATCGTCATTATTTTCAAGACCGCGGCAGGTTCCCGGCTGAAGCCATGGAGGATCTCGGCCTCGTCGGCCAAAACCTCGGCGTCAAGAATGCGGGTATGTTGCCCTATTTGGCACTCGGTGCAGGCCTCACCATCGTGCTAATCGCCAATTGGTTCTTCCAGCTGCCGGCGTGAACTCAGCGGTAATGTCGTCGCCATCCCTGCCGCGCCACGCTCGGCAGGGATGTGACGAGCAGGAAGAGTTTGCCTCCGGGCGCAAGGCGGCACAATGCCAGTAATTGGGAAGCTGTCAGGCCATCTCGAGGTGGGAATCTTTCGCCCCTTGCGCGATCAACGGCGCGGGAGGCTTCCATTGCAAGTGGGAAGCGTTAAGTCGGCGCGCCACGATATCGTGATTGAGCCACTGAATGGGACCGGAGGGATCTGAGGACTCGCCAAGAATTAGCTGCCCCGTCGCCTCGACTACGAGAGCACTCAGGAGGTCGCTGATCATCGCCTTGCTGTCCCGATGCATCTGTGTGATCTCGTTGGACGTGCCGATGGTCAGATCGGACTGTGCTTGGCTGTTCGCCATGGGCCACGCCGAGAAGTCGTAAAACGGACGCATGACTTCGTTGGCCTGCATATCGGTAATTTTTTGGAACACATCCTTCATCGTGACGCCGTCTGCAAGAAGCTGCTGGCATGCCTGCCACTGGTCCTCTGCCCATTGGCCGCCGTTCTCTTTTTTCAAGGCAAGTAGCAGCGGTATTAGGGGAAGCTCGATACCCGTGAAAACGTCGGACGAATTGGTCCGGATTTCGGGACAGTTGTAGACGGTTGCCTTGACACCCGCTGTCCAGGCTTCTTCTGCGATGCATTCGAGCCGCATCTTGGCGTAACCTTGGGTGTAGTTGGTGTAGGTCTGCCAACGATAGCTCCCGTCAATCAGGATTGCCGTTCCATGGTAACCGTAGGCCGTGTACCGGACCTGACCACCCGAAGCCTCTACGCGCTCACGGATCGCCGCGCTGAAGTCGATAAGATGTCGAAAGGTGATTGCGGAGACTTCGTCGAAATTCTGCAGGATGAGCTTGCCCATATGGCTGTCGAGCAGCGCTTGCGACGACATGTGGCGGGGACCACGGCCCTTGTAGATTCGATTGGCAACAACCAGGAATACCTTCGCTTTCGGGATGCCTCCGGCCATTGTATGGGCGAACAAGACATTGCGGCCGTCGGCAATCATTCCGTCGAGAACGGCCATGACCTGTGAAAGCGAATTCGTGAAACGTGAGGTGGCGATGTCCCGGCACTGCTCAATGTAGTCCCAGTCGAGCGTGTCATGTTCCCAGCTCTCCAGCGTCATAGTTGCGAGGAGATCCGTCGGAGTGGGGCCTCCTGCCGGAGCGTCGAGATCGAAGCCAGCCATAAGAGGTATATTGATAATCCTGCCGCCCAATCGGCCCTCGGCGGCAGAGAGTTCCTCGGCGTCCAGAGGCCGCAGTGCGTTGTTCTCGTCGCGCCGCCCGACCGTGATCCCCACGATCTCCATTCCAGCCCGCCGGGCTTCGTCAAGCAAGCCAGTCGCATATCCGCGACCGAATAGTTCGCCGAAGAGGACGAAAACATCACCTTTACGAAAGATCGTGTTTTCGGCAAGGCGATTCAATGAGACCGGGTTTTCCATGCAATCAGCTCTTTGGTCCGTTAGTCGTCGATCGATGGCTCACACGAGCTTCGCTAATCACATGACCGTACTGACCCGTAATAGGAAGTCATTTTAAGTGACCGTTCATTTCAAAGCGTGAAGTCCCCTAAGGACTTCTCGGTATCTGAACCGGATAAGCAGATCTGCGACGATACCTTCTCGCTGGTGTCGCTGGTTTCCGCCGGTCTTGGCATTGGCTTTGCGCCGGAATGGACGCGGGATCTGCCCAACCGCAATTTCGAGCTCAGGAAGGTGAGGGGTGTCGACTTCCGGATCGGGCTTGGTGTCGCCTGGAGCAAGGACGACCCGACAGCCCGCGGGACGACATCATCGATGTTGCAAGGTCGTTGGTCAGGGCCGGCAGGTGAGGGGGAGAGACGCCGAAAGGGACCTGGTGCGACCCCTCGATCAAACGGAGTTGCTTGCCGGGGCTAGTCGGTCCCGGCTCGCCGGCGCTACGCTGAGCCTCGTGCGGCGAGCCTTTAACTGGTCAAGCCGCGCGCGAACGGGCTCGGGCAGCGTTGCTGCCGGCGCGCTCATTAGAGAGTGATCAGCTAGGGAGTTCACCCGCCTCTCAAGAACTGGCTGCGGTTCGATTCCGCTCAAGGCGGTTAATAGCCGTGGGCAACAGCGAGCGGTCATGTTTATGGCCGCACAAACGTGGCGACGCGAGAGTGCCGATGGTTATGGCACTCGTGTAGACGAGTCCTTGTATCGGACCGGTGGAACGGGCGCCGACAAGTTTGTCTTCAAGGCGCTCTCCGAGTCCGTCGAACCTTCGACACGATTTACGACTTCCTGCCCGACGAACAGGATCGTATCGACCTCTGCGCGATCGACGCCAGTACCAAGTTGTCGGGGAATCAGGCGTTCACCTTTGTCGGCACAGCTGCATTCAAGGGCGTGGCCGGCGAACTGCGATGGAAAAGCAGGCATCCGACACTCTACATCGATGCCGACGTGAATGGCGACAAGGTTGCCGATCTGAAGGTCCATCTGGACGACGATGTGAACGAAAGATTACTTCGTTCTTTGATTGAGACCCCGAAGCCTCGTACGTTGTTTGCAAGATTTTGAGCCAGACAGAAGGCCGCTGGCTTGGGTTCGAGCCTCATACCGAGACGCTCCGGAAGTCCCGGCCATTCTCCGGGAGGATTGATGGCAATTAGTGCCGTGATCGCCCGATCCGCCCTGGCGGCTGCCAGTTCCTTCGGTGATGTGTCCACTTCAGTGGAAAAGCAGTCCGGTACGGACGGCTCGCTCATCATTGGCGAATTTATTTGTTTACTAACGTTACTGCCAAAGTTGTCAGCTTCGCGTTGGCAGCCTTCTCCTGGTCCAGGATCTCGGTCAGTAGGACGTGGGCTTCTTCATAGCCAAGCGTTTTAGCCCATTCTCTGAGGGATCCATAGCGGCTGATCTCGTAGTGTTCGACTGCCTGAGCGGCGGCGAGAAGCCCTGCGTCGAGTGCAACGCCCTTGGCTTCCTCAATCAGACCGTCGGCCTCCTTGAGCAGACCTTCAATGGCGTCGCATTGGACGCCTTCCGGCTTCTTGTCGATCGTCGCGAAGACCTTTTTGAGGGTTGCAATCTGCCCCTTGGTTTCTTCGAGATGGGATTCGATGGCCTGCTTCAGGGGAGCGGCCTTCACGGCCCTAATCACCTTGGGCAAAGCCTTCACTATCGCATTCTCAGCGTACTCGACGTCCTGGAGGGTATGTTCGAATAGTTCAGCAAGCGTTTGCATGGGGGTCTCTTTTTTCCGGAGGGACAATTGCCGTTGATCACGCCATCGGATAGCGATTGCGCTCCCGATCGATCTCATCCCGCGTATAGGGGTTGAGCGTCGCGTCGAAACCTGTCCAGCCGTCTGCTTCGTAATCCCTGCGACGGGCTGCCGGGTCGACCCAGTTAGACTCCTCGAGGATACGCCGGGCTTCCTCAGCCCTGAATTCATCGACGCGGACAGTCACGAGAGAGCCACCGCGTCGCACACCTTCCGCGTAGACATGTGCATCCGCTTCTGGCACTCCTGATTCGGTGAGTGCACCGATCAGCCCACCAGCGGCCCCGCCGACGACTGCGCCTGCAACAGCGCCTGCAGCGGTCGCCGCAAGCCAGCCTGCTGCCACTACGGGGCCGACACCCGGAATGGCCAACATACCAAGCCCGGCAAGTAGGCCACCAGTGCCACCAGCGAGTGCGCCCAGGCCAGCTCCCGCACCAGCACCTTCAGCTGCGTTCGAGGTATCGTCGCGGTTATAGCCATTGTTAGAAACGATGCTGATGTCGTCAGCGGGGATCCCTGCTCCTTCGAGCGCAGTCACCGCGGCACATGCATCATCATAGCTATCGAATAGTCCGGTCACAGTTTTCATCATCAGTTCCTTTTCTTGTTATTTGGTCACCACGTTGCCTTGGTAATCCAGGCCAGCAGAGACGGCCGCTCCAGATAGCCCTGTCATCGAGCTTCAGTGCGCTGACGTTCTGATCTCTGGGGTGAGCACAGTGGTTTCGGGATTTGTAGAGCTCTGTGCTAAACGTGCGTAGAGAGTGCCGACAGCAAAGCTGCGGCGACAATCGCGGATTTCATGCTTTTTCCTTTGAGACTAAAATAGCCCGCCACTGAACGGGGGGCGATTTCGTTGGCGACCTTGTATCGCTCCACGGAAACACGGTGAACTGGATTAAGTTCCGATGTCATTTGAAAAAGTGTGCCGCTGTTGGGCGGAACACATCATCTTCATTGCCGCGTTCTCATGCGGACAATCAGGGTGCGGAGGAATTGCTGGTGTTTCCTCAGAGCAAACTCATTGAGCAGCTTCTTGGCGTCGGCGCACTTGGTCTGCTGGCGATTGGTTGTATTTTGGTGCTTTGGCCCTTCCTGTCCGCCATCCTGTGGGCGGCTGTGATATGTTTCTCGACATGGCCTATCTACAGATTGTTTGAACGTGCCCTCGGCGGCTATCGGGCGCTCGCCGCAGCCGCCATGACAGTGCTGGTCGTCGTTGTCATCGTCGCACCGCTTGCATTGCTGGTAACGACATTGGCGGATAACGTCGGCAGTCTAGTCGCAGCGATCACCCATGTCCTCGAACAGGGCCCTCCGGCACCGCCGGATTGGGTGAAGGGGCTACCCATTGCTGGTGAGAGCTTGGCTACTTATTGGGAGGGCTTGGCACATAACGCGCCCGCCTTCACTGTCGAGCTAAAAAAATTGATTGGTCCTTTCACCGATATTGCTCTGATTGGCGGAACGGTGTTTGGCGCCGGTCTTCTCGAACTCGCGCTAAGTATATTCATAGGCTTTTTCCTATTCCTACACGGGCGGCGTATGACCGCTCTCACCCGTCAGATCGCAGAACGGGTGGCGGGAGCCCGCGCTCGAAGATTGCTCAGCGTGGTTGGAGCGACCGTGACGGGCGTTGTTTACGGCTTAATCGGCACAGCCTTGGCCCAAGGCCTCTTGGCCGGCGTTGGTTTCTGGATCGCCGGTGTGCCTCTGGCGTTGTTGCTCGGATGCGTGACGTTCGTTCTGTCGTTCGTGCCTGCAGGGCCTCCCTTTGTATGGGGACCTGTCGCGCTGTGGCTTTTCATGCAGGAATCGGTCTGGTGGGGCATCTTTGTCGCGATTTGGGGCCTGCTTCTCGTTAGCAGTATAGACAATTTCCTAAGACCGTATCTGCTTGGGAAAAACACTAATCTACCCGTATTGCTAGGGCTCTTCGGATTGATTGGTGGTGTCCTCGCGTTCGGCCTCATCGGCCTTTTCCTCGGGCCCACGCTGCTGGCGGTCGCCCACAGCCTTTTTCGCGAGTGGATCGCAGCGGAGTTTGAAGAGACAAGGCAACCTCCGTCCTCTCTATCGGAGCTAGACCAGCGCTCTGGACCGGGCGATGGCGTTTAAACTTCCTTCATACGGATTGATCATGCTTAGTTCTCAAATGGTCGGACAGATCTAGCACTTTCGTGTCGTGACGCCAGATTGCTGGTCACGTGCGGCCATCCAACCTAGAATCGGAATCCCTTACATCGGCCCGGCCGCTGTTGTCTGAGCCTTCGGATTTTTTCCGACGGATCGAAGAACAGCACCAGCACGACCGCCACTGCGACGAGTATGTATGCCGGAATACCTGTTTCCGAGCTCGCGAAAGCAACTATCAACATAGAGCTGCCATATAGATCGCCGTCGACCCGGGTCCGGATAGGATGCCCCAAACGAGATCGGGAGTTCGACCTTTCCGAGTGCCGTCCTACAACGCCATAGCTATGCCAAGTCACGGCCTTTGCACGCTCGTTGAGTCTGCCAGAGCCCTATCGGCTGGTCTGGCGCAGGATCAGATCGGGGCGGATCGTCACCCGGCACGGCTGGTCGAGCTTGCCGTCGAGGACGTCCAGGATCAGTTCCGCCGTTTTCGCGCCGATCTCACTGGCAAAGGCGTTGATTGTCGTCAGACTCGGCACGGAGATTGCGCCAATCTCGTAATCGCCGAAGCCACCGATGGCGATCTTATCGGGTACGGCGATGCCGCGCCGTTGGCATTCGGTCAGCGCGCCGAAAGCGGAAAGGTCGGAGACGCAGATCACCGCTTCCGTATCGGGAAAGCGCTCGAGCAATTGCCCCATGGCATTGGCGCCCTCGCGCATCGAGATCGGTGGCGGTCCCGCGGCGATGAGGCGTGGCGCATCCAGCCCATGATCCTTCAAGGCGGCGATGAAGCCCTGGCGCCGGTCGGCACCGCGCGTGTCGCGGTCCGCGTCGCCGCCGATGAAGGCGATCTTCCGGTAGCCGACGGCGACGAAATGATCGACCATTTCCCGCACCGCCTGGGCGTTTGAGAAGCCGACGACATGGCCGATCGGCTCCTCGGGCAAGTCCCAGGTTTCGATGACCGGGATGCCGGCATTCGAGAGCAGCTTTCGGGTCCGCGGCGTATGCTTGCCGCCCGTCACCACGATCGCTTCGGGCTTGCGCCGCAGGAGCTGCTCGATCAGCCGCTCTTCTTCCCTGACGTCGTAATTGGTGTAGCCGAGGAGGATCTGCAGGCCTCTTTCCGACACGCGATCCGAAAGCGCCCGCACCGTATCGGCGAAGTTGGCGTTGTTGATCGACGGTATCGTCACCGCGATGAAGTCGGTGCGTTGCGAGCGGAGATTGGAAGCGGTGCTGTCGAATACATAGCCGAGCTCCTCGGCAGCGCGCAGTACCGCCTCGCGAGTCTCCTGGCTGACGGAACTGTCACGCTTGAAGGCGCGCGAAACGGTCATCGGCGAAACGCCGGTTCGCCGCGCCACATCGGCCATCGTCGGGGGCTTGCGGATATTGTGCATCGGCATCCATGTTATCGTTACCAATCCAAGTACACCCGGATTGTCGACGGAATGCAAGCCTCTCCTGCGCGGGCAATTCTCCCTTGGAGCGGAATGAAGAAACGTGTGCGCGGTTTTTCCGCCCGCATCCCGCTCTAACTTTTAGGGAAGGCCTACGACAATGAGCGGCACCTGGCGCGGTGCCGCTCGGCAGCGTCGCTCAAAGGCGGTATTCGTTCGCCTGGGTGACGTGGTGGTGGATGCGTCCTTCGAAGAAGCGCGCCAGCACCTCCTCCGTCGCGGCTCTCGCTGCCGCACGCGCCGGGCTCGCCAGCGCCTTCTCGACCGTGTCGAGATCCGGGTAGTTGATCGCGAGGATCATCGGGATCTCCGGCGCCCCTTCGTCGCGGGCGTCTGCAAAGGTGACGCGCACGTCGAGCGCACCGGGAAAGGCCTTCCACTTCGGCAGGATGTTTTCCAGGACTGCGGCCCTGAAGGCCTCGGTCTCGCCTTCGTTCACCTTTCCCTCGAACAGCGCGTAGCGTGTGATCATCCGACAATCTCCTTGTTAGGTCCCTTGAAATATTCCATCAGTGCCGCCTGGTCCTCGCCGCCGAGGCCGGCCGCCGTCAGCATCCGGTGGACCTCGGCGCAGGTCGCCGTGAGCGGCATCGCCGTGTTGGTGCGACGGGCGAGGTCCTGTGCGCCATTCAGATCCTTCACCATGTTGTCGATCCGGCCCGTGCGCCGATAATCCTTGGTGACGAAGCGGGGCATGTATTCCTGCAGGATGGCGCTGTCGGCCCGCCCGCCCTTCAGGGCCCGCGGGATCTTCGCCGCGTCGACGCCGGCGTCGAGCGCCAGCTGCGTCGCCTCGGCGACGGCGAGAAAATTCAGCCCGCAGAGAACCTGGTTGATCAGCTTGGTCGTCTGCCCGGCGCCGGAGGGACCCATATGCGTGTAGTTCGAGGCGATGTGCTTCAGTACCTGATAGGCGTCCGCCACGTCCTCGTCCCTACCGCCGGCCATCAGCGTCAACTGCCCGACGAGCGCCTTGGGAGCGCCGCCCGAAAGGGGACTGTCGACCCAGCGCAGGCCTTTTTCTGCCGCTTCCAGTGCCAGCGCCTTGGTGGCTTCCTGATCGATCGAGGACATGTCGATGATGAGGGTTCCGTCTTTGGCGCCCTTCGCGACGCCGCTCTCGCCGAAGACCGCGATATGCACGATCTTCGCCGAGTTGAGGCTGAGGATGACCGTGTCGGATGCCGCCGCCGCTTCCGCCGCGCTCGCCGCCGCCTTCGCCCCCTTGTCGACAAGCTCCTGGACCTTTGCCCGATCGAGGTCGAAGACCGTCAGCAGACTGCCGGTTTCGACGAGCCTCGTACCGATGGCGCCCCCCATGGCTCCGGCACCGATCAATGCAACCTTGTTCGTCATTTTCGCAGTCCTCCCAGTTGGGCAGCGATGGCCTCGACGACCGCATCGAGCGGCTGGTCGATGTCCACGCTGATGGCATTTTCGTCCGGTCCTGGCGGTTCGAGCGCCGCGAATTGGCTGGCGAGCAGCGCCGGCGGCATGAAATGGCCCTGCCGCTCCTTCATCCGCTTCTCGATGACAACGATGGTCCCGGCGAGATGGATGAAGGCGACTGGCCCGCCGGCCGTACGTTCGATATGCGTGCGGTAGGTGCGCTTCAGAGCCGAACAGCCGATGATGGTGGGCCCCGTGCCAGCCTGAAGCGCCTCGCCGACGCGGGTCAGCCATGGCCAGCGGTCCTCGTCCTCCAGAGGGATGCCCTTGCTCATCTTGGCGATGTTTTCCGCCGGATGCAGGTCGTCGCCGTCGCGATAGACGGCGCCGAGGCGAGTGGCGAGGGCAGCACCGACCGAGGACTTGCCGCAGCCGGCAACGCCCATCAGCACCATGCGCCGGGGGGTATCAGAGAGATGCGGTGATTCCGCCGTCGACATAGAGCACATGTCCGTTCACGAAAGAGGATGCATCCGAGGCGAGGAAGATGCAGGCGCCAACCAGCTCTTCCACCTTGCCCCAGCGGCCGGCGGGCGTGCGCTTTTCGAGCCAGGCCGAGAAGGCTGGATCGGCGACCAGGGCGGCGTTGAGCGGCGTATCGAAATAGCCGGGGGCGATCGCATTGCATTGCAGGCCGTATTTCGCCCAGTCGGTCGCCATGCCCTTGGTGAGATTGCCAACAGCACCCTTGGTGGCAGTGTAGGGGGCGATCCCCGGGCGGGCGAGGGCCGTCTGGACGCTGGCGATGTTGATGATCTTGCCGGCGCCGCGCTTGATCATATGCCGCGCCACCGCCTGGCCGACGTTGAAGACCGTCGATATGTTGGTCCGCAGCAGCTTCTCGAAGGCATCGGCGGGGAAGTCCTCGAGCGGCGTGCGGTGCTGCATGCCGGCATTGTTGACGAGGATGGAGATAGGCCCGACTTCCGCCTCGAAGCCGTCCACGGCGCTCCGCACCGCCTCATGGTCGGTGGCGTCGAAGGCGAGCTTTCTCGCGCCGGCAATGCGCTCGGCGGCTTCGGCGAGCTTTGTCTCATCCCGCCCGTTCAGGACGACTTCTGCACCGGCGTCAGCGAGGCCACGCGCCAGTGCAAAGCCGATGCCCTGCGATGAGCCGGTGACAAGCGCCCGCCGGCCTCTGAGATCGAACAGTTCAAGGGCCATTTTTCCTCCCGCATTTCATCTCGACAACCAGGGTTGATCTGTTTATGTTATCGATAACATTCAATGTCAAGGGACGGAGTTTTGAATTGAGCAAGCCGAATATTCTCCAGGTCGGGGCCTATCCGGAGTGGGACGAGGCGCCGCTGAACGAGGCCTTCACGGTGCATCGCTATTTCGATGCTGCGGACAAGGCGCGTTTCCTCGCCGAAGTCGGTCCGAGCGTAAAAGCGATCGCCACGCGCGGCGAGCTCGGCGCCAACCGGGCGATGATCGAAGCCTGCCCGGCGCTCGAAGTAATATCTGTCTACGGTGTTGGGTTCGACGCTGTCGACCTTGCCGCCTGTCGCGAACGCGGCGTGCGCGTCACCAACACGCCGGACGTACTGACCAATGACGTCGCCGATCTCGGCGTGGCGATGATGCTGTGCCTGTCGCGCGGCATGATCGGTGCGGAAAGCTGGGTGAAGGACGGCAGCTGGGCCGCCAAGGGCCTCTATCCGCTGAAGCGGCGTGTCTGGGGCCGGCGCGCCGGCGTGCTCGGACTCGGCCGGATCGGCTACGAGGTGGCCAAGCGCCTCAAGGGCTTCGACATGGATATCGCCTATTCCGACGTCGCGCCGAAGCCCTACGCATCCGAGTGGGAATACGTCGCCGATCCGGTGGCGCTTGCGGCACGGTCGGACTTCCTCTTCGTCACGCTTGCCGCCTCGGCCGCGACGCGTCATATCGTCGGCCGCGAGGTGATCGCCGCGCTCGGCGCCGAGGGCATGCTGGTCAACATTTCCCGCGCCTCCAACATCGACGAAGAGGCGCTGCTCGAAGCGCTGGAAAACAAAACCCTCGGCTCGGCGGCGCTCGACGTCTTCGAAGGCGAGCCGGCGCTCAACCCCCGCTTTCTGGCGCTCGACAATGTCCTTCTCCAGCCGCACCATGCCTCTGGCACGATCGAGACGCGCAAGGCCATGGGCCAGTTGGTGCGTGACAATCTCGCCGCGCATTTTGCCGGCAAGCCGCTGCTGACGCCGGTTCTTTAAGGAGGCTCCGATGAAAGCTATTGTCGTTCACGGCGCAAAGGATCTGCGCATCGAGGAGCGGGCTGTCGAAGCACCGGGCGCAGGCGAAGTAAGGCTTCGCCTCGCCGTCGGCGGCGTCTGCGGCAGCGACCTCCATTATTATAACCACGGCGGCTTCGGCGCCGTGCGTCTGCGCGAACCGATGATCCTCGGGCATGAGGTCTCGGCCTATGTGGAAGCGCTCGGGCCGGGCGTCGACGGGCTCAAGAGAGGCCAGCTCGTCGCCGTGTCGCCGTCGCGGCCATGCCGGTCCTGCCGCTATTGCCAGCAGGGGCTGCACAACCAGTGCCTCAACATGCGCTTTTACGGCAGCGCCATGCCCTTTCCTCATATCCAGGGCGCCTTCCGCGAGATGCTTGTCGCCGACGCAATCCAATGCGTGCCGGCCGACGGCCTGACGCCGGGCGAGGCGGCGCTTGCCGAACCGCTGGCGGTAGCCCTGCATGCGACGCGCCGGGTCGGGGAGATGCTCGGCAAGCGGGTTCTCGTCACCGGCTGCGGGCCGATCGGCGTTCTTTCGATCCTGGCAGCACGCCGCGCCGGTGCGGCCGAGATCGTCGCCACCGATCTTTCCGACTTCACCCTGGCGCTCGCCCGGAAGGCCGGCGCGGATCGGATCATCAACATGAAGGACGAGCCCGATGCGCTGGCCCCCTATGGCGCCGACAAGGGCAGCTTCGATGTTCTCTACGAGTGCTCCGGTGCCGCGCCGGCGCTCGTCGCCGGCATCGCCGCGCTTCGCCCGCGCGGCATCATCATCCAGCTGGGGCTCGGCGGCGACATGAGCCTGCCGATGATGGCGATCACCGCCAAGGAACTCGAACTGCGCGGCTCCTTCCGCTTCCACGAGGAATTCGCGACCGGCGTCGGGCTGATGCAGAAGGGGTTGATCGACGTCAAGCCGCTGATCACCCACACGGTGCCGCTTGCCGAGGCGGTTACCGCCTTCGAGCTGGCGAGTGACCGCAGCCAGGCGATGAAAGCGCAGATTGCCTTTTTCTGAGGGATGATTGCCGTGGCCGTGCCGCGAGGCAATCTGCGGCCCACCAGAAGATACGCCGACGCGGGGCGGGCTCGTCTCGCGTCGACAATCGCGCGATGCTATGCCGCAGCTTGTTGATATGTGGAACGGGGAGGGAAATCGGAATGTCGTTCTTCGAGGTGGTAGACGCCCGCTTCAAGTCCTACGTCATGGGCAATGCGCCCGTGAAGCAGATCGCGACCGGTTTCGACTGGGTCGAAGGGCCGGTCTGGTTCGGTGACGCCAGCTGCCTGCTTTTCTCCGACATTCCCAACAACCGCATCCTTCGCTGGCTGCCGGGCGTCGGCATCTCGACGTTCCGAAGCCCCTCGAACTATGCCAATGGCCACACGCGCGACCGTGAGGGGCGGCTGATCAGCTGCGAGCATGGCACGAGACGCGTCACGCGCACGGAGCTTGACGGATCGATAGCGGTCATCGCCGACAGCTACCAGGGCAAGCGATTGAATTCGCCCAATGACGTGGTGGTAACATCCGACGGCTCGATCTGGTTCACGGATCCGCACTACGGGATCATGACCGACTACGAGGGTTTCCGCGCCGAACAAGAACTGCCTTGCCAGGTCTACCGGGTCCGTCCGTCGGGTGCGATCGAAGCGGTTCTGACGGATTTCGCCTGCCCGAACGGTCTCGCCTTCAGCCCCGACGAAAGCCGGCTCTATGTTGCGGATACCGGACGCATGTTCTCCTCCGACCCGCAACATATCCGCGCCTTCGATGTCGGCGCCGATGGCGCGCTTTCCGGCGGCGAGGTGTTCCACACGATCAAGCCTGGCTGCGCCGACGGCGTTCGTGTCGATAGCGACGGGAACCTCTGGTCGTCGGCCGCCGACGGCGTGCATTGCATCGCGCCGGACGGACATCTGATGGGCAAGATTCTTGTGCCGGAACTCGTCTCGAATCTCTGCTTTGGCGGCCGCGCCAAGCATCAGCTGTTCATAACGGCGACGACCAGCGTTTACGCGATCACGCTCAACCGCAAGGGCGTGCAACATCCGTGACGGCGGGATGCGGGCGCCTTCGTTAGAGCCATGAATGGCTTAGGTCGATCGTCCCGCAACCCAATTGTGCCATTCGCCCTCGCTGCCGTGGAAGACGTTGAGATCGATGCGGCCGTCGACGCCGTGTGATAGGCCGGAGCCCGAATATTGCCAGAAGAGCCACTTGCGCCCCGGATAGACCTTCGACGGGTGGGCGGCGACCGAACGCAGCCAGAAGGGATGGTTGGGGAAGGCGCCCCTCAGATTGTCGCGATAGAAGTCCGGCGCGGTGTAGATGATCGGCCGCTGGCCGTAATGCCGCTCCAGCTTGTCCATGAAGACCTGCATCTTCTCCCGCACCCGCGCGGGCGAGAGGCGTCGCTTGCAGCTCGATTCGCCGTTGTATTCAACGTCGATGACCGGCGGCAGGGCATCCGCCTCGCGCGGAACGTTGCGGATGAACCAGTCGGCCTGTTCGCCGGCCGTCCGGCACCAGTAGAAGAAGTGGTAGGCGCCGCGCTTCAGGCCGGCCTGCTGCGCCCGACGCCAGTTCTTCTTGAACATAGGGTCGAGATGGTCGCCGCCGTCGGTCGCCTTGATATAGGCGAAGTTGGCGCCCTGCGTCCGGAGTTTCTCCCAGTCGATATCGCCCTGCCAGCGTGAAACGTCGACGCCATGCACGGCAAGCTTCCTGGGCGACCTCTTGCCGAAATTAATCGGCTTGGCGTCCCGGAAGCGGTGGCCGTAGACGCGCGAACGCGTCCGCGGGGCTTCGTCCATCGCGGGATTATCCGGAACGACCATCGCGACCGGCCGCTCCATCGGAACGGGCATGCCGGCTTCACTCTCCATGGACGTGAAGGCTTGCGGCTGCGGAACCTGGCCAGCCCAGGCGAGTTCCTCCGGCGGCTCGCCTGCCGCTTCGGCCATTGCGATGTCGCCTGAGGGAACCGGGCCGGGCACGGAAACCGCCGGGGTGGCCGGCGGCGCAACCGAACTCGTCACTTCGCGCGACGGCCGGGGCGAAAGAACCGTCTCGGGACCGGAACTGGAGGCACAGCCCGCGAGAACAAGGCAGGTGAGGAAGATTGCTGGCGCGGCCGACAAACGCATTGGGGACCCGTACGCAGAACATTGTCGACGGCGGGGGCATGATGCCGTCGCGACTGATCGGAAGTGCTAACGGGAAATTACCAAGAAAGACTGAATCCGAACTTAACGGGCGCGGCCGGAAGCGCCTCTCAATCCAGTATCCCGACCGTTGCGAAACGGCCGCCCTGGTAGTCGCTGCCCGCGGCGGGTTCCTCGTCGCGCCGCTCGATCGCTTCGCGATAGGGCTCGCTCGTATCCAGCGGCTTCCAGCCAAGGAAATCGGCATGGGCGTTCGACCACCAGGCATCGCGGTTCGCCGACACGCCGTAAAGCACCAGATGGCCGATCGCCGGCGCCTCGATGAGCTTGGCGACGAGCGAGATGAAGTCGCGGGGGCTGAGCCAGGTGGAGAGCATGCGGCGATCCCTGGGCGCGTCGAAGCAGCTGCCGATCCTCAGGCAAGCCGTCTCCAGGCCGAACTTGTCGAAATAGAGCCGCGCGAGGTCCTCGCCAAAAGACTTGCTGACGCCGTAAAGGCTGTCGGGTCGGCGCTCCGCCTTGTCGTCGAGCCATTCCCCGACCGGATGGAAGCCGATCACATGGTTGGAGCTTGCGAAGATGACGCGTCTGACGCCTGCCTTCCGTGCCGCTTCGTAAAGATTGTAGGTGCCGAGGAAATTGGCCTGAAGCAGCGCATCGAAACTGGCTTCGCTCGAGATCGCACCGAGATGCAGGATCGCGTCGCAACCGCGCACCAGTTCGTTGACGGCTTCCCTGTCGGCGAGGTCGCATCGCACCACTTCCTCGCCGCACAGGGCAGGGGAGATATCGATAATGTCCGAGAGGCGTAGGATCTCCGCCGACCCTTTCAGGCCCTCGCGCACATAGTGTCCGAGGCCGCCACCGGCGCCTGTTACCAGAAGTCGCTTGATCATCCGTCTCACCTCGATTCAATGGATCTCGGGCTCGGGCAGCTTGTGGGGCGACTGCAGGAAGGTGAAGTCGCAGCCCTCGGGGGCCTGCTGGATATGTTCGGCATGCATCTTCAGATAGCCGCGCGAATAGTCACGCTCCGGCGGCCGCCATTGGGCGAGCCGGCGTTCGATCTCAGCCACGTCGACCTCCAGGGTGATCGTCCGGTTGGGGACGTCGAGGGCGATCATGTCGCCGTTGCGGACGGCTGCCAGCGGGCCGCCCACGTAGGATTCCGGCGCGACGTGCAGGATGCAGGCGCCATAGCTGGTGCCGCTCATGCGTGCATCGGAAATCCTGACCATGTCGCGCACGCCCTGCTTCAGGAGCTTTTTCGGGATCGGCAGCATGCCCCATTCGGGCATGCCCGGTCCGCCGACCGGACCGGCATTGCGCAGGATCATGACCGTCTCGGCGGTAACGTCGAGATCCTCGTCGTTCACCGCCCGCATCATTGCATCGTAATCATCGAAGACGAGCGCGGGGCCGCGATGCTTGAGCAGCGCCGGATCGGCGGCGGCCGGCTTCATCACGCAGCCTTCAGGGGCCAGGTTGCCCTTGAGGATCGCCGTGCCGCCACGGCCGGCCACCGGGTTGTCGAGCGGGCGGATCACGTCGGGCAGGTGAACCTCGGCATGCTCGAGCGCCTCGCCGATCGTGCCGATGACGTTTCGTTCATCAAGGTGCAGCAGCGGCTCCAGCCGTTTCCAGAGCGCCAGGAGGCCACCTGCATAATAGAAGTCCTCCATCAGGAAAGCACCGGTCGGGCGAATGTTGCACAGCACCGGTACCTTCTCCGACATGCGGTCGAATTCTTCCAAGGTCAGGTGGACGCCGCATCGCCGTGCCATGGCGATCAGGTGGATCATCGCATTGGTCGAGCCGGCCATGGCCATGTGCACCGCCAGCGCGTTCTCGAAAGCCTTGGCCGTCAGGATGTCGGAGGGCTTCAGGTCCTCGAAGACCATTTCGACGATGCGGGCGCCGGAAAGCGCCGCCATGCGCGAATGGCCGGCGTCCGAGGCGGGAATGGCCGAGGCACCGGGCAGTGAGAGGCCGAGCGTATCGGCGAGCGCCGTCATGGTCGAGGCTGTCCCCATCGTCATGCAGGTGCCGTAGGAGCGGGCGATGCCGCGTTCCATTTCGTTCCATTGGAGCTCGGTGATCTGGCCGGCCTCCTTCTCGGCCCAGTATTTCCAGACGTCCGAGCCGGAACCGAGCGGCTGGCCACGATAATTGCCGCGCAGCATCGGCCCGGCCGGGACAAAGATCGTCGGCAGGTCGACCTGGATCGCGCCCATGATCGTCGCCGGCGTGGTCTTGTCGCAGCCGGCGAGCAGAACAACGCCGTCGACGGGATGCGAGCGGATGAGTTCCTCCACCTCCATGGCAAGGAAGTTGCGGTAGAGCATCGTCGTCGGCTTCACATAGGTCTCGGCGAGCGACATGGCCGGCAGCTCGACCGGGAAGCCGCCCGCCTGCCAGGCGCCGCGCTTGACCTCCTCGGCGCGGGCGCGCAGATGCGCGTGGCATGGATTGATGTCGCTCCAGGTGTTGATAATCGCGATGACAGGCTTGGCGGCGATTTCCTGCTGGTCGTAGCCCATCTGGTAGAGGCGGGAACGATGGCCGAAGGAGCGCAGGTCCTTGGCGCCGAACCAGCGGAAACTCCTAAGATCTTCTGGACTCTTGCGTTTGGTCATCCGCGACCTCCCTTTGCATTCCCGGTCTGCTCGGCTAAATTAGACCTGTTCAGAAAAATGACAGGCGAGACCAAGCTATTGAACGACGTGATGTTGAAACTGAAACCGGCGCGGCGCGAACGCCTTGCCGACGTACTCTACGGCCAGATCCTCGAGCAGATCACCAGCGGGCAACTCGTCGAAGGCGCGAAATTGCCGTCCGAGGCCCATATCTGCCGCGACTTCCAGGTCTCCCGGCCGGTGGTGCGCGAAGCCCTGATGCGGCTGCAGGCGGATGGGCTGGTGGTCTCGCGCCAGGGGATCGGCACCTTCGTCAAGTCGCGGCCTTCCAACAAGCTCACCGATTTTGCCGCCTCGGCGGAGATCGCCAGCTATCTTCGGGCCTTCGAGCCGCGGCTGGCGCTCGAGACCGAGTGCGCCGGCCTTGCCGCGATGCGGCGCACCAAGGCCCAGTTGAACCAGATCGGCGAAGCGCTCTCGGCGCTCGAGAGTGCCTTCCAGCGCGGCGAGACCGGCTGGGAGGAGGATTTCGCCTTCCACCTCGCCGTCGCGGAAGGCGCGGGAAACGAGCTTTTCCCGAGCCTTCTTGTAGAACTGCGCGACATACTGCGCGGCTCGATGCGCATGGCGTTGAGCCTCACGCAGCAGGGCTCGGAAGACAGGCGGCGCCGGGTCCTCGAAGAGCATCGCAAGATCTTCATGGCGATCTCCAGCCAGAACGCCGATCTTGCGCGTCTCCACATGCGCTATCACTTGACCGAGTCCCGCGCCCGCATCACCGGATCCTACGGCGATCTCTAGTCGCGCCATCGCTCGTCGCATCATGTCAGGCGCTCGCGGCGAGCCGCGCACCGCCGCCTGCCGCCGCCTCGCTCTTGGCCTTCAGCGCGCGCGCCGCCTTGGCAATCGCCTCGAGCCGTTCGGTGCCCTGGAGATTGGTGAGGAACTCGCCGATCGGTCCCGTTTCGCAAATCCCGGCGAGCCGTACCGCCTCGTGCAGGACGCGGATCGGCGAATGGGCGTCGCGCAGGTCCTCGAGCGGCAGGAAGTTTTCGCGAATGGCCCTGGCGTCGGCGAAACGACCTTCGCGGCAAGCCCTCAGGATCGCGGTTGAGAGATGCGGGACGACACAGACCGAGCCGGAGGTGAAGGCCGTCAGGCCCATTCCCATGTGATCGATCGCCGGGCGCTCGCCGATGCCGCTGACGATCCGCTCGCCGGAGCCGACGGCGTCGAGGATTTCGGCGAGATAGGGATCGTTCTTCGGCTCGGGACGGACGACCGCATATTTCACCGCCGAAATCGCGCCGTCGCGGAAGAGACGGGCGACGTCCGCCGCCTCCATGAAACCGTCATTCTTGATATAGGCGATCAGCGGCCGCCCGCTGATGTCGGCAAGCTTGGAGAAGCCGGACGCCAGGCCCGCCGGCGTTGCCGGAAAGGAGAGCGGCAGAATCATGGCCGTCGGGAAGGCCCGTTCGCTGAGGATGGCGGCCTGATCGGCCGCCTTGCCGAAATCGGCGCCGATCGACGGGATCATCCAACCGTCGGCGGGGGCGATCTCCTCGAGCATGTCGAGCAGCCGGCCGAACGCCATGACGCCGAAATTATAGAGATTGGCGTTGCCGCCATAGAGATAGGTGGTCACGCCACCCGAACGCAGCCAGTCCACCTGTCTGCGATTTTCCGCCTTGCTCGGCACTGCCTGGGCATCCCGCGCCAGCGGCGGGACTGAGAGGACGGAGGTGCTGAGGTCGGCCGCGGTGACGGATGTCGTTTTCATGCAAATCTCCTTGGCAAGTTTCTTGTATTTTTATTTTACAAGTTGAGTGGAGGCAAGAGGGATGTTAAGGAAAAACGAGATCGCTAAACATCGAAAATCCCGCGTGTTGTCGTGGAGTCACGAAAAGCTGCCGGTCAGATCGTGGTGTAAGACATGTCTTTCGACTTGACATTTGAATGCGTGCTGGACCTGCGCTGCGACGTGGCCGAGAGCCCCGTTTACGACGAGCGCCGCAACTGCCTGTTCTTCGTCGATATCGGTCGCGGCGCGCTGCACCGCGCCGAGCTTGCGGGTGGCAACCATGTCCAATGGACCTTGGACGGCGGCGCCTGCAGCGTCGGCCTTGCACAGTCCGGGTGTCTCGTTCTGGCCCAGCGCGACCGCGTCGTGCTGTTCGATCCCGAGAGCGGCGCGATCGTCCGGCAGATCGCCGCGATCGAGCCGGAAAGGCCGGAGACGCGCCTGAACGACGCCAAGGCGGGACCGGATGGCGCCTTCTGGGTCGGCACCATGCATGAGGCCTCTGCCGGCCGGCGACCGATTGCCTCCCTTTATCGCGTGACGCCAACAGGCGCTGTCGAGCGCAAGGTTGAAGACATCGTCTGCTCGAACGGGCTTGCCTGGAGCGCGGACGGCTCCATCCTGTTCCACTCCGATTCCCGCGGGCCTTGGATCGACCGTTGGCAGTTCGATCCGGTGACGGGCGAGCTCTCCGGCCGCCGGCGGTTGGCGGTTCTCGACGAGGCAACCGGGCGCCCGGACGGGGCGGCGACCGATGTCGCGGGCACTTACTGGAGCGCCGGCGTCTCGGCCGGTGTGCTCAATTGCTTTTCCCCTGAAGGGCGGCTGGTCAAGGCACATCCGTTCCCGGTGCCCGCGCCCACCATGCCTTGCTTTGCCGGGCCGGATTGGAAGACGCTCTTCGTCACGTCCTTGCGCCCGGCCGGTACCTCCGAGGAAAGCCGGGCCGGCGGCATTTTCGCCGCCCGCAGCCCGGTGGCGGGAGCCGTCGTCCATCGCTTCGATGATCGGCGGTTTGAGGCTTGACCGAAAGCTCTTTCATTACGCGACCCGTTTTTCGACGGCGCTCACGCGGCGCATCGCGCCCTCCTCATTGCTGCCGCAGCGCTCTGTGTTTCAGCCCTATTCGACCTCGCCATTTTCGTCGACTTCCAATGGAGCAGGGGGCTAATGCTGCTTTCATCGCGAGCAATGCAAATCTTCTGGGGCTGCTTCTTCTGGGTCTTACCGCAATTGTCGCAGCCCGCGCGCCCGCTCCCTCAAAAGCTCGAGGTCATGGAAGCCTCCATGCGCTGGGCGTATGCTTGATCTCGACCCGGCGGTTGCCAAGACGCGAGCAGTCGCCGTTGTCGAGACAGCGTCGAACGCGCGACCGCCTTGTATTCAGGCTGGACCGCGCCTGTCCGATATTGGAGGTAAGACATGTCAGAGACGACCGTAAATGTCCGTTACATGGTCGATGACGTGGAGGAGGCCACTGCATGGTATACGAGCCACCTTGGCTTCTCAGTTCTGTCGAACCATGCTCCTGCTTTCGCGGATGTGCGGCGCGGAGCGTTGCGGCTCCTGCTCAGCGGGCCGACGAGCTCGGCGGGACGACCAATGGCGGATGGCGACCGGCCCAGGCCGGGCGGCTGGAATCGCATTCACCTCATCGTCGACGATCTGCCTGCCGAGGTGGCGCGGCTGCGTGCAGCTGGCGTTCGATTCCGCAACGAGATCGTAACGGGACCGGGAGGCGCGCAGATTCTGTTGGTCGACCCTTCGGGGAACTTCGTCGAGCTGTTCCAGCCGGCACGCTGATGATCCTCTGATTGGCGAGATCTCTCCAAGTTTTTAATCAGGAACCCCGCCGCCCCAAGGCGCCAGGGCCGAAAACAACGCCGTCGACGACCGGGCCGGCGTCCGGTTCCCCGATATGGCCTAGTGCAGGTGCCTCAGCTTGTCGGGGTTCCGCACCACATAGATCGCGGCGACCTTTCCGTCCTCGATTTCGAGCGCGGTCGTCTGGAGTTCACCATCGGCTTCCAGCGTGACGAAACCGGGCAGGCCGTTGACGAAACCAGCACGAACAAGTTTCGAGCCGTTCTTCTGGAACAGAGCCGCCAGATGTTCATGTACCTTCATCACGGCATCAAATCCGATAATCGGCTGCATTGCCGCCGGGCGCTTGCCGCCACCGTCCGCGTGGACGCTGACATCCGCCGCCAGCATGGCACCAAGCGCCTGCATATCGCCGCTGCGCGACGCGGTGAAGAAAGCTTTGGCGAGCTCGAGGCCACGTTCTTTCTCGATCCGGAAGCGCGGTCGCGCCTCGCGGACATGGGTGCGCGCGCGGGTGGCGAGCTGGCGGCAGGCAGCTGGGTCGCGCTGGATGGTCGTCGCGACCTCCTCGAATGCCAGCCCGAACACATCATGCAGCAGGAAGGCCGCGCGTTCGAGCGGAGAGAGGCGTTCCAGTGCAAGCATTAGCGGCAAGGTGACGTCTTGGTCTTCTTCCTCCTCCACGACGGGATCGGGAAGCCAGGGGCCCACATAGGTCTCGCGTTGGCGCCGGGCCGATTTCAGCTGATCGAGGCAGAGCCGCGTCACCGTACGACGCAGGAACGCCTCGGGCTCCCGCACTGCGGCGCGGTCGGCCCCCATCCAGCGGATGAAGGCCTCCTGTATAATATCCTCGGCGTCGGCAACGGAGCCGAGCATACGATAGGCGACGCGCATCAGCTTCGGACGAAGCGGATCGAAAACCGCCTCCGCATCTTCGTGCCCGGCGCCCGCCATCAGGCTACCGCCTTGGCCGCTGCCGCTGCCGGATCGACCCACAAACCGAAGCCGATCGCGATGCGGTTCCAGCCGTTGATGACGTTGATCATCAGCGTGAGCTTCACCTGCTCCTCCTCCGTGAACTCAGCCTTCAAGGCCTGATAGGCGCTTTCATGTGTGTGTCCTTCCGACAGCCGCGTCAGGGCCTCTGTCCAGCCGAGCGCGGCGCGTTCGCGATCGGTATAGCACGGCGCCTCGCGCCAGGCCGACAGCAGGTAGATCCGCTGCTCGGTCTCGCCCTTCGCGCGCGCTTCCGCCGTGTGCATATTAATGCAGTTGGCGCAGGCGTTGATCTGCGATGCACGGATCTTGACGAGTTCGATGAGCGTCGGCTCGAGGCTCGAAGCGACGGCGATCGATGTGCTGATCCAGTTCTTCATGAGGGAAGGGGCAGCGGCGAAAGGATCAAGTTTGGCGGTCATGGTGGCTTTCCTTTGTTGGTTACGACACCATGACGAGACAGGATCCTGCCAGTGTGACATCCATGCAGAATATTTTGTCCGCTGCCTGCTCCCTCATCAGCTTCGCAACGGCGGCCGATCGTTTTTGCCGTCAGTTATTGGCGTTGATGCCTCGTCGCGCTCGGCGGCGGGGCAGTTGGCGTTCAATGCCACGGCAGGCTATTGCGACTTTTGAGGATCGTCCGCCGGATTGACATACTTGATGCCCCATGGGCCATTGGTGGTAATTTGGATGACAGTCTCTTCGTCGAAGTAAGCGAAATGCGCCATGTCCGGCGGCAATGCGACGAAACTGCCTGCGGGCAGTTCCTTGGCGGCGCTCCGATCGGCCCTTTCGCCCATTCCAAGACTAATAGTCCCTGATATGACTGTGACCACTTCATCGACAGGATGCGTGTGCGGTGGGACCGCATAGCCCGACGGCACTTTGAGCCGAAGGGCAAACAGACCTTCCTTGGTGGGATCGCCGAACAAAACCGCCGTTTCTGCTCCGGCAGGTAGTATTTTCGGAGCCGGGGCCCACTTGACATCATTGGGAGTAATTATTGTGTGCGCATCCTCTGCCGAGGCAAAGGAGGCGATCCCGCACAGTCCGATCCAGCCGACTGCAAATATCGATGCGATTCTCATGATAAACCTCCCTCTGTCGCCGGGCCTTCCACCTCGGCTGCGCGCTGGGGCAGGCTCGCGAAACATTCAGGATAAATCCGCAGACCACGTCCAAGCAAGCACTCCTCGGGTCATTCGGCAAACGCCGATCCGTCGGGATGGAAGGGCGGCGACTGGTGGAGTTCCTCAAACCCCAAGGCTTCAACGTCCCGTCTTTTCGTAGAGAATTTGGAGAGCTTGTTCCGCATCTTCGATCCGCTCTGCGTCGCCGCTTGCCTTGGCAAGTTCCAAGCGCTGCTTCATGAACGTCTCCGCTTTGCCGGGTTGTCCCTGTTCAAAGGCGAGTACGCCGAGCTGAAACAGACTGTCGTCAATATGGCTCTGATCGTCGCGCTTCGTCGCAATGCTCAATCGGCGTTCGAGAAGACCTTTGGCCTCGCCGAACTGACGCATTTTGTAGGCGTTTTGCGCAAGGTTCGTGACGACAACCAGCAGCTTTTCGCTGTCTGGGCCGAACAGCCTCTCGCACCCCGCAAGAACCTCTTTGTTCACCGCGGTCGCCTCCTGGTATTTGCCAGCCTCGTGAAGGCAAAAGGCGAGGCGTTCGCGTGTGCCTAGTCTTTCATCCTCGGAACGCTCCGGGTCGGCATCGAATAACGGTACGACTTTTCTGTAAGCCCCGATGGCAATATCCCATTCGCCGAGTTCTTCCGCCTGGTTCGCAAGACTGTAGATGAAGCGGGCACGTTCTCCTTTGGTCAGAAAGGGCGTGTTGGCATCGATGCTCAAAGCCTCCAAGCGGGGTGCGATCGATTCCGCCGCTCTTCCCGCACGGTAAAGGACAAAGCCGCGGATATAGTTGAGCTTTCCGCGCGATCTGACGTCGTCCGCCTGAATTTGGGGTTCCAAAGAGTCGAGTTCAGCCAGGGTCGCACTGATGCTGAACATCTGGTTCGGGTCCATGACCGTTCGGTGGATTTCCTTGAGGCGCTCGGCATCCCTGGAATCCTGTGCGTGTGCCGGCCCGGAAAACATCACGAAACAGACTGCAGTGATCGAAAGCGTGCCAAGGGCTACAAGCAGCATTTTTGTCGGCAAAGCGATCAGGGTCATGTCCTCGTCGATCTGGGTCGGGCCTGGCCATTGAAGCGAGCGGCTGCGGGCCTAAGCTGAAAGGAGCCGTCCCCAGGGCACCGGTCGGCACAACTAATGTGACTAAATCTGGTCTTTTGCAACCGTGTATTGGTTCGCGATTGGCGAGTTATGAGTGAGGCCTTGCCAGTTGAATGCGAAGGGCTTGGAGCACAACGCTTCCTGCGACCATCAAGCTAAAGCCGGCTTCCGAAAACAAAGAAAGCTGCATAAACCCGACAGTATCACTTGGCATTCTCTGCGGCTACCGATCACCATTCGGTTGTTGCAATTTCCATAAGTTTATGCTTATTATTCGTCATGGCTTATGATTATCGTCATATGGTAGCGCTCGCCGATCCTACGCGCAGACGGGTTTTCGAGCTGGTTGCTCAAAGGCCGCGATCGGTGGCGGAGCTGACGCATTCGCTGCCAGTGTCGCAACCGGCTGTATCCCAGCACCTCAAGGTGCTGCGAGATGCTCATCTTGTTCGGGCCGAACCGCGCGGGGCGAGCAACGTCTACCACATCGATCCGCAAGGGCTAGGAGAGATGCGAGCGTGGCTCGACAGCATGTGGACCGATGCGCTTGGCTCGTTCCGGGAGGCAATCAGCAAGAGCATGGAGACGAAGGAATGACCGCGGTAGCTAGCATCATGCCCGAACCCGTCAGAAAATCGGTCACCGTCGAAGCCCCCATCGAACGGGCCTTCGAAGCATTCACCAGTGAATTCGGAACCTGGTGGCCGGCGACCCACTCGATTGGCTCATCTCCACTGAAGAATGCCGTCATCGAGCCGAGGACCGGCGGCCGCTGGTACGAGATCGGGGAAGACGGCAACGAATGCGAATGGGGCGAAGTGCTCGCCTGGGAGAAACCCACGAGGCTGGTGCTGGCGTGGCGGATCGGCGTGGACTGGCGCTACGACCCGAACCTGCTGACCGAGGTCGAAGTCAGATTTACGCAGGTGGGTGAGAATGCAACGCGGGTCGAACTGGAGCACCGACTGCTGGAGAACATGGGCGACAAGGCGGCGGCGGCTCGCGAAACCTTCAGTTCGCCCGGCGGGTGGTCCGGTCTGCTTGCGGCATACGGGAACATGGTGAAGGCGGCATAGGA
This sequence comes from Sinorhizobium shofinae, assembly GCA_001704765.1. GTDB lineage: Bacteria > Pseudomonadota > Alphaproteobacteria > Rhizobiales > Rhizobiaceae > Sinorhizobium > Sinorhizobium shofinae. Next base: position 26,904 of record MBFK01000124.1, read on the forward strand.
CTTATTCGCGCAGGCTAGAATCCGGCGTAGGACAGAGGCGAGGGCGGCGAGAAGGCCCTATTGCGCCGCGATGTCGTTCGCTGCTGGCAAGCCGTCGTCCGCCCCCGCTTTGACAAGCCCTTCGCGGATGTGCTGCGTGTCGGATTCCTGAGCGTAGTGCAGCGTGGCGAGGAAGGCTTCGAGGCCGAAGTCGGGGGCGAGCGCTCTGACCTTCTTCATATGCGCAGCAGCAGCAACGTCGTCGCCGAGCCAGCCGTAGCAGGCGGCGACGAAGGCGTGCTGAACGTGATCCATCACCGAAAGGTGCATGAATGCCTCGATTGCTTCGGCGTACTGCCGCGCGGCGAAATGCGCCTTTCCGAGATGACTCCAGAACCGTTCCGGGTGATGGGGATTGAGCCGCATTGCCTTGCGAATCCACTCGACCCCTTCTGACGGCCGACCAAGCCACGTCAGCAGCTCGCCCTGCTGGACGACCACCAAGTCGTAATTGGGATTGAGCGAAAGGGCACGCTCCTGGTGGTAACGTGCCATCGTCAGCTCGTTGTTGTTCACGTTCACCGCGGCGAGGATGCGATGCACGTCGGCGTCGTTGTCGTCGAGCCCCAGCGCCCGTTCCAGCTCCGCGACGATTTCGGCCCAGACTGCGTCCTTGTCCTCGCACCAGCCGTGCACCCACGCTTGCCCGAGGATGCAGGCCCGCCAGGCATGGGCATGCGCATAGCCGGGGTCGAGTGCGAGTGCCCTGTCTATCAGGGCCTGGGCCTGCTCATTGTCCGCGACGGTGCCCCGGTGGTGCAGCACCTTGGCTGTGAGAGCACACTCGTAGGCGGCCATATTCGCCGGCTTCGTGCGGGCGAGTTGGTCTCGCTGGGCCGCCTCGAGACGCCCTGGGAGGGTGGCTGCTATCGCCGCCGTCACCTCATCCTGGATGGCGAAAATGTCGTCCAATCTTCGGTCGTATTTATCGGCCCAGACATGGGCATCGTTGATCGCATCGATGAGCTGGACCGTCACGCGCACCCTATCGCCGATCTTCCGGACGCTGCCTTCCACCAGATACTGGGCCCCAAGCTTCTGGGCGACTTCACGCACGTTCACGGGCTGATTCTTGTAGACGAAGCTGGAGTTGCGCGAGATGACGAAAAGCTCATGGCGGCGGGACAGCTCAGTGATGATGTCCTCGGTCAAGCCGTCCGCGAAAAACTCCTGCTCGGGATCGCCGCTCATGTTGTCGAACGGCAGCACAACGATCGAGGGTTTGGAGACGACCCGCTTCGCTTCCTTCTCTTCCGACGCGGCCGGCAGGACGGAGCCCTCGAGCCCAACCCGATAAAGATGCACAGGACGGCTGATATTCTTCAGCGACTTCTCGCCCAGGTCCTCGATGAGGACCTCGAGGCGGTCGGCAATTTGCGTCGCCACCGCAGCCGTGACACAGATGCCCCCCACATCAGCCAATTGTTCTATGCGGGCGGCGATATTCACGCCATCGCCGAAGATGTCGTCGTCGTCGAAAATGATATCGCCGAGATTGATGCCGATCCTGAATTCGATCCGCCGATCCTGAGGCACATCCGAATTGCGCCGCTTCATGCGCTGCTGGATTTCCACGGCGCATTTCACGGCGTCGGTCACGCTCTGGAATTCAACCAGCATGCCGTCGCCCGTCGTCTTGATGATCCGGCCCTCGTTCTTTGCGATGGCGGGATCGATCAATTCGATACGGTGCGTTCTGAGGCGGGCGATCGTGCCTGCTTCGTCGGCCTCCATCAGTCGACTATAGCCTGCCATATCGGCCGCCAGGACTGCGGCTAGTCTCTGTTTCATTGAGTTGCCAAAGGATGCGCCATCTCCGGACTGGCAGATCGGCGGTCCGGGGCGATTCTAGCGCACCCCAATGCAATCGCCTATCTTAAATTAGCGCCTTCTTTCGAAGGAAGCTGAGTACCGCACGGGGAAGAGAGGGCTCGGCGATGAACGGCCGCGGCCGCTAGCGTTTTTGTTCTACGGGGACGAATGTCACCGACTACATCCACCGCCCCTAAAATGTTACTGGACTCGTGCAACTGCGTAGCGGACGATCCGACTTTAAGAAGGCCCTGTTATAAGATCGATTTTTAGGAACTGGCATTGATAAAACGTGCCGTGACAAAGCCCGCTTTGGCGGGCTTTGTCACTGAAGCCCGCGTTCGGGTCGGACTCACAAGCCACCGCCGCGTTACCAAAAGACGCCGTAAAACGTGAAATAGACGACGGTCCCGAGAGCCATCATAAGATAGAAGCGGATCAGGAACTCAACCGGCCTGAAACGGCATCCGAAACTTCCAATATCCGATTTCATTGAGTTCTCTCATTTCTGCTGTTGTCGTTCTCGCAGCAGGCCGAGCTGGAGCTGTCTCTCTCAGGTGAGCTCACCTATCCTTGCTCCGGTTGCTTGCTCCTGACTAAGGCAGAACGCCCGTGCGGCCGCGAGCAGCGTGTCTTCGTCCAATGGGTAACGCCGGAACTCCGCCATTAGAAAATTCGCAAGCCCCTGAACGCGTAGTCCCTTTCGCGGAATTCCGAACTCGGCGCAAACCGTCTCGTATACGCGCCGCAGAGCGTTCACTTCGGCCTCACTCAGAGCTGCAACAATATCGTTCGGATACCCGCGCATCGCCTAATCTGAAGCCTCTTGTGGGTCATTGAGAATGCGCAGCGCTCGCGCTGCATTTTTGCGGCTGAGCCCCACCATCTTCCAGGGGCCTATCTTTGCGGCCTCTCCCGTGAAGACGTGATGGATCGTGTAAGTCCCGTCTCCCTCGAAACGGCGACCATATTGATAAAGCCGTCCAGACCTATTGGGGGCTCCGCCTTCCCATTCCCAGACGCTGATGGCGAGCGCGTGCTCTTCGTGCTGGCTGTTCATCTTATGGCCTCCTCCGGGCGGCTCGCCTGTGCGGCAAGGGTTCTTTAGTGACGGGGCGTCATGCCCCATTCGATTGGCTCCAGATTGTCTTCCGTGCTGACGCGCTCTTGCCCGAGTTCATCATTGCGGATGCGATACTGAGGCGAGTT
>MBFK01000182.1 GCA_001704765.1 Sinorhizobium shofinae
AAACGAAGTAATAATGATTAGGATGGTGTCGCATTTCTAAGTTGATTACTTTGTCTCATCTTTAAATAGCTGTGACATGATATGTAGCCGCAAAGTTAAAGTGTCCTGATCCTGCAAAGTTGGAATGTCACTCTCCCCGGGTTTTGATGACCTGGGAGATTGCGGATGGGATTGATTGCGATGAGCGAGCGTGACCTGCAGCGGATCGAGATTTTGTCGAAAGTGACCGCCGGGCGCATGACGTTGGCGGCGGCGGCGCATGTCCTGGGCTTAAGCACGCGCCAGGTGCGTCGTCTGCTGGATCGGATCAGCACTGGCGGTGCAGCGTCGATCCGGCACAAGGCAATCGGCCGGCCATCGAACAATCGGATTTGTGACGGCGTGCGCGATTATGCCATGGCGATCGTGCGCGAGCGCTATGTGGACTTTGGTCCGACGCTGGCGGCCGAGAAGCTTGCCGAGCGTGATGGTCTGACGGTGTCGCGCGAGACCCTGCGCCAATGGATGTCTGAGGCCGGCCTGTGGCTGTCGCGCAAGCAGCGGCGGACGTTTCATCAGCCACGGTTGCGGCGCGAGGCCTACGGTGAACTGGTGCAAATCGATGGATCCGAGCATCGCTGGTTCGAGGATCGCGGTGACCCATGTTCATTGCTGGTGTTCATCGATGATGCGACCGGCAAGCTGATGCAGTTGCGGTTTGTACGCTCGGAAAGTGCGTTCAGCTATTTCGAGGCGCTCGAGCTCTATCTGAAGGCGCATGGGGCTCCCGTCGCCTTCTATTCCGACAAGCATTCGGTGTTTCGGGTTGCGAAGAAGGATGCCAAGGGCGGTCAGGGCATGACGCAGTTCGGGCGTGCACTTTGCGAGCTAAACATCGAGATTCTTTGCGCAAACTCGAGCCAAGCCAAGGGCCGGGTCGAGCGGATGAACCGGACGCTACAGGACCGGTTGATCAAGGATCTGCGCCTGGAGGGCATCTGCGGCATGGACGACGGCAACGCTTTCCTGCCTCGGTTCATGGAGCGCTATAACCGCCAGTTTGCCATTACCCCTGCCCGATCTGATGATCTGCATCGGCCGCTGAACCTTGCCCCGGATCGGCTGCGCGACGTCCTGTGCAAACGTGAGCAGCGCTATGTCGGATCGCAGCTGACGTTTTCGTTCGAGCGCCAGCGGATCATGCTGGAGGAGACCGCGGTGACGCGCGGGCTGGTCGGTCGCTATGTCGAGACCTACGCGCTTGCCGACGGCAGGCTGGATGTGCGCTGGAAGGGGCATTCCCTACCCTACCGGGTGTTCGACAAGGACCAGCGGGTGACGCATGCGGCGATCACCGAGAACAAGCGGCTCGGTGATGTCCTGGCCTACATCAAGGAGCGTCAGGAGCAGCAGACGAAGCCGGCCTTAAAGACGAACAGCGAGAAGATTGGCTACAAACCGCGGGGCCGCAAGCCGGGCAAGAGGACGGATTTCATGAACGATCCAGCGGTCATTACTCGGCGTCGACAGGCGCTTTCCCAGCGAGGTGCGGTGGAGCAAGGGCAACCCTACCCGGCACAGTTCAATGGAGGATAAACTCGGATTGCCTGTCTGATTCCAGCTTTAAACAGGCAGCCCATAAGGGTGTCTTGTGGTAAGTTCCGCCCTGCCAAATGGTCAGTNTAAGGGTGTCTTGTGGTAAGTTCCGCCCTGCCAAATGGTCAGTCCCTCGCGCTCCTCGTGCAGCAATCCCAGCCAGCACAGCGGGCGAATGATGTCGTAGCGGAACGCCGACCGTTCCGCCCAGGCTTCGACAGTCATTTCTGCTGGCTCGGGGTACGATTCGCTCGGGTATAGCTCGTTCGCCAGGTCGTCCAACGAACAGCCCGTTTCTGCTTTGATATTGATAAGATTGAGAAAGACGTGCCACCAACGCATCCGATTACGGACAGCCTCCTGCGTCTGCCCGTAGTGGATATAAGCATAAAGATAATCCGTCGCGATCAGATCGAAGAAGGCCTGCGGTCTCGCCAGAAAGTCTCGGCCGCGTTGGGTTGGTACCAGTACGTCCTTGCGCCGCCGAAGAAGCCGCAAGTACTTGAGCATGTCACGGACGACCAAAAGCGGCGGCATATCGGCTTCGTTGAGAACCTTGTTGATGCTGTATAAGTCGTCCGACGTGTAGCCGGGCCAATCGAAGTGAACAGCGGCCCAGTGGACGAACTTGCGGTTCATCGCCCCCGACGCGGTCAGACCGATCCCTCCCTGGGTCTCTGCGTAGGAAACCGTCATGGCCATGCCGCGAAGCAGTGGCGACAAAGCGGCGACATCGACGTCACCCATCAGCCTGATTTCCGGAAGCATCGCGAGATCCTGGCCCTGCACATTCAGCTGCCAGCAACATCTACCAGGAACGCATTAATTGAAACTGAGAAAGCTAAAGCCGAAGGGGTGCCCTACGCCCGCCCCCTCCCTTCCCTTGCAACCCGGCCCAGCCGGTCCGGTCGGGGGCTTGCCTCAGCGCAAGTGGAGATGTCGGCTGTCGCATTTCTAAATGGCTGAAGACGTATCCAAAGTGACATTTTTACTTTGCGCAACGGCGGACATTTCAACCTGGCCGCCACATGATATATAACGGCATTTTAGAGATGCGACATATGAGCCAGTTAGAGATGCGACAGTCGTCGCCTCTTGGGATGCTGGTCAAACGTCAAGGTTTGGAAGGAAGACTGGCGACGTGAAGCGTGGCTGAGACCATGAGCGTTCGGAGTCGTCATGTCTTGTTTGATCACCATGTCGCAGAAGGAATTGCATCGTCTTGAACTCATCCAGCGGATTCGCGGTGGCAGCCTGAGCGTCGTCGAGGCGGCTGCGTTGCTTCGTCTCAGCCGCAGTCAGGTCCACCGGCTGTTGCAAGCCTATGACCTGGCCGGCGCCGACGGTCTCGTCTCGAAGAAGCGCGGCCGTCCGAGCAACCGGCGTTACAGCGAGGATTTCCGCAACCTGGTGCTCGACCTGGTGCGTGAGCATTACTCGGATTTTGGACCAACCTTGGCGGCCGAGAAGCTGCTCGAATGCCACCGGATTGCGGTCAGCAAGGAGACGCTGCGTCAGTGGATGATGGAAGCCGGCCTCTGGGTGTCGCGACGCGAGCGCAAGAAGCGGGTCTTCCAGCCGCGCGGCCGGCGCGATTGTTTCGGCGAACTGGTTCAGATCGACGGCTCGCTTCATTGGTGGTTCGAGAACCGCGGACCCAAATGCGCCCTGCTCGTCTATATCGACGACGCCACCGGCAAGCTGTTGCATCTGCGCTTCGCCGGATCGGAGAACACCTTCGACTATCTGCACGCGACGAAGGCCTACCTGCAGCAATGGGGCAAGCCGATTGCCTTCTACAGCGACAAGCATGGCATCTTCCGCACCACCCATGCTTCCAAGAAGGACAGAACCAGTGGCCTGACGCAGTTCGGGCGGGCGCTTTATGAGCTCAACATCGACATCATCTGCGCCAATACCCCGCAGGCCAAGGGGCGCGTCGAGCGCGCCAACCAGACGCTGCAGGATCGCCTCGTCAAGGAACTGCGGCTGCGCGGCATCGACACGATCGCGGCGGCCAATGCCTATGCGCCGGAGTTCATGGCCGACTTCAATCGTCGCTTCGGCAAAGCGCCGCGCAATCCGAAGGACATGCATCGGCCGTTTGCCGCGCATGAGAACCTCGATGGCGCGATGTGCCGCAAGGAGATCCGCAAGCTGTCGCAGTCGCTGACGCTGCGCTATGACAAGGTGATGTTCATCCTCGATCCGACCGACCTCGCCACGGCGCTCGCCGGCAAGAAGGTCATTGTCTGCGACTATCCCGACGGTCGCCTCGAGGTCACCCATGAGGGGACGTCCCTGCCCTATAGAACCTTCGACACGCTGCGCTCGGTGCACCGCTCCGAGGTGGTTGAGAACAAGCGCCTCGACGACATGCTGGCGGTGGTGGCCGAGATGCAGGCCGGACGACAGCAACAGCGCAGCAAGGGCGGGCCGCGCCGCAGCGGCCAGACGGACCATATGTTCGGCATTCGCGACGGCAGCCAGAGCAATGGCTATCAAAAGCGCGGCACGAAGCCTGGCAGGAAGACGGATTTCACCAAGGATCCCGTGGTTATCGCCAAGCGCCAGCAAGCCCTTGCGCGGCTAAAGGCGGCGGAGTGATCGGGCTGTCAAAGCTAAAGTTTATTCTTTCACCCTAACCCATCCGCCGCCGACCGGCCTACGCAACCCTGACCAGCTCCACCCGGCCGGCGGCTATCGTCTGCGTATTACACAAATATGTTCTCTTGCAAATGGAGTACTAAGGAATAGGATGATGTCGCATTTCTAAGTTGATTACTTTGTCTCATCTTTAAATAGCTGTGACATGATATGTAGCCGCAAAGTTAAAGTGTCCTGTTCCTGCAAAGTAAGAAGTCCGCGCTGAAAAACCTGAAAATCTTTTGATTTCAGGGATTCCCAAGGAGTCTGAAGTATTTGAAACTGCAGGAAACTG
>MBFK01000065.1 GCA_001704765.1 Sinorhizobium shofinae
CTGCGGCAAGCTGACCCATTCCCGGCTCCGTCCGGAAAGCACGGCGATCGCCGAAGCTACACCACTCCCTGGGACGTCATCTGCATGCACTCCCGACGCCATCGCCCCTCTGGCGACAGCTCCTGGTATCGGCCAAATACCAGGACGCTTTTCCATTGCCGGCCGCCTGAAAACTCATCGATCTGAAGGCACACATTTGGGTTCGCACGCATCCACTCGATCTTCTGGCCAGGCACGGAGAAACAGTAAAGGCAATTGCCTGCAAAGGCATAGGTGATGGGCACAATATAGGGCCTGCCCTCTTTGCAACAGGCAAGACGGGCCAGGTGGCCTGCCTGAACGACGCTGTTGCATTCTTGGCGGGACATTTCCTTGACGAACATGATCTGCCCTCCTCCGTACTAAGTTAAATCTCCAGATAACGCTCCGCATTGATGTCCCTCAAAGACCGGCGGCCGGTGATCGACAATACTGTGGCCTCAGTCCTTGGAATGACCGATTGCGTCGAGGGAAGGAGACGATCATGAGCGACATTCGCTTGCGCCAGGCCATTCTGGACGAACTCGAGTATGAGCCAGCATAGATGCCCGCGAACATTGGAGTAACGGTCGAGGATGGGATCGTGACCTTGACCAGCCACGTTCGTAGCTTCGCAGAAAAACACGCCGCTGAGGGGATCGCTCAGAGGATGAGAGGCGTGCGGGCAATCCGATCACAAGAAGAATGCAGACGACGAGATTGCCAGGCGCGTCTTGAAAATCCTTGCCTGGGGGGCAGCGATTTCCGACCAAAAAGACATCCAGGTGAACGTGGAGAAAGGCTTCGTCACGTTAAGTGGTACGTCGAATGGCATTTTCAGCGTTCAGCCGAGAACTCTGTCCGCGTGCTGTCATCCTTCCAAAAATGAATCCATCCGGCGTGGCATCATGGAGGCGCTTAAACGCAATGCCGAGGTCGAAGCCGATAGCATCGAAATCGATGTTTCCGGCACTCGCGTCACCTTGCACGGTAAAGTTTAGAGCCTGTGGGAGAGGAGCATGGCTGAGCGGGCTGCCTGGTCAACTCCAGGCGTCACGGCAGTCGAAGACTATTTGACAGTTGAGAATTCAAAGGGACGCCTTCAACCGTGAACAAAAAGGCCTCGCATGACCTCTTCGACAATCGCCGACCTCGCTGGCCGCAAGCATGAAGTCGACGATAGCGACAGTGCAGGCCTGAGCGACGAGGAGGCTCGGGGTCGGCTTGCGCGCGTTGGTCCGAATACCCTGCCTGAACCGCAAGCCTCGTCGGTGGTTACAACGTTCCTGCGGCAATTCCGCAGCCCGCTGATCTACATTCTGCTCGCAGCAACGCTCGTGTCTCTTTTGCTTAGCGACGTCAGGGACGCTTTCTTCATAGGGATTGTCCTCGTCGCGAACGGTACGATCGGCACCTTTCAGGAGCACTCCGCAGACAAAGCGGCGCTTGCGCTGCGCAAGTTGGAAGAAGCGAAGGCCAACGTCATCCGTAGTGGGCGTATGCTGGAGATCAATGCGGAGCTTCTGGTGCCGGGTGATCTGGTCGTGCTCGAGGCGGGCGGACGCGTACCGGCTGATATCCGACTCATAGCCGTGACCAATCTTGTTTGCGACGAGTCCCTTCTGACGGGAGAAGCAGCGCCGGTTCACAAGACGTCCGCACCCTCTCAGGTTTCGTTCGGGGATCACCGTCGCCACATAGTCTTCGCGGGAACTCTTGTTACGCGCGGTCGTGGACGCGGTATCGTTATCGCGACCGGGAGTACGAGCGAGATCGGCAAGATCGCCGCCGAGATCGGCAAGGCGTCCGCGACCAAGCCCCCATTGCTGATCAGGCTCGAACGCTTCTCTCGGCTCATTGCCTGGGTTGTCGCGGGCGCGGTGGTTCTCCTTGTTCTGGTGGGAATCGCCCGAGCGATGACCCCGAACGAGCTGTTCATGATGTCAGTCGGCCTGGCCGTGAGCGCCATTCCAGAAGGTCTGCCCGTCGCCATCTCGGTTGCACTGGCAATCAGCATGCGCCGCATGGCAAAAGCGCAAGTCATCGTGCGCCGCATGCCCGCCGTGGAGGCGCTCGGCTCCTGCACGATGATCGCAACCGACAAGACCGGCACCTTGACGCTCAATGAACTGACGGTGACCGATATCCGCCTGCCGGACGGCACTGATCTGATCTGCGGCACGGGAGTGGATCTCGATGCCTGCACGATCCGCGGCGACGGATCTGCGCCCGAGGAAGCGAGATGGCGCGCGGTCGCCCTGCTCAAGGCTGCGTCGCTGCCCAACGAAGGATCGCTCGTCAAAGGAGAGAACGGCTGGAAAGCCGTCGGCGATACGGTCGACGTGGCATTGCTGGCCGCCGCATACAGGGCGGGCCTGCCGCGAGAAACGATCGAGCTGGATTACCCTCTCGTCGCTCGCATCCCCTACGAGCCGGAGATCAAGTACGCCGCCTCGTTTCATCGACATGGCGATAGCGTTCGCATCTTCGTGAAAGGAGCCGCCGAAACGCTGATCGACATGGCGGATCGAATGGACATGTGCGGTCGCGCCGAGCCGATCGACCGGCAAGCCCTGCTGCGGCAGAAGGAGGACTTGGCCGCGAGGGGCCTGCGGGTCCTCGCTTTCGCGGAAGGTGAAACGGCAATCGAGGCGGATGGCGGTTTTGGGCGCCACCTTCTCGTTGACCTGGTCTTCCTGGGTCTCGCCGGAATGCAGGATCCGATACGGCCGGAGGTACCAAAAGCCATTCACGATTGCCAAACGGCGGGCGTCGAAGTGGCAATGGTCACCGGTGATGATCCCAACACGGCCGCGGCGATTGCTGCGCAAGCCGGCCTGAATTTCACCGAAGACCAGGTGATAACCGGCGAGGAGGTGCAAAGTGCCGAGGTGCTTGGACATCCAAGGCTCGACGAATTGACTCGCCGTGGCCGCATCTACGCGCGAGTTGCTCCCTCGCAAAAGCTGGCGATCGCGCTCTCGTTTGCCCGCAACGGGCACTTTGTCGCTGTTACGGGGGACGGCATCAACGATGCGCCCGCACTGAAGCATGCGCATATCGGTGTAGCGATGGGGCGCAAAGGCACGGAGGTAGCCAAGGAGAGCGCCGACATCGTCATTACCGATGACAATTTCGCTTCGATCGTCAGCGGCATCAAAGAGGGCCGGGTCGCCTACGCCAACATCCGCAAGGTCATCTTCATGCTGATGTCCACCGGTGCCGCAGAGCTCGTGCTGTTCCTGTTGGCGATCCCTCTTGGCATGCCCATGCCGCTGCTTCCGGTGCAATTGCTCTGGCTCAATCTCGTCACCAACGGCATCCAGGACATAGCTCTCGCCAGTGAGCATCCCGAGGGCGACGAACTGTCGCGACCGCCCCGCAGGCCGAGCGAGCCGATCTTCGATCAGGTCATGATCCGGCGGATCTGGCAATCGACGCTGGTCATGGGAGGCGGAGGCTTCGCGATGTTTTACCTTGCGCTGCAGCAGGGCTACAGCGAAACCGAAGCACGCAATCTGCTATTGTTGCTGTTTGTCCTGTTCGAGAACTTTCAGACCTTCGCCAGCCGCTCCGAACGCAGATCTGTCTTCGCGCTCGGCTTCCTTGCCAACCCGCTTCTGCTTACCTGCATTGCGGCCGCCCAGGCGCTCCATATCGGCGCCATGTACACTCCCCTGCTCAGGGAAACGCTGCAGGTGTCGCCGATCTCGTTGTCCGAGTGGGCGCTCCTGCTGCTTGCGGCGTCCTCTGTCCTCCTTGTCATGGAGTTCGACAAATGGCGGGCTCGCCGCGGTGAACGCTCCGCGCAATCCGCGCGGTAAACCGCTATCGAGGTTGAATGAACCGACTTTGCCAATGCCGGGGTATTTGGATCGCAATCGCTGTTAGAGATAGGGCCATAAGCGACGGTGCCCATAAGGCAAAGTCTCCCGCTTGTTGCTTCAGAAATGCCCCAGTAATGGCTCCTGCCAACATGCCGAGCCACGGGACGATCTGAATGATCCATTGCGTGTTCCGGATGCCCATCGCCCATCGCCCCAATCCCCGTCCGAAGCGTGACAGTGCCCCAGTGACGTATGTCAAACCAACCGGCAGCCCTTCTACCTGCTCGACAGAGGCGTTGATGGCTCCCATGGCGAAGATGAGTAAAAGAAAACGGATCTCTCTCTGATCAGGCGCCAAAGCTGCGCACGCGAGCAGGACTGCTACAAAAAACAAAACAGCTTGCGGTCTGAACCGGATTGAAACGATCACGCCCGCGGCGTTCCCCATCACGAAAATCATAAGTCCGCCGAGGAGAAGCAGCCCACGGACCACATCCCCTTGTATCAGGGCCACTGATGCGCGGGTCGTGTTGCCGCTCATGAACGACACAAAGTCTCCGATGGACATGAGGCCTAACGCGTCGGTCATGCCCGCGAGGAACGATATTGCGGCTACGAGCGCCAAACCCACAGAACTCCGCTGGCGCCTTATGATGCGTCGCCGCCGCTGCACCGTCATTAGATTTATCCGAGTTGAAACGCCACAAGAAAGCAAACCGGGGCCGCTGTGGCAAGCTTGCTGTGCGCAATTATCTGCGGTCTCTTGCGCGGGATCAAAACAATGGCATCGGTATCGATTATGCTACGCGCGATCACGATCACACGACAGATCCTTGCGCCGCCTTGATCAGTCTACACAGGTGGAGAGGCACTTTGAATGCGAGCCAACGATTGAAGCCGGTTTGGCAAGAGGAGGAGCTTGGCAAGCGACTTCTGCTTGGACTCAATATTATCGCGCTCGCGGCGGGCGGGCTCTTCACACTGGCAGGTCGGCCCGATCTTGGCTCGTGGTCGTGGGCGGCAGGCACCGCCGTCGTCCTTGCTGCCCTCCTTATCGAGTTTGCCATCAGCTTGGGCAAAAGAGAATTCGGCCTGGATCTGATTGCCGCACTTGCCATGTCCGGAGCGCTCCTCCTCGGCGAAAGCCTTGCCGGCAGCATCATCGCATTGATGTTTACGGGAGGCCAAGCGCTTGAAGCGTTCGCACAGAGGCGCGCTAGCGTCGAATTGACGGCGCTACTTGGAAGGGTCCGCCGCACCGCCGCACGCTATGCTGATGGACAATTGGAGGAAGTACCGGTTGAGCAGATAGTGGCTGGCAATCGAATTCTGGTCCGCAATGGGGAGGTCCTGCCCGTCGATGGCAGCATAAATGGCGGAGTCGCGGTGCTGGACGAATCCGCACTGACGGGTGAGGCGCTGCCGGTTCGACGGGGGTCCGGCGAGACGGTGATGAGCGGCACGACGAATGCGGGCGATCCGTTTGAAATGATCGCGTCGAATTCAGCGAGCGACAGTACCTACGCGGGAATTGCAAGGCTGGTGGAAGCAGCAAGGGCCGCAAAGGCACCGATGGCGCGACTTGCTGACCGCTACGCCCTCCTCTTCCTCGCTACTTCGCTGCTCTTTTCCGCGGCCGCCTGGATTTTGTCCGGAGAGGCGATCCGGGCACTCGCTGTCTTGGTCGTCGCGACGCCATGTCCTCTCATTCTAGCCGTTCCGGTGGCAATCATTTCGGGTGTCTCGCGATGCGCCAGAAAGGGTATCCTCGTGAAAGGCGGTGGCGCGCTCGAGACGCTCGCCGAAGCCAAGACGGTGATCCTCGACAAGACAGGAACAATCACCGATGGCCGAGCCCGTCTTCTAGAGGTCAAGGCATGCGCCGACCTGGAACCGCTGGAGGTCTTGCGTCTGGCGGCGTCCCTGGACCAGGGGTCGCACCACGTCATCGCCCGGGCATTGGTTGCCGCCGCTCGGGAGCGCGGGCTCATGCTCACAACACCCTCTGGTTCACGTGAAGTACCAGGCTCCGGTGTCATCGGCCTCTTGGATGGCCACAGGATTGCGGTCGGGGGCTGGGATTTCGTCAGTACGAGGATTCAAGAGACCGCTTTCTCGCGTGAAGTCCAAGAGTGGATCAGGAGGGATGGAACGGTTGCGGTTCTTGTAGCCCGGGACGGGACGCTTGCGGGCGCGTTTCTGCTGGCCGACGAAGTCCGACCCGAGGCCGGCACAGTCATACGACAACTACGCGCCGCCGGAGTCCGGCGAATCGTGCTTGCCACCGGAGACCGCGCCGATCTCGCCGACAGTCTGGCCTCCTTCCTCGGTCTGGACAAGGTCGTCGCAGAATTGCGCCCGGACGACAAAACCCGGCTCGTGCAAGCGGAAAGGGCATCCGGACCTGTCATGATGGTGGGCGATGGTGTGAACGATGCACCGGCGCTTGCAGCGGCCGACGTGGGGGTGGCGATGGGCGCGCGCGGGGCGGCCGCCTCCTCCGACGCAGCCGATGTAGTGATCCTGGTCGACAGACTGGATCGCCTCGTCAGCGCCATCCGTGTTGCGCACCGCTCACGAGGCATTGCCCTTCAGAGCATCTACGTCGGCATGGGACTATCGATCGCCGGCATGATCGCCGCCGCCTTTGGCTACCTGACGCCTGTTCAGGGCGCCCTGTTGCAGGAGGCAATTGACGTCATAGCCATTCTGAATGCCCTTCGTGCGCTGGGAGAACCCCTCTCCAGGCGCTGGAAAACGACGCGCCTGCCGCATGAAGAGCTCCTCAAGCTGGAGTCTGAACATCTCGTCCTGATGGAGGTGGTTGACGAGATACGCCACACGACCGAGCGCATTCAACACATGAGCGCAACGGATGTTCGCGATCTGCTTGCCGACCTCGACGCCCAACTGCGAAAGCACCTTCTGCCACACGAGAAGCGAGACGACGAAGAGCTCTATCCCAAGCTGCGCAGTCACTCCGATTCACCGGATGCCTTGGCTGGCATGAGCCGGACCCATATGGAGATCCAGCGCCTCGTCCACAACCTTACGTCTCTACGCAGGGCGCTTGGAACCAATGGTCCAAGCCCGGCACAACTTTACGAGATCCAACGCCTCCTGCACGGGCTCGAAGCCATTACGCGGCTGCACTTCGCCCAGGAGCAGGAAATCTATCGTTTAATGGAAGCCGACTAACAAAGTGCCGACCGGCCGATTGCTCTTGTCCCCATCAAAGATCCGTTTGAGGGACATCAAAGCGCGCGTCTCAAAGCCGAGAGAATATGTGCGAGAGGACGATCTGAGGATGGCGGCCATGCGTGGGATTGGATGGGGCTTTTCGGTTATCACTATCGCAGCCGCGATCGCAGGTGGGCTTGTCTTGCTGTCCTACAGCAATGAACAGTCGCGCCCGTTCCGCTGTCGCCAAGGGTTCGCAGATCGCCAATACGGTGGCAGGTCCGATCGAATATGCCGAAAGGGGTGACGGTACCCCGCTTCTGTCGATTCACGGCGCAGGTGGCGGGTGGGACCAGGGCTTGACCAACGTTGCCGATCTGGTGGGGGACCGCTTTCGCGTCATCGCCCCGTCACGCTTCGGATATCTGGGGACACCGATTCCGACCGACGTTTCTCCGGCGGCCCAAGCCGACGCGCATAGGGCGCTACTGTCCACGCTTATGATCGACAAGGCCATCGTAGTCGGGGTATCGGCGGGCGCGCGCTCGGCAATCGAACTGGCACTTCGCCATCCGGATTACGTGTCCGCGCTGATCTTGATTGTTCCCGGAAGTTACACGCCACAAAACCCTGTGATGGTCGAGGGAAGTCGTGGCAGCGCCTTCGTGCTTTGGCTGGTCAATGCCGGGGCCGACTTCGCCTGGTGGGCGATGGAGAAGATTGCTCCGTCGCATCCGTTTTATCGGAGTACCTCCGGAACTGGTCGAAGCCGCTTCGGCGAAGGAGCAGGACCGGGTTATGGATATTGTTCGCAGTGTCGAACCGCTTTCTCGGCGCTTTCCCGGCATCAACATTGACAGCGCGCCCGACCTCCAGGGCCTGGCGCTTGAGAAGATTAGCGCTCCCACCCTGGTCGTCTCAGCCCGAGATGATCTGTTCAATACGCTCCCCGCCGCCAAGTTCGCGGCCAACGGCATCCCGGACGCCAAGCTGGTCGTGTACGACACCGGTGGGCACCTGCTAGTCGGACATGAGGATGATGTGCGGGCGGTCGTCAGCGATTTCCTTGCCGGGCAACCCTAGTGCCGCCTTCCGAGTCACCCGAGCCGACTGCCTCGTCGACGCAGCAATAATAAAGAAACAAGTGCACAGCAGATGACCAAACGCATCGTAATCATCCAGGGCCATCCAGACCCCGCGGGACACCACCTCCTACATGCCATGGCCGACGCCTATGCCGAGGGCGCCAGTGCCGCGGGACGTGAGGTGCGCCGTATAGAGGTGGCCAAACTCGAATTTCCGCTGCTGCGTACCCAGGAGGACTTCGAGACCGGGGCATCGCCGCCCGGCCTCAGACCCTCCCAGGAAGATATGCGCTGGGCGGAGCACTGGGTCTTTCTGTTTCCACTTTGGCATGGAATGATGCCCGCCATGCTCAAAGGCTTTCTCGAACACATCTTCAGGCCTGGTTTTGCGATGGAGTATAAGGAGGGCGGGTGCCCAAAACGGCTCCTTGCCGGCCGATCCGCTCGCATCGTCGTCACTATGGGAATGCCGGTGCTTCTTTATCGCTGGTATTTTGGCGCCTACGGGGTTCGTGGCTTTGAGCGCAGCATGCTGAGCTTCGCCGGGATCAAGCCAATTCGAGAGAGTTTTTTCGGCCTCTCATTTGCCGATGAAAAGAAACGCTCCCACTGGATCGATGAGATGCGCAAACACGGCAGGCGGGGCGACTGACTGAAGCCAAGGCTGTCCCCATTGAGCTCGGCCTCGCCGAATGCGCGAGGGCACTATCGTGCGTCGCGCTTTATGTAGGCAACGAGGTCGGCGATGTCGGTGCGCGTAAGTGACAGGTTGGGCATACGAGAATGGTGCGGCGCTGCCAAAAAAGTTGCGAGAGAGCTCTCATCGAAACGCTTCGACCGAGCGATTTCGGCAAATGAGGGAACGGCGTCTGAGGCTTGCCGCTGCGTGCTCGCGATAACGTGGCATTCGGCGCACCAGCGTTCAGCGATCCGCTTGCCACTCATTTGATCAGCGGCGGCACTCACGCCGGCACACTCAAAAAGCATCAATACAATCGTCCACAGCAACTTGGAGTAGGCGGCTTTCACAATCAGTCCTCCCTGAAATCTGCCCGAGGTGCAACCCGCTGTATTGGCACTTTTACTACTCACAGGCTCTATCGGGTATTGTCTCAGGTCTCGGATCGATATCTCCAGGCGTACCCAGCGGCGGCTGTCAACTGAGCCGCCCGACCCGGTCTTACAGGTCGACACCGGTTACATGTCCGGCGCCGCCGTGCCCATTTGCGATCATTCGGCTTGGTGCAAGGCTATCGACTGCAAATTGCAGCGTATCGTAAGAGTGAAAGCGCGGCGAAACGCGCCATCCCGAAATCGTTGCTCTCGCGCCGAGGCTAGCGGCTACGGTCGCATGAAGGTCTGAATCTCTTCGGGAAAGACGTTTCCGTCCTTGTTAGCGTCCACTCTGTCAAAGATCCGCTTGTGAATGGCCGACACTTCCTCAAACGAAAGGCCGCCGTCTCCGTTCGCGTCGGCAATGGCGAACATGATTTTCATCATGTGTCCGCGCATAGGCATCATCGGCATCCCGCCCATCATACCTTGGCCCGTCATACCCTGGCCCATCATGCCTGGACCCATCATGCCACCTGGCATCATGCCGGATTGCCCGCCCTCACCAGCCTTCCCTTCAGCCCCGGAAGGCGGTGCCGCCTGCGTGGGCGTCCCATCAGGATGGTGCGGATCAACGGCGGTCGTTTGCGCGGCAGAGCCGGCGGCAACTATAGCGAAAAGAGCGGTAAGTGCGGCTGGACGCAGCCATGCAGTCATCCTCATGGAATACTCCTTCCTCAGCGCTGTCTAGAGACCTCAAACCCACCAGCGGCTTCGCTGCAGGTGGACGACCGGAAGCCGACCGCGGATCATTATAGGCAGAGGACAGCACCGCGAATTTGCGCCGGATCAATTGCTTGGAAATATTCGAATTGCGACCCTGAGCTTCGGGTGCGCAGCCCGCCCGATTCATCATCGCGACGGCGATCTGAACGGCTAATAGACTCATTGACATCGTCCACATCCGGCCGAGCACGATCCCGAGCAGTGAGCATGGACCGCTATTGGTTGGAAGCCGGTAGCGCAACGTTGCGACGGACGGACGCACTTCATCCCAGCCTTGGATCGCTACAAGGATAAATTTCTCGCAAGCGACTTGACCTGCCATCGTTGGAAGCCCCACCTTATGGCAGTGAGATCAACCGGCTTCCGACGCATCTAACCGTAGCCCTCATGACCTGCGGCCACTGCGTCAGGGCCGTGGAAAAGGCGGTGAAATCAGTCGATCCGAATGCCAAGGTCGCCGTCGACCTTCAAATCCGAGACCGCCTCTACCGATTCCGAGCTGGGCTCCGAAAAGGCACCCTAACGCTTTTGTTGGAATCGTGGGCCATCTCCGTTCGTGAGAATATCTGCAACTGGGTCCGGATGGCGCGCGACGACCTGAGACCCAGCGCAAGCACGGGCGAAAGTAAAGAATAAATCTGTGACTGCCCGAAGGCGTTCGGATGATGTCCTCACGAGGAGGCGGTCATGAAAACTTCATTCGCATCGGTTCTTCTTTGGGCGAGCATAATGGTGTGTGGCCAAGGCAGCCAGTACGTGTCCCTACCTGGATATGCCTATAAGACCAATCCGACCTGCAGCCGCACCAAGCCGCCGTCCAAGTTTGACGTTCGCTGCGATTATCCCAGGCTCGGTTTTCCGGGCTTCACGCCCCCGCCGACTTTCGGAAACGGCTTGTGAATGAGGTCACTTGAGATCGCAAGATGGAGCTGGCAGCGCCGGTTGTGAAGCGCCCTCTTCCGGCTTCACCATATTAATCAAGGCATGACACCTGACCGAGCACGCTATCCCTGACGTGGCAAGCGGCGTGCGCGAGATGAACTTGTCGCATACATCTAAATGGCTCGGCTGTGCATTGTGAGTGCTTTCTTAGGCCACTACGGCCGAGATGAGACATTTACATAAATTTGTAGACAAGCAGGAAAGAGAATATCCATAAAACCGCATTAGACCGATTATCCTGAATGAATCGGGAGCTGGATGCATGCAGAGGGAAGTACCATCCGTGGCGCAGAAGGACTGGCGGGTGGCACGCTATGCTCTCGGCGGAATTTTCGGATTCGCCGTCCTTTCCGAGTCGCTCACCTATGTTACCCTCGTTGTCCTTGCCGATCGCCCCTATGTTGCCGCCGTTGTCGCTACGGCGCTGATTTCATTGTTATTGGGGATCCCATTGATCGTAGTCGCCGCTGTACAGTTTAGGCGCGCCGAACGGCTGCGAAACCAACTTAATCATATTGTCGTGCACGATGGTACTACAGGCTGTGTGACAGGCCGCGGGCTCGTACAGCACGTGAACGGACTGGAGCGCCGGCGGCAGCGTTCCGGTGACTCGCTCCAGGGCGCACTCATCCATGTGCGTATCAATAATCTTGACGATATTGGCGCCATCTTTGGTCCGCAATGGAATGAAGAGATCTTACAGTTCGTCGCCTCAACCATCAGCACTTCCGTCCGTCGCGACGACGTCGTAGCACGAACGGGGCCGGCGAGCTTCGACGTGCTACTCACCGGCGCCAGTGAGGCGGATGCCGATCAGGTCTGCGCACGCCTGACCAAAGCCTTGGCTTCTTCACACTTTGCGGCCGACGGGAAAGCCGTTGATCTCACCCTCAGCCTGGGCGGTGTGCTGTTCGATGGCGGCATCGATTTGGAGCGGCTGCATCATGCCGCGGCTTCGAAGACCGTTGAAGTGACGGGGACTACTGCCCCGACGGTCGGATTCACACGCTTGCCATCCGCCTAATTTCATTTCGCATCGCCGCCGTCTGGAGCACCGGCGATCGGATGTTCTATATTTGCAACATGATCGCGAAACTTTGGTAGGGCCGCGGGCTGGCGTAGATTCGGGAGCCTTCTTTTATTATCAAGGTTTTATTTTAGCGTGGGTTTGAGAGCAATTTTTTCGCCAACTAATTCGGCGAGTATGGGTTGCGAGGGGGATTAATTGAAGAACAGTAAAATGAAGGGCGGACTGTTTGCCGCTCTGCTCGCATCGGCCGTATTCGTCGGCGGTACAACTCAAGCGATGACGTTGCGGGAAGCGCTTCAGATCGCGATGGAATCCAACCCCGAGATCGGACAATCGGTAGAAAATCGCGAGGCGATCGAATTCGAGCTGCGGCAAGCGCGCGGACTTTACTTGCCGAGTGTCGACCTGGAAGCGTCCACCGGAGCCCGTCATCTCGAGGACGACAGCCGTCGATTGGCGTCCATCGAAAATGACCCCCTATACCCGTCGGAAGTTGGCCTGACCGTCACTCAAAAACTCTTCGATGGCGGCGGACGACGGGCTGAGCTGGAACGGCAGGCCGCGCGCGTTGACAGCGCCTCGTTTCGCGTCCTGGAGCGTTCCGAGACAATCGCACTTCAGATCGTTCGCGAGTATTTCGAGTATATTCTTCAGCAGCAAATAGTCGAAGAGGCGCGCCGAAATGTCAGCGCGCATCAGGCAATCCGCTCAGACATCAGTTCGCTCATCTCGGGTGGGAGGCTTACCGAAGCCGACCGTCAGCAGGTGGACGAACGATTGCTTGCTGCAAAGGCGCGTCTGCAGGAAGCGCAGGAGGCGCTGGATACGGTAAAAATCAGCTTTAACCGTCTCGTGGGCCAGCCACTGACCAAGCCGTCCATGCCAAAGTCCGTGTCTGCTACGCTGCCGAAGACGCTGGAATCGGCCATCGGCATTGCACGCGCCAATAATCCACGCATCAAGGCGGCCGACGCCGACATCAATGTAGCCGACTCTCAGGTAAAGGCGGCGAGATCCAACATGCTGCCTGAGATCGTTGCCGAGGGGCGCGTCCGCTCAGGAGTGGACGTCGACGGCTCTACCGGTGACACTTGGGATGCCCAAGCACGCGTCGTGGCGAGGTGGAACCTCTATCGCGGCGGCGTCGACATTGCCAACGAGCAGGAACAGATGCGTCGCGCAAGTGAGCAGCGGCTCGTCTTCCATCAGGCGCATCGCGAAGTAGAGGAAGCGGTACGGATTTCCTGGGAGCGTCGCGCCAGCCAATACGATCTGTCGCGAACGCTGAAGGCGCAGGCGCAGGTAAACGACCAGTTGGTTTCGTCCTATCGCGAGCAACTCGCAGTTGGCCAACGGTCGCTGCTTGATGTTCTTGGCGCGCAAAACGCACGCTTCAACGCGAACGTTCTTGCGAAGACGGCACAGTACGCCGCATTGTTCGCCGAGTATCGCCTGCTTGCAGCCACTGGCCAGCTCCTTTCGGCCATGCAGATCAAGGCGCCGGCTCAGACCGAAGCCTATGCAAGGCAGGAATTCAATGTTTCTGAAGCGCCAGCCACGGAGACTTACCGCCGAGTACCTTCCCGCCAGACGAATGACCTGCCGCTCGACCTACTTGCACCGATCCGGCAGAAATGATGGCCTTTCTGAAGGCAGATGATCGGTCCTCGTCATGCAGGGCGTTGAAACGCAACCCGGCCCGTCTTTGACCGGCTTCACCACGGCGTTCAAGGAGATATGCATCTTCTTGAACCGGCCGTCCTCCGATACTGTTCTTTATTCTGATGTTCCCTTCGATGCTCGATCGCCGAGTTTCGAGGAGGTGTCGCGGGTCGCCGCCCGCGTCGGCCTGGAGACAGAAATTGTTTCGCAGCGCGCGCTCGCAAACAGGGATTTTCTCTTTCCGCTGCTGCTCGTTTTTCGGGATGGTCGCGCCCTGGCAATTTTGGAAGAGGGGTTGGACGGCGCACTCAGTCTTTCGAATGCGGCGCCGCCGCCCGGCAGCGGAGCTGTCAGGTATTCGGAATTGCATCTTGCGAGCGTCGGCTATGCTGTGTCGTTCTCTGCGACATATTTGAACGCGGCGACCGGACCGGGTGTTGGCGAAGCACGCAACATCGACCGCAAGCATTGGTTGACCTCGACAATAAGGCCCTTCTGGCAAGCTTATGCGCAGGTCGCGGTGGCGGCATTTTTCATAAATGTCCTTGCGTTGGCGGCACCACTGTTCACGATGAACGTTTATGATCGCATTTTGCCCAACAAGGCGATTGCGACGCTCTGGGTCCTGGCACTTGGCATCAGCGCAGTCATCCTTTTTGATTTCCTGCTGAAAACAGTGCGCGCCGCGCTCATCGACTATGCCGGCCGCAAAGCGGACCTGAAGTTATCCTACATGCTGTTTGACAAAATTCTGCATGCGACCCTCGCATCCAGACCACTCTCGACAGGCGAATACGCCAATCGAGCCATGCAGTACGAATTTGTGCGCGAGTTCTTCACGTCAAACACGATTAGCACCCTCATCGACAGCCTCTTTGTCTTCGTCTTCATTGCTGCGGTCTATGCGGTCGCCGGATGGATTTCTGTTATTCCCACGATTGCCTTCTTCCTGAGTTTGTTCATCGGCTACGTCGCCCAGTACCGGATCGGCAATCGTGTCGCATCCGCATCGAACGAATCGGCTCAGCGTCAATCCTTGCTGGTCGAAACCATCAGCGCCATCGAAACGGTGAAGACGCTGCATTCGGAGAAACAACTCCTGCGCCGATGGAACGAACTGGCAAAGCACTCAGCGAACACCTCGGAGCAGATAAAGCAAATATCGTCATGGGCCTCGCACGCGACGCAATTCGTGCAGCAGCTCGTCACCGTATGCATCGTGGTCGCTGGGGCTTATGAATTTACAAAGGGCAATATCTCTTCCGGCGCCATTATCGCAGCTAGTATGCTGGCGGGGCGTGCTGTAGCGCCCCTCGGGCAGATAGCCATGACTCTCGCGCGACTTCGCCAGGCGCTGTTGTCGTTGAGAATCCTCAATTCGATTATGGAGCAACCCGAAGACCGTCCAAACACGATCGGCTTCGTCAACCGGGACATTCGCGAGGGAGGCGTAGCTTTCGCCAATATGGACTTCGCCTATCCCGGAACGGATCACAAGGTCCTGAATGGAATCAGCCTCACCATCGCAGCCGGCGAGCGCGTCGGCATCATCGGCCGTATTGGTTCGGGAAAAACCACAATCGGGCGCCTTTTGTCAGGACTCTATTCTCCAAGCTCGGGTCGAATTCTCCTTGACGGCGTTGATATCCGGCAATTGCATCCCTCCGTGGTGCGCTCGGCAGTATCCTTCGTTTCTCAGAATTCCGACCTGTTCTCTGGCACGGTGAAGGAGAACCTTCTGATGGCCAATCCGACGGCCAGTGACGAGGAGATGATCGCAGCTGCGAAGCTTGCCGGGGTCGACGATTTCGTCTCCTACCATCCTCGCGGCTATGACATGCCGGTTGGCGAACGCGGCTCACAGCTTTCTGGAGGACAGCGCCAGGCGGTGGCGATCGCGCGCCTTTTGCTTCGCAAGCCGAAGATCGTCTTCCTCGACGAACCGTCCGGCGCCATGGACATGGCCAGCGAGCGCGAACTGATCAACAGACTATCCAGAGTATTTGGCCAGGATGTAACCGTGTTGATCTCGACCCACCGTCACAGCATGCTACATCTCGTCGATAGACTGTTGGTTCTCGACCGAGGACGTATAGTTGCCGACGGCCCCAAGACGCAGGTCATTGAACAATTGCAGAAGCGGACGGGTTCGACAGATTCTGCGCGGGGAGCAAGCTAATGGTCTCCCCTTGGCTCGCAAGTGAATGCACCAGAATTTGTGCCGTGAGGGACCCGGCATGAATGACACCCCGCCCTTTGCTGCTCGCGCGGGATTGCTCGTCATTGGGCTCCTGATCACCTCTTTCGTGGCATGGGCCGCTATCGCTGAAGTCGACGAGATCGCCCGCGGTGAAGGCAAGGTCATTCCGGTGTCGAAGACCCAAATCATCCAGTCGAGCGAGCCTGGCATTGTTCGCGAGATCGCGGTCCAAGTTGGCCAAGTGGTTCGCCGCGGCGATCTCATCCTGCGGCTGGACGATACGGCCAGCGGCTCGTCACTCGGCGAGCTGGAAGCCAAGTCACGCTCCTTGCGCGCGCAAGTGGCCCGGCTCGAGCTGGAAGAAACGGGAGCTTATGCTTCGCACTACAAGTGCCCGGCGGACATCGCGCAAGCCGCGCCTGGTATATGCACCAACGAGGAATTGTTGCTTCATGCAAAGGCCGGCAACTTCAACAACAAGCTCTCAGTCATGCAGTCGCGGCTCGGACAGCGTCAAAAGGAACTCGCCGAAGCACAGGCCAATATTACACGCCTGACGGAGAGTTTGGATGTAACGCAGCGTGAGCAGGAGCTGCTGGCGCCCATGGCAAAACGCAAGTTGGTCGCGCAGACGGAACTGTTGCGGGTCGAAAAGGAATTGACCGATATCCGCGGGCAACTAGCGCTTTCGAGGGAAAGCGTCGGAAGGCTGAATGCCGCCGTCAACGAGGCTGCTTTGCAGGTGACAGAGCTGTCGCTACAGCTGCGACAAGAGGCTTTGGCCGAGAAAACAGAGGCGCTATCGCAGCTCTCCGTCATCGAGGAAACGATTCGGGGCGCGAGCAGCCGAGTTGCGAACACTGACATTCGATCTCCGGTCGACGGCATCATCAATACGCTGGATGTCAATACTGTCGGGGCCTACGTGACGCCCGGCGCGGTAATTGGCGGCGTCGTCCCGACCTCCGAAACGCTTCTCGTCGAGGCGCGCCTTCCTCCCAGGGACGTTGCCTTCGTGCGTACCGGGCAGCCGGCTCTCATCAAGATTTCGGCCTACGACTTCTCGATTTATGGTGGCCTTGGCGGCGAGGTCGAAACGGTCAGCGCTGACAGCCTGGTCGATCAAAATACCGGCGAAACCTATTATCTCGTGCGTGTCAAAACCAACACGGCGGCACTTGTTAAGGATGGCAGGGAGTATGCGATCATGCCCGGCATGATCGCATCGGTCGACATCATGACCGGCAGGAAGACAATCCTTACCTACCTGATGAAGCCCATCAACAAGGCGCGCGAGGAAGCCCTTCGGGAGCGTTAGAGTATGACGGAGCCTTCTACCGCCTCGTCCGCAGAAGAAATGTGGGCACTTAAATTCCGTGTCGTCACGGTCGCCGGACAGAGAAGGGGAATAAAGCTCGAGGAAATCTACTGGTCGAGCCTCTCCGAACTTGCTGCCCGCAGAGGCTGTAGACTTGCGGATATCATCGCGGAGAGCGACATGGCGCTAACCGGCGAAGGCAATCTGACCGCCAGACTACGTCTTGTCGCGACAAACTACCTGCGCGAACAGCTGTCGAGCGCCAGAGAGCGCAGCGAACTCTCGCTCATTGCGGGCCAGGTGCGCGCTTGCCCATCGCCAGCTTTCGCCCTGACGGGAGACAAGCGCATCATTGCTTACAATCCCGCATTCCTGACCTTCGTTCAGTCGCGCTTTTTCAGGGTTCAGCCCTCTGCGCCGGCACAGAGCCTGCGTCTTTCTTTCGACATCCAGTTTGCCCAGCTGGTAGACCGATTGAAAACTTCTCCCGGTGAACCCCAGCCGGCAGGTTTTACAATCGGGATCAATGAGCATGTCACTCGTGGTCGGCTGAATGCCGCACTCGCCTCGCTATTCGATCAGGACGTCGTAATCGGCTTCATCTTGGCATGAAGGCACGGAAGGGAGTCTATTGAAGCTCCCCTTCCCCCGGCATGACGTCAAGTGAGGGGGCGGCGGCCGCTGCGATCTTGCTCCCCCTGGCCTTGATTCCATGGATCCATGTACGTTCGGCGCTGACTGAATACAGAGGTAGGTAGTTAGGCAGGGCAATATCGAGCTTCACTTCGTCGCTCAGGTTATCGAGAATGAAGTAGCCCTGGCTGGTCATCACCGAGAGCACTGCATGGTAAAGATTGCGTCGGGTGTCGCGAAGCACGACAATGGACATGGCCTGCGGCGGCAGTCCAGCCTCTTTCAGGGTCGCCATCTTGAGAATTGCGTAATCTTCGCAGTCACCCTTCCCGCGAATGAGGATCTCGCTGGGGGACGCCCAATGATCCTTCGAACCATAGTTCTCTGCGTCTGACTGATAGCG
The DNA here is from genome assembly GCA_001704765.1 of Sinorhizobium shofinae. Lineage (GTDB taxonomy): Bacteria > Pseudomonadota > Alphaproteobacteria > Rhizobiales > Rhizobiaceae > Sinorhizobium > Sinorhizobium shofinae. Next base: position 18,138 of record MBFK01000065.1, read on the forward strand.
CACAAGCTTATTCACGGTGCGATTGACGCTGTTGAGCTTCTGCTGAAAGCTGCTGCGGACAGAGCCGTCAATCGAGGCTCCAAGAATTTTCTTCGCCACGCACTCACTCGCTCCTCTGCAATCCTTCAAATTGGCTGCCGCTATTTCGGGAACTACCGCCTTCCATTTCTGCGCGGCGGGTATGGACGACACGCGGAACGCCACTGACTGGAATACGGCCGAAGCGCTGGACGGCGACGCTGTTTGCCGGCGCGGAGTGGTGGGAATGACCGCTGCCATCTGTCGCGGCGCAGTTTTAAGGGTCTCCGTTGCCAGCCAGGCATCGATGGCCCCGACTCCAGAAGCAGACGACACCACGGAACTAATTCTGTCCTGCAATGGATCAAGGTAGACAGCGTCCGCTTGAGCAGCCCAGCCAACAGACGGGAACAGCACGCCAGCGACCAGGATCAATGCTTTCCATAGTGCCTTGCCGCGCGCCCAATTTCTCTTACCCATCGCATCACCCCACGGTTGAATGCGGGGACTTTACGATTTAAAAGAAAAACTCCCGTAAATCGGCAGGGATTACTTATTGCTTCAATGCACAATACGTTTTTCTTAAAATTTTATTCAATTTTATCCTATAAAAGACGACCATTGAATTGCTTTTCTGGAGTATGCGCCGGTAATTCTTATCTCCCGGCAAGGAACAGCGAGTACCCATGCAGCGTTTTCTGATGGACCGCGGCTGCCAACAGCTTGTTTTATGGCACCGATACATATCTGGATATGCATATTTTGAGGCAAGATAAAGATTTCTGTAAGTTCGGCATATTCTGATATGCATTCCGCCGTTTAAGTCCTCGTTCAAGAATTGATTTCAAATATAGCCTGTGTTTACTTGCCCTGAATTCTTGGGGGATTTTCTCATGACAACCGAAGGTATTGCTCTTTCCGGCGCGACGAATGCAGCCGCGGCTATGACTGGTGAGGAGGTTGTCGAGAGAAACGATCTCTTGCTCAGCCAAGCGCAAACCAGCCAGCCTTCAGAGCCGCAGCTCCTCGATCCTGCAACTGGAGGACCCGTCAATAGTCCCCAGAGTGAGCGTCCCGCACCAGTGATGCCAGACGAGGTCAGCGCAGATGCCGCCAATGTCGTTCGGCTTCCCGCCGGTGCCTCACTCGAAAATATAAAGGTCGTCGGCAGCGATATCGTGCTCGAACAGCCGGATGGCTCGACAATCAAGATATTGAACGCAGCGCTGAATATTCCGACCTTCATTATCGGCGATACCGAGATTCCTAAAGAGACGCTGGTGGCGGTACTCGAGGGCAACGGCATCAACGTTGCAGCGGGTCCCGATGGGGCGATTAGTGTCGCGTCGAATCAGAGCGGTGGTGGTAATTTTTCCGACGCCACGGGGGACATCGGAGATGCCGGCCTTGTCATCGGATTGCTTGATGCAACCGAGCTTCAGTTCGATACCGCGACCGGGGAAGATCTGGTAAATGCATTGCTCGATCCCAACGATGCGCCGGTCATCGAGGCGACGGCGAGCGGTGCGGTCACCGAGGACGGCCCCCTCGCCGACGGCAATCTGACGACCGGCGGCAGCATCAGCCTTTCCGACGTCGACACCAACGAGACGCTGACGGTGTCGAGCGCCCCGACCGGCCAGCCGACATGGAGCGGCGGCTCGCTCACCCAGGCGCAGATCGATACGCTGACGGCCGGCTTCACCGCCACCAATGGCGGCTGGAGCTACCAGGTGCCGAACGCCCTGGTGCAGTTCCTCGACGCCGGCGAGACGATCACGCTGAGCTTCGAGGTCACCGTCACCGACGACGACGGCGCCACCGACACCGAGACCGTCACGGTGACGATCAACGGCACCAACGATGCGCCGGTCATGGCTAGCACCTGCGTGTGGCTGCCGAGCGATCCGGCGCAGCAGGCACCCGGTTTTGACGAAGGCTATCCGCTGCAGGTGTCCGTTCCGACGGATGTCGATGGCGATTACGTCATTGTCACCGCGACCAATGCACCGACCGGCGTGTTCTATTTCGACGGGAGCAACTATCTCGCTGTGACCAATGGGACTGTGCTCTACGATCCCGCGGCTGGCCTCAATTTGCTTGCTGATCTGGTCTATAGACCAACCTCAACAGTCAATGACAGTGTTACCGAAACGTTGAACCTTGAAGCCAACGACGGGACGGCAACTACCACGTATTCGATTTCGATCAACGAGGTACCGCCGAACCGGCTGCCGGCCACGCAGGTGACTGTTGGCGAGGGTGGCAGCTCACTGAATTCCGGCAAAGACTACAGTCAGTCGATCACGCTGCAGCAAGCGTTTGTCGATGGCATCAGCGCGAATCTCGCTGGCGCGACGATAAAAGTCCTAACTGACTTCCAGGAGGCTCCATTCGCAACGGACGTTCCAAACAGCGAGCGTGACCCCACGACGTTCGATGCCAAAAACGCCGGCAGTCAGCGTGAGGGTGAATTACAGGTCGAACTCTGGATCGGCAGTAATAAGTTTGCGATTGTCGAGGATGACCTCAACGCTGCAAGCTTTGAGCAGAGTTGGTTCTATGACGGTTCGTCCGGCTATATGGCGGCGACAGTAAACTTCTCGAATATATACCTGCTCAACGCCTCAGGCGTCGCGACGGGAACAACGCTAGCGCAATTTCTCGCATCTAACCCCGCGCTCGCCGGCGACACATGGACGCTCAACTATCGCGACAACGATGGTGGCAACTATCAGGCGCGATTTGCGAAGTTCGAATTCTACTATAATGATCCGGGCGACCCGGGCATCGTGGTCGTCGGCGACGATACAAAGTCGAATCTCATCTACGGGACGTCCGGAGTCGACAATCTGACGGGCGGCGCTTTGGATGACACCATCATCGGCCGCGGCGGCAACGATGTTATCCATGGCGGAGGCGGCAACGATACGCTTGGCGGTGGCGGGGGCGACGACACCATTGACGGTGGGACCGGCGTCGATCTTCTTGATCTGTCAGACGCGACCACGGGCGTGACGCTCACGCTTGTTCAGTCGACGGGAAACACGGTCGCGGATTTGACTACAGCTGGTTTGGGCAAAGAAACTTACCGCAACATCGAGGGCCTGATCGGCTCGGACCATGACGATACGCTGACCGGCAGCGCCTTCGCCGACCTACTCTACGGAGCCGGGAATTCAGACAGGATCACTGGCGGTGCAGGGGCCGATACCTTCGTGATCGGCGACAACGAACTGCAGATTGGCATTGATGATGTCATCACCGACTATAGCGCGGCCGAAGGCGATACCGTCGACCTGTCGGCTCTTCTAGGCGACGTTGCAACCGACGCCGCGCTCGATGGCTACGTCAGAGTCGTCCAGGACGCCAACGGACAAAACGCAAGCCTGCAGGTAGACACCGACGGCAGCGCCGGAAACGTTTCTGGATGGGAGACCGTAGCAGTGCTCGAAAACTTCTCGGTCATGGACGAAGTCGTGAAGATTCTCTTCAACGAGAACGGCACGAAAACGACCGGTGATGTCTGATAACGGTACGCATGAGCTTTACATCTTCCCGGTTCGCAGCGAGCATGCGCGGACCGGATTTTCCGGGAGGGGGAATTAGCGAATGTTTCGAGCGATGTTCATCGGTGCCGTGATCGCCTTTTCAGCCTCGGCGAGTCATGCTGCTGACCTTGTGTACGAATACGCCCCTGCTGCAAGGCAATGTGAGACGCTTGAGGCATCGTTCCTGCCCGAAGGACGAGATCTTTCCCTTCTTAGGAAGGAAGTTGTCTCACGTATGGAGCAGGCGATCGCCGTCGCCGATGATCCGCAATGGATTTCATCGACGCGCCCGGTCTTCGTTTGGGCATCGGAGGCAAAAGTCGCTTGCGGTAAGGCCTATGGCTATCTGCAGTCCGGTTGGCGCGATCAGGATTATCTCGCCAAATGTGACTGCTTCCACGCCAAAATGCTCCGGTTCATGAACTGAAAAGATGCGGTTCAGTCCCATACCGACCCGTACCCTTTTGCAAGCGGGGCATACCGTGCTCCGGTCTCTCTGCCTCATGCTCGGCTCAATCACGATCGGAATTCTTGTCGGGTGCCAGGCAGCGACCCACGATGTGCTTGACGTTGAGCCCCCGCAGGCGAGACAGGCGCGCCGTGCGGTGCATGGTTCAAAACCGCAGGAAACCTTCGGCGCCGGGCCAACCCGAATTGGCTTTATAACGGCCAGGATGGCGAATGCGGGCGAAAGCGAGCAAGAGCGAGATATTCTTGACGGCGCATTGCTTGCTGTCGACGAGCTCGGCGATGGCCAGCTAACGCTTGCCATAGAAAATACAGATGGCTCGTCCCAGCAGGCGCGGGATGCCGCCCAGCGGCTCACCGGCCAAGGTGTGAAGCTTATCGCTGTTTCGGCCGCGAAGGTTCCCTTGACCGTGGTGCGGGAGGGTGTCGCCAGCAGGGGGCTGCCCATCTTGGCGTTCCGTAATAGCGCCCCCGACCTTCCGGCCGGTACCTTCTCCTTTGTTTCCGACCGGATTGATAGCGCTGTGGAAGGGGCTTCTTACGCAGCAGCGTCCGGCCGAACACGGTTAATAGTCCTACTGTCGGCGGATCTGACAGCATCCGAACGCCAACGGCTCGACGCTGGACTGGCACGCGACAATATCAAGCCTCTGCTGGTGAGCACCCCGGGCGCCGTTTCTTTTTCAGGGGACAGTCCTCTGAAGGCCAAAGTGAAAGATGTAGATTCGGTGCTCTTGCTTAACGCGGGCGACGGCGATGTCGGAGCACTTGCACAACTTAGAGCCAACGGATTCCTGAAACCGAACGCGATTGTTTTGGGAAGCTCCGATTGGCCATCCGCGGCCTATCAGCGCCCGGAACTTGCTGGCAGTCAACTCTGCCTCTTCGGACCAGAAAGCGGCTCGCGCATGACATCAAGCTTCCGCCAACGTTATGAGCGGACAGCAAACGTTTACGGGGCCTACGGATTTGATTTTATTGCATTAGTAGCAGGTCTTGTGCGAACGGGAGGTCAAGAAGCAATAAACGAGCAAAGCATAAGGTCTCCGAACGGCTTCATCGGCGCCGCCGCCGCTTTTCGCTTCGAAGGCGGTTCGGTCAAGCGCACATGTGCTATTTACCAAATTGCCCGAGGAAGCCTCCATCTGGTAGATCCCGCCCCGCGGTCGTTCTGAGCCGCTTCAATGTCTGCACTTGAACGGGCTAAATTCGAGACCCTGGAAGAACCTCTTCGGACGAGAGGTGGCCCCATCCCGCGCTGGACGAAGTCGCAGACGCCCGGCCGGCCGCCGGTCAACGCGCGCTGCGAGGGCATCTCGACCGTCGGCCTGGTCAAGGATGCCTATCGGCGGCGCCGCTGCCTGATCCCGATCGACGGCTTCTTCGAGTGGAAGGACATCTACGGCACCGGCAAGAACAAGCAGCCCTATGCGATCGCCATGAAATCCGGCGAGCCCTTCGCGCTTGCCGGCCTCTGCGAGACCTGGCGCGATCCCAAGACCGACGAGGACATCCGCACCTTCTGCGTCATCACCTGTCCACCGAACGAGATGATGGCGAGGATCCACAACCGCATGCCGGTGATCCTGCAGGGGCAAGACTATGCGCGCTGGCTCTCGCAGGAGCCGAACCCGTTTGAGCTGATGAAACCGTTTCCGGCGGAACTGATGACCATGTGGCCGATCGACCGGAAGGTCGGCTCGCCGAAGAACGATACTGCAGATATCCTCGAGCCGATTGAACCCACTTGACGAAACATTGCCTCTACCTCGCTGCAGCCTTCATTGCCACCAGCTTGATGGCTCCTTCCCCGCGCGCCGCTGACGCAATCACCGGCCGAGCAACAGTGATCGACGGCGATACCATTGAAATCCGAGGCGAGCGCGTCCGGTTACATGGCGTCGACGCGCCGGAGAGCTGGCAGACGTGCGCGGACGGCGACGGCAGTACCTACCGCTGCGGCAAGGAGGCAGCTGCCGCACTCGATCTTTTCCTCGCCGCCTCCCGCCCGACACGCTGTAAAATCGTCGAACGCGACCGATACGAGCGCTTCGTCGCAACGTGCTTCCGCGCTGACGGCCGAGAAATCAATCGCTGGCTTGTCGAAAGCGGCAACGCCCTGGATTGGGCAAGGTACAGCAACGGCGCCTATGCCGGCGATGAGGACGCTGCGCGGTCACAGGGCGCCGGCATCTGGCGCGGCAAGTTCCAGTTGCCTTGCCAAGCGCGCGCCGAGCATGCGAAGCGTGAGCCGTCTTGCTGAACGGGGGCGGTATGCGCAAGGACAAATCGAACCACGACGAAAGAACGATGACCAGCAAATCGGTGCTCGGATTCGCGAGATGCGTAAGGTTTTCGGAGTAAGCCACCAAACGCTCGTCAAATCCATCGGCGTGACCTACCAGCAGATCCACAAGTATGAGCGGGCCGAAAACCGCGTCTCGGCTGCGATGCTGGTCCGGATCTGTCAATCGCTGAAAATAGCCCCATGGAGATTATCGGTGCCTATTTTCACACGAGCGTCCGAGTGAAGACCGCATCGATGGACTTCAGAAAAAACTGATGACGGCTGAACGGAAGTTGGCAGGGGTTCGACGCGCGCTCAGGGATGAATGGCCCGTGGTTTAATTTCCGCGACCGACCATGGACTGGACTTCATGTTTCTTTAGAAGGTCGATGGCGTCAAGCGCTTCATCAGCTGACCAGCCGGCCGCTACCGCGGCCTCGATTAATTGCGCTTCCGCCTCCTGCTCCAGCTTCATGTATAAGGGCTCCAAGGCCTCCTGAACCGTCAGAATGTGTTCATCCGGAGATACGACTGGGTTAGGCGACGCTGACGGTGACATGGCACAGACCTCCCTCCTTCACGCGAACGTGGCATCACTCAAACGCTCCAGACAGTTTTTCTGTTCCGGCACCTCTATGGGATCATTGGCGTGATGGTCGATCACAGAGGAATTATAAGCGTCGCTCGAAGTTTTGGGTCGACGAACTATTTCCTCCCCCCAATGGGCAGTGTCCGCAATCCGGCGGATACTGCGTTTTTCATAACTCTACCATCGCGAATGACGCGTTAAAGCGGTTGTTCCCGCCTTTTTGGCCAACACATCACACGCTAATCATCAGCTCCGGGAGGTTTCCGTCACAAGCAGGTTGACTGCTGCGCATCATGAGAACAAAATAAGAACAAACGACGGAGATTCTCATGAGTCATAGCCAGGAAGTGATTGAGCGCGCTCATGCTGTCGTGGCGACGCTGCGCATGAAAAGGGAGCAGGAAGCCGAACGCCGCAGGCAGGTTTACGGCAGAATCCAAATAAGCAGACCTCTACCTGTGCCGAGGCGCGGTGTTCAGTTGAGCCTGAAACTGCAATGACTGCCTCCGCAACGAAGGAACGGACGTGCGACCTGGCCGGCGGCCTGGATTGGGAGGTCGAAGCGGCACTCGCCTGGCACGACGAAGATGCGCGAGCGACGATCGCCACACTGCTACTCGACTGCAAGCATCTCAGGGAGCAGTTGGCAATGGCGGAGCAGGCGATGAGCCGCGGACTGACACGGGGATGGAAGCCCACGTATCAGCGGCCTGACGAATAGTTGCCCAAAGCGCGCAGATCCCAGGGTCTTAATCAGAGAACGAAGCAATCTTCGTGAGCGTCGCTGCGTCGTCCAGATGGATCTTCAAATCGGTAATTCGTCGCCATTCATAAGGAACGCGGCGTCGAGCGTTGCCAATCGGAAGCAAGTCCGACGATGGGGGGACGGACGAAGCCCGTCCCGACGTGCATTGTCTACCGTCAGGAGGCAAGATCATCGTCGACTTCGTTTCCAGGTCGATGGGACGAGCCCGGCATAGGCCGCAAGCTTCTTCGGCGTGCGGAACCGACCGATGTCATCAATCTCCGCATCGATCAGGCGGGCGAAGAATTCGCCGATGCCGGGGATCGTCTTCAATAGCTTGACGTTGGCATTGGCCTTCGTCATTGCCCGAATCGTCGCGACTGCAACGCAAGGAAACCTGGGACTAGACGCGCCAGTGCTGCAGCTATGGAGCCGGGTTGCTCAAGCGGTCGGCAGGGGGCGGTGATGCGGGCGAACATCACTCAGATAGCGGCATACAGCGAATACCCTCACGACGCGAAGCGGGCCTGCGTGGGCGGCAATCGGTTGGACGCGACCGCCAAACGCGGACTTTGCCGCGACTGCTCAGAATTCCAGCGGCGCGTTATCGACCACTTCCTTCATGACGAAGAATGTACGTGTCTGCCGTACGCCCGGAAGCGCGATAAGCTTGGTTCCGTGGATATGATTGAAATCCGCCATGTCGCCCACGCGGATCTTCAGGAAGTAGTCGAAGTCGCCAGCCACCAGGTGGCAATCGAGGACGAATTTCAGCTTCCGAATCGCCTCTTCGAACTCGCGGAAACTCTCCGGTGTGGAGCGGTCGAGAACTACGCCCACTATGACCAAAGCGCCCCTATTTACCAGTTGTGGCGCGACGATCGCGCGAACATTGGTGATGAAACCCTCGTCGAACAACCGTTGCGTTCGCCGATGACAGGTCGCCGGACTCACGTCGACGAGCTGCGCCAGTTCGGCATTCGTCAACCGGCCGTCCTTCTGCAAGTGGCGCAGTATCTTTAGGTCGATTCGATCCAATACGGCCGTCATGAAAGAATCTTCCACCAATTTACGTCGCAATGCATCTATCTCTCTCTGAATCTCGATCTATGCAAACATTGAGGAAAAACTGCATCTACTTTCGAGAGCACCTCTCACTTGAGAGATGCTAGAGTTTCCGTGTACTTAGAAGAAGCAGAGGGAACCGCCATGCTGGAAAAATTCGAACGCTACCCCCTCACATTCGGGCCCACGCACATCGAAAGACTCAATCGCCTGTCGGAGCATCTCGGAGGCAAGATCGAACTTTATGCCAAGCGCGAGGACTGCAATTCCGGCCTCGCCTTCGGCGGCAACAAGCTCCGTAAGCTTGAATACATTATCCCTGATGCGCTGAAGTCCGGGGCCGACACACTAGTCTCGATCGGCGGGGTGCAATCGAACCACACCCGCATGGTTGCCGCAGTCGCTGCCAAGATAGGTTTCAAGTGCCGGCTCGTCCAGGAAAGCTGGGTGCCGCACGAGGACGCGGTCTATGACCGGGTCGGTAACATCATGCTCAGCCGCATCATGGGTGCCGACGTTCAAATGGTTGACGAGGGCTTCGACATTGGCATCCGCCGAAGCTGGGAGGACGCAATTGAGGACGTCCGGGCCAAGGGAGGCAAGCCTTATCCTATTCCTGCTGGCGCCTCGGTCCATAAATACGGGGGCCTCGGCTATGTCGGTTTTGCCGAAGAGGTGCGCGCCCAGGAAAAGGAACTCGGCTTCAAGTTCGACTATGTCGTCGTCTGCACGGTCACCGGTTCGACCCATGCGGGCATGACCGTTGGTTTCGCCAAGGACGGCCGAGAACGCCAGGTCATCGGCATCGACGCATCCTGCACTCCCGTTCAGACCAGAGCGCAAGTACTGGAGATCGCTCGCCGCGCAGCCGCCCTCGTCGAGCTTGGCCGTGAGCTCAATGAAGAAGACATAGTACTGGTCGAAGACTATGCCTATCCCGTCTACGGTGTACCGTCTGAGGAGACCAAGGAGGCGATCCGGCTTGCGGCCAGGCTCGAGGGCATGATCACGGATCCCGTCTACGAGGGCAAATCAATGCAGGGCATGATCGATCTCGTGAACAAGGGCTTCTTCCCCACGGGTTCCAAAGTGCTTTATGCGCATCTTGGCGGCGCACCGGCGCTCAACGGCTACGGCTATACCTTCCGCAAGGGTTGACGAGCCCAAAATGGTTCGATCCCGATGGCGCTTCAAGGGACCGCCCCTTGGCCGACGGCATTTTGCTGCCTCCACCGGCGAGCGCACAAAAGCAGGACGCCATCGAGGATGTCGCCGACAGCTGAGCCCGTGTGGGCTCGTCAGGCTTTGAACCTGTCGAAAGCGGTCAGCCGTTGGACGGGAGGATCGGCCTCGTCCCAGCGATAAATCTCCGATCTCAGATAGCGCAGCTCGTCATCGAGCAGTTCTTCCGCGATCTCGATCCACCAGGATTTCGGCCGTCCGTCGCTACCATCCGACCAGCGATAGCCGCGCGTCTTCAGATGTTCCTTCATGTCGAACGGACTGTGTTCGGCGAAGATGCGGACGCGCGATCGCTGGCTTGCCCCATAAAGCTCCGCGAAAGCGCTCCGCCCGTCATGAGCACTTGTCTCATCGAGCACTTCGAGAAGCGCGAAGCAGTCGTCGACCGCCCGATGACCATCATGAAAATACCCTGCTTGCCCGATCAGATAGGCAAGCTTGGTTCCCTCGAAACCACGAGCAGCCCAGTCGATCTCAGAGACGGAGCAAGCCCATGCCTTGCCCGAGAAGACAGATGACAAAGCCTCGCAGAAGGGTCGGTCGAAGCCGGCATTGTGAGCAATGACAAGATCTACAGGCTCGATCAGAGCTCTGACCTCTGCGAGATCTATCGTCCGGCCAGCTACCATCTCGTCGGTAATGCCGGTAAGCCTGGTGATTTCCTCGGGGATCGGACCAGTCGGCTGTTGGAGGCCGCCGTAAACGCCGACGACATCACCAATGTTACCGTCGTCGTCGAAGGTAAAGCCGACGGCGCCGATCTCGATGATCTCGTCGCGGCGGTGATTGAGACCCGTCGTTTCCGTATCAACAATCACCGCTGTTCTCGGAAAACCGGGCCGAGCAACGCCCGCCACCTGTCGAGGCAGAAGTCTTCTAAGTACGCGGTATTGCCCGCATTCTTCAAGAAGTTCAGCCATCTCCTCCGTCGTCAGCCGCTTGTGACACCGTTTTATATTCGGGCGGATCGGCACCGCCGTGGCCTCAGTGTCCACGGAAGGTGGAGCAAACATGTCGAGTTGAGATGCCATGAAACTCCCCGCCAGTCGCAACGACTCGCTTTCCACACGGAGGATGAAGTGTAGGCAACAATAGTGAACTGTAGAACCCCTGACAACGCGAACTGGAGATGTCTGTGTCGTGACAGAGCCCTTTTCCCGTCCGGTCGGGGTGACGATGCGTATCGCTGGCAGTTATCGGAAGCAGAGAATGTCCACCTCCAATCCTTGGGGCCAGGAAGGTTATCTGGATTTGTTACCTTTTCGCGAAAGTGATAACAGCCTGCCGCGACGTCAATGCCAACGGCGCTATGGCGTCGGGGCACCTGGCGCGCGAGCAAGCGAAGCCTAGACCGACTTGGCCTGATTAAGCAGCAGGCGGAGGAACCGGGGGGCTGTCTCTGCCTTTCAGATACGAGAAGCGGGATAAACTTTTCGCCATTCGCTTCATCGAGAATGCTGAACGTGTAGCTGCCTGGCGACGCGTTGCACCGAATAGGTCAACCGATTGCAGACGCGATTGTCCTGGTCGAATGTCAGGACTTTGGGCTTCAAGGTCGTGATTCGGCTCTCATCGAAGAAAAACCGAGCTGCAGATGATGATCTGATCGCCGAGGCGAAGTGCGATCTCTCGACCGGCTCAAAAACGCTCGAGCATTCTCCTGAGTTGCGTGTTCTCTGCGCGAAGCGTTTCGGCCAAGAGTTTCTTCAGACGTCTGTTTTCTGCTTCGAGGAGCACAAGCTCGTCAACCTCAATTGGACCGGAGACAACCGGCTTCGCGCGTTTCTGGCGCAGTTTCGGGTATCTTTTTTCAGGCTGCTTCGCGGTTCGTCGGACCTGATCCGCAGCAACAATTACGGGGGCTGCCGGAGGAGCCTCGGGTTCCGATTTCTGCTGTGTCTCGACCAGAACATCCGTCATCGGCAGCACTGGTGGCGGCGTGGTGCTGTCACTATCGAGGTCAGGGCCCGCATAGTTAGTTACCGCTCCCATGCCGCCGCCACCGACTGGCATGTCCGACGGCTGATGACTGGTGAAAATTGGATTCGATTGATCCTCTAGTTCACGTGCCAGGGCCTTGAGATCAGCATCCCCCCAAATGGAATTTGCCCGTGGTTTCGTTTGCTGACGGCTTGATTTGTACTCAACCAGGAAGTTCCTTTGTGGCCTTTTCATAGAACCCTTCAACAACCTTGTGAACTTTGAATGCAGACCCGTTGCGAGCGGTCCGGACGGTCACAGCTGCAGACCAGAACCCGCAGTACCTAACTCCGCACCATGTTTCAACGCCTCGCGCCGTGTGAAGCCGGTCTGAGCTTGGCTTTTCATGGAATCCACCTTCATCCATGCCAGTTGTTGCCTCGCTGTGCTAGGCGATTCAATCGTCGATTAAGGATCACTATAACACTTATGTTGACTCTTTCTGCTACTCGCCAAAAACTGAGAAAAAGCTATCCAGGAGAAAAAGCATATGGCTGAGGAAAATGGCGTGCAACCGGACACGCAAGGGGCAGAAACGGAACCCAAGAAAGTAAAGTCAAAGGCTGCGGCACGCCAGAAGAAGACGGTGGCATCAGCCAAGGCAACCCCAACTGCTGCTACTGCAAACGCACCGGTCCGTAAGGTCAAGAAATACTCCGAAGACGAGCGGACAGAAAAGCTCACGCTTATCAAGAGCCTGCTTTCCGCCGGCAAAAGCACTCTCAAGGACGCGTTGAAGCAGGTCGGCATCACGGAACAAACCTACTATAATTGGAAAAAAGCCGCAGAGCCTGTTTCTCAAATCGACGATCTTAAGGACCTCGTTGAGCTCGAGGAGGAAAACAAGCGGCTTCGGAAGATATTGGCCGACAGGTTGCGCGCAGAGAACGCCGAGTTGCGCAAGAGACTGGGCATGAAGTGAGGATCACAAGAGAGGCCTAACTTTGCGAGGGCGGGAGAGGCCGACGTCCCCTGAGGGCGATCCGTGCAAGTAACGCCGGCAGCGCGCCGATGGTCGCTGGATAGACCGTGCCGATCTTGATCCTTCTGACGTTTCTGCCCGCGACCGAGCGGGTGATCTCGGCTGACAGTTCGATATCGTTAAGGATCCGGACACAGCGATGGAACACCTTCCCTGCCTGGTCAGTTCCACCGCCCGCGTCACGCGCGTGACCGGCCACGCGCGCTCGCAGGGCTTGATCCTCGTCACCAGCAATCGGCGCGAGTTCGATCGGGTGCCTGGTCTAAGAGTCGAGGACTGGACCAGCGAAGCCTTCTAAGCCGGTCACTTGGGCGCTCACTTTTTGTCCTTCCCAGCCGTTGTATTTTTTGTCGCCATTTCAGACCTCAAGAGCGTGCAGGTGCGCGCGCCCGCACGGCGAGCGGCACCGTCTGCTCAAGTCGCGTGATCAGCTTCCACCATTGCCACGCAGAGCGCCGCCGTTCGCCAACGAGCCGCTCCGCGCGCCACGTGCCGTCGTTTAGGCTTACATCGACCCTGGATATGCTCGGCGCCAGACCATCCGCGCAAAACCATGTTCAAAGGGTCGAGCGGCGCATCGCCGCCTTCATCGAACTGGCATGCAATGCGGTTGCGAGACCGCCCAGACCCGGCTCGCCGCCGTCGTCGCTCGCAGAACTTAGTCCGAAAGCGTGTTGGCAAATTGTCCCAGACCCTGTCCGCCCTTAGTCACAACAGGCCCAATGATGCGGAATACAGCAGGCGGCGTGTCTGCGACTGAGGTTGTCCTCAGCGACCGGCGCAACTAAATTCTTGCCTGAATTCGATCGTCGATGCGCTGGGTCCCTTTGCGCTCATGGGACGCCTACTTTTTTGCTATTGGCCGCAGCTGCTCTTAATCGGTGCTTGTGGCTATATCGCGCGGGACGTTCTGCTCTATTTGGCGGTGTCGGTTGGGCTGAAGCACGCGCTCGGCGGCATGGTCATTCTGTCGTTTGTCGTTCTCGCCAAGCTGTCGTCATCGTGTTGATGTTCCTTGCACTTCGGCCAGGCCTGCCAGCACTCGAGGCCCTACGGCAGCGGCCGGCGTCTCTGCCGCCCTCGGGAAAGCGGGACGCGTACGATCGGCGCGTTCTCGCCGTCACCGCGGCCGCCCTCCTGCCTTCTTTGCCTACTATGCCGCCTGGGGCTTTCTCGGCGACACGGTGCGCGAATATTCGAGGTTGGCACTAAGCAACATCGAATTCGGAGAGAAGGCGAATTTGTTCGACATCCTGAATTCTCGCGGCTTGCTTTTGTCGGTCGCCATCTTGATCTGAGGTTTAATTACGTTGCCAGCAGACATATGGCTCTTGCAACGGACCAACAATCCATCCATATACCATCCATGTGGATGGTGGATGATTATGAAAGACAATGTCTATAAGTTACGCGACAAGGGCGGTGAATCGGAGAAAATCACCATCAATCTCGGTTACGTCGATCTCGGTCGCATCGACCTTCTCGTGCAGGAAGGATTCTATTCCAATCGCACCGACTTCATCCGCACAGCGATCCGCAACCAGCTTGCAGCCGAGGCCGAGGCCGTCAAGCAGTCGATCGTCCGTCACACGCTGGAGCTGGGTTTGCGCGACTACAGCAGAGCCGATCTGGAATCGCTGAAGGCGGCCGGCGAAAGACTTCACATCAAGGTGGTCGGACTTGCCCGCATCGCGCCCGACGTCACACCGGAACTTGCTCTGGCAACAATTGAATCCATCACCGTGCTCGGCGCGCTCCAGGCCAGCACCGAGCTGAAATCGGCGCTGGCCGAACGCATCCGATAGAACTGCGGCCCGACCAACGAGGACAAGTCCATGAATGACGATTTTGCAACGGCCATGCGCCGTGCGGTACGGTCCACGCGCGCCTTGAACGTCGCCGAGGCGACACGCGTGATCCAGGATGCGCTGACCGGCCGATCGGCCTCCGATACTCGCACCTCGACAAATCCGGACATCACACCACCGCCGCCAAATCAGCGTTCCACCCCCTTTCCGGTCGATCCGGATGCGGAGATCATCGAGCCATGGGCAAAGCCTGGGGCCGAAGAGCCCGCCGAAAGGGTTGGCGATGTCGCCGCATCGCAAAGGTTGCGGAAACCCTTGGGAGAAACGGTACGGATCTTGCGCGAGAGTCGGTTGGCGTCCGGCGTGTTCGGATCGCCACACGGCGTAGGCCTGCCGGGAATCGCCAAACAGGTCCCCCAGCCCGTCATGCCGGATGGGGCACAGTTTCTGGCGCGATCCTTCACCTGCCCCGCAGGCTCGCGAAACTATAGGCTCTACGTTCCCGCGTCCGCACCCGATCGGCCGCGCGGCCTTGTCATCATGCTCCATGGCTGCAAGCAGGATCCCGAAGACTTTGCAGCAGGAACCGGCATGAACGCGGTCGCCGAGACGCACGGCCTGGTGGTTGCCTATCCCCGTCAAGGCGGGGTTAACAATGCGTCGTCCTGCTGGAACTGGTTCAGGCCCGCCGACCAGATACGTGACGAGGGAGAACCCTCGATCATTGCGGGAATCACCATGGAGATCATGTCGGAATTCGGCCTCGATCGCGGCCGAGTCTTCGTGGCAGGCCTATCGGCAGGGGGCGCAATGGCGGCGGTTATGGGCGAGACCTATCCAGATCTCTATTCAGCCGCGGGGATCCATTCCGGCCTCGCCTACGGATCGGCCAACGACGTCATCTCAGCTTTCTCCGCGATGCGCGGCGATGGCGGTCTTGCATCCAGTCCAAAGCGGCTCGCCAACGGGCACCGGCTCCGGACGATCGTCTTCCAGGGAAGTGCGGATCGGACGGTCCATCCCTCCAACGCCGATCGGATCGTCGCGGCGGCAACGCCAACTGGCGGATGCGCCGTCCGGAAGGAATCCGGCCGATCCGCCAGCGGACGGACCTATGCAAGAACCATTGTCGCGGACCCCGCGGGAAGGCCGGCGGTCGAATACTGGCTGGTGGACGGTGCCGGCCATGCCTGGTCCGGCGGCCATTCCGCTGGAACGTATACAGACCCGAATGGTCCGGATGCCTCTTGTCAAATGGTGCGGTTCTTCCTCGATGGGCAGGAATGAGCCGCTCAATCGCCCAGCCTCGCGGCCGCAACGGCATGCGGCATCAGGAATGCGGCAATCTCGGTGATGACATCCGTCAGTTCCCCCGGATTGCGCGCAACGCCTTCGACAAAAGCGCGCCATTGGTGTTGCTTTTGCCCGTCCTGGGGAAATGCATCCGTCAAAGCGTCCGGTAGCTCTTGGGGGATCTGAGTCTCGCGCCGCTCGAAAGTAGCAGCGATTGCTCGAACCAGCCTGTCATCGCTGACATCAATGATCTGCTGAGAATCCAAATGTCGTAGAAATCCTTCATCCGGTTATTCACACGCCCCAACATGACCATCGCCTGGAACTTCTCGGCGATGACCGTCTCGCGTGCATAGGCTCAGAACCGGAGAGCCGGGAAATCCAGCATGGAAGGATAATCCAACCATCTCTGCGCCAGGCTCGAGCGCATCACCAAGGCCGATGTCGATCATGTTGAATCGGATGACCAAATCGATGGACGAACGGCAGCTCTAACGAGCGTCTTATGTTACTTAGCCTCAATCGCAATACGTGCGTAAGCTTCCGGCGGAGCATCATTGGCGCGCATGAGATCCTGCATGAGACGCGTCATTGCCTCCTCGATCTCCGTGGAGGAAAGGGGCATATTCTGCCCTGGATCATTAGCGAGATCGTAGAGCCGTGTTTCACTCTCAAGGAGCGCGCCGGGGCCGTAGTTGTCGAACATGGGCGAGCGTTCGATCACCGGTATCTTGAGGACCGGCGCTCCCTTCGTGAAGGGCATGGGCTGTGCAAGTGAGGCTCCGGCGAGTTCCTCCGGCGTGAACGGCTCCCAGATGTGCGTCGGCATCAGTGTGTATTGATAAAGCTCCTGTGAGCGAGGGTCGGGAGGGAAGCGGTGATAGGTATAGCGTCCGTCCGTCACGTTGATCGCACCGCCGAAATAGCCGAACAGTGCCCCGTGCCGCAGCGAATGATCGGCGTCGAGCAGCGGAAGGAGCGAATGCCCCTGCATCTCGGCAACGGCCCGCACGTCGAACAGATCGAGGAATGTCGGCGCAAGATCAATGGTCTGGGTCAGCGCCGACCGCCGGACGCCGGCGTTTCCCGGCCGGCGCGGATCGTGCAGGAAGAACGGGATGTGCACGATCTCCTCATACATGTTCATCCGGTTTTTCGCCCAGAAATCGTGCTCGCCGAGAAGAAAGCCGTGATCGGTGGTGACAACGAGCGCGGTGTCGCGCCAAAGGTCGTGCGTATCGAAATAATCGAGAAGCTGCCCGACGAGGAAATCGCAAAGCGCGACGACGGCGTAGTAGTTGGCGCGCAGTTCCTCGCATTCTTCCGGCAGCTCGTCGACGCGGCTGTAGCGCGGCCAGTCGCGAACCGGACCGTTCCATCCGGTCCTGAATTCCTGGCGAAACCGCTCGGGCGCGGTGAAAGGTTCATGCGGGTCGAACGTCTCAATCTGCAGGAGCCAGTTGTCCGCGTTCCGGTTCTGCTCGAGAAACTCCAGTCCGGCGGCGAAGCAGCGCACCGATGGGAACTCGCTCTCGTCCTTGATGAACTCGCGGTTTACGATGTTGCGCCGAAACTTGTCGCGTGCCGACTGGCTGAATTGCCGCTCATGATACATCTGGCGCAGGCGCTCCCATGGTGGCTGCACCATGGCTTTCCACGGGTCGCCCTCCTGACCGCGGATGAAGTCGTAGCTGTCATACCGGGTGTGATAGGTGGCGCCGCCGTCCTCGAAATAGTGGAAGTGGTCGGTTACGAGATGGCTGTAAGAGCCGACCCGGTGCAGCAGTTCGGGAAAGGAATTGTCGAACGGCTCAAGTGGCCCCCAGCTCCTGTGGAGAAAGCTGAGCCTTCCGGTCTGCAGGTCGCGGCGCGCCGGCATGCAGGGCAGGCTGCCGACATAGTGGCGCTCGAATGTTGCGGTCCGCTCAGCCAAGCGGGCGAAATTGGGCGTCGGCACCCGCTTTCCCCCGTACGGGGCGAGCACATGGCGGTTGAGCGAATCAAAGAGTACGAAGACGGCCTTCATCGAACCTCGGCTGTCCCTCATTCGGAGCTGCCGAATGCAGCGCATCGTTTGAGCACGATCGGCGTTGCGGGAGGATCTCACTGCCGGTCCGGCCTGCCACCGCGTCCCACGCATTCACGTGGCGCTTCCAGTGACCGTAGATCCCGCCGCAGTCACCAGAAAGCAGCGATCGAGCGCGCGCGTCGCATCCGTTTCGCCGCTCACCTTGGCCGATCGTTCCGAAAGGCGCCGCCACCTATTTTCCCCGAAAAGAACTCAGCCGCAAGTGGATTGTAGATACTCCCGAGCGCCAGCTCGCAGCCGACCACCAGACCCAGAGAGACGCACCATTGGGATTCCGAACAGGAAATGTGGGGCCATCGATCGGGGTCAATCAACACGCCCGCGGGTTGCGGAGCCCTCGCTCTGCGAAGAGGCCTCAGCCGGCGCGGCCGGCGCGCTTGACGAGCATGGCGATGAACGGCACGTCATCACCGGAGATCGTGTCGATAAGCCCGTCGGCGATCCATTGCACGAGGTCCGGCAAGGGATCGCGTCCGCCGCGCCAATACCGGGCCAGCACGTCGGGACGAGGCACATGTACACGGTTGCTGAAGCCCGCTTCATGCAACGCCTTCGCATCGTCGGGGTGGAACATGTCGAGCTCGATCGAGACCGAGTTCGCGCTGCACGCCTTCAACACCCCGACGGGGTCGGCGTGGCGGGCGTGGGTGATGGCTTCGGTCCTAAGACCAGGATGGCGCTCGCCCGCACGCTTCAGCATCACATGGTCGAAGCTGATGACAATGACCCGGTCGACAGTGCCTGTTGCACGCAGCAACGCCGCCACGCGATCAACGGCAATGTCCGGCCGCTCCGCCTCCTTGATCTCGAGCACAATCCCCATATTGTCCGCCATCGCCCAATCGAGCGCCTCCGCCACGGTCGGTATCCTCGTTCCGGCGAAAGCGGAATGAAACCGAGCCCCCGCATCCAATCTGCGGATCTGCTCGAGGCCAAGGTCGGCTGCAAAGCCGTGTCCGTTTGTCGTCCTTTCGACGGTCAAGTCGTGGAGGACGATCGGCTCACCGTCTGCGGTGAGCACCACGTCGATCTCGACAGTGGTCGCCCCTGCGGCCTTTGCCGCCTCTAATGCCGGCAACGTATTCTCGGGGTAATGGAGGCTGTAGCCGCGGTGGCCACAGACATGGACACGTCCCGCTTCGCGGGCAAGAAAGCTGAAGGCCATATTCGATTTGATCCTCTATCGTGCGGCGCGTCTCCTCTAGCGGCGCGCTCTGACTGTTTCGCGAACAACGAGCTCGACCGGGAAGTAGACCGAAATCGGCGGCGAGTCGGGATCGACGAGGCGCCGGTCGAGAATCGATATAACCTCGCGAGCGAGGCGCCGGGGATCTTGCCGCAACGTGGTCAGACTATAGGGAGACCATGCGGCGATGGGCACATCGTCGAAGCCGATGATCGAAACGTCGTCGGGCACGCGCAGGCCCGCGCCGCGAAGGTGATCGAGCGTTCCGAACGCCATGAGATCATTCACGCAGAAAACCGCGTCGGGCGCCGGGCCGCTCGCCAGCAGCTGTCGTGCTGCCTCTTGGCCGCCATCATAGTCGGCGCGGCCGGCCCGAACGATCTTCGCCTCGAATCCGGAAACGGCGGCAAATTCAGCGAAGGCGTTCTCGCGGGCATAGAGGCTCGGGCTCGGGTTCGCGCTGTTGACCACGGCGAAACGGGTGGCTCCTGCCATGCACAGGGCCTCAAAGGCCTGCTGCGCGCCGTCCCTGTCATCGCAACGAACGCTGTCGAGGCCGGTCTCGGCCCGATTTATCAGGATCAGCGGCTGTCCGTTTCGCCGTGTGAGCTCGACAAGGCTGGCCGGCGGCGAGCCTGAGAGGAAGACGGTCGCCTCCGCCCGATAGCGCAGCAACTGTCGGCTGGCATTCGCAACGTCGTCCGCCGTGGGTCCGATGCTGATGATCGCCGGGACGTTGGAGCGCTCGATCAAGGCGTGCGAGAGGGCCGCAATCATCTGGGCCCGGAAGGGAGCGTCGACGTCGGAAGTCACAAGCCCGACCAGCCGGCTCCGATTGGCGAGAAGCCCGCGGGCGAGATCATTGACCTGGTATCCGAGCGCCGCGGCTGCCTCGTGCACCCGAGCCAGCGTTGCTGGTGCGATGCTTGCGCCGGGGGTGAAGGCCCGCGAGACCGCCGACCGGGACACACCCGCAAGCTCGGCGACTGCCTGGGCGCTCACGAAGCGGCCCTGGTTGCTGTCTCTGGTATCCGACACCTGCTCGACTCCGCTGGACATTCCCCGAAGCGCATTCATAATTGTGTTGCACAGCATTGCAACAATCAATGACGACACGATGAAAAGCGTGTCGCGGCTGGGAGGAAACCAAGATGATTCACTGGAAAATCGGAACTGCTGCGCTTCTGAGCGCGGCATTGGCGGTCGGCAGTGCGGCGTTCCTTGCGGCGACGCCTCTGTTCGCGCAAGAAACCGTGAAGCTCGAGCTCTGGTCGCGTCAGGATCCGTCGGGGCCGCTGCGCCCGGGCAATGTGGTCAAGGCTGCCGAGCGGCTGAACAAGGAACTCGAGGCCGAGGGCTCCTCCAAGCGCGTCGAGGTTGTCGTGCGCGAGAGTCCCGCCAAAGGCTTCGACGACGATGCACTGCAACTTCTCAAGGTATTCGGCATCGGCGAAGGCCCCGATATATTCATCGCCGCGCACGAATGGATCTGCGCCTTCCAGGAGGACGGCTTCGTTCTCAAGCTCGACGACTATATCGCCAAGTACCCTCAGCACTTCGGCACGATCTTTCCGTCGCTCTGGTCGTCGGCGAAGTGTCCCGACGGCACCTATGCAATTCCGCAGGACGCCGAGGCGAGGATGTTCTTCTATAACAAGAAGCTCCTGCGCGAGGCAGGCTACGACGCTGCCTTTGTCGACGCCATGCCGGAGCGGGCGTTGTCGGGCGACCTGACGATGGACGAGGTGCTGGAGATCGCCAAACAGGTCGTCGACAAGACAAAAGCGCCATACGGTGTGCTTCACCGGCCGAACAAGGGTCCGGACTACATCATGGTCTTCCAGGCCTATGGCAGCAACTTTGTCGATCCGCAAACCGGCAAACTGCTCCTTGAGCGCGACAAGCTCGCTGCCGCCTTCGGCTGGTTCGAGCGCGGGGTGAAGGAAAAGGTCATCCCGGCCAACAACACGGCGATGGAATTCGATACGCTGCGCAAGGAATTCTACACCGGCAATGCCGCGTTCTGGATGTACGGCATCTGGGACCTCGGCAGCGTCGCATTCCCGACCTACGGGCTGCCACAGGACGAGAAGGCTTTCTTCGCGGATTGGGGCTGGATCGCGGGGCCCGCACCCCAGAAGGGCGGCGCGCCGGTCAGTCTGACCCATCCGATCGTCTATGCGATCGCGGCCGACACGAAGGAGCCGGAACTGGCCGTCCGGCTGCTTGGCCACGCTTCGGCCGCCGACCTCAACACCGATCACGCGGTCACAACGACACATCTCGGCATTAAAGCCGAGCAACTCGAAGATCCGCGCTATGTCAAGGCCTGGCCGCTCGCCAGGGCTACCGAACTGCTCAAGATCACCAAGTTCCTGCCCAACAACTCGCAGTTCGGCGAGCTCAACGGCATCATCTTTGCCGGAATTCAAGGCATAGAATCGGGGCGGCTGTCGGCGCAGCAAGCAGCCGATTTCGTCATCGAGGAGGCGTCGGCCACCCTCGAAGACGTGATCGTCAAATAGGTCGATCAGTGTCGCGACCGTCGACCCGGCGCGCCGGGTCGACGGTTGAAGGACGTCTGCCGAGCGAGCCAAACGATGACGACGATAGCAGATGAACTCACGATCGAGCGGCGCGGCCATGCAGGGTCGGCGTCGCGCAGGCGTACGAACTTTGTGATCTTTCTCGGCCCGGCGATCGTCCTGACGATCCTCTTCTTCATCGTCCCCGTGATCATCGATATCGCAGTTTCGTTCACCGACCTCAGCCGCTCGCTCCACATCAGCGAGTTCACCACCGAGCAGTACGCGAAGGTCTTTCGAACCGATCGCCGGTTGTCGCAGGTCATAGGGCTGACCTTCATCTACGTCTTCGGCACGCTGGCGATCTTCAACGTGACCTTTGGCCTGATCCTCGCCATCACCACCACGGCGATCAGGAATGTGTCCGGCAGCTTCTTCCGGGGTGTGTGGCTGCTGCCGCGGATGAGCCCGTCAGTCCTCTACATCCTGCTCTGGCTGTGGGCGGTGAGCCCCACCGAAGCCGGCCTCGTAAACCAGGTCCTCATGCAAGCGTTCGGCCTCGACGCGCCGCTCGACCTGCTGACCTCGGCGCCGATCGCGCTCATCATTATCTCGAATGGCTTCATCGGCGCTTCGATGGGCATGATCATATTCACCGCCGCGATCCGCGGGATCCCGGAGCACCTGTTCCACGCCGCGGCAGTGGACGGCGCCGGAACGTTCGCAAAGATCCGCTTCATCACCCTGCCGGCGCTGCGTTGGCCGATCAGCTTTGTGACGATCTACCAGACACTCTCGCTGCTGGTCAGCTTCGAATACATCCTGCTCCTCACCAAGGGCGGTCCGTTCTACGACACGACGGTCTATGCGCTCTACGTGTACCGTCGCGCCTTCGAGAGCGGCCAATACGGCTACGGAGCCGCGCTGGCACTTTTTCTCATCGTCATCGGCGTAGTCGTCGCACTCATCGGCTGGCGCTTCTTCGATATGGAGCGACTGCTGCAGCGCCCGCGCATCGAGGTACATTGAGATGTCCGTGCAAGCCATCCCCAAGGCGTCCACAGCGGCATCCGAGCCGGCGGCCGATTGGGATGCATTGGCAGCGCGGGCGCGTGGCGTCCGGCGCACCAAGGCGGTCGTCCTCTACGCCTTCCTGATCGCCGTGTCGCTGCCGATCATCCTCCCCTATTTCTGGCTCGTCACGATCGCCTTCTCGGCCAGGAGCGGCGTTGCCGAGACAGCGGTTCTGTGGCGCTCGATGGCCGTGGTCGTGCCGGCCGTCGTCGCCTTCTGGCTCACTGCCGCGCTCGCGCAAAGCCGGCGCCAGTTATGGATCGGCATTGCGACAGTGGCCGCGATAGCCGTTTTCGCCTTCGCCGTGCTGGTCGGCCCCGACCTGCACGTCGGCAATTTTATCTTCCTGTGGGAGCCGGACTTCGCCTCGGTGGTGCGGTCGCGGATCGGGGAAGTCAAAGGCGCGGTCCAGTTTCCCAACGTCTGGCATGCATTCGGCAACTCGATCCTGATCGCCGGCGCGCAGACCGCCATCGTCGTCACCGTCGCCTCATTGGCAGCCTACTACCTGTCGCGTTTCCAGTTCCCCGGCCGCTCCTCGATGCTGCGCTCGCTCCTGGTGCTCCATGCTTTTCCGGTGCTGACGCTGATCGTGCCGATGTTCCTGATGCTCTATTGGATCGGGCTCCTCGACACGCTTTCCGGCGTCATACTTGTGCTTGTCGCCTTCGAGCTGCCGTTTGCGATTTTCATCATGAAGGGCTTCTACGACGCAGTGCCGTGGGACATCGAGATGAGCGCGCTGACCGACGGCGCGTCACGGCGGCAGGCATTCGTGAGCGTGGTGCTGCCGCAGGTGAGGAACGGCATCCTCGCCATCGCAGTCTTCACCTTCATCCGCGGCTGGGAAGAGTACATCTTCGTGTTCACGTTCCTGATCAGGAACAGCAACTGGACAATGAGCCTCTACATGTACTGGGTGCGCGATGATGTCATGGGCGTCGATTACGGCGTTGTCTCTGCGGTCGGCGTCTTCTACCTTGTCCCGAGTCTCATCCTCTACATGGCCGCGCAACGCTATCTCATGCAGATGTCGATCGGCGGCGTGAAGGGCTGAAGACGATGGCGAAGATCGAATTCCGTAACGTGGTGAAACGCTTCGGCGCCATCGAGGTGATCCCCGAGATGAACCTTGTCATCGAGGACGGCGAGTTCGTCGCACTTCTCGGCCCCTCCGGCTGCGGCAAATCGACGAGCCTGTTCATGCTCGCCGGTATCTACCTTCCGAGCGGCGGCGAGCTCCTCTTTGACGGCCATGTCGTCAACGAAGTAGAGGCACGCGACCGCAATGTCGGCATCGTCTTTCAATCCTACGCGCTCTACCCGCACATGAGCGTGCGCGACAACATTCTGTTTCCACTGCGCTTCAAGAAAACGCCGCGCGACGAAGCTTTCGCCAGGGTGAAGGCCGCCGCAGACCTTGTTCGGGTCGCGGAACTGCTGGAGCGTCGCCCCAGCGAGCTTTCCGGCGGCCAGCAGCAGCGCGTCGCGCTTGCACGCGCCCTCGTGAAGGAGCCGCAGCTGCTGCTCCTCGACGAGCCGCTCTCCAACCTCGACGCTTCTCTTCGCCTTTCGATGCGGACCGAGATCAAGTCGCTGCACGAGCAGCTCGGCGTGACGACCGTCCTCGTCACGCATGACCAGATCGAGGCGACGACGATGGCCGACCGCATCATCTGCATGCGCGCCGGCCGGATCGAGCAGGTCGGGACGCCGGACGACCTCTATCTCAGGCCGTCGAGCCTGTTCGTCGCCGGCTTCATCGGCTCGCCGCCGATCAACCTTATTGCCGGCGAAGCCGAGGCCGGAACGGTCACAGTGAATGGCGCCAGATTTCCGCTTGAGGGCGGCGCATCGGGGTCGGTGACTGTCGGGCTGAGGCCGGAGCACCTCAGATTCGGTGAAACCGGCTTCGCCGGCCGCATCGCGCAGATCGAGCCGATGGGCCGCGAGATCCTCTATGTTGTCGAAACCGGCATGGGCGCCGTTCGCGTGCTTGAACAGGGTTCGTCCGCCGGGCACTCGACAGGCGAGCAGGTAATGATCGGTTTCCTGCCCGAGAACTCGCTTGTGTTCGAGACGGCGCGACAGAAGCTCATTGCGGGCGCGCATGTCCGTGCACCGGAATGACACGATCGAGCGACAGCCGCCGAGTTCTCGAGGCGGAGAGGAGGGCGCGCCGGTGGCAGCGTTTGAGGTGAGCAACCGGACGTCGAACACGCCAGTGGCCGTCGAGGGGCCATATGGCCCTGTGCGGCTCAAGTGGCACAAACTGCGCACGCACCTCGCCGAGGCTCCCTTCAAGCGTTCGAATCTCGCCCTCGGCTGGCAACTGGGCGCGAGCCTCGAGGTCGACATACTCGCCACCGCCGACGACCGCTTGGCCGTTCTCCACGATCCGACCCTCGGTCCCTCGACGACCGGCCGCGGCCGCGTTCCGCGCATGCCGATCGCATCAATGAGGGGGCTTTTCCACCGAGGCGCCAACGGCGCCCCCGACCACGATGCGCCGGTCCTATCGCTCGCCGAACTCGTGGCCCCGCTTCAAAGACTGCCGAGAGCGCCGTCGGCCAACCTTCAGCTCGATCTCAAGCTGCTCGAAGGACACACGCTTGCCGATTCGGCGGTGGCCGATGCGGCAGCGGCCGTCGCCGGGCTGGCGGACGCCATCGTCGTCGGATCGCATCATCTGGAAGATGCACGCCGTCTTGTCGCCGCCATTCCGGGAGCCCGGCTCGGCTACGATCCGATGCTCGCGGTATCCCGCCAGCCAGGTCTGCGCGATCCGCAGCGGCTGCTACGCCACATCGAGCGACGCAGGAAGGGCGTGAACATCGCCTATCTACGGTTCGATGCCATTATTGCCGCGGAAACCCAGGGCTTCCCTCTCGTTGCGCGCCTGCTCGACCTCGGCATAGAGACGGACGCCTGGACGGTCAATCCCGGTTGGGACATCAGCGACGCCAGCCTGCGCACGCTCGTGGAGGCGAAAGTGCGCCAGATCACGACCGATGCTCCGACCGAGCTCTTCCGCCTGATCCGCGCGCTTTAAGCATGTTCCACTGTAGCGCGGCATCTCGTTCCTGGCCTGCACGTTCGGCGCATCTTCGGTCTACTTTTCGACTCATCCGCGGTTTGAAACTGCCTGTGGCTCGCACCCCTGTTATGGTGAAAGCTTCACGGATAGCTTTGTGCAACCCTCTGTCGGCTCGGAGTTTCCTCCAACGTCCTTTGAAAGCGACCACGCAATTTCAATGATGGGAGAATAAACATGCTGGTTGTCGCGGCCATTACAAAGTTCCGGCCGCTCGGCGGAAGGCCTTCGTTGAAGCACATGCGGATTTGATCAGGCGCGCCCGCGCATATCCGGGTTGCCTCGACCTATCCATCAGCGAAGATCCTGTCGATCCTTCACTTGTCAACTTGATGGAATTATGGGAGTTCGAAGCCGACCTGGAGGCTTGGCGAAAGGTATCGAACCCGCCCAAGACGGATGTGCAGTTCGAAATTGGAAATGTCCAGAAGCATCACATCAGTCACTCAGGGCCTCCGTTCTGACAGCTTAGGGCGGCAGAAACGTTCTGCTTTCCACCCCCTACGTATCTGTCAACGCCGTGAACCGCTGTCGTTGAAACTGGGGAAATCAAGATGATGAAACTGTATGGATTTGGTCCGACGCGCTCGCTTCGCGCACTTTGGGCCCTTCAAGAGCTTGATGCGGAATTCGAGTTTGTGCCCGTCAACCTCCTGGCTGGCGAAAACCGTCACCCCGACTTCCTGCGCCTCAATCCCGCCGGAAAACTTCCGGTGCTGGTTGACGGTGACCTTGTACTCACAGAATCCGCCGCGATCGTCATATATTTAGCAGAGAAGTATGGTGCCAAAGGGTTAATGCCCGCCGACCTAACGGAGCGGGCGCAGGCGTATCGCTGGTCTATGTTTGCGGTGACCGAACTTGAACAGCCGCTGTGGCGGATAGCCAAGCACACCTTTTTGTATCCCGAAGACAAGCGTCTGCCGGAAGATATTGCTCTCGCCAGAGAGGAGTTTGTGGCAATGGCAGCAATACTTGAGCGTCACATGGATGGGCGTAAGTTCATCGTCGGCGACAACATAACCATCGCTGATTGCGTCACCGCCTATGTTCTGGACTGGGGCGATGAAAATGGGCTGATTGACGGCTGTCCAAATCTCAAAGCATACCTTGAGCGGATGTACGCGCGTCCCAAGGCGCCGCAGCGGATCGCCGAAGCCCTTGCAAGCCTCCAGCCTGTTGCCTGATGGGGATGTTTGGGAGTGCGCTCGGTGGCAGGCGATGCCTGCATGCTACTCAAAACGCGGACCGAGAAACTGGGGACCATGATGCGCAAAGCCGGCTTGCCGATCTGGGCCAAAATACGGTCGCATATTTATGGTTGGTGGCATAGGCAAGGTCAGCTTCGTCGCGCATAGCGGATCTGCTGCCGGTCGCTCGAGTCTTGGCGTCTCGTTCTCTCTGCGGCCCCGGAATTGCATGAACTTCCACGGACGCAACGGTGGCAGGAAATACGAAATGTCTTCGTTACACTTTTCGCTCCAACGCGACAGTTTAAAAGCACCCTAATCAGCTTGGCCTATAGTCATGCATCCTGGAGTCCAGGGGTAGAACGCAGAAATAGCCCAAAAGTAGTAGACCTCTCGAACCGTTCTTATTGTGTTCGCAATTATACCAGTCAATTTTCTGGGAGATTCACAAGCGGAATCGACCTTTGTTCGCGTTATGTTCTTGTGAAAGGCGCGCTGGTGCAAGCGTCGTGGAAGACGCTGTGTTGGCGGACTTCACTCCATTCTGTCGCGCCTGAAAGAGGGGTCGTCCGCCTGGGCCACGGCACCGGAGGAGATAAGCAAGACGCCGGCGCGGCTAGAGCGGACACGTCTTGTTGTCGTTGCCCGTTTGGTCGATCACACTTCTGTTGCCTGACCATTGCTGTACGCAAGCGGGATGGTGATTGCCTCACTCGGCAAATAAATTGGGACCAAATACCTCGTAGTGGATGTGCGCTTCGGGAATGCCGAGTTTGAGGATCTTGTCGTGCTGCATGCGCATGAACGGAACCGGTCCGCAGATATAATAGTCCGCATCTTCGAGGAGTATGCTGTCCTTGATCTTTTCGACATCGACCAGGCCCGGAAAGTCGTAGTCTTGACCCTCAATGTCGGCTGCTAGGGGCTCATTGTAGAAGACGAAAAGCTTAAAGTCTGGGTAGGTACGGGAGGCTTCCTTCAGGCGGTCGCGCATCGCATGCACTGCGCTGTTGCGTGCGCCATGCACGAACACCACCTTACGCGGCGGCGTCTGCAGCGCCTTCTTCAGCATGCTGACCATCGGCGTCAGCCCCACTCCACCGCTGATCAGAACGATTGGTGTCGTCGCGGTGCCATTGATGTAAAAATTGCCATAGGGAGCGGCGAGCTTGAGTTCGTCACCCACATTGATTTGGTCGTGCAGCAGGGATGAGACATAACCGGGCGTCCCCAAGCCGCCATCTTCGCGCTTTACCGAAATTCGATAAGTGCGTCCGTTCGGCGAGTCCGACAGGCTGTACTGGCGTATCTGCTGGTATCCGAGCTTAGGCACGTGCAAGACGACACTCGTGTATTGTCCGGGCTCGAAGTCCGCCACTTGGCCTCCGTCCGCCGGCTCCAGCACGAAGGAGGTAATGACATCGCTTTCCGGATGCTTCTCGCGAACGATAAAGCGCCGCCAGCCGGTCCAGCCACCTGGCCGGTCCGACGAGCGCTCATAGAGCTCACTTTCCATGCCGGCCAAAATATCCGCCAGATTGCCGTACGCCTGCGCCCAAGCCGAAATGATCTCGTCTGTCGCGGCATCTCCCAGCACCTCTTTGATAGACGCAAGCAGATGCTCTCCGACAATCGGGTACTGCTCCGGTCGCACGCCAAGGCTAGCGTGCTTATGGGCGATGTCCTTCAACACAGCCGAAAGGCTTTCGGGATCTTCAATGTTGGCCGCATAGGCATAGACGGCGCGCGCGAGCGCTTGCTGTTGTTCGCCCCTTTCCTGGTGCGCCATGTTGAAGATGTTCTTGAGCTCGGGATGGGCTTGAAACATTCGCTTATAGAAATGCTGAATGATCGCGTACCCGTGCTGGGCGAGGACTGGGGCCGTGGCTTTGACGATATCCTTGGTCTTCTGGGTCAGCATCAGGTTTCTCCTTTGTGTGTGGCGCTGGGGCACAGGCCGTCGCACATGACCGGGTGCCCTGCCCCGGAGTGACTGGTCACACTGAACCATTGAACTGTCCGTTTAAGATGGCGAGTAGACTTGTGGCCGCGCGGCACTGTGCCTCAGCCGCCGCCCCACTTCATGACAAGCTGCGGATGACCTCCATGGGCATCTAGATCAAAGCAGCGGCCATGGCCACCGACGCCATTTTGGAGAGAGAGAGAGAGAGAGAGAGAGAGAGAGAGAGAGAGAGAACTATCGGTGCGGAGGCGAAATGTTGGAGCCGCTTGCTGCAAGCGTTCGATATAGGAGGCTATCGTCATCACCGGACGCGCCCGGCAACGGTCGAATTCGGCGATGGCGGAAGAGAGTGGGGGTCGAACCCACCAAGGACCGTCTCTCGGCCCCTCCCGGATTTGAAGTCCGGACGCCCCACCGGGGACGAATCTCCTCCTGATGCAGCATTACCGGTGACACCATTCGACAAATTGCCAAAGAAATCCAGACGGCTGCGATTAAGGCGGCGAAGATCCCCGCGCCTGAGCGTGACGCTGTGACGATCGAAGAAGTCGAGGATCTGGATGGCAACTTTGCGGCCGTTTTCGAGACGGTCGCGAAACTGCATTGCGGTGAACCAGCCCTTGTCGGCGGCCGTGCTGATCTCGGCAACGACCGCAACCATCTCCGCGACCACGTCGCGCAGGAAGAAATGATCATGCGCCACTTCGTGCACCTTGCCCATGCGGCTGCCTAGCTTCAGCAGCCGGCGCACCTCAGCCTCCGGCACCGCCAGCGATCCGGCAATATCGCGCACGCGTGGCGGACGAAACCGTTGGGCTCCGTCGAGCAAGGGCTCGATCTCCTTCCAGAGCCGCTCGTCGTCCGCGGTCATGGTCACGCGATGTTCCGCAAGCCGAATCCATGCTCCATCCAGCACGATCTCTCCCGATCGAACGAGGGCCCGCAAGGCCGCACGAAACGCAGGCGCGGCCAAGCGAAGCGCGAGCTCGGTCCGCAATCGTTCGACACCCATTCCCAGCAAGTCCGGTTTCTCCGCATGAAAGGCGCCGAGCCGCGCGAGGAGGTCAGCCCGAAGCCTCTCCCAGCTCTCTGACGACATGGCGAGTGTGGCGGCATCCAGCGGCAGTTGCATTACGTCCAAAGATTGCGCCGAGGCCTCGGCTTCCCCCGCAGCAAGCGCCCGGTCGCGGGCGAAGGCGCTGATGTCAATGAAGAAGGGCGGAACGGCAAGCAATGCCGCGATTGCCTGTTCCGGCTCGAACAAGGAGAGGGCATCGAGCTGGGCCAGCCGTTCGGGCGTGCGGCGCTTGCGTGCAGGCGCGCGCAGATCCAGAAATCGGCCGCCGCCGATCGTGCGCCGGGCAGACGTGTCGCGAATGACGTAGCGGTCACCAGCCGCCGCGGCGATCGGCCGATCCAGCACGAGCTGGACGAGCGTACGCGTTCCCGGTGCCGCCGGCTCTTCAGCCAGCAGCACGATGCGCGCTCCGACCTCCACCGATGCATGGTGAAGTCGCACCGGGAACCAGTGGCCGATCGGCTTGGGCTCCGACACCAGCACACGCAGCGTCGCATCGATCCGGCCGGTCGGTGCATGGAGGCTATGGTCGCAGACGACATCTCCGCGGCTCACGGCTGCTTTCGTGATGTCGGGACCGACGAGGTTGAGCGCGCAGCGATCGCCCGCGCGGCCGATTGCGCTTGGCTTGTTCTGCGCATGGATCGATCGCACCCGCGCCTTGAGGCCCGAGGGGCTGACAGTGACGTGATCCTCCACCGACACTTGTCCCGAAAGAACGGTTCCAGTGACCACCGTGCCAACGCCCTGAATGATGAACGAGCGGTCGACGGCGAGCCGGAAGCGCCCGGCTGTCTGCCGCCGCATGAATGTGCGGGTCGCGGCGACGATTTTGTCGCGAAGCAGTGCCACGCCTCGGCCCGATACCGTCGAAACCGGGATCATCTGCGCTTCGGCAAGCGCTGTGCCTTTGAGCTCGTTCCGAATTGCCTGTTCGACGTCGACGAGACGGTCTTCCGCCACGAGGTCGGCCTTGGTGATGGCGATGACACCGTGTTCGATGCCGAGAAGATCGACGATGGCGAGATGCTCGCGTGTTTGCGGCATGACGCCGTCGTCAGCCGCGACCACGAGCAGGACGAAATCGATGCCGCTGGCGCCCGCAAGCATGGTGTGGATGAATTTCTCGTGGCCAGGGACATCGACGAAACCAACAGTCTTCGCGCCCTCGACCGGCATGTAGGCAAAGCCGAGCTCGATCGATATGCCGCGGTCCTTTTCCTCCTTTAGCCGATCCGTGTCGACCCCGGTCAGCGCCCGGACGAGGGCCGTCTTGCCGTGATCGATATGACCGGCGGTGCCGACGATCACCTTTCAGACCCCCCGCTTGTGCGCTCAAGGGGCACCGGAGTTTCGGCGAGCGGGAGTGCAGCGCGGCGCTCGGCCTCCTTCAATTCTTCCCCGTCGAGCGCTACGCGCACCACGTCGAAGAATGGCGCTGCCAGCGCGCTGCCGCCTTCACGCGCCCTCAAGAGCCAGGCGAAGGCCTCGATCGGGTCGCGGTCAATGCCGCTTCCGAGATGACAGGCCGCGCCAATCATCGCCTGGCCGTCGGGGTCGCCGGCGCGGGCGCCACGCGCCCACCAGTAGACCGCCTCGACGGGATCACGCGCGACGCCGATCGCATTGTGGTAGAGCATTCCGAGCCGCGTCATCGACGAGGCGGAGCCGTTCTTCGCAGCGGCGAGCGCCCAGCGGCGCGCTTCCGCGAAATCGGGCTCGACGAGATCCCCCTCCAGTAACATCCAGCTCAGCATGTCCTGAGCCGCGACGTCATTCTGTTCGGCAGCCTTTCGGTAAAGGTCTGACGCCCGTTTGTAGTCAGGCGCCACTCCCTCGCCCTTGAACAGGAGCGAGGCGAGGTTGCGCTGGCCGACCGGATCGCCGGCTTCGGCGGCGAGGCTTAGCCAGCGATGGGCAAGATCGGCATCCCGGGTGACACCCAATCCGCCCGCAAAGCAGGCGCCGATATTGTTCTGTGCCCGCGCATGTCCCGTCCGGGCCAGGGGTTCCCATATTGAAAGCGCGGTCTCAAAGTCGCCGTTGCGGGCGGCTGCGAGCGCCTTTGCCATAGGCTCCTCGCAGGAGGCATCACCCTCGATCGGCCTTCGCATGAAGCGGCTGAAGAGACTCACGACGACGATCCTTCTGCAGGCGAACAGAGGCGTGCGAGATTGGCGACGAAGCCTACCTCGTCCTCGAGGCAGCGCAGGTCCAGGATCAGCGCCCCGCGTTCGATGCGGCCGATGACCGGCATCGGAAGATGCCGCATCGCCGCGGCCAGTTCGGCAAGCATGCGGCCGCTGCCGGACGGTGGCGCGAGCGCCAGGCCCGCGCTTGGCACAGTGGCGAGTGGCAGGGCGCCGGAACCGATCTGGCTTGCGCAGTCGATGACCGAAACGTGGACCGTGCCCTTTACGGCCTGCTCCACCAAGGGAGCCAGCCGCGCGGCCTGCTGGCGGATGTCGGCCTGCGGACGGGCAAGCAGCCGCATCGTCGGGAGGCGCTCGCTCAGCCGATCCGGGTCGCGATAGAGCCGCAGCGTCGCCTCTAGTGCCGCCAGGCGGATCTTGTCGACACGCAGCGCGCGCTTCATCGGGTTCCTATTGATCCTTTCGATGAAGGCGCTGCGCCCGATGACGAAGCCGGCCTGCGGCCCGCCGAGCAGCTTGTCGCCGGAAAAGGTGACGATGTCGGCACCGGCGGCGATCGCTTCGCTGACAGTCGGCTCATGTGAGAGCCCGAAACTCTCGAGATCGGTCAGCGTGCCGGAACCCAGGTCGTTGACCAGGGGCAGCCCACGTTCATGGGCGATCGCCGCGAGCTCCCGCGCGCCGACCTCCTTCGTGAAGCCTTCGATGCGGTAGTTGGAGGTGTGGACCTTCAAGATCAGGCCGGTATCCGGGCCGATGGCGTCCCTGTAATCCCTGGCATGGGTGCGGTTCGTCGTGCCGACCTCGACGAGGCCGACACCAGAACGCAGCATGATGTCCGGCATGCGGAACGCTCCGCCGATTTCGATGAGCTCGCCGCGCGAGACGATTGCTTCCCGGCCGGCCGCCAAGCTGTTCAGCACCAACAGCACGGCGGCGGCATTGTTGTTAACGACGGTCGCATCCTCCGCCCCGGTCAGCTCGCAGACGAGCGCACGCAGGTGATCATCCCTTTCGCCGCGTTTGCCGCTTTTGAGGTCGAATTCGAGCGCAACCGCTTCGCGCATCGCCGCCGTCGCGGCATCGATCGCCGCCTCAGCCAGCAAGGCGCGGCCGAGATTGGTGTGAAGCACGGTTCCCGTCAGATTGAACAGGGGACGGAGCGTCGATCGATTGTCCGCCTCGAGCGCCGCGACGGCGGCAGCCACGATGGCGTCGAGGGGAGGAACGTCTCCGCCTTCGCGCACCGCGTCGCGGATCCTGTCTAGGACGCGGCGCAAGACTTCGACAACGGTCAGTCGTCCGAAACGCTCGATCGCTTCGACGACGCCGGCCAGTCTCAAGAGATCATCCACCGACGGGATATCACGCAACCTGACATTGGCATCCATTCCAGCCCTCCCTGGGTCACGCTCCTGTCTCGCTTCGTTCATCACTCTAAGAAGCGTGTCGCATTGGCGAATTCCTGCAACGCGCTTTTGCGTCTTTCTGCTAATGCCGCGGCGCCCTTTGGGCGACATGCATCAGAAGCCTGCCAGGAGCGGCGAAAATCCGCCGCGGCGATGGGGGCCTTCGCGCATCAGGAGGTCGAGGCTCAGGCTTGCGACATCGTCGGCGATCGGCTCTGTCGCCGGCTCCTTGTTCTGGTAGAAAATCTTCGTCCAGCCATGGCACTCGTCGCAAGTCTCGGCCTTGACGGTCCCGCCGTGGTTCTCGATCTCGCGGTAGGAGATCCCCTTGGTGGAGCCGCAAAGCAGGCATTTGACGCGGACATAGTGCCAGAGCGTTGAGCAAAGGGAGCAGCAGCAGAACCGCGCGCCGTGCGATCCCGGCCAGCCGACGACCATGGATGAGACCGGCCTTCCGCCGCACACGGGGCAAATGCCGTCGGCGACCGGCGTGAGCGCCCCCGGGTCCAGAACCGAGGCCAGCCGCGCGAAGTGCACCTGCAGTGCCGCCCAGACGAAGATATGCTCGGCGATCGCGTCGGCGGGCAAGGAACCGGAGAGGACGGTCTCGGCCATGGCGAGACGCGCTCCCGGGTCGGCGCCGGTGACGCGGGCGAGCGCATCGGCGGCAGAGGCAGGCTTGCCGATTGCGTCAGCCGCGGCGAACAGACGGTCGAATATGGAACCGATCGCTTCGCCGTCCTCGACCCCGTTGCGATGGAGCGGCGGCATTTCGAACTCGCGTGCACGCGTGAGCGTCGCGGCGTCGGGTCCTTCGGCAGGAGCAAGGTTGGCCTGGACATCATGCTGGGTGGCCGCGAGCCCTGCAAGGAAGTTGAGATAGGGTGCAAGGTCGCTCGCGTTGGCCAGTTGGCGCAGGCGCGCCGATCGGGCGGCGAAAAGCGAAGCGGGATCGGGAAGGCGCACGAACGGCGGCGACGAAACATCCCCAATGGCGGTCGGATCGGGCGCTGCGGCGTCTTTGCGTTTCATCACACTCCTCACGAACCCGACGGGTCACGTGATACAGCCCTTACAGCGCCTCACGTCTTATCAGACGAGCAATATCGCTGTAACACTTTGAACCGCTGCACGGCTCCGATTTAAGGAAACATGCAGGAGGCTGCTTGCTATTCGGCTGCGGTTCGTTTCGTATCCTTCGTTGGCGATTTGGCGACCAGCTCGCGCAGCCATTTGCGATGATACCGCCACGCCCAGCCGCCGGTCACGTAACCGCGCGTCATTGCCCGTATGGTACCGCGGACCCAGATCGCTGCATAGACGTGGACGATCCAGACGCTGATCGCGAGGATAGCGGCGATCGAGTGCACGAGAAGCGCCCATCGTTTCTGCTCGATCGTGGTGTAGGCCGCGAAATACTGATCCCATATGACGACACCGGACGTTATCAGCACGACGATCAAAACCGACATGGACCAGAAGACGAGCTTTTGCCCGGCATTGTACTTGCCGATCTCAGGCAGGCGTTCGTCGTGGGCGGTCAGGACATCGCGCACGCGCGCAAGCCAGGTGCCATCCTCGCGCTTCCAGAGATTGAGCTTCCAGAAGCGTAAGAAAAGACCGAGGAAGCTGAAAAACAGAATGACGCCGACCCAGGGATGAATGGCGCGCACCGACTGGCCGCCGCCGAACAGCGCTGACAGGATGAAAAGCCGCGGGTGGAACAGAGACAGACCGGAAAGCGCGAGCAACACGAGGCTTGTAGCCGTGATCCAGTGATTAATTCGCGCGCCGCCGGTATAACGATCGACCGTGACAGGCTTGCCCGGATGAACGCTGTCGCCTTTCCCGACATGATAATCCTTGTCCGTACTCATGAGGAACGATCTCCCGTAAACCTCTCAGCGGCCTCCTCGTCCTCTTCGGAAACGCGGTTGGGGCCGTTGACCAGATAGTGCAGGAAGCCGCTGACCGCCGCGACGCCGATAACGGCGAGCCCCGCATATTTCGTAGCTCCCTTCCAGGCTTCAACGATCGGGCTGATCTTCGGATTGTTCGGCAGACCAGCGTAAATCTCGGGCTTGTCGGCATGGTGCAGCACGTACATGACATGCGTGCCGCCGACCCCCGGCGGATCGTAAAGCCCTGCATTTTCAAAGCCGCGCGACTTCAGATCGGCGATCCGCCCCTCCGCGTGCTTCTTCATCTCTTCCTTGGTGCCGTAGACGATCGCCTGCGTGGGGCATGCTTTCGCGCAGGCCGGCCCCTGGCCAACAGCGATGCGGTCGGAACAGAGCGTGCATTTGTAAGCAGTGTGGTCGACCTTAGAGATCCGCGGAATGTTGAACGGGCATCCCTTGATGCAATAGCCGCAGCCGATGCAGTTCTCGTGCACGAAGTCGACGATGCCGTTCGAATATTGGACGATGGCACCGGGGGCAGGGCATGCCTTGAGGCAGCCCGGATCCTCGCAATGCATGCAGCCGTCCTTACGGATCAGCCACTCCAAATTGTTCGTCTCCGGGTTTTCCCACTCGGTGAACCGCATCAGCGTGAACATGTCCGGCGTCAGATCGTGCGGGTTCTCATAGACGCCTGTGTTGGTCTCGAGTTCGGGATGGGTGTCGTTCCACTCGATACAGGCCGATTGGCAGGCCTTGCAGCCGATGCATTTCGAGACGTCGATTAGCTTGGCCACCTCGGTCTGTCGCTCAGCGGGCGGCGTCACGGTCGACGCCGATCGCCGTATCAGATCCTTTTCGCCGAACTTCGGGCTTTGAGGTCCGGTGGTGGGATTTGGGACGGGCGGGAACATGGCTCAAGCCTCCTACGCCACCGGCCCTGCGATGGGCTCGATATTGACCAGGAACGCCTTGTATTCCGGCGTCTCTATGTTGGCGTCGCCGACGAACGGCGTCAGCGAGTTCGGACCGAAGCCCTTCTTGGCCGCGCCGGTGAAGCCCCAGTGCAACGGTATGCCCACGACGTGGACGGGCTTGCCGTCGCAGATCAAGGGTTTGATCCGCTTGGTCACGACTGCTTTGGCCTGGATCGATCCGCGTTTGGACCATACGCGCACCCAGCCGCCCTTGGTGATGCCTTTCTCCGCCGCGAGTTCCTCGGATATCTCGACGAAGAACTCCGGCTGCAGCACGGCATTCACCCGGACATGCTTGGTCCAATAATGGAAGTGCTCGGTCAGCCGATAGGAGGTCGCCGCATAGGGGAACTCCGCCGAGGCGGTTTCGGCGAACTGCTCGAAATCGCCGGCAAACACACGCGCCGCCGGATTGCCGCGCACTTTCGGGGCGATGAGATTGCCTACCGGGGATTCGAACGGCTCGTAGTGCGCCGGGAACGGCCCGTCGCGCATCATTCCCCTGGAGAAGAGGCGCGAGACGCCCTCCGGATTCATGATGAACGGCCCGACATCCGCAGGCTTTGCCGACGGCGCGATGTCGGGCACGTCGTAGCCGGCCCATTTCGCGCCGTCCCATTCGATCACTTTGCGGCTTGGGTCCCAGGCCTTGCCGTTCAGGTCCGCCGAGGCCCTGTTGTAGAGGATCCGGCGGTTGGCAGGCCAGGAGAACGTCCATTTGGGATAGGTGCCGGTCTCGTCGGGGTCCGACGTGTCGCGCCGGGCCATGTTGTTGCCGTTCTCGTTGAAACAGCCGGAATAGATCCAGCAGCCGCTCGAGGTCGAACCGTCATCGCGCAGCGCCGCGAAGCCAGGCACGAGCTTGCCCGCCTCCGCCAGCACCTTTGTGGGGTCGGCGGCATCATAGACGGTAGCAAGCGCCTTGCCATTGATCTCCTTGGCAAGCTCTTCGGCGGTCGGCTCGTTCGCATCCGCATAGGCCCAGTCGAGATTGACGATCGGGTCTGGGAACGCCCCGCCTTCCTTGCGATAGAGTTCCTTCAGCCGCACATGGATCTGCGCCATGATCCAGTTGTCGGTCCTCGCTTCGCCGGGAGGCGTGCCGCCCGGCCAATGCCACTGCAGCCACCGGCTGGAATTGGTGAGCGAACCTTCATCTTCGGCGAAACAGGTGGAGGGGAGTTGGATGACCTCCGTCTGGATCTGTGAAGAATCGACATCGTTGAACTCGCCGTGGTTCTCCCAGAAGCGAGCCGTCTCGGTATCGAGCGGATCCATGGTGACGAGATATTTGAGCTTCGACAGCGACTCCGTCACCTTCTTGCGGTTCGGCGCGGCAAGCAGCGGATTGAAGCCCTGGCAGAAATATCCCGTCATCTTGCCCTGGTTCATGAGCTCGAAGGCGCGAAGGATGTCGTAGCCGGATACGTCGAGCTTCGGAAGCCAATCATAGGCGAAATCGTTTTCCGGCGTCGCCGCCGGACCCCACATCGCCTTTTGGAAGCTGACGAAGAACTTTCTGTAGTTCTGCCAATAGCTCATCTGGTTGGGCCGAAGCGGCTTGAAGCCGCGCGTCGACATATAGGTCTCGAGATCGACCTCCTTCTCATTCGGCAACGTCAGGTAGCCGGGCAGCAGGTTCGACATCAGTCCGACATCGGTCAAGCCCTGGATGTTCGAATGGCCGCGCAGTGCATTCATGCCACCGCCGCGCACGCCGATATTGCCGAGGATCAACTGCAGCATCGCCATGGCGCGGATATTCTGCGAACCCTTGGAATGCTGCGTCCAGCCGAGCGCATACATCGAGGTCATCGCCTTGCTCGGTGATGAGCATTCCCCGATCATTTCGGCCACTTTCAGGAATTTGTCCTTCGGCGTACCGCATATCCGCACTACCATTTCGGGTGTGTAGACGGAGACATGCGCCTTCAACAGGTTCCATACGCAACGCGGATTCGCCAGCGTGTCATCCACGACCGCATAGCCATCGACGCCGATGACATAGTCCCATGTCGACTTGTCGTAATCGCGCTTTGCCTCGTCATAGCCCGTGAACAGCCCGTCCTTGTATGCGAAGCCGTCCTTGACGATGTAGCTGGCATTGGTGAACGCCTTGACATAGTCCCACTGCACCT
Organism: Sinorhizobium shofinae; assembly: GCA_001704765.1. Taxonomy (GTDB): domain Bacteria; phylum Pseudomonadota; class Alphaproteobacteria; order Rhizobiales; family Rhizobiaceae; genus Sinorhizobium; species Sinorhizobium shofinae. The sequence continues at coordinate 56,943 of MBFK01000065.1, forward strand.
TTTCATTCTGGATGCAGTAGTTGATGACGCCCAGCAGAAAGGCGATGTCCGTACCCTGGCGGATCGGCGCATAGAGATCGGCCACCGACGCAGACCGGGTGAAGCGCGGATCGACCACGATCAATCTTGCGCCACGATTGGCTTTCGCTTCCGTGACCCATTTGAATCCACAAGGATGCGCTTCGGCGGCATTACCGCCCATGATGACCACGAGGTCGGTATTCTTGATGTCCGTCCAGGAGTTCGTCATTGCGCCGCGGCCGAAAGTTGGAGCCAAACTGGCTACCGTAGGGCCGTGTCAGACACGCGCTTGGTTGTCGAAGACTAGCATCCCGGCGCTGCGCACGACCTTGTAGGTCTCCCAGGCCGTTTCGTTCGTTGTCGCGGAGGCCGCGAGAAAACCGGTCGTTATCCACCGGTTCACGGTAACGCCGTCTTTGTTCTTCTGAATGAAATTGGCGTCGCGATCATCCTTCATCAGTCGGGCGATCCGGTCGAGAGCGTCGTCCCAACTGACTCGCTCGAATCTGTCCGAGCCGGGTTTGCGGATCATCGGATATTTCAGGCGGGTCTCGGACTTGACGAAATCAAGCAGCGCCGCCCCTTTCGGACAGAGTGTGCCGCGATTTGTCGGATGATCGGTGTCACCCTCGATATGGATGATCTCCGCCCGCTCGCCCTTCTTACGGTCGCCCTTCGAATACATGATGACGCCGCACGCGACGGAGCAATAGGGACATGTGTTGCGGGTTTCCGTGGTGCTCACGAGCTTGAAGGCGCGGATTGCCTCGGCATGAGCCGCCTCGATTTCACCAAAGCCAAGGGCACCGAGCGCCGTGGCCGCCACACCGGCACCGGCCGCGCCTAGAAATTGGCGCCGTGAGAGTTCCATGTTCATAGCATGATACCTCCCTTCAAACCGGCTTTGCCGACCCGGCGAGCCGGATACCTTGATACGCCTCCGCGAGGTCAGACGTAACTCAGCCTTTGAAATTAAAATCTTAGCTGTCCTTATTCTATTGTCAATTTAATAAGAACAATCAAACATGAATACGGCACTCTAGTTAAATCCAAGCAGGCATCTTGTATATTGAACGCTCCAGACGCCGCCCTATTGCGGGATGTCAAAGAACGCCCGAATTGACGCTCTGTTCGCAATCATCCATATTCAATTTATGAGCTTGCACGCCGCTCCCGAGTTTCGGGGCACTGCGCATTGGGCTGACGTTGCACCGCCGCAGACGGCGGATCGTTTCGAATTGTGCCCGCTCATTTTCTTCACATTCGAACAGACGGACCGGCAATCGATTGCCTCATGTATCCGCCGGCGGAAGTCGCTTCAGCAGGGCTGGATTTCAGCAAATTCAACGTGCTACAGCGACCTATGCGCGTGCGATTGGACGCGGGGCGCTGTAGTGCCGGATGCGTTCGAATGCCTGATCCGTTCTCGTGGAATTTCTGACTGACCGAGAGCGGGCTCGGGACCGGTCTTTGCGAAGCGCTGGGAGGCAATCATGGACAGTTCAACGGCGACGACGCCCCTCCGCCTGACAGCGCTTGCCCATGGCGGTGGCTGCGGTTGCAAGCTGGCGCCATCCGTTCTGCAGCAATTGCTGGCGGATCAGCCCCCGGGTGGCCCATTCGCCCGGCTGCTGGTCGGCACGGAAACGGGCGACGATGCCGCCGTCTGGCAGCTTGACGGCGAAACCTGCGTGATCGCGACCACGGATTTTTTCATGCCAATGGTGGATGATCCGTTCGATTTCGGCCGGATCGCAGCGACCAACGCCATCTCCGACGTCTATGCCATGGGCGGCAAGCCCATTATGGCGCTCGCCATCGTCGGCATGCCGATCGACAAGATGCCGGCCGAAATGGTGCGGGAGATTTTGAAAGGCGGCGCTGCGATTTGCGCAGAGGCAGGTATTCCGGTGGCGGGTGGCCACTCGATCGATTCCCCCGAGCCCATCTATGGCCTGGCGGTGATCGGAACATGCCCGGCGTCCAGCATCCGGCGCAACAACGGCGCCCGAGCCGGTGACGCGCTGATCCTGACAAAGGCACTGGGCGTCGGGATCTATTCAGCGGCATTCAAGAAGGGCGCGCTGCCATCGGACGCCTACGCGGAACTCATCGCGTCGACGACGCGTCTCAACAGTATCGGCACCAAACTCGCTACGAATCCACACGTGCACGCCGTCACCGACGTCACCGGCTTCGGTGTGCTCGGCCACGCACTGGAGATGGCACGCGGATCAAAAAAGCTGTTATCGCTGAATGCGAGCAACTTTGCCCTCTTTGCCCGCTGCGCCGAACTCGCAGAGCAAGGATTCGTGACCGGCGCATCCCATCGAAACTGGGCAAGCTATGGCATGGACGTCTCTTTGCCCGATGCTCTCCCAATATGGCAACGTCATATCTTGACCGATCCCCAGACGTCCGGCGGTCTTCTTGTTTCATGCAGCGCCGAACAAGCGCAGGATTTGCTTCATCACATCATTGCGGCAGGCTATCCCGCCACTAGGATCATTGGTGCGGTCGAGGAAGGCGAGCCTAGACTTCACATCGTTGCCTGAGCGCCGCGAGATCGTCGTCCTTGCCCGGATTTTGCGCTTGAACCTATAGGCTGGCGGCGTCACCCTATCCGGTGTTCCTGACGAGATATCATGCGACTTCGAAGCACAGAACACGAACCTGGCTTGCACGAGGCGGGTTGCACGTCGTAAGCGGTTGAGTGCCGTGGAAGAGGCTCCGAAGGTCGAGGCAGTTGCCGGCGCCGAAGGCTGCTGTACGAAAACGGGATGCCTCCCCGACCACCTTTTGCGTACGGCAGGGGGATATATCACTGAGATGACCGCCCCCGCTAATGATGCTCAGCCTAACCATTTGCAATAAAACCGGGCACCAATGTCGGGGCCTTCATTTGCAGCGAATGTTGGCGGGTGCGCCTCGTGCGGCATCGCCCCGCTCCGTGCGGCGAGGAGAGCCCACAAGGCCCCTTCCCTCGCGCCGCTCTCCTCCCGCCCAAATCGGATGACAATGTCGGCTCGTCGATAATCCTCAGAATTCTTCGCAATCCTCCTGGACGGCAACGCTGCCTTGGCGTGGATATACCTTCTTCAGATTTGCACGCAGGTCATGGGCAGGAGACGGCGGCGCGCAGCCCTCGTGCCGGAATGATTGCGGACGTACCCGCGAGGCGGACGCCTTGCCGATATTGAATTCGCGAAATATACCCGCGATGCGGCTGACTTCCTGAACGAGCGTATGGCTGGCGGCGGTCGATTCCTCCACCATGGCCGCGTTCTCCTGGGTGCCCTGATCAAAGGTATTGACGGCCGTGTTGATCTCCTGAAGTGCGGTGGCCTGCTCCCGAGCGGCCTCGACGATGGCGCCGATATGGCGATCGATCTCCTTATCGACGATCACCGTCAGTGCTTCGCCGGTATGACCGACCAGCGCGACGCCGGCTTTGACCTGTTCACCGGAGTCGTTGATCAGCTCCTTGATTTCCTTCGCTGTCTTGGCCGAGCGCTGCGCGAGCTAGCTGACCTCCTGGGCGACGACGGCGGCCGCCGGGTGATTGCCGGTCGGCGGCCGCTTTCGCACCCCATTGCGGACGCAGCTGCGTGCTGCATGCCATCCCGCTATGATCGCTGCGCCGGCGGCGCGTTTTCATTCGAGCTTCGAAAGCGACGCACCTGCTCGATCGCTTGGCGAGCAATCGCCTGAAGTTCCGCCTCAGATGCTCCGTCTCGCGCCTGAACGGACATTCCTTGGATGATCGCACCGACGAAACGGGCTAGGCCAGCGGCGTCCGTTTCATTCATCAGCTGCCCGTCCGCAATACCGCGTTCGATCCTCCCACGCAGCGCGTTCAGCGTCGCGTCCCGCTCCTGCGCAACCATGTCGGCAACAGCTTCATTCTCCTGCGCGCAGGCAAGCACGGCCGTCGAGATCATGCAGCCATGCGGTCGACCGGGTCGCGAGAACTCCACCGCTGTCTCCATCAACAGCCGCTCGAATGCGTGGACGACGTCTGGCTCCCGCAAGGCTGTCACGCTGAAAGCGCCGATCTGCGACTGATACCAGCCGAGTGCTTCACGATAGAGGTCGGCCTTTGAAGTGAAAGCCGCATAGAGACTTTGCGACGTGATGCCCATCGCAGCAGTGAGATCGGCGATCGACGCGCCTTCGTAACCGAATTGCCAGAATGTCTCGCCGGCGATCGCGAGAGCCTTGTCGCGATCAAAGGCGCGTGGCCGGCCGCGTGGGCGTGATTGAGCTTCGGGTCGATTTACCACAACGATCACTCTTGAAATATATTCTGCGCTCCGTTATTTACGGAGCAATCACTCCATATATAGGTATTCTCAATTATGAAGAATAGTCTTTTAAGTGGCCTTGCTGGTGTCATGCTGGCCACAACCACCATTCCCGCTTCAGCACAGGACACGGCGCGGAACCACCGGCTCGATGCCGTCATTGATCAGGCCATCGCGGAAAAGCGAATTGTCGGCGCAGTGGTGTTGGTGGCGCGGAACGGCGAGATCGTCTATCGCCGCGCGGCCGGCTTGTCCGATCGCGAAGCTGGGGCGGAGATGCGCGAGGACGCGGTCTTCCGCCTGGCCTCCATCACCAAGCCCTTCATCTCGGCAACGCTGATGCGGCTCGTCGAGGAAGGCAAGCTGACGCTGGATGATCCGGTGACGCGATGGTTGCCCGATTTCCGCCCCCACCTTGAAGATGGCAGCGAACCGATCATTTCTATTCGGCAGCTCCTTACACACACGTCGGGGCTGAGCTACCGCTTCATCGAACCGGCCGGCAGCGCCTATCATCGCCTGAACATTTCCGATGGTCTCGATCAGCCGGGGCGCAGTCTTGATGAAAACCTGCGGCGCCTCGAACAGGCGCCTCTTGTCTTCCGTCCGGGAACGAGCTGGCGCTACTCGCTGGGAATCGATGTATTGGGAGCCGTCATCGCCAAGGTATCAGGCAAGCCACTTCCACAGACGGTACACGAAGTCGTCCTCGCTCCGCTACAGCTGAATGACATGGGCTTCACACCATCCGTCCCGGCATCGTTGGTAACGCCCTATGCGGACGGACATCCTGAGCCAGTCCGCATGACGGACGGCATCGGCGTGCCGATTGGGGAGAACGCCGCGCGCTTCGCACCGAGCCGCGCGTTGAACCCCAGTTCCTATCCGTCCGGCGGCGCCGGAATGGTTGGAACTGCGGGCGAAGTCTTACGCTTCCTCGAAATCATCCGCTCCGGTGGAGCGCCGATCTTGGAGCCCGAAACCGTCGCGACCATGATGAAGGACCAAGTCGGCTCGCAAGCCCAAACGCAAGGTCCCGGCTGGGGTTTTGGCTATGGCTGGGCGGTACTCGACCATCCTGAACTAGCACACACTCCCCAATCCAAAGGAACGATCCAATGGGGTGGAGCCTACGGCCATAGCTGGTTTGTCGATCCCGTGAAGAAGCTGACTGTCGTGGCTTTGACCAACACCGCCTTCGAAGGCATGTCGGGAGCTTTTCCGACGGATGTAAGAGACGCGGTCTATGCAGACTTGAAGGACTAGCCGACCGAGTACGTGACGCTCCAAAGACACGACGGTGGTGTAAGCCAGGATGTTGCGGCGCGCTGTCGCGATCTCGCGCAACATTGCTCCATGGCGTGCGGTGGCGCGGCGGGCAAATGGTTGTCCGATTCGGCGCTCCTTGCTCGTTCCAGTGGCCCTCCAAAATGATGGTGTCGCCGGCGTTGAAAGTTGGGAGGTGTTGACTAAATCGCACTGTTGCCGATGCTCGGCGGAGCCTCACAAGACTACCACTGTCCAGGAACGACGCGCCATAGGGCTCGCGCCGCTTCCAACCGCCGCCGCGTGAAGACCGAGATCGTAGTCGGGAAAGCGCCGGTCCCGCGGACGGGGACCGTAGCGATTTCCGTGTTGGACCAGCCAAAGCCGCCATGCATCCGGGTAGGTATCGTGAATCAGTGGAAACCTGAGAAGATCATCGACCGAAAAGCGGTCTCCCAATTCGCCGGAAATTGCGGCTGATGCCACGGGTACAAGCTTCTCTTCGAAGAGCCCGGTCGCCGAACCGTCCTTCCACGGGCCCCGACCATAGCGGATGGCGACGTCGATCTCGTCCAGCGGGGTGAACCGATGATCGAGATCAATATCGATACGCAGATCGGGTGGAGAACCTTCCAGCACGGCGAGATTGGGAAGCAGGCATAGACGCGCGAAGGACGGCAGGACGCTGACGCGGATGGTTTCCGGACGCGGACTGTCCCGCCATTCCGCTGCGCCGCTGCTGATCGTGTCGAGCGCCTGTTCGATCAGGTGGTGACCAGTTCGATCCTGCGCGTCACCGTGATGCGCCTGATGTTTGCGGATCGAAGGCCGATCGACGGGACCGCTTTCATCGAGGCCCATGTTGACTGACGTCCTGATGGGCTCTTGCAACGTTCTTGGCATCGATATTCAGGCGGAACCGACACGTCGCCGGATCATAACAATCGCCCCGGTCGCCAAGTCCAGACGAGTTTCGACTGCTCGCCGTGAAGGGATTCGAACGGCTGTTTCCGCAATCGAATGATCAGACATCACGGAGGAGGATCGTGTATTGCATGGGCCCACGAAATCAGAGCTTGACAAAACACAGCGATGGCTTTTTGCTTTGTAAAGCGATTTACTAAAGCGCTTTACAAGAGAGGGCAAAGAATCGTGGCGCGTGAACGAGTGACCAGTCTCAAGGATGTGGCGGCAGCCGCCGGCGTTTCCGTGGCAACCGTTTCGCGGCTCCTCAATGGATCGCTCGAACTGCCGTTCGAGACGAAGAAGCGCATCGACGATGCTATCCGCGAGCTCAACTATCAGCCGAACCCGCACGCGCGGCGTCTAAGTCGCGGTCGTTCCGATACAATCGGTCTCGTCGTTCCCGATATCGCAAACCCCTTCTTCGCAACGTTAGTCGCTGCGGTGGAGGCAGAGGCGGACAAGCTCGGGCTCGCCGTCTCACTCTATGCTACGCTGAACAGGTCTGGGCGCGAGGTCGCCTATCTGCAGCTTATTGAGCGCAACCACGTCGACGGGCTGATCTTCGTCACGAACCATCCCGACGACGGGCAACTTGCGGCTCTCATAAATCGCACCGGCAAGGTCGTCGTGGTCGACGAAGATGTGCCCGATGCCAAGGCCCCGAAGCTCTTCTGTGACAATGAGCGCGGCGGGTATCTTGCCGGAAGGCACATTGCCGAACACGGGCATAAGCGGGTCCTGTTCATCGGCGGCCCCGAGGTAATGATCAGCTCCTGCCGGCGCCTGAAGGGTCTGGAGCAGGCGATCTGCGAAGCTGGGCTAAGTCCTGCGAACATCTCGAAATATCATGGTGAATACACCATCGAATACGGTCGAGAAGCTGGGCGGCGGTTCCTCGCCGAAAACAGGCCGGCGACGGCGATATTTGCGAGCTCTGATGAAATCGCAATCGGCCTAATCGAGGTCTTGCGCGCTGAAGGCGTGTCGATCCCCCAGGACGTTTCTCTCGTCGGCTTCGATGACGTCGGGCCGCTCCACCTCTTCGGGCCGCCGGTGACTGCGATCCGCCAGCCTGTCAGAACGCTCGGCGAACGTGCCGTCGCTATGCTTCTTGAAACCAATTGGCAGGAGAACCCGCGCTCATCGGAAGAAATCCTCCTGCCGGTCGAAATCGTTGTGCGGAAATCCGTTGCGCCGCCGACGAAGCAATAAGCCGCAACGTAACCATCAGAGGATGAGAACATGATCTGGAATCTGAAACGCAGAACACTCGTTGCCGCGCTTGCCATCAGCGCCCTGACTTCCGTCGGGACCGCTTTCCCAGTCGTTGCCGCTGAAAAGACCTTTGCCCTCGTGCAGATCAACCAGCAGGCGCTCTTCTTCAACCAGATGAACGAAGGGGCGCAGAAAGCCGCCGACGCCGCAGGGGTAAAACTGGTGATCTTCAACGCCAACAACGATCCGGCCGCTCAAAACAGCGCGATTGAGACCTATATTCAGCAGAAAGTCGACGGGATCGCGGTCGTGGCAATTGACGTGAACGGCATCATGCCGGCCGTCAATCAGGCCGCCGAAGCCGGCATTCCGGTGGTCGCCATCGATGCGATCCTGCCGGAAGGGCCGCAGAAGGCGCAGATCGGCGTCGATAATGCGAAGGCCGGTGCCGACATGGGCAAGTTCTTCCTCGACTACATCAAGGTCAATGCCGACGGCAAGGCAAGGCTCGGGATCGTCGGGGCACTCAACTCCTTCATCCAGAATGTTCGCCAGGAGGGATTCCAAAAGGCGCTGGAAGGTGTCGAGGGCGTTTCCATAGCAGGCGTCGTGGACGGTCAGAATATCCAGGACAATGCTCTCGCGGCGGCGGAAAACCTAATTACCGGCAACCCCGATCTGACCGCAATTTACGCAACGGGGGAACCGGCTTTGATGGGCGCCATCGCGGCTGTCGAAAGCCAGGGAAAGCAGGATAGCATCAAGATCTTCGGCTGGGACCTGACAGCACAGGCGATCGCCGGCATCGATGCCGGTTACGTCGCGGCCGTTATTCAGCAGGATCCAGCCGCGATGGGCGCCGCGGCGGTCGACGCTCTGAAGAAGGTTTCGGAAGGCGGCACCGTCGAGAAGAACATCGCCATCCCGGTGACGATCGTCACGAAGGAAAATGTCGAACCCTATCGCGCGGTATTCAAGTGATGGTGGTAGATAGGCAAAACATTGAGGCTGTTACCGGTGTCGGGGGGGCTTCGCCCTCCCGCGCTGGAGTGGCGCCACGCGTATCCCTCAAAGGGATCCGCAAGACCTTCGGCTCGCACCAGGCCTTGCGCGGTGTCGATCTCGACATCTTTCCTGGAGAATGCCTCGGTCTCGTCGGCGACAATGCGGCCGGTAAGTCGACGCTGACGAAGATCATATCCGGAACCTACATCCCGGACGACGGCACGATCACCGTCGAAGGTCAGGCAGTTCGTTTCTCCGGTCCCGCGGATGCCCGCAATCTCAACATAGAGATGGTCTTCCAGGACCTGAGCCTCTGCGATCATATCGACGTAGTCGGCAATCTCTTCCTCGGCCGCGAGATTAGCAAGGGGCCGTTCCTCGATACGGGGACGATGCTGGCGGAGGCCCGCAAAATGCTCGATGCGCTCGAGATTCGCATTCCGCGGCTGACCGCCAGGGTGGAAAAGCTCTCGGGCGGCCAGCGCCAGGCGATCGCGATTGCGCGTGCCGCCTCCTTCAACCCTAAGGTCCTGATCATGGACGAACCGACCTCGGCGCTCGCCGTTGCCGAAGTGGAGGCGGTACTCGCGCTGATCAACCGCGTGAAGGCAAAAGGTGTCTCGGTGATCCTGATCACCCATCGTTTGCAAGACCTCTTCCGCGTCTGCGACCGCATCGCCGTCATGTATGAGGGCACGAAAGTCGCCGAGCGCGATATTGGCAAAACGGATCTCGAAGACCTCGTCAGACTGATCGTCGGGGAGGGAGCCAAGCAATGACGACCTATACCGAACGTGCCAAGGGCTCGCCGGCCGCCGATTTCTTTTCCGAACACGCGCAGGTCCTTTCAATAGCCTTTTTCTTCCTCGCCTGCGTCCTCTTCTTTTCCGCGACGACGGACACCTTCATGACGCTGGGCAATATCCTGAACGTCATCCGTCAGGCCGCACCGATCCTGATCGTCGCCGTGGCCATGACATTCGTGATCATCACCGGCGGCATCGACCTGTCGGTCGGCTCCCAGGTGGCGCTTGTCAATGCGGTAGCGGCCATCATCCTTGCGATGGGCTACCCTTGGCCGCTCGTCGTCTTGGTTATGCTGGCCTTTGGGGCGCTAGTCGGATTTCTCCATGGATGGTTCACCGCCTACCAGGGCATCCCGGCCTTCATCGTCACGCTTGCTGGGCTTTCGATCCTGCGCGGATTTGCGCTTTACCTGACACAGGGCTACTCGATCCCGATCAAAGACGCGCCCGGCTTCTTCGCGCTTGGGCGCGGCGCACTCTTCGGCGTTCCTGTTCCAGCGCTGATCGCCGTTGCGGCCGCCGTGATTGGCTATGTGGTGATCAAGTCGACGAAATACGGTCGACAGGTCGTTGCCGTCGGCTCCAACATGGAAGCAGCGCGGCGTGTCGGCATGCCGGCGAAGTGGATCATCGCTTCCGTCTACCTGATCTCCGGTCTCGCCTGCGCCTTGGCCGGTCTCTTGATTGCGGCCCGCCTCGGGTCGGGGTCCTCTAACGCCGCGGTCGGGTTCGAACTGCAGGTGATCGCCGCCGTCGTCCTCGGCGGCACGTCGCTCATGGGCGGACGCGGGACCATTCTGGGCACCGTTCTCGGCACACTCACTATCGCCGTCATTGGCAATGGTCTCATCCTGATGCATATATCGCCGTTCTTCACCCAGATCGTCACCGGCGCCATCATTCTGATCGCGATCTGGCTGAACACGCGCATCTTCACCGCCAACTTCCGATTTGGCGCGGGCAGGAACAGGTGAGCGCGATGGTTCGCGAACTGTCAGAAGGCCACGTGCGATCCGGTCAGGTCATGACCGTCAACGGGCCTATTGCCGCTGAACGGCTCGGCGTCACACTCATGCACGAGCACATCCTCAATGATTGCCGTTGCTGGTGGCACGCACCGAAAACCAGGGAGCGCCAATATCTCGCCGAGGGGTTCGTCTGCATGGAAATCCTCGGCGAGCTCAGGCAGGACCCCTTCGTCAACAAGCACAACATCACACTTGATGACGAGCCGCTGGCAATCGCCGAGCTGAAGACCTTCGCCGCCGCCGGCGGACAAACTGTGGTCGAGCCGACCTGCCGGGGCATCGGCCGCAATCCGCTGGCGCTCAGGCGCATCGCGCAGGCGACCGACCTTAATATTGTGATGGGTGCCGGCTATTACCTCGCCTCCTCGCATCCGGCGAAAGTTGTCGCGCTGACCGCTGAACAGATCGCCGACGAGATCGTGCGCGAGGCCGTCAGCGGCGTCGAAGGATCGGACGTGAAGATCGGTCTGATCGGCGAGGTCGGCATTTCCGCCGATTTCAGCGCGGAGGAGGAGAAATCGCTGCGCGGAGCCGCTCGCGCGCAGGTCAGAACCGGGCTGCCGCTGATGGTGCACCTGCCCGGCTGGTTCCGGCTCGGCCATCGTGTGCTCGATATCGTCGCCGAGGAAGGCGCCGATCTCCGCCACACGGTGCTCTGCCATATGAACCCATCGCATGACGACTTCGCCTACCAGAGTGAACTCGCCGCCCGTGGCGCCTTTATCGAATACGACATGATCGGCATGGACTTCTTCTACGCCGATCAGCAAGTCCAGTGCCCGAGTGATGAAGAAGCCGCTCGCGCTATCGTGCGATTGGTGGAGGCCGGTTATCTCGACCGGATCCTGCTATCGCACGACGTGTTCCTCAAGATGATGCTGACGCATTATGGCGGCAACGGCTACGCCTATGTGCTGCGCCATTTTCTACCGCGCCTGAAGCGCCATGGGCTCGAGGAGCCAGTTCTCGACCGGATGATGCGGGGAAATCCCCGCTCCGTATTCCAAGCCGGGGCTTGAGCATCGCCCCTCAACGCAATTCAAGAGAGACGATAGACGATGACAAAGAAAGTACTCCTCGTCGGCGAAAGCTGGGTCAGCTCCGCCACGCACTACAAGGGCTTCGACCAATTCGGCAGCGTCACCTTCCACCTCGGCGCCGAGCCGCTTGTCAAGGCGCTTGCCGGCAGCGAATTCGAGCTGACCTACATGACCGCGCACGAGGCGGTGGACAAGTTTCCCTATGACATGGCGGGGCTCGATGCCTATGACGCCATTATTCTTTCCGATATCGGCGCTAACTCGCTCCTTTTGCCGCCGGACGTATGGCTGCATTCTCGCACCGTGCCCAATCGCTTGAAGCTCATCAAGGCCTGGGTGGAGAAAGGCGGCGGGCTGCTGATGGTCGGCGGCTACTTTTCCTTCCAGGGCATCGACGGCAAGGCGCGCTGGCGGCGGACACCCGTCGAAGACACCCTGCCGGTTACTTGCCTTCCCTATGACGATCGCGTCGAGATTCCCGAAGGGGCTGTTGCCGATGTGGTCAAGCCGGATCATCCGGTCATGGCGGGACTTTTCGGTGACTGGCCATTGCTCCTCGGCGTCAATGAGGTCGAGGTGCGGGACGGTGCCGAGGTAATCGCCCGGCTACCGCAAGACCAGGGCGGCCATCCGCTGCTCGTTCTCGGCAGCTACGGCAGAGGTCGCACGGCCGCCTGGACCTCCGATATCGGCCCGCACTGGCTGTCGCCTGCCTTCTGTGAGTGGGAAGGCTACGGCCGTCTGTGGGAGAACATCCTCGGCTGGATGACGGAGGGCGCGCGCTGAAGCCCCGCAGCTTACATTGGGCGTGCGTCAGCCGGCGAAAATCGCTGCAAGCTCGGCTTTCGTCGGAAAGGCCGAGCGCGTGCCCGGGCGGCTGACGGTGATGGCCGCGGCCCGAACCGCATGTTCGATCGCGGTTCGATCAAGGCAGGTCGCACGAAGCGCCGCGGAGGCTAGCGCGACGGCCATGAAGGTATCTCCGGCGCCGGTGGTGTCGACGACGGCGCAAGGGGCGGCGGGAACGCGGATCATCGCTTCGCCGCTCGCCAGCATGGCACCGTTGCCACCGAGAGTGAGTACGACCGCGCGCACACCGGTCGCAAGCAGCCTCCGGGCGGCGTCGTCGCCGCTTGTGCCCGTGAGCGCGATGGCCTCTCCTTCGTTGAGAAAGACGGTGTCGATGAGCGGCCAGAGGCTGGAGAAAAAGGACCGAAGAGGAGACGGATTGAAGGCAGTGACCATGCCGCGCGCGCGCGCCGCTTCCAGAACGCCGCGGGTCAACTCATCCGTAAGATTGCCCTGCAGCACGGCAAGGTCGCCGGAGCGTGCGTCGGCAAGGGCGGCGACCGCCTGGGTCAGCGGCAGGTTCTGGGCGGCATCGGTCGTGGTGACGTTCAGGTTCTCGCCGTCCGGCGTGGTCAGAACGATCGAGAAATCGGTGGATCTGCCGGCGAGCGGAACGAGATGGCTGGTCAGCGGTTCCTCGGCAAGATGATCGCGGATCGCGTCCGCGCGGAATCCTTCGCCGATGGCGGCTACGAGGCTTGTCGACAACCCGCAACGGGCCATCACGACGGCCTGGTTGGCCCCCTTGCCGCCGAGGTCTCGGGATTGCTGGCGGCCGAGCACGGACGCCCCGGCCGCGGGCATTTCAGATACGGCAATAGTCTCGTCGATAGTGACGTTACCGATCACGTAAGCGCGCATGAACAGACCTTAGAGAGGCAAGGAAATGCAGGAAATCTCCGACAAATCATCAAGCGCCATAAGGGAAATATTCGGGACTGACAAGATTTTGATCGGCATGATCCATTGCCCGGCGTTCCCCGGGGCGCCGCGCTACCGCAGCGCGGCGATGTCTGAGATCTATGACGTCTGCATGCGCGACGCCGAGGCGCTGGTCGAAGGCGGCATGCATGGCCTCATCATCGAGAACCATGGCGACATACCCTTCTCGAAGCCGGAGGCCATCGGTCATGAGACGGCGGCGTTCATGTCAGTGGTCACCGATCGCATCGCGCGCGCCGTCGGCATTCCGCTCGGCATCAACGTGCTCGCCAATGCCCCGCTTCCGGCCTTCGCTATCGCAATGGCGGGCAGCGCTAAATTTATCCGCGTCAATCAGTGGGCGAACGCCTATGTCGCCAATGAAGGTTTTATGGAAGGGCGCGCGGCCGAGGCGATGCGTTACCGATCACTGCTTCGCGCCGAGCACATCAAGGTCTTTGCCGACAGTCATGTGAAGCACGGCAGCCACGCGATCGTCGCCGACCGCTCGATCGAAGAGCTGACCCGCGATCTCGCCTTTTTCGACGCCGATGTGGTGATCGCCACCGGACAGCGCACGGGCAACGCCGCCACCCTCGAGGAGATCGAGGAAATCGGCTCGGCGACGCATCTGCCGCTTCTGGTTGGATCCGGCGTGACCAAGGACAACGTCGTCGAAATCCTGAAGCGCACGAACGGCGTCATCGTCGCCTCCTCTCTGAAGCACGGCGGTGTCTGGTGGAACCCGGTCGATATCGAGCGGGTGCGAGCCTTGCGTGCTGCGGCAGCTCCTGTTCTGGAGGCTTGAGTCGGTGTCGTCAGGAACCCTTTCCGAGCAGATGCTCGAAGAGAACGCGGCCGTCTTCCGGGACATGGTGAACCATCGTTTCGTGGAGGATATCAAGGAAGACCAATTGAACGCCCATGTCTTCGATCGTTACCTCGTCTATGAAGGCGCCTTCGTCGATACCGCCATTTCGATCTGCGCCTACGGCGTGGCGAAGGCCGAGACGGTCGGACAGAAGCGCTGGCTCATTGCCGTGCTCGATGCGCTCGCCAATAAGCAAATTGCCTATTTCGAGAGAACCTTAGCCGTGCGCGGCATCGACCCTTCGAGCTACGATCTCAGGCTTCCGGACGTCGAGGCATTCAGAATCGGCATGTTGGACGTCGCGCGTCAGGGCACTTTCCTCGACATTCTCACCGCCATGTTCGCGGCCGAGTGGATGTATTGGACATGGTCGAAGGAGATTGCGGTCCGCGCCATCGGTGACCCGCTCTTGAAGGAATGGGTCGACATCCATGCGGATCAAGATTTCGGGGCCCAGGCGCAATGGCTGAAAAGCCAGCTTGACGAGGCCGGTGCGGCATTGAGAGCCAGCGAGCGTGCGCGGCTTAGCAATATCTTTGGCCGCGTGCAGCAGCTCGAGATCGCCTTTCACCATGCCGCTTATGAAGGAACCTAGGGAAAATTCGCATGACATTGGACATCGACCGCGCGCGCCTTTTGCAGCGCCTTGATGACTTCGCCCGGATCGGCGGAACGCCCGCTGGCGGCGTCAATCGCCAGGCGCTGTCAGACGAAGACAGGCGGTCGCGCCGCCTGCTTGCCGAACTGGCGCTTGCGCGCGGCTTCCGCGTGTTTCAGGACCCGATGGCCAACCTGTTCATCCACCGCAAAGGCCGCCTTGCCGGTCGGCCGCCCTTCGTCATCGGCAGCCATCTCGACAGCCAGCCGACCGGCGGCCGCTTCGACGGAGCGCTCGGCACTCTGAGCGCGTTCGAAGTGATCGAGAGCATTGAGGATGCAGACCTGGAGACCGATCTCCCTCTCGAGGTCGTGGCATGGACCAACGAGGAGGGAAGCCGGTTCGCGCCCGGCACCATGGGTTCAATGGCCTTTGCCGCAAGAGCAATACCCGAGACCTGGTCAGAACTTCTCGGCACGGACGGAGCTCCCTTCCGTGCCGAGCTAAAGGCCACGCTCGATGCCTTGCCTGAGGCGGAGATGCGGCTGCTCGGCTTCCCGATATCCGGCTATCTGGAACTCCATATCGAACAAGGGCCCGCGTTGGAGCAGGAAAAGATACCGATCGGCATCGTTGACGGCATTCAGGGAACGCGCTGGTTGGACATCACGGTCAACGGCCAGGCCGCGCACGCCGGAACGACGGCGCTCAGCTTTCGCCGCGACCCGATGGCCGCTGCGGTCGCATCCCTCGACACTCTGTTCAAAAGCATCATGCCGCAGGACGAGCGGACCCGTTTCACCATCGGCCGCTTTGCAGTACAGCCTGGATCAGTGAACGCGATCCCCGGCTCGGTCGTATTCACGGTCGATCTTCGCCATCCGGAACCTTCAGCCATCGACGCGCTGGAAATGAAAATCCGCAACACCTGCGTCGCTGCGGCGGAGGTTCACGGTTGTGAAGTGACGTTCCGCCGGCTGTTCGATATGCCGCCCGCCACATTTTCCGAAGGACTCCTTAACTGCCTCGGCCGGGCTGCCGCGAGGCTGGACCTCCCGGTCAAGCGTATGATTTCAGGAGCGTTCCATGATGCCTTGTTCGTCAATCGCGTGGCCCCCGCGGCAATGATCTTCGTGCCCTGCCGCGATGGACTGAGCCACAACGAAGCTGAATATGTCGAGCCGGACGACGCGATTACTGGGGCACGGATGTTGCTTGCCTCAACTTTGGAGGCGATGCGCGAGATCGCATCGTCTAAGAGCAATTGACTTGGCGAGCCTCGCGAAAAGGAGATATCGCAAGACGACCTGGCGCGTGCGGCCGGGATAGAACGCTCTTAGGCGAGCCACTTAGACGCGATAGCAAAAACCCGACTATCATTACTCTTCAGAAGCTCGCGGTGGCTTTGCAACGTGATATCTCGGAGCTGCTCGCGAATTGCCGGTTAGCACTGCCGAGATTGAGCCTGCCGAGATTGAGCCCCTCAAGAGTGGCCTTAGAAGTTGCAAGCCGCGAAATTCATTGTAACCGCGATTGGTCAGGATGTCGCGTGCACGCGAGCCATAGGCGCGTCAGCTGGGTCCGAAGGATACATTATGAGATCCAGCGAGATGCGAAGATGGCGGCGTGGTCGCGTCTACTCGTCATCGATCCCGGCAGCCACATCTGGGCGCCAGGCAAGACACGCAGAATACGAATCCTATCCGCCATCGTCACGTGGGCTGCAATGTAGGGTGTGCCCGGGATAACAAGCTCGCGTTCCCTGCATCCGGCCGGGACTGACCGCTTTCAGGAAAGTCTAGAAGACGCGTGCAGCGCGGACGATCTCCTCGTCGACGTGGATCGCCGCCCTTGGATTCTCTTCTTCAATGTAACTGAAGATGTTGTCGCGATCGTCCAGTGCGTATTGCGACCAGACAAGCCTCATCGGTCACCCGCCGCGGCCTTGCGCAAGGCTGCCGTACGGCGCTCGCGAAAGCGCACATCGGCGTCGGCATCAATCCGAGTCTGGATCAGTGCATTTAAACCCATCTGCGAGTCTCCCTTCGCCGCAGTTAGTGTAATGCATTTGCATTACAATTTCCAGAGACCCGGCGAACTCTATCCCATTCCCGAATAGACTTCACTTGATGGTCCGGCTCGCATTCTTTGCGACGAGCCGATCTGCGAAGAACCTGAACTTCGAAGAGGTCGGCATTCGCATATCCTCGCCGTGGGCCTTTCCAGGCGGGCATGAAGAGTTACATATGTGACATCGTCGTGAACTTGGCCGCCATGGTGATCGCTCTCCGCAATCTTAGTAAATCCTATGAGACTGCCGAAGGGCGGCTTGAAGTGTTGAGAGGGATCAATCTCGATCTCGGCGCGGGAGACAGCGTTGCCCTGACAGGGGAGTCTGGTAGCGGTAAGAGCACCCTCCTGCATCTCGTAGCCGGCCTAGACCGCCCGGACGCAGGCGAGATCGTGATCGGGGGCCGAGACATCTCCAAGCTGGACGACCGGGGTCGCGCCGCCTACAGGCGAACCGAAGTCGGCCTCGTGTTTCAGCAATTCAACCTTATCCCCTCACTAGACGTGGCGGCGAACATAGCCTTCCACGCCAAGCTCGCCGGACGCCACGATCCCGCGTGGGAAAATGAACTCGTCGAGCGCCTCGGAGTCGGGACATTGCTGACCAGATATCCAGAGCAGCTTTCGAGCGGACAGCAGCAGCGGGTGGCAATCGGACGGACACTTGCCGCGCGTCCCGGCTTGGTTCTGGCAGACGAACCCACAGGAAATCTGGACGAGGCTAACGGAGACGCTGTCCTGGATCTGATGCTCTCGCTTTCGAAGGGAACTGGATCGACGCTGCTCATGGTGACGCATTCGCAAAGACTCGCGGACAGGCTCGACCGGCAGGTCCATTTGCGGTCGGGGAAGATCGAATGACGATTTGGACCGTAGCCACGGCACTCCTGTCCCACTGGCGACGACGGCCGCTGCAGCTCGGCGCTCTCATGTTGGGCCTGGCACTGGCGACTGCCCTGTGGTCCGGGGTGCAGGCGGTCAACGCAGAAGCCCGCGCGAGCTACGCCCGAGCAGCGGCTGCATTGGATCAGAACGGGTTGGCGCACTTGGTTTCTCCACACGGCCGCTCGATCCCGCGGGCCGCCTTCGTGCGGCTCAGACGGGCGGGTTGGAACGTGTCGCCTGTCCTCGAGGGGGAATATCGGTTCGGAGCCACCCGGCTGAGGGTGATCGGCATCGAGCCGCTGACGATGCCCGCGGAGACGCAGACCGTCGATCTGCGGAATGCCGGGGACTTGCTTTCCTTCATCTCGCCTCCCGGCACGCTGGTTGTTTCTCCTGATACAGCGGAGAAAATACGAGGGAAGACTGACCTCGCATTGCGTGTTTCGGATCGGATGCCGGACGGGGCCGCCTTCGTCGATATCGGCTTAGCCGAGCGGCTATTAAGAAGAGACGGCGAACTCACTCGCATTGTGATCGCCGAGAACCAACGTCCCGGTCTGGAGCCGCTCGGAACGCTTGCCCCGGCGCTTTCGGTTCGCGAGCCGAGTGCGCAAAGCGACGTCGAGCATCTTACCGAGAGCTTCCATCTCAATCTGACGGCCTTCGGTTTTCTCGCCTTCGCGGTGGGGCTGTTCATCGTGTACTCGACCATCGGCCTCGCCTTCGAGCAACGGCGGCCGACCTTCAGAACGCTTCGGTGCCTTGGAGTTTCGTTGAGCGCGCTTGCGGTTTTGCTGCTCGCCGAGCTAGTCCTTTTCGCCCTTGCCGCCGCGGCAGCGGGAGTCATTATCGGATATCTGATTGCTTCGCTGCTACTGCCCGGAGTCGCCGCAACCCTCGAAGGGCTCTACGGAGCCAGCGTCCCCGGCACGCTTTCCCTACGTCCGGAGTGGTGGCTCTCGGGCTTTGCCATCGCGGTGGCCGGAACGTTGGTTTCGTCGACACAGAGCCTGTTGCGCTTGATGCGGGTGCCTTTGCTCACGGCGGCCCAGCCTCAGACCTGGGGGCGAGCGTCGCAGACGGGACGGCGATTTCAGGTGCTGGCCGCCGCGGCTTTGCTAGGCCTCTCGGGAGCACTTATTCTGTGGGCTGATGGACTGCAGGCGGGATTTGGCGTCCTTGGCTGTCTTCTGCTGGGGGCGTCGCTACTTCTCCCGGCCGTGCTCTCCGGATTCCTCACCTTGATGCAGCGGGCGTCTTCGGGTGCGCTCGTCACGTGGTTCTGGGCCGACGCGCGGCAGCAGCTCCCCGGACTATCCCTTGCCCTCATGGCATTGCTTCTTGCGCTGGCGGCAAACGTAGGCGTCGGAACCATGGTGTCAAGCTTCCGTCTCACTTTCGTGGGCTGGCTCGACCAACGCCTCGCCGCGGAGCTTTACGTCGCCGCCCGGAACGAACCCGAGGCAGACCGGCTCAGGGCATGGCTCGCAACGAAGGTGGAATCGGTGCTACCGATCTCGAGCGTGGACGTCGAGATCCGGGGTCAACCGATGCAGATCTTCGGTGTCGTTGACGATCCGACCTACAGGGAGCACTGGCCCCTGATCGTTGGCTTGCCCGACGTCTGGGATCGGGTGGCTTCCGGTGAAGGAGTGTTGGTCAACGAACAGTTCTGGAGGCGGGAGCGGCTCCGCATCGGCGATCAGCTGGATCTGGCCAGCGACTGGAAGTCGACGGTTGTCGGCGTCTATTCGGATTACGGAAACCCAAAGGGCCAGGTTATCGCCGGAATAAACGCCCTAACCTCTCGGTACCCGGAAGTCTCGCGCCTGCGCTACGGTCTGCGGGTCCAGCCTGATCAGGTTCCAGACTTGCGGTCGAGCCTCTCGGACGAATTCGGACTACCACCGGATAACATCGTCGATCAAGCGGCACTGAAGGAACAGTCACGGCGGATCTTCGATCGCACGTTTTTGGTTACCGGCGCGCTGAACATATTCACGCTTGGGGTTGCGGCATTGGCTATGTTCTCGAGCCTCCTCACGCTTTCGGAAATGCGCCTCCCGCAGCTTGCGCCAGTTTGGGCGATGGGGGTCACAAGGCGCGATCTCGCTCTTCTTGAGGTTCTAAGGACCCTGGTGCTCTGGTTGGCGACATTTTTTACCGCTTTGCCCCTCGGCTTGGCGCTGGCGTGGGTGCTTCTCGCGGTGGTGAATGTCGAAGCCTTCGGCTGGCGTCTGCCAATGCATATCTTTCCTTACGAATGGGTCCGGCTCGGTCTCGTGGCGCTCGCCGCTGCGGTCGTTTCCATATTCATCCCGCTTCGCCGGCTGGCGGGACTCGCACCGTCGGAACTTCTCAAGGTTTTCGCCAATGAGCGTTAGATCAATTGCGATCGCTTTTGCGGTGATGATCATGGCCAGCTTGTCCGGAAGCCAAGCGGCCCCCCAGGGTTTTGGTGGCCTCAGCTCGGCGGCTGAAGGGTTTTCGGTGCCGCAGCCCGGCCTGCTGTTCCGTTTCCCCGACGACCACGGCGCCCATCCGGATTTCCGAATAGAGTGGTGGTATCTTACGGCAAATCTTGAAGCTCCGGACGGAACTCAATACGGAGCGCAGTGGACCCTTTTCCGGTCAGCGCTTGCTCCCAGGGAGGCCAAAGGATGGTCGAGCCCACAGATTTGGATGGGTCACGCAGCCGTCACTACTTCCGAAGACCACTTCGTGGCTGAACGTATTTCACGCGGGGGAGTAGGGCAGGCTGGGGTGGTGGCGGAGCCTTTTTCGGCCTGGATCGACGACTGGCAAATGAAGGGGGGTGACACCCCAGAAGCGGATCAACTGGCCGAACTCACTCTGAACGCGACAGCAAAGGACTTCGGCTATGAACTCCGTCTATCGGCCACGGGCCCGCTGGTGCCCCAGGGCAACAACGGCTATTCGGTGAAATCGGCGCAGGGACAGGCCAGCTACTACTATTCGCAACCGTTCTACGCGGTGACAGGCTCGCTTGCGCTACCCACTGGGAATGTCGACGTGACCGGAAAGGCTTGGCTTGATCGCGAGTGGTCCTCACAGCCCCTCGCGGAAGACCAGACGGGTTGGGACTGGTTCTCGCTGCACCTCGATTCAGGGGAGAAGCTCATGGGCTTCCGTCTCAGAGACAAAGGAGAGGGGTTCACCTCGGCGACGTGGATCACTGCCGATGGGCGACCGGAGCCCTTACCCGCGGGAGCTCTCCAGATCGTCCCCGTCCGAACCGCCAAAGTCGCAGGCGGTCAGATTCCTGTTTCTTGGAATCTCCGGATTCCCAGTCGCGGCTTTGAGGTCACAACCCAGCCTTTGAACGACCAAGCATGGATGGCAACGTCCATACCGTATTGGGAGGGCCCGATCACCTTCGGCGGCAGCGTCGGCGGGAGGGGGTATCTGGAGATGACTGGGTACTAGGTGCCCCGGTGTCGCTTGGCGTCAATGATATCAGAGGCTTAGCTTTGCACGTAATTTGAGAATGGAGCGCTCGAGAATTGGCGCAGCCGTATCTGCTGTGGCTCGGCCATGGCGCCGAACGAATGCCCAATTCGCGCGGATGGAGAGTTAAAAGCCTCAGCGGTGAGTTTGAGCATTCCGGTCTCGGTATTCTCGTAATTAAACTGGGTGCCACGTGACATCACTGATCCTCTTTCGCACTACAAAAAAGACACGGCCACAGCCACCGCAATGAGCTCTAAGACCGAGTATGCATCCGCTACACCGCGACACCGATGATTATGATGCCTTCAGGCCATGATGCGGCACTGGAGCGCATTAGTTATTGAGGCGATCGGCGGCATTGTGTGATTGGCCCCGGCGGACCTCTCGCTTGTCGCCCTACGTGGGAGCCAGAACAGCGAAAGATGCCCACTCCTGCGCAAGGCGGCTGCCAACAGGGGGTAAGTCAGCAACTGCTGGCAAATGACGGCGGCAGCTGGTCAGTGGGACATCAGCACCGGCATGGAAACGTTATTCAACAGAACCTTGGTAGCCCCGCCGAACACAGCTTCGGATAGGGGTGAGTGGCCAAAAGCCCCGCACACGATAAGGTCCGCATCTTCCCGATCAAGGCCCGCAAACAAAGCGCTTGTCATATCCGTTTCGCCATGGTCGCGCCAACCTGCCAAAGTGACCCTGACGCCGTGACGTTCAAGGTGTGCTTTGATGTCCTGAACGTCCTTATTCTCGTCACTGTAGTTAGGAGCGAAAACGAAGAGAAAGACCTTCTGCGCCTCTTTCAGGATTGGCATGGCATCGTGAACCGCGCGGGTCGCCTCGCGACTGAAATTCCAAGCGACAACAACATTTTTCCCGATTGGATTTTCACCTCTCCACCCGGCGGGAAGCACCAGCATCGGGACCCCGGCACTCAGAAGAACTTCCTCTGGCACAGCCGAATTAGAGAGATGACGGGCGTCGGGGTTCGTTTGTGTGGCGATCAGGAGGTCGGCGCAATGATAAAACAACTGCTCCGCTGTTCGCGCATCCGATGGGGCCAAGCGATACTCAAAATCGATATGTTTTCCCTGTAGTGCTGTCACAAACTCTTGTTTAATGGCGAGTGCAGCATCGTGGCTCTCTCCTTCAAAAGCCGCCTTCGTGCTGATGTCGACGCCAATGAGCCTCGCCCGGTATTTTTTGGCGAGATCGACCGCCGTACGGACACGGCCGGCGGTGTTTACGCCCGCATCCAAGTATACAACGATATCTCGAAAGGACATGATTCTCCTCCTTTGGAATACGCGCTGAGACCGACCTCGCGCCGAAATCTAAATTCAGGAGTCATCAGCCCACAGGCGTTTATCGGTGAACCCATCACCGCTAGAATTCAACGTTGGGCAGCCGTTGAAGGTTCCCGAGGCATAAAACAAACGAGGGCGATACTTGCGCCAAAGCGAGTTCGACCGCACCTTGACCCGGCTAAAGGGTAGCCGCAGGAGCTCAGGATAGCGCCGCCCGCCCCGACGGGCGGAAGCCGGGACGGACTGACCGTTCCGGCGCCGGGTGCCCACCACTACGTGTAGAAGACCGCCTGGCCGGCCGCGAGCGCGTCGCGGGCTGTCGCGATAAAAAGCGAGCGACCAACGTCGTGGCCGCGAATCAATGAGCGTTCCCGAGAAGGTCGTCGACGACTAAGCGGATCTCGCGCGGCTCGGCCCAATCCGAAGCGGATCAGCGGCTCAATTCTTGCCGCAATGGCCATACGCTACTTCACGATCTCAATTGGTGCTCCGAACGCATTCAACATTCGTGACCCGGCCTTGTCAGCCTTTCTCGTCTAAGTGCGGCGAGTTAATCTCGATGTAATCCAGGCTCTAAAACTCGATGTCGAGGTTGTCCTCGTGATCGTGATGGCCCGGGAGTTCCGGCGGCGGGGGACCCGGCACCTCGGCCACCATGGCCTCCGTCATGACCATCAGCCCGGCGACGGACGCCGCGCCCTGCAACGCCGTGCGCACGATCTTGGCGGGATCGACGATGCCCGCGGCGATGAGATCGCAGTACGTTCCGTTCTGGGCATCGTAACCGGCAGCGTAGTCATCGGTTTGCAGAATTCTCTCAGCAACGACCGAGCCGTCCTCGCCGGCATTGGCGGCGATGTATTTCGCCGGCCAGGCTATCGCCTCCCTCACGATACGGATACCCGCCTGCTGGTCGGGGTTCTCTGCCTTGAGCGTCCGGATCGCCTTGCTCGCCCGCAGGAGGGCGATGCCGCCGCCCGGCAGGATGCCCTCTTCGATGGCGGCTCGGGTCGCATGCATGGCGTTGCGAATACGATCCTTCTTCTCACGGACCTCCGACTCGGTCGCGCCGCCGACCCGGATCACGGCAATCCCGGAGGAGAGCCGTGCCAGCCGCTCCTCGAGCTTGTCCCGATCGAAATCGTCGGCGGACCGTTCGATCTGAGCCTTGAGGGAAGCGACCCTGGCCGCGATCTCCGCGCTCGAACCGCCGCCTTCCGCGATCGTCGTATTTTCTTTGTCGATCCTGATCTTCCGCGCGCGACCGAGGCTCTCCAGCGGCAGCGTCTCGAGCTTGAGGCCGAGATCCTCCGAGATCACCGTTCCGCCGGTCAATAGCGCGATGTCCTGCAGGATTGCCTTGCGGAGATCGCCATAGGCCGGCGCCTTGACGGCAGCCACCTTCAGACCGGCGCGAAGCCGGTTCACGATCAGCGTCGCCCTGACCTCGGCCTCGACGTCCTCGGCAATTATGAGGAGCGACCTGTCGACCTGCATCACCTTTTCCAGAAGTGGCAGAATCTCGTTCAGGTTCGAAAGCTTCCGGTCGCAAAGAAGAACAAAAGCGTCCTCCATCTCCACCAGCATCTTCTGCCTGTTGGTGACAAAATGCGGAGAGATGTAGCTGCGGTCGAACTGGATGCCGGTAATGACTTCGCTCTCGGTTTCGAGCGACCGGCCTTCCTCGATCATGACGACGCCTTGGTTGCCCACTTTGGCCATGGCGTCGGCGATGATCCGGCCGATCTCCCGGTCGCCATTTGCAGAGATCGTGGCAACCTGCTCGATCTCGGCATTTGATACGACCGGCCGCGCATTCTGCCTGAGCTCGGCCACTACAGCCTCGACCGCGCGATCTATGCCGCGCTTGATGTCCATCGGGTTCATATCGGCGGCAACCGCCCGAACCCCGCCCCTAAGGATCGCATCGGCAAGCACCACCGCCGTGGTCGTGCCATCGCCTGCCAGATAGGAGGTTTTGATCGCGACCTGGCGGAGCAACTGAATCCCCATCTCCTCGAACCTGTCTTCCAGATCGACTTCCCGCGCGACCGTCACGCCGTCCTTGGTGATCTTGGTGCCAAAGGAACGGTTGATGGCAACGTTCCGCCCGCGTGGCCCAAGGGTGACGCCCACGGCGTGTGCGAGCGTCTCGATGCCATGCATCATGCTGTCGCGCGCTCCGAAGGCGAACTTGATGTCCTTGGCAGTCATGGCTTCCTCCTCTCTACAGCGCTGCGCGTCTAATCAGACGTACAAAAAGGCGCTGCAACACTTTGGCTTGCTGCCTCCGCAGGTCGGGTCGCCTTGCTGCGGCCTGTTCTCCTACTCGGCCTGCGCCATCAGACGCCGGAGCGTATCCGCGATCTGATCGCCCGAAGCATCCGCCTCCAGGCCACGGACGAACTCACCGCGCGGGTTCATGACGTAGATATACGTGCTGTGATCGAAGAGGTGATCGCCGTCCAATCGCTGTTCGGCGTAAACACCATACTCGCGCGAGACGGCGGCAATCTGGCGCCCGCTGCCGCTCAAGCCCATGATCCGCGCATCGATGGCGCGGGTATATTCTCCGATTACGCTCGGCGTATCGCGTTCAGGATCGACGGTGATGAACAACGGCTGGACCCGCTTCCCCTCAGCGCCAAGCCTGTCGAGCGCCATTGCTATCTGACTCAACGTCGTCGGACAGGTGTCGGGGCAATTCGTATAGCCGAAGAAGACGAGCATCCATTTTCCATGGAAGTCCATATCGGTCACCGCCGTACCATCCGGCGCGACGAGGCTGAACGGTCCGCCGATCGTTATCGGTGAGGTGGCGCTCGCAGGCGCGGTGGCAACAAACAGCGCCGCCGAGATGAAGCCGAGAAAGACCGCGCAGTGGAAGTCCGAAGCTCGATGTCGGCCGTTCAGCCCCTCCATCCCCGCGCCCCCTTCCCCGCAGACCGACATTGCCGTTGCTCGCTTTCGAGGCCACGGATGTGCCGCAAGGCTCGCGGGCTGGAACGAAAACCGGATTTACAAGAAATTCAATATTTGCGGCGATCGAGCTACCCGCTGGCCTGTCAACACACTTTTGCCAGCCTCACCGAATTAACTTTCAGCTTGATATTAGAATCATTCTGAACAAGAATTCAACTTTCCTTTGAAGGGAGGCGTTGCCGTGAAGCGCCGCTTCTTCTCTGAGTTTCTCGTAACCGCTGCAGTGATGGTCGCCTCTCCAGCGCTTTCTTACGAAGTAAGCGCTGTAAGTGGAGGAGGGTCAATCGAGGGCGTCATTGTCTACCGAGGCAACGTCCCGATGCAAACGATCATTCCGACCAAGGACGTCGAGGTTTGCGGACAGCCGCGCGAGGAGCCTATGATCCGCGTCGGCGCCAACCAGGCCGTCGAAAGCGCGGCCGTCTATCTGGTGGACGTGGCCTCCGGCAAGGACTGGCCGGCGCCTGGCAAGACTCCGGAACTCAACAATGAGAAATGCCGCTTCGTGCCGGAAGTGCAAGTGATCGCGCCAGGGCCGCTCGACGTCCTCAACTCGGACCCGGTGCTGCACAACACACACGGTTACTACGGCAAGCGCACCGTCTTTAACATGGCCCTGCCGAACAAGGGCCAGCGTATCCCCACCGAATTACCCCGTCCGGGCACGGTCCGTCTCGACTGCGACGCGCATGGATGGATGGAGGGCTGGATCTACGTCGTGGACAATCCGTATTACGCGGTGACCGGCCCTGACGGAAAATTCTCGATAACAGACATTCCCCCCGGCCAATACAAGCTCGTCGCCGTGCAGCCTTTCACCGGACCGATGGAAATGTCCGTCAGCGTCGAGGGCGGAAAGGCCACGACCCTCGATATCGAGCTGAAGAAGAAATAGTACGCGCGTAATGCAAAGATAGAACAAGAAGAACGCTGACGTGGCCCAAGGGCCATGTCTACCTCAAAGGGCCGAGTCCTTCTTTCGGCCGAGAGGAGGATATGCCATGTCTGACGAACTCGATCGCATTCGTCGCGAAATGCATTCCGTATTGCAACCCGAAGGGGTTCGCCCCGACGACTCGCTGAAAATCACCCGCCGCACCTTCATTCACGGATCGCTGATCTTCGGCGCAGCCACCGTCGGCCAGACCTTCGCGTGGTGGCCGCTGCTCAACACCCTCGACATCGCCCATGCCGCCGAGGCGCCGTTCAAATTTGCCTGGATCTCCGACACCCACCTCTATCCGAGATCGCTCAATACGCGCTTCGTCGACAAGGTCGTGCGTGCCGCCCAGGAGGTCCAGGCAATGGATCCGC
Organism: Sinorhizobium shofinae; assembly: GCA_001704765.1. Taxonomy (GTDB): domain Bacteria; phylum Pseudomonadota; class Alphaproteobacteria; order Rhizobiales; family Rhizobiaceae; genus Sinorhizobium; species Sinorhizobium shofinae. The sequence continues at coordinate 83,856 of MBFK01000065.1, forward strand.
CGGCGGATTTCCTGATCTTCGGAGGAGACCTCGCCCAACTCGGCAAAATCGAGGAGCTCGAACTCGGCGTCGACCTCTTGAAGGAGGTCAAGATCCCGAAGCACTACATCCCTGGCGAGCACGATTGGTACCTCGATATGGGCAAGAAATGGGGCGAGCTGTTTGGCAGGCCCAACTGGACTTTCGATCACAAGGGCGTGCGCTTCATCGGCCTCGACACCGTCAGCCGTGGACCGGACTACTGGACCGCCAAGAACATGACGCCCGAGGAGCGCATGGGCCATATGGCGACGCTCGATGGAACGGTGGCGGGGCCGTGGGCCGGCGTCGGCCGGGACCAGCTCGACTGGATGGAAAAGACGCTAGCCGACTGGGACAAGACGAAACCGGTCATCATCTTCAGCCACAACCCGCTCTACGAATATTATCCGCCATGGAATTTCTGGGTACGGGATTGGCGCGAAGTCCATGAAGTGCTGAAGCCCTACAGCAAGGTCACCAATATCCACGGCCATGTCCACCAGGTGCTCTACAACGAGATCGGCACCTTGCGGTCGATCGGCATGCTGGCGACCTCCTGGCCATGGCCCTATGCGCCCGAAGGCGTGCCGAAACTGACCAAGCCGATGATCCGTGTCGATCCCGGCGATCCCTTTGACGGGGTCGGCTGGGAAAAGATCGATGTCGCAGCCACCGACGAGATCAAAACGGAATATATCATGTGGGGCCGCAAGGAGGTCTTCGTCCAGTCTGCCGAAGACTACGACAAGAATGTCTCGGAGATCATCCGTCCGAGGATGGCCGACAACATGTGGCCGTATTAGGCCCGCTGCCTTTCAGGGCGGGACGGGAAAACAGGAAGCTGCGCCCCGCCCTGACTTATTAGCGATCGATCGCGTTCGTGATTTTGGAGCGATCCGTTCCGAAATCGTCGTGATCTAGCGGAGGAATGGTCATGACAACCCGCTCGAAGTTCCGCTTGCCACTGCGGCGTTTCGCCTTGCTCGGGGGGATCACCATCGCCGCCGTTTTTGCAGGGCCGAGCAGCGCCCACAAGGACCCGGTAACCCCGGCGCAACTGAGGGCCTATCAGGAGGTCTTCATGGAACAGGTCAGGAAGGGTGACCTTCTCTTCCATGGCGACCAGAAGATGGCCGAGCAGTTGGGCGTCGCCGAGGACCTGTCGAAAACCGGCATGGCCTGCGCGATGTGCCATCCGATGGCGTCCGATACGCACCCGCAGTCCTTCCCGAAATTCCAGGCGCAGATGGCCAAGTTCGCGACGCTGCGCGACATGATCAACTGGTGCATCGAGAAGCCGAACCAGGGCGTGAAGATCGATCCGGAATCGGAGGCGATGAAGGCACTTGAAGCCTACATCACCTGGTCGAACACCGGTTCGGTGCTGCAACCGGGCAAATTCTGAAGCCCGCCCGCGCGCCTGATCGACCCGCGGTGTGAAACGATTTCGACGCAGGGCGGCGTGCTTGCGCCATGTAGTGAAGGTGCGGGCGCCACGCTTGGCCTTAAGCAAAGGCCGGCGGAAGCAGGGGAGGATATGTCTTGGCGGAAACGGGCACCGTGCTGCGTGGCAAATTCTCGGGCGTCGACCTGGACGCTCTCGTCGAGTGGCAGGCCGTACGCACCTGGCTCTATTGGGGCATGTTCTGGCTCATGGTGACGCCCTCGATCGGCGTCGCGATCTCGGGCCTCTTCACATTTCCGGACTATCTCGGCACCGAGAATATCGAGCTGACCTTCGGCCGGTTGCGTCCGGTGCATGTCAACGGTGTCATCTTCGGCGCCTTTTCGTCGCTCTTCTTCGGCGAATGCTACTACCTCGTACCCCGACTGTGCGGCGTGCCGGTTCCGTGGCCGCGATTGGGCGCACCTCTCGCCTGGCTGTGGAATGTCTCCCTGGCCGCGGCGCTCATCTCGCTTCCGCTCGGCGAAAATCATGGCCTGGAGGCCGGGGAGCTCCCGCTCTTTGCCGAAATCCCGCTCTTCATCGTCGTGGCCACCGTCACCGCGCAGTTCCTGACCGCCATCGCGCGGCGTCTCGAGCCGCCGCTTTACGTCGCTCTGTGGTATCTCATCGGCGCTTTGATCTGGACGACGATGAACCTCGTTCTCGGCAGCTTCATCCTGCCCTACACGATCGCCGGCATCAACAGCGCGGCCTTTCACGGGCTTTACATCCACTATATCGTCGGTCTGTGGATCACGCCCGCCGGCTACGTGCTCATCTACTATTTCCTGCCGATCAGCGCCCGAAATCCGCTCTTTTCCCACAAGCTCTCGCTGGTCGGCTTCTGGTCGCTCGCACTCTTCTACCCGTTCGTCGGGATCCATCATTATCTCTTCAGCCCGATCGCCGATTGGGCCGAGACGATCGCCATCACTACCTCAATGCTGCTGATCATTCCCGTATGGACGGTGCTGGTGAACTTTTTCGGCACGATGGTGGGCAAGTGGCACGAATTCGGCCGAAACCTGCCCGCCAAGTTCCTGATCATGGGTTCGATCATGTACCTCGTCGGATGCTTCCAGGGCTCCACTGAGGCGCTGCGCAGCCTGCAGCAACCGACCCATTTCACCGATTTCGTCATCTCGCATTCGCATCTCACCGTCTTCGGCACTTTCGTCGTCTGGGCGATGGGCGGCCTGATCTACGTGTGGCCGCGCGTCTGGGGCCGCGAGCTGTGGTCGTTCCGCATGGGGAACTGGTCGTTCTGGCTGATCACCGTCGGCATCTCCACCATGGGGCTGGTGCTGACGGCGGGCGGCCTGCAACAGGGCTTCCAATGGATGACCGGCGCCGAATGGCTGGACACGGTGGTTCCGATGAAGCCCTACTGGTTCGTCCGCACCCTTTCCGGCATCAGCATGGATGTCGGCATGTCGCTGCTCGTTGTCAACCTGATGCTGACGACGCTCCTTGAGCCCGCCACCGAGCAACGGACTGTGTTGCGGCCGGGCGCCGAGCCCGCCGGGGAGCCTGCCGAATGACTGCGCGTTTCGTAGCTTTGGTGGCAGGTATTGGGTTTTTCTTTCTCGCCGTGATCACACAAGGAATCCTCCCCTTCTTCGAGCCATCGGCGCGGACGACGCGGGTGACCTCAGTCGTCAGGACCAGTCTCGGGCAGCTCAAGTGGATGGTGACGGAGGCGACCGACTACACGCCGCTACAAAAGCTAGGCCGCGCTGTCTATCTGCGCGAGGGCTGCTGGTATTGCCACTCCCAGTTCGTTCGCCCCGTTACGGGCGAGACACGCCGTTGGGGTCCGGTGACCGAGGCCGGCGAATTCGCCTATGACGTGCCGCACCTTTTCGGCACGCGGCGTATCGGGCCGGACCTGATGCGGGTGGGGCTGAAGTTTGGCGACGAGTGGCACATTGCGCATTTCTGGAACCCGCGGATGCTCTCGCCGGATTCCATCATGGCGCCCTATCGCGACCTTTTCGACCGGTCGGCCAGCGGTGTCCGGATCGTCGACGACGGCGCGGGAGGGCGCACTCTGGAAAGGACCCCGGCCACTGAAGCGCTGTTCGACTTCGACAGCCAGACCCCGATCTCTCTGACGCCAAATGCGGACGGTCTGCTCTTTGTGCCGCTGGAGGCGCGTGAAAAGAAACCGGTCATCCTCATTCCCGGCGAGCAGTTCGGCGGCGAGGTGGTCAACATCGCGGCCGAAACGCAGGAGCTTCACGCCCTCGTCGCCTACCTCCAGAAACTCGGCACGCAGCGCGGCAAATGGCGCGATCTGTTCGAGCCGCAGCAACTGGAAACGATCGATGTCACCCTGCCGCGTTCGGAGGAGTGGATCGGCTACGGCAAGACCGTCTATGAACGGCGCTGCGTCGGCTGCCACGGCGTCAAAGGCGACGGCAACGGGCCGGCGGCGACCTTCCTCTACAGACAGCGGCCCCGCGATTTCACCGCTGCGGTGTTCAAGTTCCGACTGACGAAGGAGCCGCTGCCGACCGATGGCGACCTGCTTCGGACGATCACGCGCGGCGTGCGCGGTACTGCCATGCCGGCCTGGCACGAATTGCCGATCAATGACCGCCTCGCCGTCATTCAGTACATCAAGCATGAACTAGCCGTCGACCGCTCCGATCCGGCCGCACCCTATGCCTTCTTCACCGAGGAGCCGCCCGGTCCGCCCTTGATCATCGGCAAGCCGCCGGAGCCCTCCGCGCAATTGCTCACCCGCGGCGCCGAGATCTGGCAGCAGGCGAAGTGCTGGGAATGCCACGGCCAGGGCGGCAAGGGCGATGGCCAGAAGGCGCCCGGCCTCAAGGACGATCTCGGCTTCCCGATCGTGCCGGCCGACCTCACCAGCGGCCAGTTCAAGTCGGGCTCAACGGTGGAGGACATATACCGGACAATCTCGACGGGCTTAAGCGGCACGCCCATGCCCTCCTACCGAAACGCTTTCCCTGACGAGGATCGCTGGGCGCTTTCATTCCACATCCTCTCGCTTTCCGCCTATCGGGACCCGCTCACGCTAGAACCACTGAACATAACCGAAGCCGACCGTAAAGCGCTCGACGAGCTCACTTTGCAATCCGCCACCCCGGAAAAGGCCTATGTTCCGGGAAGCGGGGCAACGGGCGGTGCTCGCGACGGCGGCGCAGCCGAGACGCGCCAGGTCGCCGGGGGAGGCTGACGATGCCTGATTTCGAAATCACCGGTCCCTATGTCGGCGCACTGATGATGAGCCTCGGCGCCCTATGCCTGTTCATCTGGGGCGTGTTCTCGGGCGCCTTGCGCAATACCGACGAGGCCTCGAAGCAATTCTTCGAAAGGGAAATGGAAAATGACGAACGTTCACCCCACCGGTCCAGAGAGCACAAAGCCTCCTGACGAGCCGCACCACGATAAAGAGGAATATGGCGGCGGGGCCATCGAAGGGCGACACGGCTATATCCCCGCTTGGCTGCTCGTCGTCTATATCGTGCTCTTCGTCTGGGCGCTCTACTACGCCTATCAGTATTGGGGTGGGCTGGGACCAGGAAGAATCTAGCGGGAGGAAGGAACGAAAGATGTTGGCAGCCAGGATCATCCTCGCCGTGGCGGCGCTGAACCTGCTCTTTCTGCTCTCCGAACTGTCGCTCAACGTATATCTGAGCTATTTCGGTTGACGGGAGGACATTATGCTTCCGGAAACGGTGTTCTCGTGGAGCGATGCCGGCGCGCTTCAGACCTTGGCTTTTGTGGGCGGCGCGATCTTCCACATCGGCTTCTTCGTCTGGGTGGCCTACCTCGCCTGGAAATAGGCGGGCGGCCCGTTGGTATGGCGATGACTGCTTATCTCGTTTTGTTCTTGGCCGGTTTCGCCGGCAGCTTTCACTGTATCGGCATGTGCGGCGGCTTCGCCTGCGCACTCGGCCGTGATCCGCGCGGACCCGCTGCCACCCTGACGCGGCACCTTCTCTACAACAGCGGCCGCGTGACCAGTTACTGCTTCCTCGGCGTCATCGCAGGCGCGCTCGGCCAGGCGATCTGCACCTCCGCCGGACCCTCAGCCTCGCCCTTGGATGGCTCCGTCGATCTCGCCCAGCGCCTGCTGGCGATCGTTGCCGGGCTTCTTATGGTCACCATCGGCTTGCAGTTCTTCGGCGTCATCAAGGGCTTTCATCCTTTCGCCGTCGGCATCGGCGGCAGCTCGTTTGCCAGCACCCTTCGCAGGGTGTTGAAGGCGCCCGGACGCGGCGCGCCGCTCGCTTTCGGTGTCTTCAACGGGCTCCTGCCCTGCCCGCTCGTCTATGCCTTCCTGGCGCAGGCGGCGAGTACAGCGGGTGCGCTTCCCGGTCTCCTCACGATGCTGGCCTTCGGTCTCGGCACCTTTCCGGCGATGTTCATGATGGGCGGCCTCGGTAGCGCGATCGGCCGCCCATGGCGACTGCGCGGCGTCCGGCTCGCCGGTCTGTTCATCCTGCTGCTGGGGCTCGTGACTCTCGGCCGCGGCGTGCTGCCGAATGGCCTGCTGCACGGAGAGCACCTCGTATGAGCGCACACGAGACCAGCCTCTGCAGCCATTGCCTGCTCCCGGCTGGCCGGCGGCCCGTGCGGCAAAGGCTCAACGGCGAGGAGCACATCTTCTGCTGCTACGGCTGCAGGATCGCCTTCGAGGTCAAGCACGGCAGAGGTGAAGAATCGGAGGCGGCATGGCTCCTTGTCCGCATCGGCGTCGGCGCCTTCCTCTCCATGAACATCATGCTGCTGAGCCTCCTCGTCTACACAGGCACCTTCGTCGGACCGGACGCCTATGTCCTTCCCTGGGTCCATGCGCTCATGTGGCTGTTCGCCACGCCGGCGATGGTGATCCTCGGTGGTCCATTCCTGGGCGAGGCCCTGCGCGGCGCCATGGAAGGACGGCTGACCTCGTCAGCGCTGATCGTCATCGGGGTTGCGGCCGCCTACCTTTACTCAGCCTTCGCGGTCCTCGAAGGCAGCACCCATGTCTATTTCGACACCGCCTCGATGGTGCTGATGCTGTTCACGCTCGGCCGCTATCTCGAGGCCGAAAGCCGGGCCAAGGCCGCGCGCGACCTTGAACCGCTTCTCGCGGCGGAAAACGCGAACGCGACAATCGTCGCCGACGGCGTCGAAACCCAGCGGCCGGTACGAGACGTCGCTCGGGACATGCTCGTGCGGGTGCGTCCGGGCGAACTGATCCCCGTCGACGGCGTCGTCGCCGAGGGCGAGGCCAACGTCGATGAAGCCATGATCACCGGCGAAAGCCGGCCGGTTGCGAAAGCGCCGGGCATGCCAGTCATCGCCGGCAGCATCAATTTCGACGGCGCGCTGCTTGTTCGATGCTGCTGCACGGGTGCCGATACGCGCTGGGGCAACATCTGCCAATCGGTTCGGGATGCCCTTTCTCACCGAAGTTCGACCCAGCGCATCGCCGACCGGATCGTCAGCATCTCCGTGCCACTCGTCCTCGCTCTGAGCGGCTTGACGATCGCCTACTGGGTGCAATCAGAACCCTTCGACCGGGCGCTCCTCATCGGGCTTGCCGTTCTCGTCGTCGCCTGCCCCTGCGCAGTCGGGCTTGCTGCTCCGCTTGCAACCACGCTCGGGATCGGTCGGCTGGCACGCCGCGGCTGCCTCCTTCGCGAACCCGAGCTTTTGGAAACGCTCGCGACGTTGCGATGCGTTGCCTTCGACAAGACAGGCACCTTGACCACCGGCAGCCCGCATGTGACGGCCATCTATACCGACCGTGCAGGCCTCGATGAAGTGCTTTCCTATTCGAGCGGTCTTGAACGGCATTCCGTACATGCGCTGGCGAAAGCCGTCACCGTGGCCGCAGTCGAGCGCGGTGTTCGTCCGCTCGAAGCGCAGGCTGTTCGCGCCATTCCCGGCCGCGGTATCCGCGGCATGGTGGACGGCGTGCCAGCGGCCGTCGGCAGCGCCGCCCTGATGTGCGATCTCGGATGGCCGCTTTCGCTTAAGTTGCGCGAGCACGCCCGCGGATCCGAGGCCGATGGCCGGTCGCTGGTCCATGTCGGCTGGGATGGGCGTGTCCGTGGCGTGCTCGCGCTTGAGGACGTGCCTCGCCCGGAAGCGCGCACGGCGGTCGAGGCGCTGCAGAGCCGCGGCCTTTACGCCATCCTCCTAACGGGCGACGGGACAGGATCGGCCCGCGACATCGCTACTGCAGTCGGCATAGATGAAATCGAAGCCGGCCTGTCGCCGGAAGCCAAGCGGGAGGCGCTGTCGCGCATCCGCGGGAGCCGCGGCCCGGTGGCGATGGTCGGTGACGGCCTCAATGACGGCCCGGTGCTCGCGGATGCCGATGTCGGCGTTGCAGTCGGCTCCGCCACGGATCTTGCCCGGGAGGCCGCTGCCCTCACCCTGCCCGAAAACGGGTTCTGGATGCTGCCGTGGGTGATCGACGTTGCCCGCGCCGTCCGACGAACCATCCTAACCAATCTCCTTTGGGCCTTCGGCTACAATCTCGTCGCGCTGACGGCCGCAGCGATTGGCTTGCTGCAACCGATCCTCGCCGCCGCCGTCATGGCGGGCTCGAGTCTTCTTGTTGTCATGAATTCCCTGAGGCTCGCACGCGTGCCCGATCCCCAGCCGGCAGAGCTTGCCGCTCGGAGGTCATTCCATCAAGACACGCCGCCGAACACGTCCGCCGTGAAGGCCGAATACCAGCCAACCGCCTGATGGGCGAGCCTGCGACGAACCTTTGCGCTCTCGCCCACCTTGCTGATGAACATCTTAACGGTCTTTATCTTTCCGTCTTTGGGCGCGAAGGTGATGGCATTGGTAAAGGCATCGTCCGGTGCGAGAAACGTGTAGCAAGAGTTGAAGAGATGGGGCGGAAAACGGGGCGACCCGGTGAGCGCAGCCGCGACCGCGAAGCAGCAGGCCTTGGCCTGGCTGTTGGCGGAGAAAGCGGATTTCGGCATGTCACCGCCGATGATCGCGTCCCCCACCACGTGGATGCCGCGCTGCAGTGTCGACTCGAACGTCAACGGATCAACCGGACACCAGCCCGTGGCATCGGTAAGGCCGGTCCGTTCGGCGATCGAGCCGGCCTTCTGCGGCGGGATGACATTGGCGACGGCCGCCTTGAAGGTCTCACCTTCCGTCACGACCGAACGGGTCGCCGCATCCACAGCCCTGGTCTTTCCAATGAACTGCACCGGCAGCCATTCGATCATGCCCGGATAGTGGCGCGACCAGGCATCCTGAAACAGTTCCTGCCCCGAAAAGCGGTCCTTCGCATCGAGGATCAGAACCTTCGACCTCGGCTTGAATTGCTTGAGATAGTAAGCAACGAGCGACGCCCGCTCATAAGGGGCCGGCGGACAACGGAATGGATTGGCAGGGGCCGCGATGACGAACACGCCGCCATCCTCCATGCTCTCAAGCTGTCTTCGCAGCAATTCGCTCTGGGGTCCGGCAACCCACGCATGCGGCATGATTTCAGCCGCCGCCTCGTCATAGCCGCCGATCTCGCCGAGTTTGAAGGCGATCCCCGGGGCGACCACAAGCCGGTCAAAGCCGAGCCTCGCCCCGTCCTGAAGCACGACACTCCTCGCCGTCGGATCGATCGCCACCGCCCTCATCCGGATGAAGGTAATACGGTGACGCTCGGCCAGCGACCGAAGATCGAAGGTCAGGGAGTCGAGCGAGCGAAGTCCGGCGAGGTAGAGATTGCTGAAGAAGCACGTCACGTGAGTGGGGTTCGGCTCGATGAGAGTTACATCGATCGTCTCCAGGTCGGCAAGGTAGCGGGCAACCGTCGCACCGCCGATGCCGCCACCGACCACGACCACCCTCGGCCGGCCTCGGCCGTGCGCGATATGCGGCGCAGCCGTCGCCACCAGAGCTCCTGCGGCCAACCCTCCGATCTGGCGTCGTGTCCAGCCGGTCATGGCTGCCTCCCGGCGTAGGCACTATCGGCGAGATAGCGCGCCACGGCGGCCAGTTCGTCGTCTCCGAGCGACAGCGCGACGGCATGCATTACATGGCTCGGGCTTTCGCTTGCCCGAAAGGCACGCATGCGCTTCACGATCGTTTGTTCGTCGAGCGTCGTAAGCGGCGGAATGCCCTGCCCCCTCCCGGTCGGATCATGGCAGGAGGCGCAGGTGGCGGCGATCTGGGCGCCCTGGCTCGTATCCGCCGCGGCCGAGACTCCGGGAACAAGAAGAAACGCGGAGAGCAAAGCACCGGGGAAGTAACGACTTTCGGCTGCGATGCCCCTCGCAAGCGAGACGATGGCGGCCACCGGTTCCGCTGTCATTTCAGGCGACCACCATGTCGTGAGAGAGTGAATAGGTGGCGCCGCCGTCCTCCTCCCAGATGAATTCGAGCCGGGCGCTTTCTGTTGCGCGGAGATGAAACTCGAAGAACGGATTGGCCGAAACGGCCTCGTGCAGGTCGACGCGGAAGACTTCGATGCCGCCATAGCGGCAAACGAAGCGGTTGATGATCTTGCGTGGGATCGTTACGCCGCTGGAATCGGTGCGCAGTCCCGTCTCCATCTGATGTTGGATGATGGCCTTGACCGCGAAGACCTCATTTCGCGCTACCGAGCCCGGCACCATCACGCGGGGTATGGGGGCGGTCATGCCTACCTCCTTGCGCAATTTCAGAGACAGCCATTGCTGGCGACGGCCACCCAAGCCTTCGCCGTCAGCAGGCTGCCATCACTCATCTCGGCAAGCGCCACGACATGTTGCGGGGCGGCAAGCCGAATGCGGGTCGAGACGCGGGGGAGGCTGCGCCCCTGAACGAAATGAAACTGCACCACTTCGACGAGCGGGTTTTTGGGAGCAAACACGCGCACGCTCTTGACGTGGTCGGCCTCCGTCATTGGACTGTCAACCGAGATGTCCATGGGAACCGTGTAGCCGGTCGAGAATTCCGCCGGCATCACCAGCTTCAGCCGGTCCGAAGGCGTCGCCTTTCGCCCGATCCATTGTTCGACAAAGTCTTCAGCCGCTCGCGCACGCCTCGGACACAAGGCGAGCAACCACGCGAAGGTTCCGATCGTCCCCGTGAGCATGTGGCGGCGCGTCAAGCTCATGATCGCATCTCCGGCGCCAGGCGGGATAGTGTCCTCGATCCATGGAAGGATCGCCACCATTCCGGGAAAAGAGTACACCCAGTCCCCCTTTCCGTAAATCGTTCACGATACGAGCCGGAACGCCCGAGGAGAGGCACGCCCGGAGGTGTGGCAGCCGGGTTAAAATGTCCGCCGTTGCGCAAAATTAAAATGTCACTTTGAGCTGCCTCACGGCCGACGATTGCAAAGCCCGACCGGGGGCGAGTGATGCGCACTTTCGGGTTTAGCCTTGAGTCTTCGTTAGGTGCGTTCATTCCGCGGCTGCCAAGCGACGAAGTGCCCGCTCACGTCTTGCGGCAATGGCCGGATCAGCCGCGACATCGGTGTTGCGACCCCGTTTGGGACCCAGTGCCCTGTAGCAGTTCTTCTCGCCGTTGGTCTTAACCTTCGGCGCTGGTCGTTGATCCCGCCGCTCCTTGATGTACGCCAGCACTTCAGAAAGCCGCTTGTTCTCGGTGATCGCCGCATGACGCGCTGTCCTTGGCGAACACGTGATAGGGCAGAGAATGCCCTTTCCAGCGCACATCGAGCCTGCCGTCGGCGAGGCAAAGGTCTCGACATATTGGCCGACGAGCCCAGGCGAGCCGCCGAGATCTTGTCATCTGCTGCAACCGGGCACGCATCGGAACGCAATCTGCTGGTGCTCGGGCCTCGCAGGCCACGTACAAAGGTTTTCCCGAGGTGTTTGCGAACGTTCGAAACTGCGCCCCCCTCAGCAGCCAGTGATGTCCCTTCCTTGGCTGGGATTCACGTCTTTCTTGGTAAGACCGGGCGGGCAATCTTTATTGCTGACGTCGTCTTGCGCCTCATCAGCGGCGCTTTGCTCGTCGCTTTTCACGCTGCCAGTGGTCTCGCCAGAGACAGGTTTTTCGCTGCGTGCTTTGCAATTTGGGTTACCAGGGTCGCATCTCTCCACGTTCGATGAAGGATCGTCGCCGGTGAGCGCCTTACCGGATTGCGCCAAAGCAGTCAGGCTGGTCGCTGAGAAAAGAGCTGCCGCCAAGGCAGCGGATACAGCAAGCTTCATCTTCAACTCCGTCGGTTTGTTTCCAGCCCCAATCTTTTCCGAATGGCTGGCCGCAAAGAACCGCCGGCGTTTCGAAATGTTCCAATCAACAGCGATCGCCGGAGACAGGGGGACGGCAGGGACAGAAGATCGGCACCCGAGACAGTTGCCGTCCCAGAACTGTCTTCACTGGCACCGCCTCTCAACCAAGTATTTGAGCCTAGCTAAACCTGCGCCGGACCGTGCTCACCGAACCGGCGGCACCGGCGTGATCGGCCGCTCTTGCTCGTTTGGGTCAATGGGTGGAATGGGATCGGGCGCCGGCGCTGGTCCCTTCCCCGGTCTGTCACCAGGATCTGGATCACGACCGGGCGCCGGTATAGGCAGTTCTTCCTCGTGTCGCGGTTCCTGCTGCGTCATCCAGACCGGAGCCAACTCAGCCAACAGACTTCTTACGAATTCCTTCAACGATCGCATCCTTGTGTTGAGCAAAATGCTCGCAGCCAAAATAAACAGAGAGGCGTCGTCGCTGTCCCTTCCGTCTAAGAAGCCTGTTCGATCAGCGTGCAGCGAGGCGCGGCCATAAGCCGAGCGTGACCTCTCGGCTATTTCTTTCCGAGATACTCCATCACCTTCTCGCGGCTCGGGCCTGCCTCGCGAATCGCCTCCAGCGCCTTTTGGCGAGTGACCTTCGCGGTCTTCACGATGTAGGCAACCTCATGCTCCTGTGTTGACGCCAGTTTGCGATCGCGGCCCTGTTTCTTCGGATCATCCACCATTTGTCTTCTCCTCTAGTTCGTAGAGGAGGTAGAAGCCGCGATCGCGTTGACAAGCCGGAGGCGCCGGAAGGTTCTAATTGGCGGCATCCATCAACGCCGGCGAGCTCAAGCAAATCGCGGCTGAGTTGGAGCGGGCCACGGCGCAGCACCAGCAGGAAGAGGCTGCATTCGATGCCCTGATCAGTGCCCCATGCGATTGCCCGGACGAGAAGCGTGATGATCGGCCAAGGCGTCTGCGTCATGAAACGCTCGGCCGCGATCAAAAAGTGCTGCAAGGGCGAAAAGAAACCTTCGATCCCATCCCCATAGGCGCGCGTAATCGCCGGAAAACCCTCGTCGATCGCCTTCTTTAGGTCGTGCAGGGCATCATCATTTATATGCGGGAATTTATAAAACCATTCCATGCGCTTCCCCTTTTTTCCTGACGAGCAGTGGCCGGATTCTTATTGTTGTCGCCATGGGAGCAGTGCGCCGATCGGCGCACTGCTCAAGTCAGTTTCACAGTGCAGCTTCGATCTTCTCGGCGGCTTCCGGGGACACCCACTTGGTCCAGATGTCCTTGTTTTCCTCAAGGAAGTGCTTCGCGCCTTCTTCGCCGGTGGCCTGGTTGTCCGTCATCCAGGCCATCAGCTTTCCGACGGTATCGTTCGACCAACCGCGCTTGTTCAAGTATTCGAGAACCGCAGGATCGGCATTTTCCGAAAACTTGGTGGAGAGGAGTGTGACGACATGGTCGACCGGCCAGGCGCTCGGCTTAGGGTCGGGGCAATCGGCGACAGTGACACATGCCCAGGCTTCCTTGTCGAAAGGGACGCCCCAGTCGAGCTTGACCATCTCGTACTTGCCGAGAAGTGCGGTCGGCGCCCAGTAGAAGCCAAGCCAGCCCTTCTTCTGCTCGTAGGCCTTCGCAATGGCTCCATCGAGGCCTGCGGCGGAGCCAGGGTCGACGAGAGTGAAGCCAGCCTTTTCGGCGTCGTACGCTTTGTAGAGCTGAGCGGTAACAACGGCCGCTCCCCATCCTTGGGGGCCAGTGTAGATCGCACCCTTGGAGCTGTCTTCCGGGTCAGGGAAAAGTTCGGGATGCTTTAGAGCATCTTGAATCGTTTTGATGTCCGGATGAGCGTCGGCCAGGTATTTCGGGATCCACCAGCCGTTGATGCCGCCGTCAGGCAAAGCAGTCGCGGCGATCACGATCTTCTTTTCGTCGACACCCATTTTTACAATATCGGGAAGAACGTCGATCCAAGCTTCCGGCGCGATGTCGGGTTCTCCCTTCTCGGCCATCGACGTGATGGTAGGAACTGTGTCACCGGTGGTCATTTCGACCTCGCAGCCGTAGCCCTCGGTAAGGATGACCTTATCGACGCTCGAAAGAACCGCGGCACTCTGCCAGTTCATAGTAGCGATGGTGACTGTCCCGCAGTCTGCAGCATGCCCCATCGACACGCCGGCAAACAGGCCGAGCGTAAGGCAGGTTGACGCTAGTAGCTTCTTCATTTCTGTTCCCTTTTGGCGGCGGGCTGTTGAACGAGGCTGGATCACCGCACATTCCAGCTTCGCCTCATCGTCAAATGCGCAGGCGACGCAGATGAAACTCTTCCTCGGTTCGCTCCAGCGCTCCGCGCGCGCAAAAACGCGGGGCAGCAGAGTCATTGGAGCCGAGGGACGGTCCGAGAAAACTCCCTGGGCCGGCGACCTCGGCCAACTCAGCCCAACATCGAGTCCTCGAAAGGGAACCGTGACAGGAGCTCTATGCCCGTCTCGGTGATCAATACCTGCTGCTCGAGCTTCACTCCCTGCATACCGCCTTCCTCGCCAATGTAGCTTTCGACGCAGATCGTCATGCCGGGTTCGATGATCCCGTCGTAGCCAGCATCCGGAAAATCGCCGTGGTGATAGAGGTAGGGGTATTCGCCGGTCATCCCGCAGCCGTGGGCCGAGAGATAGTAGCGGTTGGCGTAATACTTTTCCGGGATGTTCCAGGCCCGGTCAGCGTAGTCGCGGAAACTCGTACCAGGCTTCAGAATACCCATGTTGTAGTGGACCTGCTCGTAGGCAACCTTGTAGAGCTCCTTCTGAGCGTCGGTCGGACGACCTGGCCCGGAATGAAACGTGCGCGAGAAGTCCGAGTAATATCCATGACAGCCGACGACATCCGTATCGAGGGCGATGAGTTCGTTTTCACCGATGACGTAGCTTGCAGTCTCCTGGAACCACGGATTCGTGCGCTGTCCGGCACTGAGCAGGCGCGTTTCGCAATAGTCGCCGTTCTGTTCGATGATCGATTGATGCAGGACCGACCATAGCTGGTTCTCGGTAAGCCCCGGACGGATCGCGTCGCGAAGCTTGCCGACGCCGATTTCGGTCGCGCGCAGCGATGCATTGACGCATTTCATTTCTTCGGCCGACTTTATGGCCCTTGCCATTTCGACAGGCTTCTGTGCATCGACGATCCGGAGACCGAGCTCTTTCAGGGCAATGGCGACACCCGCGTTGAGACGCTCCAGGCCAAACGTCGCGCCCTTGCCGACGAGCTCAGTGATCAGCTCCGCCATCTCGACCGCCCATGAGCGTTCCCGCTCATCGATTTCGGGACCGGCCGCCACGAAACTGGCAGTCTTCGAGGGGCGAACCTCGTCGATCGTTTCGTATCCCTCGCCCAAGTGCAGACAACCCGTGAACTCGAACAGGATCGAGCGGTCTGCCGTGAGGAGCAGATAGCGGGACGGCGCGTTACGCATGCTGAAGATCTGCATGTTCCGGGTGCCGGTCGCATAACGGATGTTGATCGGGTCGGAGAGGATCACGGCGTCGATGCGGTATTCGGCCATCTTCTGGCGAACCCGGCCGAGGCGGTAGAGTCGGACTGCCCGTAGATCGATACCTTCACTCTCCGGAGCCCGATTGAGGAGTGCAATATTGGAGAGGTCGCTCCTCTCGGCATGCCAGTCGAAATTCGCCATAACAGAACCTGTAGATGTTGATCTGTCAGGAGAATAAGTTCATGAGTCTGCCTGTAAACCTCGGAAAATCTCGGTTGAATGGATAACCAGAAGTTATGAAGAGATACCGCACCCGACTGCCGCCGCTGGACACGCTCGTCTTTTTCGAATGCGCATTTCGTCTCAGAAGCTTCACGAGGTCGGCAGAGGAACTGCTTGTCAGCCAGGCAGCGGTGAGCAAGCGCATCCGGCAGTTGGAGGACTGGCTGGAGACGCCACTGTTCGCACGGGATCGACGGCGTTTGACGCCAACAGACACGGGGACAAAGCTGGGGGAGAGGGTAAGCAGCGCCTTGGATTTCATTGATCAGACGCTGGGGAATCTTCGAATGCCACATGATCCTGTTGTGCGGATCGCGTCAATGTCGGCAATTGGCATGTTCTGGCTGCAGCCCCGCCTTCGCGCCTTTGCCTTCAGCGATGAAGCATGTCCCTACAGTCTGATGCTAAGTGACACATCCCGCGACCTGCTAACCGAGGATTTCGATCTGGTGCTGACTTATGGCGATGGCGTTGTACCTGGATGGATTACTCACCGTCTATTCGACGAGGAGCTCGTGCCTGTCGCAAGTCCGTCGGTCGCCGACGCCGTCTTGAATGCGAATGACAGCCGACAATTATCGCGGCTGGATTACCGTCGAGTCTCTCCCGACTGGGTCAACTGGCCAATCTGGAGTCAATCGCAAAAGTGCTCTTTCCTTGATGATTTGCCACGGAAGATCTGTGCCAGCTATTCACAGTCAATCGGACTGGCTTTGGAGGGGAAAGGGATCGCTCTGGGCACTTTGCCGATGTTGGCGGACGAGATCGCTTCGGGCCGACTGGTGTCTCTACCTGTCGACGGGGTACGCACAGGACGAGCGTACTGGCTCGCTCGCCCTGACGGTGCGGCAGCACACAGAGGCGTCACAGATGCATGGAAGGCGCTGACCGGCGAAACGCGTTGGTAGGGTGACTTTGAAGAAGGACCTGACCACCAGCAAACTCAGCGACGCCAAATTGTTGAGCGGCGGCAATTGAACATCCGCTCTTGGCGGAACCAGACCTACGCCGAAGGGCGGGCGAACTTCCCCTTCCCCCTTTGCAGACGCTCGGCGGGACCGGCAAAAGCCGCCGTGTCACACTTTTAATCCCGCGCCTTGAAGAGCTTCGAACCCGAGACCAGCAGATGAAGGCGAAAGCACCAAGGTTCAGATCTTTGAATCTATTAGCCATTCCAAGGATTTACGACGGTAAGACCTGCTGCTTCAAAGGGGCTGATATGGCGCGTAGCAATGATAAATCCCTTGGAGGCGGTAATAGCGGCAATATATCCGTCAGGTGTCGGAAACCCCTTACCCACCGTCCTGGCCTTCACGGCTAAATCGGCGTAGTGCCGAGCAGCTCCGTTGCCGAACGGCAATACGCGATCGCCAAACAGTTCAAGAACGCCGTCAAGCGTTTCGGTCAGAGCCCTCTTGCGCCGGCCGTCCGGCAACGCAGCGATACCAAACAGCAGTTCGGCCAGCGTCACACTGGACAGATACAAAGTTTCAGCAACCTGCGCGTTTAACCAGGAGGGCCGGATTGGATTCTGGTTTCATCGCCTCGGAGACGACATTCGTATCCAAAACGATCATTCAAACCTCATTGGCTCCGCCGGCGCCTCGTCACGTACCTGGTCAAACACTGCGAAATCATCATTGGTCAGTCCTTGGCGCCGGCCAAGCTCAGCCAAGGCATCGCCCATGCGGACGCGCTGCTCCGGCTTCACCACACTTTCCAGAATGACGCGTACAGTGCTGCGGCCGTGCATCGCGGCCCGCACGCGTAATGCACGATGCACCTCGTCCGGTACATTCCGCACTGTCAGGATGGCCATCTTCGATACCTCACTTTCGCAGCCAGCATCTCTGGCGTCGTTTAAGGCTATGCCAGATCAGCGATCAAAAGCATACGCGCATGGAGGAACGTCTGTATCGCAATTGGCCATCAAGTCTCAGCGTCCGAGCCCAACGCCACAACGTGCTGCGCGCGGAGCCTCACAACGAGCGCAGTCGCAGCGAACGCGAGCCCGAGTAGGCTGACGCCAGTCCAGGAGCCGTAGCTCCATGCTGTGACGGCAAGCGCTGAGCCAGCCGCTCCGCCGAGGAACATGCTGGTCATGAAGATGGTGTTGACGCGGCTACGGGCCTGCGGATCGAGCGCGTAAATAATGTGCTGATTGGAGATCAAGGCGACCTGAATTCCGACATCGAGGATGACGACCCCGATGAGAAGTCCTGCGATTGAGGCCCGCAAGCCAAGTATGGCCCAGGCGGCCAGAGTCAGGGCGGCTCCCAACCACACCACCGAGTGGGCGCCACGCCGGTCCGCTATCCTCCCGGCCAACGGCGCGGCAAGCACGCCTACGGCACCGACGACACCGAACAGGCCGGCGACGTCTGCGCCGAGATTGAATTGGGGGGTTGCGAGGTAAAGCGCGAGAATGGTCCAGAAGGAGGTGAAGGCTGCGAAAAGCGCCGCCTGCACGATCGAGGCCACCCGCAAATCAGGCTGGCGCCGCCAGAAGTCGGTGAGCGACCGAAGCGCGGCGCGATAGGACAAGCGTGAAACCGGACCGAGGTCCGGGAGAGCCGCGTACATCATGGCTGCACCGACAAGCGCGAGCGGCACACTTGCCCAGAACATCTCGCGCCAACCCAAATGCTCGCCAACGAAACCGGACAGCGTTCGGCTAAGGAGAATGCCGGAAAGAACGCCGGCCATGACCGTGCCGATCGCCGCACCGCGACGCTCAGGCGATGCAAGCGCCGCAGCTACGGGGACGATCTGCTGGGCGACGGTCGCGCTTGCTCCCAAGAATATCGAGGCTGCGACGAGGAGCGCGGCAGTGGGCGCCAGAGCCGCGAGTACCGAAGCGGCTGCCAGGGCGAGGAACTGCGCCATGATAAGCCGCCGCCGGTCAACAATGTCCCCGAGCGGCAAAAGCAGAAACAGGCCGAAGGAATAGCCGAGCTGGGTCGCGGTCGGGACGAAGCCGGTGGCGGGTTGGCCCGCAAACTCAGCCTCGATCAGACCGAGAATAGGCTGATTGTAATAGATGTTCGCGACTGCAATGCCGGTGGCAGCGGCCATTGCATAAAGGCGAAGGCGACTGAGTTCGGATCGAGAGCCGTGTTGCTGCGTATCGAAGGCGTTCATGACCGATGCCCTTTCCCGCTGATGAAAACTGAGCTCAATCTAATTTTTTATCGGAAGATGTGTTAGATACCGGATTCGACATGCTGGAATATCGGAAATTGATATAATGCAGATAGAAGACATTGCCGTGTTCGCCGCAGCCGCAGGTGCCGGGAGCCTTTCGGAGGCTGCCCGTCGCCTTGGCATCACACCTATGATCGCGACCCGGCGCCTCGCTTCGCTGGAGCGTTCGCTCGGCGTGAGGCTGATGCATCGCACGACACGATCGCTGTCACTCACACCCGAAGGAGAGAGCTTCCTTCCTTATGCGCAGGCTCTGATCGAAACCGAGCAGCAAGCGCGCGCCCTGCTGCGCGGAGAGGATGAGGGTGCGGCCGGGCTCCTGCGCGTATCCGCCCCTGTGGCCTTTTCGATCAAGGTGATCGCTCCGCTTGTTCCCTCACTTCTGGACGCCAATCCGGAGCTCAGGATCTCGCTCGACATGAGCGACAGCATGCCCGACCTGGTGTCCTCAGGAACGGACCTCGCCATCCGAATTGCGCGGCTGAAGGACAGCAGTCTCATCGCTAAGAAGCTGGCGGACAACCCACGCTCACTTGTCGCCTCGCCGGCCTATCTTGAAAAGCATGGCACGCCGAACCGTGCCGGCGAGCTTGCGCACCACGATTGTCTGCCTCTCTACGGAGTGACGCACTGGACCTTCCTCAAGGCCGGGGTTGAAAGTTCATTGCGTCTGCAGAGCCGTTTTTCGTCGACGAGCATCGAAGGCTGCCATGCGGCTTGCCTTGCGGGCGCGGGAATAGCACTGCTGTCGGATTGGAACGTTGCAGACGATCTCGAGTCCGGTCGATTGATGCGCGTCGCCTTGGAGGACGCGGAGCCCGAGACGCTCGCAATCTGGGCCGTTTATCCGACGAGCAGGCTCGTTCCTCCCAAGATCCGCGCTTTCATCGACACGCTTGTGAGTGCACTTACAGAAATCAAGAGGTCCGGTGCTTGATCCCTTCGATCGGTTCGTGCTCGCGAATGCCGACGGGGCGCCGGTTTGCCCGCCGGCGACGCTCTGAACGCCGCCGGCCGCCGTGTCTCCTAAGCCTTGATGAACGCGAGCAGGTCAGGATTGATCACATCGGCATGTGTCGTCAGCATGCCATGCGAGTAGCCCTCGTACACTTTGAGCGTTCCGTTCTTCAACAGCTTCACGGCCAAGCGCGCGGAACTGTCGATCGGCACGATCTGGTCGTCGTCTCCGTGCATGACCAGCGTCGGCACCTCGACCTTCTTCAGGTCATCGGTGAAGTCGGTTTCGGAGAACGCCTTGATGCCGTCGTAATGGGCCTTGGCGCTGCCCATCATACCCTGCCGCCACCAATTCTGGATCGCGCCGGTCGAGACCTTCGCATCGGGGCGGTTGAATCCATAGAAGGGACCACTTGGGAGATCGAGGAAGAACTGGGCACGGTTCGCCGCGAGCTGAGCGCGGAGACCATCGAACACCTCCATCGGAAGCCCGCCGGGATAGGCTTCCGTCTTGAGCATGATTGGCGGCACGGCGCCGACCATCACAAGCTTCGCGACGCGGCCGGCACCGTGGCGGGCGACATAGGCCAGAGCCTCGCCGCCCCCCGTGGAGTGGCCGATGTGGACCGCGTCGCGCAGATCGAGTTGCTTCGTAAGCGCGGCGACGTCCGCCGCATAGTGGGCGATATCATGGCCGTCGCTGACGTGGGTCGAGCGACCGTGTCCGCGGCGGTCATGGGCAATCACGCGATAGCCCTTGCTCACGAAGTAAAGCATCTGCGCGTCCCAGTCGTCGGAGGAAAGCGGCCAGCCGTGATGGAACACGATGGGCTGGCCCGAGCCCCAATCCTTGTAGAAGATCTCAACGCCGTCTTCGGTCTTGATGAAGTTCTGGGTCATGGGAACTATTCCTTTGCTTTGGTTCGAGGGGGAGTTTTCCGCCGCGAAGGCTGCCGGGACAGTCATCGCGAACGAAACCGAGGCGCCTGCAAGCAGCACTTGCCTGCGCAACAACGGCAGAGAAGAATCGAGCATAATTACTCCTATAAGTTGCGCTTCTGTTCAGTGCCTATCAGCGCCATCGAGGAAGAGAGTTTGCGCTAGCTCCGACGCAGAAAGATGAAGCTCTCGTCAGCTACCGCCGAGATGCGGCCGGTTGATCGACAGAAGGTGGTGCACGACGGGCGCGTCTGGCCCCTTGTGAAAGCGGCGGACTTCCTGCTGGACGTCGGCGTCCGCCTTGGATACGCGCCTGTGTTGACGCATGTGCTCGGCCCAGGACTCGACCATGAACCATTCGACGATGCGGCTGGGATCGGCGGCATCCTCGGTGACTCCCCAGCCATAGGCGCCGTCGCGGCGACGTTCGTGCGACAGCCGAGCAAGCGCCTGTAGGAAGGCGGATCGGTCCGCCTTGTCGACCGTGTACTCGATCAGCAGGAGCACCGGACCGCGGTCATGCTCCACCGGCTCGCTGGTCAGCGGCTCCGGCCAATGGTTGGAGGGAACGAGATCCGCCTCACCCTTGGGAAGTTTTACAATGTGGAAGCCCAGGCCGACGCCTAGCAGACCAACCGCCGCGACCGAGAGCGTCACCGGTATGCCGATAGCCTCCGCGACAGCGCCCCAGGCGAGACTGCCGCCCGTCATCGCTCCGTTGAATACGGTGAGATAGACGGCGAGCGAGCGACCCCTCACCCAGTTCGGAAGGATCGACTGGGCGGTGCTGTTCAACGTCGTGAGAGCCGTGATCCAGGCTGCCCCGCAGACGAGCAAGGCGGCGATGGCCGCCCATTGTGGCGGAGCAAATGCGAGGACGCCCATCACCAGGGAGGTGAGAACCGCAGAGGCGAGCAGAAGTCCATCGGCATCAAGCCGAGCGCGAAGGCGTGGCATCACCAGCGCACCGCAGATCGCACCCGCGCCGACGGCACCAAGCAGGACGCCGTAGAAGCTGGCACCACCGCCAAGAAGCTGGCGGGCAACGAGCGGCAGCAGGGCCCATATGGCGCTTGAGAACGCAAAGAACACCGCCGCGCGAAGCAGCACAACGTGCAGTTCCCTGCTCGCCCGCGCATAGCGAAGCCCCGCCCGAAAGGCGCCCAAGAACCGCTCGGCGAGAGCATCGTCCTCCGGCACTTCGCGCCGCCACCACAGGAGCGCCGCGACCACAAAAACATAGGTGATGACGTCCACCCCATAAGTGACGGCGGCACCGAACCAGGCAAGCAGCAGGCCCCCGAGAGCCGGTCCTATGGCTCGCGAGATGTTGATGCCGAGAGAATTCAACGCCACCGCACTCTTGACGTCTTGCCTGGACACGAGCTCGGGCACGATCGCCTGCCAGGTTGGCGCGACCAAAGCCGCACCTACGCCGCCGACAAAAGTGAGGGCGATCAGCGAGCTTACGGACTGTAGCCCCGAAGCGGAGAGGAACAGCAGGCAGAGGCTTGCGGATGCGAGCAGAAACTGAACGACGATCAGGAATTTGCGCCGGTCGAGGATGTCGGAGAGGACACCCGCCGGAATGGCGAGCAGGAAGATCGGCAGCGTCGCTGCCGCCTGGACCATGGAAACTGCGGCGGGCGTTGCCGAAAGATCGGTGACGAGCCAGGAACTGACGACATCGCGGATGAAGCTGCCGGTATTGCCGATGATCGTCGCCACCCACAGGACGGCGAAGACTTTCTGGCGCAATGGGGCGAACGTGCCCGCGCCCTCCTTCGCTGCCGCCGTCATTGGCCAATCCTCCCCGCAGACCCGCGTTCGCGCAGATCGTACCAGGCGACAAGCACGAAGGCGCCGACCAGGCCGATATGTTCGAAGAAGCCGTTCATCGCCATCGAGCGCTCCATGCCCGGCGGCAGCACCCAGAAGCGGAGCGCAATGAAGGTGGCGGCAAGCGTGAAGGCGGCAAGCGCGCTTGCCGCCGCCCAGCGATAGATACCGGCGAGGATGAGGGCCGACATCGAAAGTTCGAAGACGATCACGCCGACGGCGAAGAGCGGCGCCGGATGAAGACTGAAGTGGTTCATTTCGGCGAGTGCACCCGGAAAGTCGAATATCTTCGTCAGCGGCCCCTGGATATAGGCCGAGCAGAGCGCTAGCAGGCCGATGAACAGGATGCGCCTGCCGGCGAGGCCAGGCCGAAAGCGGGCGATGAGATGGTTCTCGAGGGAAGACAGGCTCAACATCTTGGCTCCTTCTCAGGCGGTCTTCAAGTTAACGTGGGGCGGGGCACCTTCACCAAGCCTGCTTGACATTTGAGTTAACCGCTGCGGTCGGGGACACTCCCTTATAATAGGCGCCATGCTTCGGCGGCGGATGGTTCACGACGACTTTCGCCCACGGGTGGCGGGCACCGGCCGTTGATTGGGCCAGGTCATGGCCGAGAGAGACCGATGAGCTGATTAAGATTGAGACTGCCGTTATCGCGGCTGCGCCAGCGATCTTTTTCATTTTTTGATCCTTACCGAGAGCTTTGGTTGACGATGAAGTCCCTTCCCGCCGTCTTCAGACGGCCCAGCACGAGCAGCCGAGCGCGCCGAAGAAGCCCTTGAGATCGGCGATCGGCAGGCGTGACGTCCAGGCGCCGGCATGGTCGTGGCCATGCACGCCGCAACTGCTGGAGCAGCCGCAGGACGTAATCGCGGTCCGCCGCAGGGAGTTCTTGCCGGCGCCATCAGGCTCGCCCCAGGCGGCATAGCCGCCGAAGGTCCTGACGGGCGACCAGTCGGGCATCGCCGGCGGCACCGGGTTTTCGTCGTGGCGCGCGAAATCACCGGCCGCATAGACGACCTTGCCGCCAACCATGGTCAGCTCGGAGGTGAGGAACGAGATCTGGTCCTCTGCGCAGGTGAAATAGTCCTTGCTCGGCACGATTAGGTCGGCGAACTGCCCCTTCTCGATGCGGCCCTTCTTGCCCTCCTCGTTGGAGAACCATTGCACCTTCTCAGTCCACATCCGGAGCGCCGTTTCGCGATCCAGGCAGTTCTGGCGCGGATAGAGCTGCATGCCGCCGATGGTCTTGCCGGTCACCATCCACGAGAGCGAGACCCAGGGATTGTAGGAGGCGACGCGGGTCGCATCGGTGCCCGCCGAAACCTTGACGCCCTTTGCGAGCATCTTGGCCACCGGCGGTGTGGCTTCCGCGGCGCCGTGGCCATAGCGCTCGACGAAATATTCGCCCTGATAGGCCATGCGGTGCTGGACGGCGATACCGCCGCCGAGTGCGGCGATCCGGTCGATCGACCGGTCGGAAATCGTCTCGGCATGGTCGAAGAACCAGTTGATGCCGGTGAGCGGGATATCCTCGTTGACCTTCTCGAAGACGTCCAGCGCGCGGCTGATCGTCTCGTCGTAGGTGGCGTGCAGACGCCAGGGCCAGCGGTTCTCAGCCAGAATTCGGACCACCTCTTCGAGCTCGCCCTCCATCTCCGGCGGCATGTCCGGGCGCGGTTCACGGAAGTCCTCGAAGTCGGCCGCCGAAAACACCAGCATCTCGCCGGCGCCGTTGTGACGGAAATAATCGTTGCCCTGCTTGTATTTGACCGACGAGGTCCACTTCAGGAAATCGTCCTTCTCCTGCTTCGGCTTCTGGGTGAAGAGATTGTAGGCGAGCCGCACGGTCATCTGGCCTTCATCGGCCAGCTTCTGGATCACCGCATAGTCGTCCGGATAGTTCTGAAAGCCGCCGCCGGCGTCGATGACGCTGGTGACGCCCAGCCGGTTGAGCTCGCGCATGAAGTGACGCGTCGAATTGACCTGGTAGTCGAAGGGCAGTTTCGGTCCCTTGGCGAGCGTCGAATAGAGGATGCCGGCATTGGGTTTGGCAAGCAGCAGGCCAGTCGGGTTGCCGTTGGCGTCGCGGGTGATCTCGCCACCCGGTGGGTTCGTCGTATCCTTCGTATAACCGACCGCGCGGAGCGCCGCGGCATTGAGCAACGCCCGGTCATAGAGATGCAGCAGGAACACCGGCGTATCCGGCGCGATCGCGTTGATCTCGTCGATCGTCGGAAGCCGTTTCTCGGCGAACTGGTGTTCGGTAAAGCCGCCGACGACACGCACCCATTGCGGCGCCGGCGTAATCGCGACCTGCCGCTTCAGCATGCCCATCGCATCGGCGAGCGAGCGCACGCCGTCCCAGCGCAGTTCCATATTGAAGTTCAGGCCGCCGCGCACGACGTGGGTGTGGTTGTCGTTGAGCCCCGGCAGGACGCGCTTACCCCTAAGATCGATCGTCTTCGTACCTGGCCCGGCAAGCGCCATGATCGTCCTGTCGTCGCCGACGGCAAGGAAGAGGCCATCCTTGATGGCAATGGCGCTCGCGGCCGGATTGGCGCGATCAAGCGTCGTGACAAGGGCGTTATGCAGGATCAGGTCAGGCGTCATCGAAGTGTCTCCGGTCGATTGGGCGCCGGCGGCGCGCGCCGGCGAAAACAGGTTTGGGAGCGCCAGGGCAGACGCTGCTCCCAGAAAACCGCGGCGGGTCGGCATTAGCTGAACTCCCGCGTCGGTGCCCGGTCGTGCACACCAGCATGATCATGATCGGCCCCGGTAGGCAGTTCCCCGAAGACGTGCGGGATGCAGCGACTGTTGAACCAGGAAACGGTGACCGAATTGCCTGACATCAGACGCTTGACGAGCGGCACCGCCTGTTCGCCGACGAGGATCCCCAAGAGCCCCACCAGCGCGATCACCGGCGGGGCCGGGGAGCGAACGTTGAGCAGGCTGTAGATAACGCCGACGAGAAGCCCGGCCCCGAGCGAGAGGAGATACATCTTCATCGTCACTTCCTTTTTGCGGATTGCGGTCGCCGCTCCGGCCGCAAGCGTGCGGCCGGAGCGATGCTCGAGGATCAGCCCAGTGGGTGTCAGTGGCCTTCGGAAGCGCCGAACATGGTCTTGGCATAGATGATCCCGAGGCCATAGGCGCCACCGAACTTCTTGGCGATGCCCGTAGTCATGTCGTAGGTTTCGGTGCGCGCCCAGTCGCGCTGCAGCTCGAGCATGTACTGGAGCGACGTCATAGGCCGAACGCCGGCCTGCGCCATACGGTCCATTGCACGCTCGTGTGCTTCGTCGGACACGTCCCCACAGGCGTCGGCGATCACATAGACCTCGAAGCCTTGATCAAGCGCCGACAGGGTTGGACC
The DNA here is from genome assembly GCA_001704765.1 of Sinorhizobium shofinae. Taxonomy (GTDB): domain Bacteria; phylum Pseudomonadota; class Alphaproteobacteria; order Rhizobiales; family Rhizobiaceae; genus Sinorhizobium; species Sinorhizobium shofinae. Next base: position 109,598 of record MBFK01000065.1, read on the forward strand.
GACAATGCAGACCGATGTCCAAAGCCCACAGAACACAAGGCGCTTCTTACCGATGCGGTTGATCTCCTCGATCACAGCAGCGTCTTCCCAGGTGTTCATGGAGGTACGGTCGAGAAGCGGCTGTCCGGGGAAGGCATCGGTGATCTCGGCGAACATGGGACCGGAGAAGCTTTTTTCCGCAACCGTCGTCAGGATCGTGGGGACCTTGAAACCGGCAGCGGCGTTGGCGACGAGCGCCGCATTGTTGCGCAGTTGCACAGCGTCGATCGACTTTGTCGCAAACGACATTTGCGATTGGAAGTCGATCATGATCAGCGCGTGGTCCTTGGGCGAGACGAGAAGGTTGCCGGGGGTCGGTGTTGCGTTCAGCGTCATGGTACTGGCCTCTTTCTGTTGGTTGCCGATGTTCGCCACTATGCCGAGGATGAGTGCCGGATTCTTGTAGCCAACGACGGACTTTTGTACTTTTTAATCGCCGCTAAGACTGAAGCCGATGCGCGATCACGTGCCGACGTTGAGCCACTGAGACACGCTTCAACCGCGGGCGGCAGAGGGTGCTCTTGGCCTTTCCTCGAGGCTCTCGTTGATTGGAACTGCTCTTTATTGCCGAGCCTTGCTCAGGACTGCCGGCTTCGTCTCCAGGCACCGGGGGCGATGCCCATCGCCTGTACAAATGCACGTGTGAAGTGGCTTTGGTCGGAGAAGCCGCAGACGCTAGCGATCTCATTCAACGGGATTTGTGAGAACTGCAGCAAATCAACGGCCTTTTCGATGCGTTGTTGCTGCAACCATCGATGCGGCGTCTTGCCCATGGTTTGGCGGAAGGCCCGAAGAAATGTCGCCTGCGACAGATTGCAGGCCGAAGCGAGCTCCTCGACAGTCAGGTCACCATTCAACCGGCTCTGGACGAGGTCCTTGATCTTGGCCTGGCAACGTGAGGAAAGTCGGCGTCCGCTGGCGGCCGCCCCGCCGCGGCCGTTGCCGTACTGCTGAACGACATGAACCCCGATTGCGACCGAGAGCTGGTCGACAAACAAGGCGCTCCTGTCTGCACGCCCATCCACTGTCGCAAACAACGCGCCCAGCATGCCGCCGAGCACAGGATCTGGGTGCGCGGCAGCCGGGCGCAACTCGCTGACACTTCCGAAGTCCGCCGCGTCTGCGATCCGCTCGAGCGCGTTGTGATTGATTTCGAGCAGCATGAAGTTGAAGGAACCGCTCAGGTCAGCCCGATAATCGTCGGCGAAATTCCGCAAGTAAACGGCGTTCTGCTCGAAATCATGGACAGTCGAATGATGCTCTTTGAAGATCCGGCGCCGGTGTCCGCCTGCTGCGGAAAGGCCGACCAGATATCCGCGCCCGGTCGCTGGTGTCGTGACCCTGTCGGGCGGCGCCGAGACCGATCTCTTGCGATAAAAGGTCATGTCGCGACCCTCGATCATTCGGTCGTCGTCAAGCCTGTCCAGAGAACAACCGAGACTGTCATGCGGTCTTTTGGTTGCTGCAATGGAAGAGACGTCCGTCATGGCCTTGGGTCCTGTGCGTTGAGCTTACCCGCAGCACAAACCGCTTCGACCACCAAGCATCGGCACAGGACCAAACACTGCGCGGATCGCGGTTCGAAGAGACAGCCTTCACACAGGTGCTCGGAGTCGCGATGAATGGCTGCATCATCGCCGCGACCGGGATATCGTTCTTGTACGAAACTCACGCGTTTTGAATGATATGAGCCCATGGTAGGGCTCAATCCCCGAGCTGATCCATGTCCACGCTGAAAGGCTTGTTCTTTCGTCTAAAGCGCGCCGGTGTCTCACCCGTTAGACCTGTGAAGACCCTGGTCATGTGGCTCTGATCGGCGAACCCGCAGGTGATCGAGACCTGGGCAATCGGCAGATCCTGCAACAAGAGTTCCTTCACTCGCGCGATCCGGTATTCGGTCAGCCATTTTGAGGGGGTACGCCCAAAGCTCTCCTTGAAAGCCTTGTTAAAATAACTGCGCGACAATTCGCAGCGAGAAGCCAGATCGCCAATCGAGAACGGTTGGTTGTAGTGCGCAGCCAGAAATTCCGTAGCGAGTCTTTCCTGCCAGGGCGCCAAGGTCCCCTTCTTGTCCACCGGGAAGTGCAGCCCCCCATAAGTTTGACTGAGGTGCGTCAGCATGGCGAGATTGATCTGCTCCAGAAAAAGAGGATTGGACTGTTCGGGGTTGTCGAGGGATGGCAGCAATGCCTGGGCGAGGCCATGCATGACCGGATCTATGCGGCCCTGGACGCAAGAAAGCGCCAAGTACTCGCTTCGCCCGACGTCTTCCGCGAAAGCACGCATGCGGGAAAACGGAATATGGAAGCGAAGGTTGTCGAACGGCGAAAGTTGATGACACTGCCATTGATCCCGAAGATCGGTAATGGCAACCGAACCCTTGGCACGGCCGCCCTCGTAAACCAACTGGCCATGTCGCCATAGCCGATGGGAATCGAAGTCACGCAATTGAACGACAACGCCGAATGCTTCCGCGCGCGGGATGGCTGCTGGGTCCAAATCGAAGCGATCGGAATACGTTCTCGTGACGATGATATCGCCAGAAGCAACTGATTTGACAATCGGGCCCGGCCCATGTTTTGCGGCGTTCAGTCCTTCATGCAGGGCCATCGGCTTGGTCTCCCGATTTCTGGCTGGCGCGACACATCGTTCAACGCTGTTTCGGATGCTACACCAGTCCAGGGTTCGACTGCAGAGCGAATTCTACAATAGTCCAGAGTTTCTAATGCGGAGCTACCCTCATTCGCACACGAAACTAAAACCGCTGTCATTGGAGCCAACGCGCCCGCCAGGCTGCTGGGGTGGCGCCCACCACTCGACGGAATATCTTGGTGAAATGATCCTCGTCGGCGAAGCCGCACCGGGTGGCGATCTCCGCGAGTGTCATAGAACGCTCGCCGAGATACTGCTTGGCACGTGCTGTTCGATAACGCAGGAGCCACTGTTGCGGCGTTTGGCCCGTTACGACCTTGAAGCCTTCGATAAAGCGTCGGATGGAAACACCAGCCGCCGAAGCTGCTGCCGCCATCGGGAATTGATCGGCAAAATGGTCGATCATGAAGTCCTTGGCTGCCTTTTCCTGCCAAACGGTGAGCTGCGTTGAACTGGAGCCCCCCTGACCGCGATGATCGCCATAAGCGTGAAGCAAGTGGGCACAGATGGCGACGGCAATGTGCTGTAAGACCGGAGTGTGGGTCCCACGGCTCTCGAACAGCGGCAGAAGAGCCGCTCCGAGATTGCGTATGACATCATCGTCCTCACCCCGCCGGCATCTAAGCCTGGTTGCTTTTGGGGCAGTTGAGAACTCGGCAATTTCCCGAAAGAGTTCTCGCGGTAGCTGGAAGGCGAGGGAATCGAGATCGCTGAACAGCCGGATGCAGGCGCCATGGGCAACATCGACGAGGCAAATGGAACCTTGCCGGAAGCGGCGAACTTCGCTCTCGGTGCCATCGGGAGCAACGTCGCAATGATACGCATCCTTGAGGTACAGCATCAGAAAGTAGGCTTCGTCCGGCGGCAAGGACGCCAGGCGGTTGTCATCCCCGTTGAGCCGGCATTCCAGACGCGTCACGGAAAATGCAGCGTCCCGAACCGGTCGAGCCGGGAGACATGGAGCATGCGGCAGCCCAAAATGAGCGCCGACCTCCTCTTCTGTTCCCGTCCTATGATTCATCCGCACCTCCAAGTAAATTTGCTTTTCTGCTGCGAGAGGTCCGGGTCGCGACCGGGCCGACGGACCGTATTCGCGATTGAAAGGATGCGCTTTCCCGACCTAAAAGATCTCGCCAACAGAAGGGCCCCATATAGGCCGTTCAAGTCCGATTCAAAGGAAGCATGCCCGCGAGCGCGCTCAATTTCTTGTAATATTTGCTCGCCTTTTGCCGGATAGGACACCATCGACGCGAAGATAGGGACTGCAGTTCGCCTCCGTTTCACAGCGGGCGCGTATGGGTAACGTATCTTTCGAAGAAGTCCGAGAATCTTGCAACGCGCATCGGCAGCTTCTCGTAGGGCGGATAGTATAATGTCAACCAGAGCTCGGGCGGCTCCCACTCGGCAAGGACTTGCTTCAGCGCGCCCCGCGCCAGCGCATCGTCGACCATGAATTGCGGCAGCAGGGCTACCCCTTCTCCGTTTTCCGCCAGTCTGGCGATCAACTCGCCGTTGTTCGCCGCCAGTACTTTGCCGGCCAATGCCTTTCGGGTCCGCCCGCCGTTAGTCAGCTCCCAGCTCTCGGCAATCGCCTCCTCGTCGTAGGCGATACAGGCATGTCGATGGAGGTCATCGGGCGTCTCAGGTGTTCCGAAAGCAGCGAGATGGCCCGGGGAGGCGACAAGGATACGCCGCACGCGACATACTTTGCGCCATATTGTTGACTTATCCCGCGGCGGGTCTGAAACCCTCAGTGCGAGATCGAAACTTTCGGACACGATGTCAATGAACCGGTCGGTCAGGGTTAGGGAAACACTCACCCGCGGATATTCGGCCCGAAACCCTGAGACGATGTCTGGCAGGATCTGTTGACCGAGCGACAGCGGCGCGTTGATGCGGATCAGCCCGGCCACGTCCCCATGCTCTTCGCGCAGATCCTCCCTCACCTGGTCGAACTGTCTGATCAGTGGCTCTACGCGCGCCGCGTAGACGGCGCCGGCGGACGTCAGAGAAACCTGACGTGTGGTGCGCAGCAGGAGCTGAACTCCCAGACTCTCCTCCAGCGCACTGACGGCACGGGTCACGGTCGGCGGTGTCATCGACAACTGTCGCGCCGCCGCCGTGAAGCTGCGCTGCTGCGCTACGGCCAGGAATACTCGGATATCGCTTAGATCGCCCATGCCCTTTTTATTGCAATACGTGCAACAATATTGTCAATATTATTCCTATTCACTTCCGTAAAGACCTGACCGATTTTGTCTCCAGATCAGCCGATACACGCTAGTCCGGAGAGAAACCTGCCATGCTCACACAGATCAAAGGCCTTCATCACGTCACGTCGATGGCCGCCAACGCCCAGGAGAACAGCGACTTCTTCACCAAAACGCTAGGCCTGCGTCGTGTAAAGAAGACAGTGAATTTCGACGACCCGGAGGTGTATCACCTCTACTACGGTGATGAGATCGGCACGCCGGGCTCGGTGATGACCTATTTCCCGTTTCCCCATATCGCCAGGGGACGTCCGGGTGCTGGCGAAGTAGGCGAGACCTCTTTCGCCGTCGCTAAGGACACCCTCGGCTACTGGAAGGAACGACTCGCCTCGCGCGGTGTCGCCGGACTTTCTGAGCACGAACTCCGGGGCGAGAAGCGCCTTCGGTTCAAAGGCCCGGACGGCGATGGCTTCTCCCTAGTCGAAGTCTTAGACGATCCGCGCCGCGGTTGGGCCAGCACAGAGGTCGACGCGGACAAGGCGATCAAGGGCTTCCACGGCGCAAGTCTGCGTCTTAGGGATCCGGGCGCGACGCGGGAACTGCTCACCTTCATGGGTTACCAGGAGGTCGACCGCAAAGGTGAGTGGTCGCGCTTCGCCATCAGCGGCGGCAACGGCGCCGACGTCGTCGACCTGGAAATCGTCCCCAGTGCCGATCTCGCCCGCCTCGGCGCTGGCTCGGTGCATCACATCGCCTTCGCCGTGGACGACCGGGCGGCCCAGCTTGAGGTCCGCAAGGTCCTGGTCGATACCGGCTATCAGGTCACGCCCGTTATAGATCGCGACTACTTCTGGGCGATCTACTTCCGCACGCCCGGCGGCGTGCTGTAGATCGCGACCAACGAGCCGGGATTTGACCGCGATGAAGACACCGGGCACCTCGGTGAAGCCCTGAAGCTTCCCACGCGCTACGAGCCTTATCGCGACCAGATCTCACGCCGTCTCGAGCCGATCAGAGACTAACCGGCTTCGGGACCGCGGCAATTCGGGTCCAGCCCGACGGAGAAGACCACCATGACGATTTCATCCTATCAGGCGCTCATAAGAGCGCCGCGACGCAACGCGCCCATCGTCTTCGCGTTTCACGGCACCGGTGGAGACGAATATCAGTTCGCCGAGCTGGCCAGGCAAATCTTGCCGGATGCCGGGCTGATTTCGCCGCGTGGGGACGTCTCGGAGTTTGGCGCGCTGCGCTTCTTTCGCCGAACGAGCGAAGGCTCCTACGACATGCAGGACCTGGCGAGACGAACAGAAAAGATGGTCGATTTCATTGCTGCCCACAAAGCAGAAAATCCCGGACGGGCAATATACGGGCTCGGCTATTCAAACGGGGCAAACATCCTTGCGTCAGTTCTGTTCAGACAGTCCCAGCTTTTCGATCGAGCTACCCTGCTCCATCCGCTCATTCCTTGGGTCCCCGTGGACAACAAGCGGTTGAAAGATCGGCGAATCTTGGTCACCGCCGGGCAACGCGATCCGATTTGCCCGCTGCCTCTCACAGAGCGGCTCGTCGACTACTTTGCGGCACAGGGGTCCCGCGTAGAGGCATGCTACCATTCCGGGGGACATGAGATCCGACCTGAGGAATTGGAAGCATTGCACTCGTTCCTATCCTAATACTACAGTTGCAAATGCCCTCGTTTTCTGTAGTGGGCGAGCATAGCGTGAGCCTGATGCTTTCGTCGCCAGAGTGA
>MBFK01000076.1 GCA_001704765.1 Sinorhizobium shofinae
GCGGCATTCCGGCGTATAGAGCGGAATGACATGGTCGCCCTTCTTCACCGAGGTGACGCCGGGGCCGACATCGACGACGATACCGGCGCCCTCGTGGCCGAAGATCGCCGGGAACAGCCCTTCCGGATCGGCGCCCGACAGCGTGAAGTCGTCGGTATGGCAGATCCCGGTCGCCTTGACCTCGACCAGCACCTCGCCGGCCTTGGGGCCTTCGAGCTTAACAGTCATCACTTCGAGCGGTTTGCCGGCCTGGACGGCGACGGCGGCACGGACGTCCATTGTTCGATCCTTTTGAAGGGTGGTTGAATTACATGTTCGGGTAGACGGGTCCCTCGCCGCCTTGCGGCGGCACCCAGTTGATGTTCTGGTTCGGGTCCTTGATGTCGCAGGTCTTGCAGTGCACGCAGTTCTGGGCGTTGATGACGAAGGTCGGCTGACCGTCCTTCTCGACCCATTCGTAGACGCCGGCCGGACAGTAGCGCGTCGACGGGCCGGCATAGACGTCGTATTCGGAACGCTTCTGCANTTCCTCGTGATTGGTGTTCGACAGGAACACCGAGGACAGCCGGTCGAAGGTCAACACGCCATCCGGCTTCGGATAATCGATCTTCTGGTGCTTGGCGGCCGGCTCCAGCGACTGGGCATCGGTTAGCCCGTGCTTCAGCGTGCCGAAGAGGGAGAGGCCGAACAGCTGGTTGGTCCACATGTCGAGGCCGCCGAGCGCGACGCCGATCGCCGTGCCGAACCGCGACCAGAGCGGCTTGACGTTCCGGACCCGCTTCAGGTCCTGGCCGATGGCGCTGTCGCGCCAGCCGCGCTCGATCTCGATCGGCTCGTCATTGGCGCGGCCGCTAGCGATCGCTTCGGCCAGCTTTTCGGCGGCAAGAATGCCCGACAGCACCGCATTGTGGCTGCCCTTGATGCGCGGCACGTTGACGAAGCCGGCCGAGCAGCCGATCAGCGCGCCGCCCGGGAAGGACAGCTTCGGCACCGACTGGTAGCCGCCCTCGGTGATGGCGCGGGCCCCGTAGGAGAGCCTTTTTCCGCCCTCGAAGGTGGCGCGGATCGCCGGGTGCGTCTTGAAGCGCTGGAACTCCTCGAAGGGATGGAGATAGGGGTTCTTGTAGTTGAGGTGGACGACGAAGCCGACGGCGACGAGATTGTCCTCGAGGTGATAGAGGAACGAGCCGCCACCGGTCTTCCTGTCGAGCGGCCAGCCGAAGGAATGCTGCACCAGGCCGGGCCTGTGGTTTTCCGGCTTGACTTCCCAGAGCTCCTTCAGGCCGATGCCGAACTTCGGCACGTCGCGGCCCTCGTCGAGCCGGTATTTGGCGATCAATTGCTTGGCGAGCGAGCCGCGCACCCCCTCGCCGATCAGCGTGTATTTGCCGAGCAGCGCCATGCCGCGGGCGAAGTTCGGCCCCGGCTCGCCATTGCGCTCGAGCCCCAAGTCGCCGGTGGCGACGCCGATCACCGCGCCCGCGTCGTTATAGAGCACCTCGGTCGCGGCAAAGCCCGGATAGATCTCGACGCCGAGCGCCTCGGCATGGGTCGCCAGCCAGCGACAGACGAGCCCAAGCGAGACGACGTAGTTGCCGTGATTGTTCATCAGCGGCGGCATCAAAAAGTTCGGCAGGCGGATCGAGCCGGCCGGCCCGAGGAAGAGGAAGTGGTCGTCGGTGACCTCCGTCTTGAACGGATGGTCGGGTTCATCGCGCCAATCCGGCAGCAGCCGGTCGATGCCGATCGGGTCGACGACGGCGCCGGAGAGGATATGCGCGCCAACCTCGGCGCCCTTCTCGAGCACGACGACCGAGAGCTCCGGATTGGCCTGCTTCAACCGGATCGCCGCGGCAAGCCCGGTCGGACCCGCCCCGACGATCACCACGTCGAATTCCATGCTCTCGCGTTCGGGGAGTTCAATTTCCATGCCTGCGGCTCGTTTCTTTCGGTGACCCGTTAGGGAGAGTTAAGGCGATGCTTGCGCCATCGACGTAGACTAGGCCATCCACGGCGCCCAGAACGCCAGAAGCGGCTTGTCGAGAGACCGCATCGCGTGCTTGATCATCGACTTGTAGAAGGAGCCGCCGACACCCGGGGAGCACCAATTCCCTTGTCCCTGTCGGAACAATCCTTCGGTTAGGACGAGATAGGTCTCTTCAGGTGGGTGGTCATGATCTGGATAACGAACATGTGGCGCCAAGAGTGAGACTCCCAGACCAAGATCGGACCGGTCGTATGTTGCGCGACGACGCCAGCTCAGGTCTCGCAAGATTTTCTGCCGAGCGCTGATTTGCGTTGCCACTGCCAGATAGGCACAGACCGGCAGCTTATTTCCTGCAGGTTTAATATCTCCGCGTTGCGCTTCGATCGCATTGAAGATTCTCGCGATGGATTTGGTCGCGTTTGGATCGATTGCAAACTCGGAGAATGCGGCATGAGCAGCGCGAATGAACGCCTGCAAAGCCTCGGGTCGTTCGTTCACCGGAAGTCCCTTCATAGCCAGCCTGGAATCCAGGGCCGTCAAATGTCCTTCACGAGCCGCAATGCATCATAGATCGCAGCATGTGTGTTTCGGGCTGCGACTGCGTCGCCGATGCGGAACAGTTGGAACTTGCCCGCCGTGTTATCGACTCTGGTTTGCGGCTGTCCATTGATTAGCTCAGCGTAATTCACAGCACCGAGATTTGTCGAAAGCGGCTTCAGCTCGTAATAGAGATCGTCATTAGGTCTGGTTCCGTGATTGACGATGATCTGATCGTGGCGCTGCTCTTTGCTCACTCCGCCATAATCACTTCCGATCGTCGCAACCAGCTCATTCCCATCCTTCCGAACGGCTTCCAGCAGATAGGTAACCGTGAACCTAACGTCCTTGTTTTGAAGGGAGCGCATGTATGGCACGAGATTCATAGCCATGACTTCCGGAGAGAAAGCTCGATCTCGCGTCATGATCTCGACCTTAGCGCCGGTCTGGGCAGCTATTTCTGCCGCTTGCAGCGCTGCATGATCACCAGCATCGTCGTAGATCAGAACATTGGACCCGGGCTTTACATCTCCAGCGATTATGTCCCAAGCAGAGATGACGAGGTCATTGCCTTGCGACAGTACCTCAGTGTGCGGCAACCCGCCGGTTGCAATTATGACGACATCCGGGTCCTCCGCGAGAATAGTGTCGGCATCCGCCCAGACATTGTAGCGAATGGTGATGCCCAACTGCTCGCACTGCGCCAACCTCCAGTCAGTGATGCCTAGCATCTCGCGTCGCCGTGGGCTCTGAGCGGTCAGTAGAATCTGGCCGCCGGCTTTTGCTGCCGCTTCCAGAACCAAAACATCATGTCCGCGTTCGCCGGCGACGCGCGCTGCCTCCAGGCCGCCAGGGCCGGCCCCCACGACTACAACCTTTTTCCTGCTTGTACCCTTGGGGACTGAATGCGGCATCGTTTCTTCGCGACCAGTTGCCGGATTATGGATGCAGAGAGCCATGCCCCCTTGATAGATGCGGTCAAGACAGTAGTTGGCACCCACACACGGACGGATGTCGTGCTCGCGTTTCTCCATGATCTTGCGCACAATGTGCGGGTCGGCCAGATGAGCACGCGTCATCCCGATCATATCAACCTTGCCCTCCGCTATCGCGAAGCGCGCTGTCGCTACATCTTGGATTCTTGTCGCGTGGAAGACAGGGAACTTTGTTGCAGCTTTGACTTCACCAGCGAGCTCCAGGTGGGGTGCACTGGCCATGCCCATAATTGGGATCTGGTCCGTGAGGCCTGCGTCAGTCTCAATATGTCCCTTGGTGACGTTCAGGAAGTCGATGAGACCGCTATTCTTGAGTCGGCGGGAGATCTCGAGCCCCTCTTCCTTACCATATCCCGCCGGGGTGTCCTCATCGGCTACATATCGGACACCCAGGATGTAGTCGGGGCCAACCCTCTCGCGAACCGCTGCCAGTACCTCGAATGAAAATCGCATTCGGTTCTCGAGCGAACCACCATACTCATTGTCGAGGTGGTTGCTCATTGGCGACCAAAACTGGGACAAGAGATGACCAAAAGACTCGAACTCCACGCCGTCAACACCGGCGGCCTTCATGCGCTCCGCTGCATCTGCAAAGTCCTTCTTGATGCGCTCAATGTCCCAGGTCTCCATAAGCTTCGGAAACGCACGATGCGCCGGCTCTCGTTCCAGCGTGGGTGCTACAACCGGCAGCCAATCAGCCTTGTCCCACCGGGTGCGTCGCCCGAGATGCGTTAGCTGGATCATAACGGCAGCGCCGTGCTCGTGACATTCGTCCGTTAGTTCGCGCATCCAACGCACCACCTCATCCTTGTAGGCAAGAACGTTATTGAAGACGGGCGGACTGTCGCGAGAGACGGCCGCAGATCCGGCCGTCATTGTCAATGCGAGCCCGGCCTTTGCCCGTTCGACGTGATAGGCCCGGTAACGACCTTTGGGCATTCCATCTTCCGGATAGGCAGGCTCATGCGATGTCGTCATGAGGCGATTTCGAAGCGTTAGGTGCTTGATTTTGAACGGTTGGAGCAGTGGGTCATTCGACATCCTATGGTCTCCGCGATAAGAAATCCTCGTCTAAAGCCGTACCGAAAATAGACATACGTGTCAAACACAAAAGCCATCGATGTTTCTGTGCTAGACATAGATGTTTATTTTCCTTGCGGTTGTGACTATTTTTTGTTAGGAGAATGTCATGGCACAGGCATTAAGCGAAACCGGTTGGCGTGGGTCGCCAGATGTATGGCTGACAGCCGCGTACGAGGCGCTGTTGGAGGCGGGCGTCGACTCGGTCAAAATTCAGCCCCTCGGGAAGAAGTTGAACCTGTCGAGAGCGAGTTTTTATTGGTTCTTCAAAGATCGCGAGGAGTTGCTTGCCGCCCTCGTTTCACGGTGGCGCGAAAAAAACACTGGCAACCTCGTAAAACGAGCCAGCGCGTATGCAGATACGCTTGTGGAAGCGATTCTGAACGTCAGTGATTGCTGGTTTGACAGCGAACTTTTTGACTCAAAGTTCGAGTTTGCTGTCCGAAGCTGGGCACTTCAATCGCAGGATATCCTTGCCGAGGTCCAGGCAGCAGATCAGCTGCGGATGAAAGCCTTAACGGACATGTTCATGCGATTTGGGTTGAGTGAAATGTCGGCCGATGTTCGTGCGCGCACGATCTATCTCCTGCAGATCGGATATATATCGATGCAGACGAACGAAGACATAAATCTTCGCATGAAACGGATGCCCGAGTATTTGAAAGTATTCACGGGATATACTCCTCAAAAGAAAGAACTCGACCGCTTTTTCTCCCGTCATGGAATCTCATTTGATTACGGAGAAAGCGCCTATGCGGAGTAGTGTGACGATTGGGGTAATTGGGGGCGCGGGTTGGCTAGGCGGCGCAATCGTTAGCTCACTCGTAAACTCCGGTACGATCTCTCCTGAGCAACTTGTTCTTTCGAGCCGGCGGCCACGTCCAGGCACCTGGTCGAGTGCCTTATGGACCTCTGACAATCAGGAGCTCGTTGATCGATCCGATATCGTCATCCTTTCGGTGAGACCCGCCGATTTCCCGACCCTGCGTGTGTCTGCTCACAACAAGCTTGTTATTTCGGTGATGGCTGGAGTCACCACCGAGAAGATTCAAGGGGAACTGTCAACAACACGGGTCATTCGGTTGCTTCCAAACGCAGCGGCGAAGGTCGCCAGGTCTTACACGCCGTGGATTGCCAGTCCGGCGTGTACCGAGGCTGATCGCAAGGACGCGAAAGTAATCTTCGACTCCTGCGGCTTCTCCGATGAAGTCGACAGCGAGCATCAGCTCGATTACTTCGCCGGCCTCAGTGGCACCGGTCCTGCTTTTCCAGCTCTTTTGGCGGATGCTATGAGGCGTGATGCGATCCGCAATGGGATCAATTCAGAGATCGCGCGACGAGCAGTCTCCAGCTTGCTGATCGGAGCCGGGCGCCTCTTAGAAAAGAACGGCGAATGTCCCGCTGACACCGTCGAAGCATTTGTCGGCTACCGTGGAATAACAGCAGCTGCAATCGAAGCGATGCATGCGGCCGGCTTTGACGCTGCTGTCCGAAACGGACTCGCAGCCGCCAATCAGAAATCGGCGGAAATGGGGGAGCACTCCTGATCCCGCCACTCGGGGCCGGCGGTCGCGGCACGCCGGCTTCCGCAACCTTTGCCGCCAACACAAAGGGAACGACAGTGAAGAATCTACTTGCATCAACATGCCTCGTGCTTGGCGTGCTGGGCGGAGCCTCAGTTGCCAGTGCCTCCGAATGCGGGACCGTTACCATCGCGAGCATGAACTGGCAGAGCGCGGAGGTACTTTCGAACGTCGACAAGATTATCCTTTCTGAAGGATATGGGTGTGAGGCTGACATCACCATCGGCGACACCGTACCGACGATCACATCTATGGCTGAGAAGGGTGAGCCGGACATCGCTCCCGAGGCCTGGGTCGACCTGTTGCCGGATGTCGTCAAGAAAGGCGTTGACGAAGGCAAACTGATTAAAGCCGCCAATGCCTTGCCGGATGGCGGCGTCAACGGCTGGTGGATCCCCAAGTACGTCGCGGACGCCCACCCCGACATCAAGACTATCGGTGACGCGCTGAAGCATCCGGAATTGTTCCCTGATCCCGAGGACTCCAAGAAGGGTGCAATATACAATGGCCCACAAGGCTGGGGTGCTACGGTAATCACGGCACAGCTTTACAAGGCCTATAAGGCAGAGGAAGCCGGCTTTACCCTTGTTGATACGGGCTCCGCCGCCGGTCTCGATGCTTCGATAGCCAGGGCATATGAACAGAAAAAGGGGTGGCTCGGCTTCTATTGGGCACCCACTGCGCTTCTCGGAAAGTATGAAATGGTGCTGCTCGGCTTCGGCGTGCCCTATGACGAGAAGACTTGGTCGAAGTGCGTGACAGTTGCTGACTGCCCAGATCCGAAGCCAAGTGCCTGGCCAACGGACCACGTCTATACCCTGGTTTCAACGCACTTCGCGAAAGAAGCCGATCCCAAGGTCATGGAATACCTGAACAAGCGGTCCTGGAGCAATGATACGGTTGGCAAGCTCATGGCGTGGATGACAGACAACCAGGCCAGCGGCGAAGAAGGCGCAAAGCACTTCCTCCAGGAAAATCCCGATATTTGGACCAAGTGGGTCTCTCCCGAGGCTGCCGAAAAAATCAAGGCTGCTCTGTAAGAGGCCGCAACGGCGGCGCGTCCGCGCGCCGCCCGCTCCAAGCCGGGTAAAACGATAACAACACTGGCGGGCTCCGCTGAACAAGGGGAACCAAATGGACTGGTTTTATGAATTCCCGCACATGAACGACGACTCCCTGCGGAATCTGAAAAAGGTCATCGACGAGGGTTTTCGGACGTTCACGCGTGCTTATGGCGACACGATTGAGGGCTTCTTTTCGCCCTTGCAGCACTTTCTGATCGCAGCCGAGCGCTTCATGACGCAGACGCCCTGGCCCATCATTACCTTGCTCATCCTTGCAATTGCCTGGGGCGCGAGCCGCAATTGGAAGGTGGTGTTCGGCTGTCTCGTCACTCTCCTTGCCATCGGCTACCTCGACATGTGGGACGACACGATGCGGACGATCTCGATGATCTTCGTCTGCACCATCCTGTCGATCGCGATCGGTATTCCGCTCGGCATCCTGATGTCGCGTTCCGACCGATTG
>MBFK01000115.1 GCA_001704765.1 Sinorhizobium shofinae
GCCGCCGGCCAGCGATCCGGTCGTCTTCAACACGCCGGCCGACACCAATAACGCTACCAATCAGATCGCCGAGCTCGCTGCAGCAGGCACAGGTGTCGGCATCACCGCCTCGGCCAGCGATCCCGATGCCGGCGATACGGTCACCTACAGTATTGACGACCCGCGCTTTGCCATCAACGCGACCACAGGGGTTATCACGCGCTCAGGCACCGGCACGCTCGACTTCGAGACCCAGACCTCGATCACGCTGACGGTGACGGCGACTTCGTCCGACCGAAGCACCGCAACCCAGACATACACCCTCGGCATTCTCAACAGTCCGGAGCCGGTCGCCTTCAACACGCCGGCCGACACCGACACGGCTACCAACCGGATCGCCCAGAACGCTGCCGCGGGCACCAAGGTCGGCATCACTGCCTCGGCCAAGGACCCCGACGCCGGCTCGAGCGTTACCTATAGTGTCAACGACTCACGCTTCGTCATCGATGCCAACGGAGTCATCACGCGCTCGGGCACTGGGACGCTCAATGCTCAGACCGAGCCGTCGATCGCCCTGAAGGTGACGGCAACCTCCTCAGACGGAAGCACCGACACCCACGACTACACTGTCAACGTCGCTTTGCAGGCGGGGCCGCAGACCTTATTCCGTTTCGCGGTCTTCGGCGATTACGGCGACACTGACCTCTCCGGCGAAAAGGCGGTCGCGGCGCTCATTCATAGCTGGAACGTCGATTTCGTTCTCACCGTGGGAGACAACGTCTACGCGCCACAGGTGTTGGACAATGCCGTCGGGCAGTTGTACCACGATTACATCGGCAACTACCAAGGCGCGTATGGGAGCGGCAGTGCAATCAACCGCTTCTTTCCGACACTCGGCAATCACGAATACGGCGACGGCAATGTTTCCAACTACTTGAACTATTTTAAGCTGCCCGACAACGAGCGGTACTATGATTTTCAGGTCGGGCCGGTGCATTTCCTCGCGCTCAACAGCAACAAACAGGACCCGGACGGCCGCGGCGCGACGTCAATCCAGGGTCAATGGGCGCAATCCATCCTCGCCGCATCGGACGCGAGCTTCAACGTCGCCTACTTCCACCACACGCCCTATAACCCGGGCGGCAGCAGTTCCACCATGCGGTGGCCGTTCGAGCCCTGGGGTGTGAATGCGGTCTTCGCCGGTCACGAGCACAACTACTACCGCGAAAATCGCGATGACAACCTCGACGGTGTCCAACTCCCATACACCACAACGGGCCTCGGCGGAGCGGGCCGCAGCGTCCCTGATGTCGGCGCCAGTCTCGTGACGATCACCGACACGGGCATGCTGATCGAGTTCTATAAGGTAAGCAGCTTCAACGGGACGACGGCAACCAGCGTCCTCTGGGATTCCTACTTTGTTCCGACGCCTGTGGGCCGCACCCCGACGATTGTCGACGGAGCGTATGTCCTGAACGGCACGGCCGGACCGGATTATCTGTGGGGGCTCGGGAGCAACGCTACGCTGATCGGGGGGCGCGGAAATGACACGCTGGTCGGCGGCAACAACGCCAACCTGTTCGTGTTCCACACCAGTGACGGAAATGACACGATAGTGAATTTCCGGCCCGGCGCCGGCACCGGTAACGTCCTTGATCTACGGGCTTTCGGCATTGATAGCGCCAGCAAATTCCAGCAGGTGGCCACGAACCAAGGCTCGAATGTGGTGGCCAATCTAGGTGGCACGGACCAGATCACGCTGCTCGGCGTTCGTGAGGATCAGTTCCACGATGACAACTTCCGAACGGATCTCCTCCTGGCGTAAGCCTTCCGCTTCCCGGCGGTGGGCCAAAGGTGGAGTCTGTTCAACGTTAATCGCGCAGGCGGACACAAAAAAAGCCGGCACTTTCTGCCGGCTTCGCTCAAAAGAATGCCTTCCTGCTTCGTAGCGCAGTTGCTGCTAAAGGCGGGCTCAGTGGTCTTCAGAAACTCTCACGCACAGCGGCGGCGATCGTTTCTGTATGACTCGTCGAATTCCTGCCCGACAAGCACCTCGTCGCTATCCCGTAATTACTTCGCCCTCACCCTACCGGTTGCTCTCCCGGCGGCGCGCCACGCAACCAATTGATGGTTATCTCTTATGCTTCCCATGGCCAGAAAGGTCTAGAAAACCAAGACGGCCGGGTGGGCCGAGGTGACGATGGTGCTTGTCTCCCCATCCATGACCAGGGCGTGAGCCGCTAGACTTGGCGATAGCTTTCGAACTCAAGCTGGTGCCAAGCAGCAGCGTTATAGACGGCGGCGTTATAGCGGCGAAACGGCCGGCCTTCGTGAGAAAATCACGACGTGCTTGCGCTTCTGATGTTAGGCTCTCGAGCCGTTTTTCTGACCCATTTGTATCTTTTGTCGACATGGCGCGCCTCTAATATTAAAATAAAAGAATAATTCAATATTACCATTCCGCGTTTGCAGATGCAATCGGTTCAGATCGTCCCCTAATGCTTTAAATCTTTGAGCGTAGATCTTTATTGAGAAGCAAAAGGCCGATGCGGCGCGCGAGATAGACCGGGTCACGCCGCGCCAGTTCGTGGATGCGTGAAAGCCGCCTGGTGCCCCACAGCAAACTGCCGGCGAGACGCAGCGGGGCGCCAAAGACAGGGTGTCTGGATGCAAAGACGCGCCTCCAATGTTGGAGGCGAATTATCGGACGCTGCGCGCACTCGGCCGGAATGTTGGTCCCAAAGAAATAGTGCAAGGCCAGCAGTTGCGTATCGAGGGCGTTGCGCGTGTTTTTATCCGGCACGGATGCCCGTAGCGCGGTCCAGTCGATTTCATCGCTTTCTGCCAATTGCGCCAGATCATGCATGTGCCTGAGCTCGATCCTTCCGCGCCAATAATCTCCTTCCTTTAGAAGGTCATGCACGATCCAGTGCAGGGCGCGAGACTGGGCGGGAGGAATTTTCACCCGAAGGTCATCCTGCTGGATGAGCTTCGGGCTCTCAAAGCCGTTTGTTCGATACGGCCGGAGTTCCAGCACTCCAGCGTCCTGCGGGCGCGACATACCGCGACCCTCAGGCACTTGGCGATAGCCAAGCTCTTCGAGACAGGCTTGAGCGGCTGCCTCCTCGCTCGCCGCCACGCCTAAATCGAGATCACTCGTCATCCTGCTCGGGGGGTGAGCGGGCCGAGAAAGAAACAACATCACCGCCCCCTTCAACAGAACCGGAACGATGCCGCGTTTGTTGAGAGCGGTGACGGCCTCGTTCAGCTGCAGCCGCAAGCGCAGGTTTCGTTCCCGATTGCAACCGTGAATAAACTGAAGATATTCGCGCACATCACTCGGGACCCGCTGCATCTGACCAGCTTGTTCGAGCGATGAGAACAAAGCGGGCGTGAGCAAAGTGTGATTCGCAAGTGCAATCACTGCTTGCCAATCTGCCTTGTCGGTCAGGCGACCGCGAAGCCCGGCGATCAACGCATCAAGCGCGTTCTTGGCACGTATCATGGACAGGCTCTCCGGATCAGTTCGACCGCGTCCTGCAGCCTGGAATAGGTCAGGCAATAGACCTGCGCCGATCCGATGACGTGGGTCAGCACGTCGAAGGCGGTGCTGCCGAGTTCTCGGCCGGGTGCAAACGCGCCATTGAGCAGGCCGCGCAAGGCACCGATCGTGTCGACCGGATCCAGGCTGGGCTTCGAGTCGCGATCTCGACGCAGAAGAAACACCCAACCTACGGCGCTCGGCGACAGCGGCATAAAGTCCTTCGGTAGGACATAGCGCACACGCTTGCTGTCCGGGCGCCGAAAGATCGGAGTCATATCGAGGTCGGGGTAGTATTCGGTCAGAAGAGGCCATGAGCCCGGTTTGATTGCGGGAGCAAATGGAAGCCCCACGCCAAGCCCACCCGAGTCCAAGAGCGTCACATCGTCCGCGACGAAGCCGAATCCCGCCTGGGCCAATGCCAATGTCAGCGTAGTCTTGCCCGCCCCCGGATCGCCGCAGAGCAGTGCGAGACGTTCGCCCTTCAGCAGAGCCGCCGTATGGAGGGCAAGTTCATAGGCCCCGTGTTTGAGAATGTCGTTCAACAATTCCCCTTTGAGAACGGTGGCGAGTTCGTCGGGGGGGCAGGACAGAACCCAGTCGCCATTGCGGAACAGGTGGATCCGATCGCCGTGCTCAACCGGCTGGAGCACAATGTCGGCGGTCTCTCTTCGGATCTCGAGATGCTTGAAAACGGTGATCGCAGGAAAGGCATGGGCTGCCGGATAGACAATTTGGATGTAACGGCCCGCAACAGCCAGCATTTGGCTGACATGCTCGTCAGGCGAGGCGCAGCAGGAAGGCGCGCAGGGCCGGATCAGGCCCAAGTGTTCCCAGTCTTTGAGCGCAGCCTCGACATGCCTGCTCGCTTCAAGGGTATCAAAGTGGCCGCAGGCGATTTTGCGCGAGATGGCCGCAGGTGGCAGGCCTTCCTGCAGAGAGCGCCAGATATCAGCGGCAGTGTCGTTGAGGGCGAAAATAGCTCGTTGGGACGGACTGAACAGAATATTCTGCTCCTTGATGCGCACAAGCCGAGCCTGGATCACAAACCTCGCCGACTTGTCATCGGCGGGACCTTGCGCGGCCGTCCGATCAGTCGCCTCGTGTGGCATCATGGTGCTGGCGTCCTTTCCGCTTGCCGGAGCGGGCGATCGTTGGAGTTATTCGGCGCGTTGCCGCCGGCGGTGGTCGTGGCGAGGTCGCTCGACAGGTAATCGCGCCAATCGGCGAACACTTTCGGGTTGCGTACGAGCCGCCAACGCAGCCACAGTCCAGTGGCAAGCGAGGTCAGGATCGAGGCGAGGACGAGCGCAGTAAACATGCGGCCGTCGATGATGCCGGCGGCATGCGCTACGCTGGCGAGTACGATGCCCGGGCCACCCCGCGTGTTCATGGCGATGCCGTAGTCAAACGCCCTGGCCCAGTCGGCATCGGTAGTTCGCGCGGCAAGGGTGCAACTCGCCAGTTTGATGGTCGTGCTCACGACGATGAACAATAAGGTGAGGGCGCCGTCAAATTCGTGCGCGAGATTGAGCCGCTGGCCCACCAGCGCGAAGTAAATCGGCACGAAAAACCAGATTGCTATATCCGCGATGTGTTGTTTTACGGGAGCGAGCTGCCGCGAGGGAAAGCGCGCCATCACGAGGCCCGCAAGGAGCGCGGCGAAGACGATGTTCACGTTCAAGAGACTAGCCGCCGCCACGAAGATCAGGCACAGCAGCATGGTATAGCCTGTAAAAGGTGCTTCGCTGAACTTGCCAATGATCCATCGACGGATCGCCCGCACGCCTGCAGGCGCGACGAAGAGTGAGGCGAGCACGAAGGCAAGCGTGATGGCGATCACACGACCGATGCCTGCTGCATTGGCGGCCTCACCATACTGCACCGCGGTGGCGACGGAAAGGATGGTCCAAAGAATGAGATCCTGGATCGTGGCGGCGCCGATGACGTTGCGCGCGAACGGCGTGCCCATCAAGCCCAAGTCGAGAAAGATACGCGAGATGACCGGGATAGACGTGACGGACAGCGCGATGCCCATCACCAGCTTGAAGGCGAAAGGATCGCCGAGCCGCGTGTCCGCAAACAGCGAGGCGCTCGCATAGCCCAGCGCAAACGGGATCATGAGCGCGCCGACCACCAATGCTGAAACAATGCGGCCCGACCCTCCTGCCCCGTGCGACTGCACACTGAATCCAGCGGTGAACATCAAAAGGACGAGGCCGAGCCAGTAGAAAGCAGTGAGCAGGGCGCCCTGCGCAGGAAAAGCGGCAAATAGCCATTTATGCGCCTCGGGCGAGATCACCCCCAGCACAGACGGACCAAGCGCTATTCCGCCGACGATCTCACCGATCACCCGCGGCATCCTCATTCGCTCGAACAAGTGGCCGCCGCCCAGTGCGCCGATGAGCAGCAGAACCAGCGACAGGAAGAAACGTGCGGTTTCGGAATCATTCATGGCGCACCTCAAATGCTGACGCGTTCAGGAAGTGAAACCTGCGCACCAAAGACCTCGCTCCGTGCGTGCTCCCGTCAGTTTCGCGAATAGGAAGCAACGATGCGTGCCGTCAGGTCGTCCAACGACTGCAATTCGGTATCGAGGATGAGGTCCGGGCTCTCGGGCGGTTGATAGGCGCTGTTGTAGCCGATGAGGGTATCGATCTCGCCGCGCATCGCCTTGCGGTAGAGCCCCTTCGGATCCCTTTGCGCGCAACCTTGAATGGAGCAGGCGACGTAGCCGATCGTCAGGTTTCTTACGTTCTCGCGAACATAGGCGCGCGCATCCTGCCCAGCCGTCAGCGCGGCGACCACGACGTTAAGGCCCGCGTCGGCCGCCTTGTTGGCTAAATGCACCAGGATCGAGACGACGCGCAACCGGCTGTCCGCGCCGAATCCGAGCTCATCGCCAAAGAAATCGCGGACCTCGTCGCCGTCGAAGAGAATGGCGGGAATCCCGTTCGTTCTCAAGTCCGCAACGACGCGGGTCGCCAGCGTCGTTTTGCCGGCTGAGGTCGGCCCGAGTAGCCACAGCACTGTTCCGGCTTGCAGATGAGAGCGCTCTTGCCGAATTTCGGGCTCCAAATACATCATTCCGTTCACCATAGATCCTCCCCAGCCTCGTGCTATTCTTGGAAAAGCGCATGCTTCATCATCAACTCGGCGCGCACGACATCCTGCACCTCGGAGCGCATCATCCAGTTCGGCAGCGCTTCTCCCGCCATCAGGGCGCGCCTGATTTCCGTGCCGCTGATGGGCTTGGCGGTCTCGCAGGCATTCAGATCGACATAGCGTTCGGACTGGGTGTCGTAGCCGATGGCGTCAAAGAAGATCGGTTCAATTCCCAGGTCGCCGAGCTCTTCGAATAACTCCCGGCTGGAGTTTGGCCCGTAGAAACCGCCGACGCCAGAATGATCGCGTCCGATAATGAAATGCGTACAGCCCATGTTCTTGCGGCAGATAGCCGTGAAGACCGCCTCGCGGGGGCCGGCAAACCGCGGGTAGGTAATGAAGCTTGCAAGCACCACCTTGCCCGGCGGGTAAATCCCGTAATCGAGCATGGCCTGGTAGCCGTCGAGGATGAGATGCGGCAGGAAATCTCCGCGCTTGGCATGTCCCACGATGGGGTTGATCAACAGGCCGTCTGCATAGGTGCGTTCCAGGGCTTCGATCTGGATCATCTCGTGTCCGCGATGGACGAGGTTGCGGCTGTGGAAGGCGACCACCCGGCTCCAGCCCTTGTGAGCAAAAACCGTTCGCAACTGGGAGGGGGTTAGGTCATAGCGCCGGTATGGCAAGGGCAGCGGTTGAATAAGGGTGACGTTTCCAGCCAGGAAGTGGCCGCCCCGCGCAAGCACGCGGGTGACGCCGGGGTGCTCGTGCGAAGCGGTGCCGAACCATTTCCGCGCGAGAAGCTCGGGCTCGAAATCATAGGCTTCGGATACATCGAGCACGGAATGCGGCGACCCGCATGTGGTGGATAGCAGGATACGGTCACCCTTCGAGTAGCGGTTTGCGGTTTCTTTTGGCACGGCGAGCACCACCGGCATCGTCCAGATCAATCCGGAGGGGAGCCGATTGTCCTCAAGCACGCTCTCCAGGCACTGCCTGTCCATGAAGCCGCGAAGGGGGGAGAAGGTGCCGCGGGCAAGCTGTTCGACATCGGTCAGTTCTTCATCGCCGACCGTGATTGCCGGCAGGCCCTTGATGTCCGCATTCTCGGCCGGAACCATGGTCTGGCAGACGAGACGCCCGCCGTGAGGCTCGACGCCGGCCATCAGCGACGAAGGGCGCACGCGGATAGGCCGTGCGCCCATGTTCAAATTCCGTTGGAATTGCTGGGCTATCTTAACCACCATCCTGGCGCAGTTTACCGGGTACTGACCGATGGCGGTCTCCGCCGCCAAGACGAGGCCGTCAGCGCCATCCGCTAGGGTGTTGTATATGTCGTTGACCTCGGCGCGTGTTGGTGTCGGCGCGCTCGTCATCGACTCGAGCAGGTTCGTTGCGACATAGACTTTGGCGCCATGTGCTTTCGCACTGCGAATGATCATCTTCTGGATCGCGGGAATCTGTTCGATCGGAACTTCCCGGGACAGGTCGCCGCGGTCAATGAGGATTGCATCTGACTTCTCTGCAATGGCTGCCAGGTTGCGCAGTCCGCTCAGGCATTCAATCTTGGATATTATCATCGCGTCGTCGCCGGTATGCGACCGGATCACGTCGACATCCGACGCGCGATGCGCGAAGGAGAGCGCAAAGTGGCGGATGCCCATTCGGCGGCCGATCGCAATCGCGGCGAGGTCTTTCCCCGTGAGCGGCGGCATCTCGAGCTGTCGCTGAACCGTCACGGCCTTGTTCTGGCCGATCTCCCCACCATTCAGGATTCTAAGGATTACTTCGTCGTTGCGTTTCTCCACAACCTGAGACAGGACCGCATTGAAATCGATGCTAACGAAATCGCCCACTTCAAGGTTGTTGACGATATATGCCGGATACAGGCTGATACTGAACTGGTCGCCCGCTACCGGCCGGGCGTGCGCCGTCAAGAACCGGTTCTCCCGTACGGTTACCTTGCCGTCGGCCAATGGTCCGGTGCGAACCTGCGCGCCTTCGGTGTCCAGACAAAGTGGAACGGATGTACGCTGCTGGATGAAGTTGATGATCCGCTCGAGTTCCTCGACCTTTGTGTGCGATAAATTGAGGCGCAAGAGTGAAGTGCCGGCCCGCTCCAGCCAATGGATGACTCGGTCATTGAGAGATGCTGGACCCAGCGTGCACAAGAGCTCGACTTCCCTGGCTTTCATGGTTCCTACCTTTGCGTCCGTTTCGACTTGATGAACTTCATGAATGGGCTGCCTTGGCGCAGTCCGAGCGCTGCCGTTCAACCGGCAAACGTGGTGGCGCGTAGCACCGATCCAGATTCTGTACGGGCAGGGGCCCTTGGGGGATAACTTTCACGGTTCGTCGTCCGAGAACCGGGGGACCTCGGGATGGGCGGTGATCCAGCGTCGGCGCGCTTTTTCCCAGTATTTGCGGGCGTCCGTGCCTGTCAGCAAATCAAAGCCTGCAGGCGGTAGCGGCAGCGCGGCCGGGATTGGATCATCGGGTAGCCATAGAAGTGCGTTGCCGCGGCTTTCGATCATCCTTTGCCAGGTTCGTTCCAGCCGACGAAATCCCCGCATGTTTGTCGAAGAAAGCGCAAAAACGGACCCTGTAATCCTCAACTTCGGGGATACGTCAGAGGCTTTGACGGGGGCTTGATGCGTTATCTCGCCCTTGGCGAGATAGGGGTGCATGCGGATCAGCGATCGGTCAATCGTTACAATTTCCTCGCTACCGTCGCGATCTCGTGATCCTGGATCGAGGCTGATCCCCGAGAAACACCCATCGAATAGGCAATCCTCGATGACGCCGCTGACGAGATAATCATTTTCCACCGCATCGTCCCTGATCTCGCTTAGCCAGGAGCCTTTCAAGCAAAAACCGTTCGCTCGGTCGGCGAAGCGAATACCATCCCAGCAGCGGCGCGCCCGCACGCCCTCTATCGTCGCCCTCGTCGTTCCATCTCTGACAAGCAGACCGGCGCTATTGCAGTAGGCGTGTCCCCAGTCCGCCTTAAGCGGCACCTCGCCATCGATGCGCCCCCCGACGAACCGAACCCCGGGGCAGTTGCGAATAACGACGGGATAAGGATTAACCGGCCGCCGGCCTATATCGCAGCCGATAATCGCGTTTGGCCTGGGGTTCCGGCTGTTGGCAACTGTGAAGGAAGCATTTCGAGCGTCGATTGTGGCTTCGGCCTGGAGGTCGCGAATAGTTTTTTGTTCGTAGCCGAACTCACCGCTCAACACGATGTGGGCGTCTTCCATGTCATCTTTATCAATAGGCGTTCGCCAGGCGCCTATCGTGTCCGAGCCGAACAATAGAGCGAGGACGGGACATACGCCGGCAAGGCGCATAAATGACCGGCGGTTCATCTTAGCTCATCGGCTTCTGAGTCGGCTGGGCGATGCCTGCGGCGATAGGCCAAAAGCACTGCCCGAAGCGTCTTATCCGCCACCTGTTCGGGCGACGTGGACGCGTTCATGTCGACTGTCGCTAGCGTTGGTGTGCGATCCGGCGCTTGCGGTCTCCTCCAAAGGTCGGCCGCTATCTTGCGGTAGGCGTGATCCGCCTTGGTCCAGAGAGCAGCCTCGCCATTCGGAACTCCTCTTTGCAGCCGTGAGGCTCGATCGCTTCTTCCCTGGAGCCGATCTTGTGCAAGGTCGATCCCGCCGCGCAAATCCACAAAGACGATATCGTCCACGCCGATGGCAGACAGGATGTCAAGCCAATGTTCCGACGTGCTACGATGCCTGCTCTTCAGGAGGACGGAAAAAAACCCCTGCAGCAATCCTTGATCCAGGATTGTGACGGCGGTGCTTTTCGACCTTACTTCCCGGATATAAGCGGCGACCGACCACAGGTGCCATGTCCAGCGGATTAGATCGATCGGCGTTTCCTGCCCGCCTTGGGCAATGTATCTTGCAATTCTTACGGCTATGGAACGAAATTCTCGATCAATTAATCTTGGAAGAACGAGGCCGACTCTATGCAATTGCCTTGCAATTAGTGGTTTGTCTTCCCACGTTATTCTTTTCTCGTCGACGACGGAGCCGCCCTGCTGCAACCTTGCGGCCAACAGGCTGGAGGCCGTCGTTTTCCCTATCCCGGGGAGACCAAAGAATTCGATAAAACGGATGCCCGTCGGAAGACGTTGCACAGCAACGCCTTGCAGAATGCCACCCGCGGTCTCGGGCAAGCGTTTTGACGTCATCGGATCCAAATCTGCAGCCGTCCTCAGGTCCTCAGCATTCGGAAAGCGTGCGGTATCGCACCGTCGAACGCCCGGTCGCTCCGGTCAACATCGGCCTGAATCGATCGTTGCACGTTGCGGTAGGCGATCAGCAATGCGAGCGGAATCCAAAAGAACGGCGCCGTCGATGGACCGAAGGAGTCGCTCATCTGGTTTGCCAGGAGATAGTTCCACACACAAACCGATGTCCCGAGCACCATTACATTCGCGCTGGTGGCGTATGTGCTCTTGCCTTTGCCACGCAATGTGGGGACGACGGCGCCGATCAGGTAAATCATGACGAGCAGAACCATAATCGCTATCAGCGCAACGCCGGGGATACCCAGCGTTCGGAAATATTCAATGAACAAGTTGTGGCTGTGGGGGGCGATGTCGCCGATCGGTTGACCCGCCCCCACACCCGTGAACGGATGCGCGAGACCCAGATCGATCGAGATGGACCACAGCCGCTCGCGCGATATGATCGAATGCGCCTCACCGCCGGATAATTGGGTCGTCAACAGCCGGTAAGCCCTCGGGTTGAGGGACTGCAGGATGAGCAAGGCCGCCTGAAGCACCACAGGAGCTGTGACCAATCCCGCAATTATCGCCAGTGGTCTTTGTCTCCTGACTGCTAGATAAATTGCATACAGAACAAAGAAGAGACCAAGCCCTATGACGCCGACAACGAAGTTGGTCTTGGAGCCCGATTTCACCAAACCGAGGAGCACGGCGAGGAGGCAACCGAGCAGAAGAATTCGGTGTTTGCGTGCAATGACAAGTCTTGCGGCGACAAGCGGCAGGCCCGCCGACATGGCTATTCCCAACTGGTTTGCATGTTTGAAATAGCCGGCCGCCCTATCGGCGAATTTGGCGCCGCCGAGACCAACGATGACGAGACATGATGTTGCAACGCTCATGAGGATCATTGCAGATACGAGCCTGTCCACCACGACCGAACCATTCGGCCTGGCGGAGATCGCGGCAATCGCGGGAATCGTGGCGAAGCCGAAGATTTGCGCGAAAACCGCACGCATGGTCCTCATCGGATTGCCGGTATAAAGCATCGACAACAGCGACAGGATGATGATCAAGCCCGCGGTCGTCAGCAGAGCCGCCGCCAGGGCCGCTTCGGTGCGATGAATACGTCTTGCGAGCTCGCCGTACGACGCCATACTTATCGCGGCGCAGAACAGGGCCAGCAGGAAGGAAAGCGAGCCATCCGTCCCAGCGATCCGCGTGGCCCCGGGAAACCAGATCGAAGCGATAAGCAACAAAAGGGAGACTTGGAGCAAGGAGGATCCGCCACGATCACAGCGCAACAATCAGGCTAAAACGGGTGAGTACGATGCCCGCAGGGTGGTCTGCGCGAATGGGGAGGCTTTCGCGATGTCCGGCGCCTGAGTTGTAACAATGGAGATAGAGAAAATCAGATTTTGTCGAAAGGCAATTCTAAATATGCTACCGCACTGCAGGTGAATATTCCCGCATGCTTATGGCGTTTTCCGCTTGCGGCGCCGATCAGATATCATTGACCCCCAAGGGCGCTACCTGAATGGTTAAGATAAACTGAAGCCTATGCTTATGCAAGCTACGCCCTTCGTCTGAGCCCCGTTTGATCTCCAGCGCGCAACGCCGCGGGGCGCGAATGTCGGCACGTTAAGATGCTGATCTCTATGACTTCGCTGATGCTAGCCACGCGCTCAAGACCACTGGCCGCCGCATACCTCCTCTCGCAGCCTCCGCCTCAGCTTTCTCGCACACCAAGAGGCGCAGCCGTGCGAATACGACAGCCGTCGCGGTCCTTGCAACTACGCTAGGTCGCGGGCACCGCCGAAACGGAGAACCTAGTTGGAGACTTTGCCGCCGCGCAAGGTTTGCGACGGCAGAAGACCGAAGCGTTTCCTGTAGTCCGCCGCGAACCTGCCGAGATGGGTGAATCCCCACTTCAACCCAATGTCGGAGACGCTTTGCACTTCATCGGCGTTCATGAGTTCCTGGTGGGCAGCCGTAAGGCGCAGTTCGTGGAGATAGGCCATCGGCGTGGTCATACGGAATTGGCGGAATCCCTGCTGCAGTGTCCGCACGCTCACCTTCGCGGCAGTGGCGATATCACTCATCGAGATGGGCTCCGAGATATGGGCGTGCATGAAATCGATCGCCCACTTCACGTGCCGAGGCGCGGGCAGAGGCGCCGGGCTCGCGATCTGGTCCGAGTAACGGTGCGGGACGGCTTCCAGGAGAAGGTGGGTTACCGCATCGCCGAGCGAGGCGAGAGCCAACGGAGATTGGCTTAAAGCGCCATTTCCCCTGAGGCCGCTGCACGCGGTTTCGACGAGTTGCTTCAGGGCAAGTCCCGGCCCGACCGTGAGATCGATATTGGGGGCGAATTCGATGCGGTCCCCGATCGACCGCTCAAGCATGTTCGTGAGGTGCCATGCAATCTTGCGTTGGTCGATGAACAGTGTGAGATGACGCCGGGGGCCATGGAGCTGCAAGCTTTCCTTGCGCGCGCCGTCGACGATCGTCCCCACACCGGGACTCGACCAGATTCTTCTCCCTTGAGGGTCGAAAAACGCGGTTCCCTCAGTCGGGAAGAAGGCCAAGAGCTTGTCGCTGGGCGCTTGTCGAGTGAATTGCAAGTTACCCTCGTAGGCGCAATTGCCGAACGAGATGAGCCCAGTCGAGAAGAATTCGCACTCGAAAGAAATGGCATCGCCGCTCAGCGTCTCGACTGTGATCGGCGAAGTGGGTGTGGACAAGGCAAGCGCGAGTTCCTCCGGAACAGTGCCGCGAAACGACATGGCTGAAAAAGTCACTCTGTCCACCTCGACGCCTATCTGCCCGCGGGATGAGGCCTCTGTCCGCCGCAAGACGTTAAGACGGCGTCAGTGGCCGCAGTGACCACGCTGCTCGCGTCTTCACGCTCCGGGCGCATGAAGCGATCCCGCCAATGTCATTCACTGCGAATGAACATTCGCGCGGGCTATACGTCATTCTGGAATATTGAAAGCTCCACAAAAATATTGCGCCGCGGCCAAATCTCAGCGTCATCTGGATAGATGTCGCGCTCGGCGGATATAGTGTTCTGCGCTCTGATAGATGCAGCGCGCGCGGCGTTCAATTACCTCGCGGCGTGCATCTTAATTAGGTTCGAGATGATCCAAGCACCTATAAATGGAAATGTTGCTTGTAGATAGCCTACTAGTAGCGAAGGGCCGCGCGCGAGCTGGTGGAAGAGGCCCCTATATCCGCACTCGCCACCCAATATCTATCTGTTCTGCTGCAACTACTGCAACTGGTGCAACCGCTGCAACTGGTGCAGAAGATTTGTACGCATCATGTCGAACGCCGCATGTGCCGGGTTAAGCCGGCTTGCGGTGACAATTCGGTTGCAGGCGACGACCCGCGGATCAGGCCGCAACGGCGCAAATGCTCGCAAGAATTTCGGCGTCGATCCGGGTTAGATCGGAGCCTAGTCTCGCGACCTTCTGATTGAAGAATTGCAGTATGTCGGCGGCGGTCCGTTGTTGTTACTGCTTGAGACAGGGTCGCTGACGACCGTGGCCGCCGGACCGGGATCGTCCGCAGTGAAAGCGACGCTGAATACCGACGCAGGGCCGCTATTGGGCGCACTCTTCGAAGGGATGCTGGAACGCATGTCCTTGACAATGTCCTCGTCGGGGCTTCGACTCGGCCTTCCCGTAGATATCGAGCTTGTCGGCAAAGAGCGAGGAGGTCGTCGCGCGTCGTGACCTCGGGATTATGACGCCGGCCGTGTCTTGCAAGGGACGGGCGTCTGAACGGCGTTGGTGGATTTGCCAAGTCTTGCTGTAGCGCGGCAAAGCGATTGTCTGTCAATCACGATTGTCGGAGCCGAGATCTTCTATGCTCGTCTCATTCGCTTCCTGTGCCGGGGGGTGGTCCGGAAACAGATCGTTGATCTTGTAGGCGACCTCGGTCCTATTGGCCGCCTTGATCTTCTTCATGATGTTGCGGACGTGAACCTTTACTGTGCTTTCCCGCAGGTTGAGTTCGTAGGCAATGACCTTGTTGGCCTTTCCACGCCGCAGTGCCTCCACTACCTCCGCCTGGCGATCGGTGAACAAACCGGCCAGTGGTCG
The DNA here is from genome assembly GCA_001704765.1 of Sinorhizobium shofinae. Classification (GTDB taxonomy): domain Bacteria; phylum Pseudomonadota; class Alphaproteobacteria; order Rhizobiales; family Rhizobiaceae; genus Sinorhizobium; species Sinorhizobium shofinae. The sequence goes on from MBFK01000115.1 coordinate 14,975, forward strand.
CTCGGCGGCGCCCCCCGTTTCGAACAGGTGACGCATCGCGAAGACGCTGCTGGCGGGAACGAAGATGCCGCCCGCCTGGGAAAGCGAGATAGCCTCAATACAGACATCCACGCTTACGGAGGAAGGAATATAGCCCTTTGCTCCACATTCCAGCGCTTTCACGATCTGTGTTAGATCGTCCCTGTCCGCCAGGACAATCACCGGAACTGGAGCGAGCTCGGCTGCGAGTTTCGTGATTTCTTGTTCAACAGCCGGATCATCGATCTTCTTTTCCGCGATGTTCAAGAGGATTGCCGACGGCGGCGTGTCTTCCTCGCGTTGCCGCGTCCATTCCTCGGAGGACTCGAACGTAAGAATAGGCCTGCCCGGATTGTCGGCGGCGATGTTTCGCGCGAGGCTGTCTCGCCAGAGAACCCGCCTGTCGATGATGACAAGGTACCGCTCTTGCGGGGGCCGCGCTTCTGTTTCCGTTGCGCGTGGTTCGCCGCCAGCGTCCTCGTCAGCAGGCTTGGCTTGGACTTCCCCTCCATCCGTGGGGCCCGATGAGTTCATGGCCGTTGCCCCTCGGCAGCTCGTCCAACGTCCGCTGCGGTCGAGAGGTTTGCTTTTGCATATTTGCTTAATGCGCCTGATTCGCTAACCACATTTGCCTCGAAACGTATTAAAGAAAAAGCTAATAAAGCCTATGCTACTACAAAAGGAGCGCGATGCAAAATGTCCCAAATAAGATGTCAATAATAATTGTCTGAAGTATCTGCCATTTGTAAGCTTGTGAATAGAGCAGAGGTTTGCGTACTTTTGAAGCATATAAATATGATAGTACGTACGTCTTTTGGTGCAGTTTTGCCCATCCTTAATCCCCGCTGCTAGATGGCGCAGGTCGCGGTCTAAGCGCGTGTAGCGAAGGGTATCTTGGGCGGATGCACGCGAGACGGTTGTTTGAAAGGAGGACTTAGAACGTATTTATTGAATGAGAATTACGATTGCAGATCGATCGACCTGTCTGTCGTTAAGTAAATCGAGGTCTACAACTTGCAGAAATAGCTTTTTTCAGTAAAATATATCTTTCTACATGGATCTCGCATCCTAGGGAATCATGACTTGTATGGTATCGCCTGCCGATGTCTAGATAATGATAATCTCTTGAAGCTTCAAAGCAGGGCTCGCCGGATTTGTGACGCGAACCAGCGCAGGAAGGGGAGGCGGAAGTGTGGTCCGATGGGAGCTCCCAAGCCGGCGTCTGAACCCAGATTGATCACCCGGTTGCTCGGATTCTTGACGAGATGCCGGCAGGGAGCCGAACCGATTAAGCCAATCATTGGCTGGGCCGCTCGATTTGCGACGGAGACCGATCCGAAACTGCCGAAGTTGAAATCGAAACCGGATCGACTGACCTGATGACTTTCACGATGTCACCCGGCATCAGCAGGGTTGTTTCAGTTCCCCGACGTCTGGCCGCATCCTGTCATCCCGCGCAGGCATAGCTATCGGAGACCTCATAAGATGGATGTCACCGCGGTACCGGTCTCGTTCGTTTGGATGATGCCGAGCAAGGCAGAGCTCTGCCGCCCGTAACTTTCAATGGATAACTCACACCTTTTGCGTCGTCGCGACCGCGCGCGCCTTGGGCTAGAGTTCGCTGAAGCAAGCGGTTTACGCAGCTGCGATCGGCCAAAAGCTGCCGATTGATTGGGCGGGTGATGGACTATGGCGTTACGGAACTTGGCTGAGCATGGCGACGTTGGGTTCGGCGCCTTTGCAGATGGCAAACGGCGGGCCGAACCCCAACGCGTTATTCTGATTGTATCGAGCGTAGGAACTGTTTCTGAACGACTGATCCAGGCGATGGAACGAGAATTTCCCTGGGTCCTCATCGACCAGGTGGACGACATCGACGCGGCATGCCGAGGCTTCTCGCATCCGGTGTCGCTGATTCTCGTCGACATCGCCCTGATGAAAGAAGCTGAAGGAGCGTCGAACAGGATCTTGCGCTTGCACCCGCAAGCTCTCACGGCGGTCATCGAACCGCATGGCCAGGGGCAGTGCTCGGCGCCATTCGCCGATGTCTTGAGATCGCCCCTGGTTCGTGGCGTGCTGCCCATGAACTTGAGGCTCGACGTATGGCTGTCGGTAATCCGACTGATGCTTTGCGGCGGCGAGTATTTTCCGCCCGACCTTATCCTTCAGGCAAGCAGAGGCGAGCAACGTCTGCCGCCCCAAAACGGAGCCACGACGGGCTCGCGTGGGGAGATAGGTGGGGTTGCGGAGCTCACGGCTCGCGAGTTGCAGATACTCGAGATGGTTTCGCGGGGGCTGCAGAACAAGCTGATCGCGGCCGAATTCCGCTTGTCGGAACACACCGTGAAGATTCACCTGCACAACATAATCACCAAGCTTGGCGCTCATAACCGGACCGAGGCAGCGGCAAGATACCGCATCTTCCAGGACCGGAAGTCGTCGCCGGCGTTCAGAGAGTTCCGCTCAACATCTTGAATAACCGGCTCGCCTTTACCGATTATCACGTGACTGCGCTCCCGCTGGCCCGCTAGGCAGTTTGTCGCGCCCCAGCGGCGGTGTTGATTCTACGAAAGGTGAAGCAGCCGGTGCCCGGCCAACCGTCAAAGGCGGTAGCCATCCTCTCAATTCGTCTATTGTCAAATGCCGCGCTGCGTCACTTAATCAGATTCTTCGCCTGAAGGATCGGGTGATGCACCTCGTGCGCTTTTCCATTCGAGGAGAAGAAACCGATATACGGAATGGAGGATGCGGGACCGCCGATGATTGAAAGCCTGGTAACGCCCACCGATGCCTTCCCGATCACGACACGGGTCCTGGCGCGAGGTAAGGCTTTTGATCACCTTGTTCGAGAACGAACAGTCCTTCGCCTGTCACTTCTCCCTTCGAAAGTTCGTTTCGGCCGGCGGGAAATCTCTGGGAGCGCCACGCAGCCGGTTACAGTTTGGCTGGTTCTCGTCACGGGTTTGACGCAACGTTCGCGTCTTCGTGCGCACCCCCTTCATTTTAAGGAGATATTCTATTAGACTATCGCGTATTACCTTTTCATGCCCAATGAATTGGCGACCGTAAAGAAGATTTGTTCTCGGCAGTGAGATACCGAAAGTATTAATTCAAAAGAAGTATTCAGACTATTTTCGAGTAAATGCGTAGGCATCGAACAATCGGTTTGAGGAATTTATCTCTATAGGGATCATTTTTGTTAAAGGGGATTTTGCAATGGCGTCTTTAATATCGAGATTTGAGAAAGTGCCAACGTTTGCGCAGGAGCCGCACAGCGCAGACAGCCTCTCACGGCTAGGCAAGGATGGGGAAAGGCAGCAGCTGGAGGGGGTAGACAAACGATGCCTGATTGTCCTCGATAGCAGAGCTTTGGACCGCGAATGCTTGGCGAGGACCTTGACCACTCATGGTCTCGGCATGGAGGTCGCCGCCTTCGGCTCGGTCGATGACTGGCGAGAGAAGAAGAGTTCCTGCCCGCCGATCGGAGCCGTCCTCCTCAATATCGGCGCGCGCAAAGTCGCCGATGTCGCGGCCGACATTACAAAGCTCGCCTGCGAGTTCCGACCTGTTCCGGTCGTCGTCCTGTCCGACATCGATGACCTCGCCCAAATCTTGCGGGCGCTCGAATGCGGTGCGCGGGGATACATCCCTACGTCCGTTGGCGTGGAGGTTTGCATCGAAGCGATCGGATTGGCGATAGCCGGCGGAATCTTCCTACCGGCCAGCAGCGTTCTCGCGGTTCGCCATCTGATCGAGACGGGAAGGCAGGAAGCCCCTCCGCTGGCCGGAATGTTTACACTTCGACAAACAGAAGTCGTCCGGGCGCTTCGCAAAGGCAAGGCGAATAAGATCATCGCCTACGAGCTCAATCTTCGCGAGAGCACCGTAAAGGTTCATATTCGCAACATCATGAAGAAGCTGAAGGCGACGAACCGGACCGAGGTGGCATATAAGCTGAATGATCTCTTTTCCGGCGAAGCGGGCTATCATTGATCAGACCCGATCCGTTTATGGTGTCCCGGGCCGCAGCAGCCGGTTCCGTGCCCATTATGTTTGTATGCTTTGCAGAGGGATAGCATAGAATCTCTCACCAGCGACGGATCGACCTGTGCCCGGCAGAAGCGTCGGATGCGCCAAGCCGGGGACGTCGGTCAGCCTCTTTTTCTTTCGATCCAAGTCGCCGTTCACGGAGTGCATCAGCATCGATAAGTTGTATTTATAATCGGTCTACAATGTTTAGGATTCATCAACCATTCTGCGGCATTGTCATGCCAATAAACTTTTCCGAGTAAAACGCTGCCAACACACCGGTTTCCATTAACAGCAACGGCTTTCAAATTGCTTATACATTCCTGTCCACGTCGCCTGGCCAGGCCCGATGGTCACCGCGTTCAATCGCGACCGCTTACCTCCCGGGACGAGGGCGCGGCGCTACGACCGCTCTCCGACGCGATTCTCCCACAGAATGCGATGGTTCGTCAGGGTCCCGTCACCTGATAACCATCATCATTAGGCCGGCGGAATGAATCGCGCCGGATAGCCTAGCCACCTCGCGCCAGGAGCCATGACGACTTCCTGTCCTTGTAACAGGCGTATTATCATGGAACGCTCGCCGATCTTCTCGCGTATCAGTACCAAACTCGCCCTTATGTCCGGGGCAGGCATTTTCCTGATGTTGGCTATCACCTTAGCTGGTTGGTTCATCGAACATTCCGTCGACGAAGCGATCACCTGGGGGGAAATCCAGATGGGCGTCTCCCGCGACCTCGTTGATGCCAAGGCGTCAGCGCGCGGCATGCAGGTCGCGGCGCGCGACATGCTGCTCGCCAGATCGGCCAAGGAATTGCAGGTCGCCGCCGGCGCTCTCACCGCTCGACGCGACTCGGCGGTCAGGTATCTTGATCTGGCTTTCGCGCCGCTGGTAATCGAGAAAAACAAACAGCGTGTTGTCACCATCAAGACCCTTGTCGAGGACTATCACAGCGCCGCGCGCAGGCTGGAACGGGTGCTCGCAACGAAATCGGACGATCAAGTCGCCCTGCTGGTCGGACAAATGCAGAAGATCGTTGACGAAATGACGCCGTTGATCGATGAGGGCGTCGCAGTTGCCAAAAAGATCGCTGAGGAGGCCTTGCAAGAGCGGCAGCAAGCTCAGCAATTTGCGGATGTTGTCAATCACAGCATGGCGGCGGGCTTAACGCTTCTGCTGATCGCCTCGGCTGTGTTTGGCGCGCGGGCAGTTGCAAGACCGATTGCCAGGCTGACCGACAATATGGGCGTTCTCGCCTCGGGCAATCTTGACGCCAACGTGCCCTTCACCGAGCGTCGCGACGAGATCGGCGAGATGGCGCGGGCCGTCGAGGTGTTCAAGCAGAACGGCATCAAGGTGCGCGAGTTGAACGCCCAGGAGGCGGCACTGCAGGCAAAAAGCGCCGATCTCCAGTCGAGCATCGGCGAGGTGGTGTCGGCGGCGGTTGCCGGCGATTTCACCCGGCGCATCGGCAAGCGCTACGACAACGCCGATCTCGACCGCTTCGCGGCCAGCGTCAACGAGCTGGTCACCTCGGTCGACCGCGGCATTGCCGAGACCCGCCGCGTAATTGCGTCGCTGGCCGAGGGCGATCTGACCGAGACGATGCGCGGCGAGTTCCAGGGCGCCTTCGGCGAGCTCAAGGACAACGTCAATCAGACGATGACTAACCTGCGCTCGGTGTTGGGCGAGGTGCGCACCGCGATCGATACGATCAATGGCGGCGCCAGCGAGATGCGCATCGCCTCGGGCGACCTGTCGAAGCGCACCGAGCAGCAGGCCGCCTCACTGGAAGAGACCTCCTCGGCGCTCGAGGAGATCACCGCCGCGGTAAAGAGCTCGACCGAGCGGGCGCTCGAAGCCAGCCATATGGTCGACGAGGCACGGAAAAGCACCGAGCAGTCGAGCGCGGTCGTTAAGGACGCGGTCTCGGCGATGGGCAAGATCGAGCAGGCTTCCGGCGAGATCGGCCAGATCATCAACGTCATCGACGAGATCGCCTTCCAGACAAACCTCCTAGCGCTCAATGCCGGGGTCGAGGCAGCGCGCGCCGGGGAGGCCGGCAAGGGTTTTGCCGTCGTCGCACAGGAAGTGCGCGAGCTGGCGCAGCGCTCGGCCAATGCGGCGAAGGACATCAAGGCACTGATCTCGCGTTCGGGCGAGGAGGTCGGCGCAGGGGTGAGGCTGGTGACGGCGACCGGCGCGGCGCTCACCCTGATCGAGGGGCATGTGATCAAGGTCAACGAGCATGTGCATTCGATCGCGACGGCGGCACGCGAGCAGTCGACGGGACTGTCGGAGGTCAGCACGGCGGTCAACCAGATGGACCAGGTGACGCAGCAGAATGCGGCGATGGTGGAGGAATCGACGGCGGCCACCAACCGGCTGGCCGACGAGGCGGCGAACCTCGCGCGGCTGATCGCCCGCTTCCGGCTCGAAGCCGGCGCCGCGCCGCGTATCGCCGGCCATGACAGCAAACCCATGGCTTCCCCCGCCCGGGCGCTCGGCGGCAGGCTCGCCAAAGCATTCGGCGGCCGTACCGCAACGGCCGCCGCCGCGGATTGGGAGGAGTTCTGATAGGAGAGGCGATCTTCAGGGCGGCGAGGCGCAACCACGCCGCCCATTTCAGTCGTCCGGCTTCAACAGAATCGGCCGTCCCTTCCTTGCTTCTGAAGGCGGGCAGCCATAGCTCTTCCGGTAGTCGTTCGAAAAGCGGCCCATATGCCTGAAGCCCCACTTGCGGGCAATCTCTGCCACCGACATCCTTTGGTCTGCATTCACGAGATCGCGGTGGGCTGCCTCCATTCGCAACCGGGCGAGGTAGCTGATCGGCGATGTCCCCTTGAATTGCTTGAAGCCCTCCTGCAGCGACCGAACGCCGATGCCCGCCGCCTGTGCAATGTCGGTCATTGAGATCGGTGCAGAGAGATTGGCGTGCATGAAGTCGACAGCGCGTTTCACGTGCCTCGGAGACGGCAGCCACTCGCCCTGGCCCAGGGCGGCGGAGAATCGATGAGGTACCGTATCGACAAGCAGGTTGATGATACTTCCGGAGAGATAGGAAAGCGCGTAGGGCATACCGAGCAACTCTTTGTCCGCGCCCACGAAAGTCGCCATGATCTGCGACAGCCTGAAAATGATCTGGCCGGCACCGACTGAAAGATCGAGTTTGGGTGTGAAGTCGAGCGAGCCATATACCGGTCGTTCCAGCGTATCGCTCAGTCGGCGAAAGACGTCCCCTTGGTCGACGACGAGGGAGAGGTGACTGCGAGCATCCACGACCTGCAGTTCAGACAGTTTGTTGCCGTCGAGGATCGCCGCTTTGCCTGGGATTGAAATCAGGCTTCCCTGCCGACCTATCTTCACGCAGGCAGAGCCATAAAGGGGGAGCAATATCAGGAGTTTAGGCACTTCGTCCTGCTGGCCGATACTGAGGCTGCCCTGCGACGTCACGCGGCTGAAGGCAACGGACCCGCCGGCGGCGAACTCATAGCTATACGAAAGATCCGTATTCAGCGGCTTTTGCACCCTGACGGGTCCGATGCAGCGCGTCAGAACGTCGGACACCTCTTCGGCATTGCTGCCGAGATATGAGAATTTCATCCCCTGTCTTTGCCTTTGCATCGCCATTTTCCCAAAGAGAAATAAAGACATGACAGCCCGGCGCAGCCTCCCTGTTGCACCTCGGCCTTGTTCTCGGACTGCTTCGATCCGTCGTTGGAACGGTCGCGGCGCTCAGTCTTCAGCGCGATCGCCCTGTTCGAAAAGGACAAGCCATGGGCCCACGATCGCGAAGCGGGCGAAGCGGCTATCGTGCGTGGGCCGACTAGATCATGGACGTGTTGTTGCGTTAGCCCGGGCGTATTCAACAAGACAGATCTTTTACAAGCGGAAAGATGCGATTTCTGATCACTTTTTTTCCACAAACGGGTATCCCAGCGTGTCTGCAAATGATGAGCAGGCTGCCGTTGAAAGAGGCACTGAGGGTGAGCTGAAGATGGCCTTCATTGTGCAGCCTCTGCTTTTGAGTCTTATCGCCCGAACACTACCGTCAGTGCCGTCGGCAAAAACAGTTAAATTGCTGTAATCTTTCCTCTGCCCGAACGGGCATCGTCGGAATCCTTCAGCCGCCCAATCTTTATACATGACAATTGCAGTCAACAAATTGTGAACGGCACAGCTCCTAAGGTGCTTGCCGTTGGCGGGGTTAGCATCGTAAGCAACCGGCGATCTGCATGAGCGGAACGCCCATGCACGTAAGCGTTAACGTCACTCAACGCGTATGATCGAACGGTCTCCCGCTTTCGGTCTGCGCGACTGTGTCCTGCAGAGCCGAAGCCCGGGCCTGAAAGGACACAGAATGCATTTTCCCGCAGATTCAAAATCCGTTTCTTCCGCGCCGCGCATCGATCGTGTTCGTCATGAACTGAAGTGGCGACTTCTTACGGTCGCCAGCGTCGTTCAACTCACTCCGGGTATGCTGCGGATCAACCTGAGCGGCGAAGATCTGTCGGACTTCCGGAGCTTGTCGCCCGACGACCATGTAAAGATTTTCGTTCCGGCCCCGCCGGGAGAGCCCGAGCGGCGCGACTACACGCCGCGCCGCTACGACGCGCTTTCTCGTACACTTACGATCGATTTTGCCGTTCACGATGCCGGCGCGGCAACGCGATGGGCGCTCCAGGCGCGGCCCGGCGATAGGCTCGAGGTTGCCGGCCCGCGCGGCTCGGCCGTCGTTTCGCCTGACGTCGAGCGCTGGCTCCTCATTGGCGACGAGACTGCGCTGCCGGCGACTGGCCGGCGGATCGAAGAGGCCGCCGCCGGTACGCGCATCACCAGCGTCGTGGCCGTGTCGGGGCCGGAGGAACACCAGAAATTTGAAACCCGGGCGGAGCTTATTGCCCTTTGGGCTCACCGACCCCTGTCACAGGCCGCGGACCCGGAGGCGCTCCTCGCCGCCGTCAAGACGATCGGGCTTGAGCCGGAAACCTTCGTCTGGATCGCCGCCGAGGCGGCCGTGACAAGGGCAATCCGTGCCCATCTGGTCGAAAAGCACTGCTATCCGCTGAGCTGGACCAAAGCATCTCGGTACTGGGTCATGGGTCACGCGGACGCCCGCGAGACGTTCGACTAAGGCCTGGCGAGTAACGGGGAGTGCGGCAGCAAGCGCGCCGTTACGCAAGATTAATTCTCGGCCGCGCATCTTGCGCGGCCGAACGACCTTTCCTTGCGGGAACGGGCTTCGTAGAATGGCGAGCAGAGAGGTCGGCAAGCATGAGCACGACCAGCCAGTCCGCTTCAAGCGCAGGAGAGTGCAGGATTCGCCTCTTCCTCTGCGGCGACGTCATGACCGGACGGGGCATCGATCAGGTTCTGCCCGCTCCCTGCGACCCGATACTGTATGAGGGCTACATTCGCTCCGCGCGCGACTATGTCCGTCTGGCGGAAAAGGCAAATGGCCCGATTCCTGCGCCGATGGAACCGGCTCTTGTCTGGGGCGTGGCGCTTGATGAATGCGATCGCGCGCAGCCGCACCTCCGCGTCATCAATCTCGAGACGGCCATCACCCACAGCAACGACCACGTTCCAAAAGGCATTAACTATCGGATGAGCCCGGAAAACGCCTCCTGTCTCGCCGCCGCCAGCGTCGACTGTTGCGTACTCGCCAACAACCACGTTCTGGACTGGGGGCCGGCCGGGCTCTTCGACACGCTGGCAACGCTGGATCGACACCGCATAGGAACGGCCGGTGCCGGGCGCGACCTGGCGGAAGCCAGGCAGCCCGCGGCGTTGGATATGGGGGGAGAGGGGCGCGTGCTGCTATTCGCGCTGACAACACCGACAAGCGGAACGCCTTCCAGTTGGGCGGCCGAGGAGGGCAGGGCAGGGGTGAATTTTCTGCCCTCTCTCGACCCCGTCCGCGCATGTTGCTTCGGCGAACATATCCGCAACATGAAGCGGCCGCGGGACGTCGTGATCGTATCGATACACTGGGGTCCCAACTGGGGCTATGACGTGCCCTGGGCCCAGCGACAATTCGCGCACGCGCTCATTGACGAAGCGGCTGTCTCGATCGTCCATGGACACTCTTCGCATCATCCGAAGGCGATCGAAGTCTACCGCAACCGTCTGATCCTCTATGGTTGCGGCGATTTCATCAATGATTATGAAGGCATCGCCGGCTATGCAGAATTCAGGAGTGACCTGCGTCTGATGTATTTCGTCGATATCGACCAAGGAAACGGCGATCTCGCAGCCCTTGAGATCGTGCCGTTGCGGGCGCACCGCTTCAGCCTTATTTATCCCTCCAGAAAAGACCTCGAGTGGGTGGGCGAAACGCTTATCCGCGAGAGCCGGCGGTTCGGAACTGTCCTGGAGAAGGGCCCCGAAGGACGGCTCAATTTGCGGTGATCTCGGTCACCTCGCTTGGAACCCGAAACGCCCGGCGCGGTTATCCTGCTGCATCGGTGCTTCGACATCGGCTGCGCCGGCACGAACAGGAACGGAGACAGACCCGTGCGCTTCTTGGATCGCTCGGAGGCGGGAAGGGAATTGGCGAGAGCCCTCGATTCTTATCGTGGGCAGGATGCCGTCGTTCTCGCTCTTCCCCGTGGAGGGGTGCCTGTGGCGGCGGAAGTCGCAAGTCATCTCGGGGCACCGCTTGACCTCCTGATCGTGCGCAAGATCGGCGTCCCATGGCAGCCGGAACTCGCGATGGGTGCGATAATCGACGGCAGCAAGCCGACGGTCGTCCGCAACGAGGAGACGATCCGCCTCGCCGGAATTTCGGACGCCGAGTTCCAAGTCATTTGCCAAAGGGAACTCACCGAGATCGAACGCCGGCGTCGCCGATATTTCGCCGACCGCGCTCCGGTGGAGATTGCCGGACGCATCGCCATCGTCGTGGACGATGGGATCGCGACCGGGGCGACAGTGCGGGCCGCCGTCGCCGGCCTCAAGGCGCGGAAGCCTGCGAAGGTCGTCGTTGCGGTTCCGGTCGCTCCGCCAAGCGCGGTTGCGGAACTGGAGAAGGAGGCGGACGAAGTCGTATGCCCGCTTCAGCCTCGCATGTTGGGTGCCATCGGCTACTTCTATCGTGATTTTGAACAACTGAGCGATGAAGAGGTCATTCGGCTGCTCGCCACGCATCGTGCTTGAGCATCGCCAGAGACAGGGAAAGGGCCGGGCGCTTCGAGATTCGCGCAAGGATTCACATCATCGTGAGCCCTAGCCGCGCGTGATGACTTCGCCGCCTGTTCGCACTAGGTCGAAGACATGATCAGGTTGATGGCCGTCGTCTTGTCGATTTTGGTGTCGCTTACACCCGCCTCGGCCCAGCAGTCTGTTTCGGGTCTGCTCAAGGGCCTTGCAGATCGAGACGATCTGAGATCTCTAAAAACGGTCATTGTCGCCCGCGACGGCGTAACGATCGCCGAACAGGGCTACCGCGGTTACACACCCGCGGGATCTACCAACATCAAATCTGCATCGAAATCGATCATATCAGCACTCGTCGGAATCGCGTTCGACAAGGGCCTCCTCGAAGGTCCGCAGCAGAAGATTGCGCCCCTTTTGAAGGAAGACCTGCCCTCGCCGGCGGACCCGCGGATCAACGACATTACCATCGGCAACCTGCTCTCGATGCAGGCCGGACTGGGCCGCATGTCAGGGCCGAATTACGGACGCTGGGTTTCGAGCCGCAACTGGGTTCGTTTCGCGCTCGCACAGCCTTTCGACGATGAGCCGGGCGGGCGGATGCTCTATTCAACGGCCTCCACCCATTTGCTTTCGGCGATCCTGACGAAGGTTGGCGGCAAGCCGACGCTCGCCCTGGCGCACGAGTGGCTCGGTCCGCTTCAGGGTTTCCGGATTGGAGCCTGGGAACGCGATCCACAAGGCATTTACCTTGGAGGCAACCAGATGGCGATGAGCGCCAGATCGCTGCTGGCCTTCGGCGAATTATACCGCAATCGCGGCCGGACGGCCGATGGACGGCAGATCGTTCCGTTGGATTGGATCGATCTGTCGTGGCAGCCGCACACGACCTCCTATTTTTCGGGTGACACCTATGGCTATGGCTGGTTCGCCCGGCAGATCGGCGGCGAGGACGTTCACTTTGCCTGGGGGTACGGTGGCCAGATGCTCTACATCATTCCGTCGCTGAAGCTCACCGTCGTAATGACTTCGGAGGAAGGCGGCCCTTCGGCGCGCAACGGATACCGCGATGCATTGCACGGCATTCTGACCGACATCATAAGGGCGGTCAAAACCGGCTGATGCAAAGGGTGCCGCCGCGAAAGGGCTAAACGAGCCCTTTCGCGGTCGTCAATTCGAGCTTTGGACCGGCGTATCCGCGCCGAACAGCCTCAGGCGGTCGGCTGCTTGGTCTTCCTGAGATAGGGAAGAACGGTATCGAAGGAGCCGAAGCGCTGGATGGCGTCTTCGTTGGATACGGCAGCCGTGATGATGACATCCTCGCCCTGCTTCCAGTTTGCCGGCGTTGCTACCAGATGCTTGGCGGTGAGCTGGATGGAATCGATGGCGCGCAGGATCTCGTCGAAGTTGCGGCCGGTGGTCATCGGATAGGTGAGGATCAGCTTGATCTTCTTGTCGGGTCCGATGACATAGACCGATCGCACGGTGGCATTGTCGGCCGGGGTGCGGCCCTCGGACGTGTCGCCAGCGCCAGCCGGCAACATGTCGTAGAGCTTGGCCACCTTGAGATCACGGTCGCCGATCAGCGGATATTCGACATCGAAGCCGGTCGCAACCTTGATGTCGTTCTTCCATTTGACGTGGCTGTCGACGGGATCGACCGAAATGCCAATGATCTTGACGCCGCGCTTGCGGAATTCGCCTTCGATCCCGGCCATGGCGCCGAGTTCGGTGGTGCAGACGGGCGTAAAATTCTTCGGATGAGAGAAGAGGACGGCCCAGCCATCACCGATCCATTCATGGAAATTGATCGTTCCGTGCGTTGTCTCGGCGGTGAAATCAGGGGCGGTTTCATTGATGCGGAGGCTCATGGCTTGCTCCTTTCGGGTCGGCAGGAATGGCCCAAGAATAGCGCAATCAACGGAGTTTTCGAGGAGGAAACGCGCCATCACGAGCGTCAAAGGCAATAGCCGCAGCGTGTTTGCGGCCGTTCGGAGAAAAATCTTTCTTCGGTGAGATGTCAGGCTCGGCCGCAAACCTCTGGCCGATGCCACATTGACACAGCAGCACCGCTGCCGCATAGAATGCCGCCATTCCGAGGGGAGCGCCGAGCGGTGCTGAGACGGCGGTGAGCCGGACCCTTGAACCTGATCCGGGTCATGCCGGCGTAGGAACGGAACGAGGCTGCCCTCCCTCACGTCTTCGCTGTCACCTGGATCTCCGTGATATTCGTAGGAGATCGACCAATGACACCTTTTCCTCCGTTTACGCCAATCGCGCTCACGATTGCCGGATCGGATTCGGGCGGCGGGGCCGGTATCCAGGCGGATCTCAAGACTTTTTCGGCCCTTGGCGTCTACGGCGCCAGCGTCGTGACGGCGATCACGGCTCAGAATACGAAAGGCGTGACCGCCGTCGAGGACGGCTCACCAAGAATCGTTGCCGCACAGGTCGACGCGGTCTTTTCCGATCTCGACGTGAAGGCGGTCAAGATCGGCATGGTCTCGCGCCGGGAGACGATCGCCGTGATCGCCGATGGATTGCGCCGTTTCGACAGGCGCGCGGTCGTTGATCCGGTCATGGTTGCGACCTCCGGCGAGCCGTTGCTGCAGCCGGATGCCTTGGCCGCGCTCAAGGAGGAGCTTCTGCCTCTGGCGATCATTACTACGCCGAATCTGCCGGAGGCGTCGCTACTCACCGGCCGACCGATCGCCGAGGATGAGGCCGAGATGGCTCGCCAGGCCGAGGTGCTAATGAGGACGGGTGCGCGCTCGGTGTTGATCAAAGGGGGACACCTGAGCGGTCACGACGCCACCGATGTTTTTTTCGATGGCGACGCGCTCGTCCGGTTCCCTGCAAGGCGGGTCGAGACCCGTAACGATCACGGCACCGGCTGTACGCTTTCCGCAGCCATCGCCGCCGGTCTTGCCAAGGGGCAGTCACTCTCGGAGGCGGCCAGCGCCGCGAAGGCTTATCTGCACGAGGCGATCTCCGCCGCCAATGGTCTGAAGGTGGGGCAGGGGCGGGGACCGGTGCACCATTTTCATGCATGGTGGGGTAGGTAAGGCTGCCTTACCAACTGCCTCGTTATCGCCACCGTTGCGCAGCAGCATAGATTCGTCCATTGTTAATGAATGGCAGCGGGTTCTGGCGACATGCACTTTCTTGCTCGTCGATTGGACGCTTTCAACCGTGACGAACTGCCGGACTGGCGGCAGCCGCGAAGCGCTCTTTGGCGCGCGTTGCTGGTCGTACCGCGCCTTGTCGAATATATCCTGTTCTACGCCGTCGCGCTCATTGCGCTCACGGCGGTCCTCGTCTTGATGGCTGTCGCCTGGATCATTGGCATCGACCGTAAACCGGCATAGGCGACCGCCAATCGGCGGCCGCCTGTTCGCTGTTTAAGCGGCCGTGTGCCGGTTTTCGCTTATTTCCTGCTCGATATAATACTTGCCGTAACGGTGCCGATACTTTTCCGCACCGCCGAAGTCGCTATATTTCTCGAGTTCGTCCATGTCCGTCTTGTTGAGGATCACGCCGAGAACCTTCGCATCGATCTGTGGCTCGGAATTGAGGAGGTCACGCACGAGCCTCGATGGCGTCCGGCCCCATTCCACGACGAAGAGGACGCCGTCGGCGAGCGGCGTGAAGGCCTTCGCGTCGACCACAGGGGCAAGAGCGGCGAGATCGACCACGACGTAGTCGAAGGAATTGCGGGCGTTCTCGATGAGTCCCGCCATGGCCGGGGAGGCGAGCAACTCGTTGCTTTGGTGCCTCCGATCCGACGCTCCGCCGCCGGCCGGCAGGATCGCAAGCTTCGTGCGCTGATCCACCTTGATGCCGGCAGGCCAGGTCGCCTCTCCCGTGAGCGTCTCGACCAACCCCGTGCGCGGAGCGGGCGTGATCATTTGGGCGAGGCCCGGCTTGCGGATGTCGGCGTCGATCAGCAGGGTGCGCTTGCCGCTCGAGGCGAGCAGCGCCGCAAAGTTCGCCGCGACGATCGATTTGCCCTCGTCCGGCAGGGCGGAGACGATCGCGATGACGCGGCTCTCGTTTCCGGGCAGCATGTGATCGCAGGCGAGCTTGGCATTCCGGAATGTCTCCGCGAAGGCGGACCGCGGTGCGTCGAGCACAATGCGCGAAAGGCGTTGGAACGGGGTGGCGCCATGGGACGGATCGTGCGGCTGCCGGTCCGATCCGAAGCGCGCGCGCACGAGCTCCGACGTTTTCTTCGGCCGTGAACCGATCAGCGGAACATAGCCGAGCGAGCGGTGCCCGAGCACGGAGCGCACTTCACCTTCAAGGCGGAAGGTTCTTTCGCGGAATTCGAGGAATGCGGCATAGGCGCCGCCGACCATCAACCCAAGTATGGCCGAAAGTGCCAGCGTCATGGTCTTCTTGGGACTCGACGGTGCGGTCGGGACGCCGGCCTCGGAGATGACGCGTGCCTTGGCGATCGGGAAGGAGCGCTGCTGTGTCGCCTGCTCATAGCGGCCGAGATAGGATTCATAGAGCGTCTTCAACGCCGCCGACTTCTGCTCCAGTTCCCGCAATTGTACGAGCGACTTGCTGGCGTCCGAATTCTTGCCGGCGATCCCTTCGATGCTCTTGCGCAGGGAGGCCTCGCGCGAGCGCGCGACCTCGAATTCGTTCTTGTAGCTCGCCGTCAATTGCTGCAGTTCCTGGTAGATCTGATGGCCGATATCGGCCTGCTCGGCCCGGAGCGAAACCGCCTGCGGGTGGTCCTCACCGAAATTCTGGGTGACTTCCTGCTCGCGCTTGCCGACGGCGAGATAGCGTGTGCGGAGATCCCGGATGACCGAATTGTCGCCCTCCTTTGGAGAGATGGTGGCATTGTTGACGGCGTTTTCCGGTCCTTGATCGATGATCGACTTGAACTGCTCGTAGCGGGCCGAGGCGCTGGCCGTGTCCGCCTGCGCGACGATCAGCTGGCTGTTGAGGTCGGAGAGTTGTTGTTCGGACATCAGTTCGCCGCGCGCGGCCGTCAGGCCGCTCTTGCTGCGGAATTGTTCGACCTCAAGGGCGGCCGCCTGCGAGCGCTGCCGCAAATCGGCAAGCCGCTCCTGCAGCCAGACCGATGCCCGTTCCGTCGCTTCGAAATTGGCGTTCAGCTGGTCCGTGAGATAGGAGTCGGCATAGGTTCTGACAACCGATGCAGCAAGCTGCTGATCGCTCGAGCGGTAGGATAGTGCAATCACCGAACTGCGGCCAACGCGTTCTACGTACAGCGACTGCTGCAGGAGGGCGGCGGCCTTCAGCCGTCGGCCATTGCGCGCCGCTTCCTCGGAGACGCCCGGCTCGCCGGAAAAGAGACCGGTTGCGGTCTTCAGCCAGTCCTTGACGACGGCGACTGGGGAACGGGGCGGTTTGACGAGCGTGTCGTTCTCGGAAAGGTTGAGTTTGTCGACGACGCGCAGCGCCAGCTCTCCGGACTTGAGGATCTCGACCGCGCTTGCAATCTGCGTGTCGAGCATCTGGCTATTCGTTGGCACCGGTTCTTCCTCGGCGTATTTCGACAGGTTGTCGTCGAGGAGGATCTGCGTCAGCGAGGTGTAGAATGGTGTCGCGAACAACAGGTAGGCGGCCCCCAGCAGGATGAAGAGCACCACAAAGGCCGCCACGAGCCTTGCCCGGCGGACGACGACAGCCAGCAGACGATCGAGATCGATAAAGCCGTCTGACTGCTCTTCGCGAGGCACGATGCTCAAGGGTACACTTCTCTGTTTCATGGGGGCCGTTCTGTTCATCTTTTTCTCCGGTCCTTGGTCCGGCGGCCTCGTTCGGCCGCCAGAGGTTTGCGCTTATGCCGCCCGGATGCGGCTTTCGTGAGACAAGACGATCTCGCGAACGGATTCGAACACGAGGTCGCCGATATCCGCGCGAGCGAGCGCAAAGGCGACATTGGCCTCGATGAAGCCCTGTTTCGAGCCGCAGTCGAAGGTGCGGCCGTCATAGGGATGGGCGTGGAAGGGCTGGGTCGCCGACAGATTCAGCATGCCGTCGGTCAGTTGGATCTCGTTGCCGGCACCGCGTGACTGGTGTGCGAGAATGGAGAAGATTTCCGGCTGCAGGATGTAGCGGCCGTTGAGATAAAAGTTGGACGGGGCCTGGCCTGCCGGTGGCTTTTCGACCATCTGCGTCACCGAGAAACCATGGCGCACCGTGTCGCCTTTGCCGACGATGCCATATTTCGAAGCCTCTTCGGGAGCGCATTGCTCGACGGCGACAACATTGCCGCCAACTTCGCGATAGAGGTCCATGAGTCCGGCCATGCAGCCGCGCGCCCCGAAGGACACCATGTCCGGCAGCAGCAGCGCGAAGGGCTCGTCGCCGATGAGGTCGCGCGCGCACCAGACGGCGTGGCCGAGGCCGAGCGGCGCCTGCTGACGCGTGAAACTGACCGAGCCGGGGGTCGGCAACATGGCTTCGAGCTCGGAGATCTGCGCATTCTTGCCCGAGCGCGACAGTGACGAGATGAGTTCGGGCGTGTCGTCGAAGTGGTCCTCGATCACCTGTTTGTTGCGACTGGTGACGAAGACAATGTGCTCGATGCCGGCCTGACGCGCCTCGTCGACGGCGTATTGGACAACGGGCCGATCGACGATCGTCAACATTTCCTTCGGCACGGCCTTTGTCGCGGGAAGGAACCTCGTTCCGTTTCCTGCGACTGGGATCACTGCTTTCCTGACGGTCCTGATGCGGTCCATATTGTTATCCTTTGCTTGTGTGAGGATCATTGCCCAGCGGGGATCGTTCAGCCGCCACCGTCATAGGGGCGGGTTGCGGCGCCCGCGCCGCCAGGCGGCGCAATCGCGCGGCGATCGGCATCCGCAGATGCCGAAGCGCAAGCGGGTCGGCGAACGCAGTCTTCAGCGCTCCAGCCAACGATCTCATTTTCAGGTGCTCGACGAGGAGGAGAAACGAGCGCGCCTGACGGAACCCACGCGCACGCTTGCGCTGCATCCTTTGTGACCGCGGATTGAGCACGTAACGGCGCAGGAACGCCTCGTCGGCCGCAATCATCGCGTCGATGTGCTCGAGCTTCAGCACGCGCGAGATCGAGCCCTCGCGAATATGATAGATGTAGCCAGGGGAGGGCTCGACGGCGCAGCGGCCGCCGCAGGCAAGTGCGGATGCGAGCAGGATGTAGTCTTCGCCGATCCTCAGCGACTCGTCGAAACACAAACCATGTTCCGCGAGGAAGCGGCGCTCGAACACCGGTTTCATATAGCCGAAATTGTGCTCGGAGCGGAAAATCACATTCGATTCAATGAAGGCCGGCAGCGTCAGTTCGTGCAGTGCCTCGAGTTCGGCGTCCTCGAACATTCGAACATTGCTCCCGTCGAGCGACAGCACGTCGAGATTGTCGACGACAATTTGTGCCCCGGTCGCTTCGGCACGCGCAATCATTCGCGCCAGCCGTCCGGGGCGCACCGTATCATCGGAATCGAGAACCGCGATCCATCTGCCGCGTGCTGCCTCGAAGCCGGCATTGCGGGCCCCGCCTGGGCCGCGGTTACGCTCAAGAGCAATGAGGCGGACCCTCGGGTCGTCGATCGCCGTGACAAGAGCTGCGGTCGCATCCGAGGAGCAATCGTCGACAACGATCACCTCGACAGTGGGCCCATCCTGGGCAAGTGCACTGCCGACGGCACGGGTGATCGTATCGGCGGCATTATAGGCGGCGACAACGAAGGTGACGTCCGGGGCAAGCTCGTTAAGGGGCGCGGTCATTGGGACGTCACCTCGGCCGCTCCATATTGCTCGAGCTCCTTATGCCCGAGGAGGCCGCTGATCACGCCGACATGCAGAACGGCGCGGAGGGCATAACCGTTTCGGCGGACGGGCCAGGGCAGGAAGAGAACCGCGGCGAGCGCGCAAAAGACGGCTTTGGAGGCGGCGAGCACAAGGTTCGGGAACTTGCCCGAGCCACTCGCCTTTTGCGTCAGCAGCCGCCCGTGGGTTTGGCCGGAGCGGAAGCGCCGCTTGGCAAGCCAGGCAAACGATGCCCGGCTTTCCGGCACCGGCTCATGCACCCAGGCATCCCGGGCAAAGGCGATCGTTCCGCCGGCTTGGTGCATGCCGGTAAAGAAGTCCGTGTCCTCGCCTCCGCTTCGGCCAAGCGCGAGCTTGAAGCGGCGGCCATGGAGCGATGGGGCCTTGAGCCTCAGCAGGGCATTGCAGGTATAGCCGGTGCGGATTTCGCCTTTGACCCAGACCGGCAGTGTCGAGTGAAAGTCGCCGCGGCGCATCCAGGCGGGGGCCGACGTCGCGTAGTGGGCCCGGACTGGGCCAAGGACTGCGTCCGCACCAGTCGCCTGCGCTGTCTCCAGGAGGCGCGTCAGCCAATCACGCGAGGCGGTCTCATCGTCGTCGATGAAGGCGAGTAGATCGCCGGTGCTGTTGTCGAGACAGGCGTTGCGGGCGATCGAGATGTTCGAGGCCGGGCAATGGATGTAGGTGACCTCGAAGGGCATCTCCGGCCGCAGCTCCTCGACGAGCGCCCGCGCGCTCGGCGTGGCGTCGTTGTCGGCAACGACGACGCGAAGCATCGCCTTTGCGGGCACTGTCACTGCAGCAAGCGATCGAAGCGTTGCGGCGAGTTCGGGGCGCCGGAACGTGCAGATGCCGACGTCGATCTGAAAGGTCGCGCTCATCACGCCACCCGCCGCCGGAAATCGAGCAGTTCCCGCCAGAAGCCGGCGGACCAGGCCAGGTGCATGACCATGGCCGAGATCGCCGCGAGTGGCCCGTAGGGGTTGCGCTGGCCAACCGCCATCCAGACGCCATAGCCGAGGCACGCCGCAGCCCAGACGCCGAAGGGGATGATCGCCGCCCAGTTGATGATGGCGAGAAGCGCGCCGAACGCGACGGGCGCGACTGCAAGCGGCAGCATCTGCCGGAGGCCGGGCATGGCGCGGTGTTTGAGGATGTTCTTCGCCCGGCCGCGGCCATAGCCGAAATATTGCTTGAACAGCGGCACGATCCTGGCGCGCGGATAATAGACCATGCTGGTCCTGTCGGTCATCCAGATGCGGTAGCCGGCTGTTCCCAAGCGATAATCCAACTCGGCATCTTCGTTGTGGCTAAAGGTCTCGTCATAGCCCCCGACCGCTGCAAAGGCGGCAATTCGCATCAGGGCATGGTGACCGTGCTCTGCCCAGTGGCCGGCCGCACCTGTCCTGTGCTTGGAGCCGCCATTGCCGAGCTTGGAATTCTGCGCGTAGGCCGTCGCCTTCTGGAAGGTGCTGAAACCCACGGTCTGCATGGCAACGACGACCGAGTCCGCTCCTGTTGCGAGCGCCTCCTCGACGAGACGCTCGCAATAATCGTCCGGGTAGGTCCCATGTGCATCGATGCGGATCAGGTAGTCGAAGCCCGATCCGAGCTCGGCGACGGCCCGATTGACGGCAGCGCTCTGGATTCGCTTCGGATTGTCGAGGAACAGCACGCGCGGATCCTCTTCACAAAGGCGGCGAGCGATCTCTCGGGTGCCGTCGGTACTGCCGCCGTCGGCGATGACGACCCTCGCATTGAGGACGCCAAGCGAGGGACGCAGCTTCTCGACAAGCGCCTCGATATGCAGCGCTTCATTGAGGCAGGGTATGACGATGAGGGTCGATGTCGACGCCTGACTGTCCGCGGTCATAGCAATCCACTTTCGTTGTGACGGGCATCCGCAAGGGCAGCGGCTGGAATGATGGTTTGCGGCGCATCGAGGGTGAGCGTTGCAAGCCGCCGCACCAGTGTCTCGCAGTCCGAGCGGTCAAAGACCCAGGTGGCCGGATGGCACCGGCCGATGCGATCGGCTGCTTCGGCAAAGTGGTCCGGTGTCATGGAGCCGACGAGCGCGGCGAGGCTATCGGCATCGGCCTCCTCGAGCACGAGGCCGATGCCTCGTACGGCGAGAAAACGTGCAGTCTCCGTGCCTTTCATGGCGATCGGTATGCGGGTGTGGCGACATCCTTCGTAGAGCCGGTTGGGAAGCAGCCAGGCGGAATTCTGGCCTTCTTCGAAGAAATCTATCGCCCAGGTGAAGTGGACGTCGCCATAGATCTCGGCGAGGTCCTCCGGATTGCGATAGGCACCGCCAAACCGCATGAATGGCTCGTTTTGCACGAAGCCGTCGAAATCCCTGAATTCCGAATAGGCAGGCCTGCCGCAGAGAACGACCTCGAAGCGGCCTTCCATCTTTCGGGAAAATTTGGCGAGGAGGCCGAGCGACTTGCGGCAGCGCAGCGCTCCGAACCAACCGATCCTCCAGGGTGCGCCAGACGGTGGATATTGTGCGGGCGTTGCCGCCGGTAGCGGGCCCCCGTCGATCTCAAGCACTTTGTTTTCGAGCAGCATCGGCGCCGCCTCAAGGCCCGAAAGAGGGCGGAAGTAGTGCTCGATGAAAGCTGGCGAACTGGTGATCAGCCAACGGGCGTCCCGGCCGAGGCGGGCCTCGGCGGCGCGCAGCGTTCGCCCGACAATGTCGCTGCGCAGCATCAGCCGGTGAATGTCGAGACACTCGTAAACGATCGGAACCTCGCCGCCAAAGAGCGCGACGGCTCTTTTCGCGACAGCCAGCATTTCAAGATTGCGGGCGATGATGAGGTCAGGCTTGCGAAGATGCCCGAGCCTGCTCTTCAGCGACAGGCAGGCTGTGGCGACGGCTCCGATCCGCTGCGCGAATCGGCCGTCCGCCGTCGTTCCAAGTTCGATCGGCTCGACGCCGCTTACCGTGGCAAGCGGATTGCCACCGCGGCGGAAGCCCGCCAGCGTGACATTGGCGCCGCCGGCGACGAGCGTGAGCGTCCTGCGCCGCACGGCGGGATCGGCAAGGTCCTGTGCCAAGTAAAGTATCTGCAGCATGAAAACATCCGTTTCCCTGCTCAGCCCGGGCCGAGCTTAGTTCAGTTTTTTGTGCATCGCAACAAGTTGTTGCAATTGCTCACTAAATGGTCAGTTGCTCAGATTGCGGTCAATTCAGTCGGCAGGCGACCGACTCGGCGAACTGGCACTTGTCGCCAGCGGCCGTGAAGGCGACCCGATCGACCTGGAGCTTTGTCGGCTCCTTGTAGGAGAAGGTGCCCATCCAATCGCCGAGCGTATCCGTTCCCCAGAGGCTGAAGAAGATCTTTTGGGCGTTCACCGGGATTTTAGAGGGATCGGTGACCTCATGAACCAACTCGCCGTTGATATAATAGCGGAGCTGGTCCTTCTCCCAGACGAAGGCGTAGTCGTTGAAACCCTGGTTGGCGCCGCCCGGCACATCGGCCAGATACTCGTTGCCGCCCTTCGCCGACACATATTGATTGATCTGCACTTTCGCGGTGTTCTTGCCGAGCACCTCGAAATCGATCTCGTCATGCGGCTTCTTGTCGGTCGGGCCGATATAGGTGAAGAAGGCCGAGTTTAGCCCCGAACCGTCGGCCGCCTTGATTCTTGCCTCGTAAGTACCATAGCCGAAGCGCTTGCGGGTCTGGATCTCGCCGCATGCGAAGTTGCGCTTGCCTTCCTTGCGCTCTTCGAAACCCAGTTCGAGAATTCCGTTGACGATCTTCACCTGCTTCTTCGACCAGGTGCAGTTCTGATGCGAGCCGTTGTCCCATCCGTCCGAGACGTACCAGACCTTGCTGTCCAGCTTGTCGAAATCATCCATGAACGAGGCGCCATTTGCACCTTCTTGCGCCGTGGCACTGCTCACTGCGCAGACGAGGGGAAGTACTGTGACAAGGGCGAGGCGCCGCAGGCGCCCGTAACGGTCGGATTTCATAATCTTGCTGCCTTTGCTGCGAATTCGGCCCGGGGGGTCATGGAGGCCCGGGGCAGGGCGCGACTGAGGGTTGTGGGCAAGGCGCGCCAACGCGATCCCCAGATCGGCGCAACGCGCATGAGGTTGATCCGCGTCGAGACGTCAGCGCCTATACTCACGATATCGGTCACTCCTATCGGGCAACGCCTCCGCGGCGTCGTTTCAACAGAGCAGACTTGAGCCCACAGCGAAGAAACTAGGGCATTTGGAAAGAAAAAATATGGCAGTGCAGCAGAAAAGTGACGGAAGTCATGCTGCACTGCACCCAAGCGGCGAAGTTTTCGATGTAAGCCGGTCTCTGCGTGCGGCAGCCATTCAGGTTAAATCCCTGTTTCCTCGCATGTTGCGAAAAGTGTGCCCTGCAAAATTTGGGGGCAATTACCGGTTGAGCTGAGAACCTGTGAATTTTCCTGAGCGGGCATGATTTTTCTGGCGCGGAACCCCGCATCGGGCGATTGCCGAGCGGAAATGCGGCAAGGATGAGGCGGGGCTTGCCCGTCGGGGCCGCTGCCGCTCAGATAAATCGATTCGCATTGGCGGGTTGCTAAGCCGGCGGCCCGGCGGCCCTTACGGCTCGTGGAGGCCTCGCAAGTCAGATCGAAGGAACGGAACCATGCAGCAAACTAAAGCGCCGCGGCGACCATTGCCGCGCGGCGCCATAGGCGACGCATTCCGGCGTATGATTGCCCCTAAAATGGTACTGGAAAAATGTCCCGCCTACGGCAACAGTAGGTGCATACTTTAGTGCTTTCAGTACCAAAGCCAGCCCGCCGCGCAATCGGCGGGTTTTTTGCGAATTGTATATTGGAGCAGGATCGCGGCTCACGATTTGTCGAGCCGAATTACTCGTCCTTGGACTTGGCCGAGATGGTGCCGGGGTTGCTCTCCCGCAAGGGCTTCCGCAGTTCGTCAAGTTCGGCCTGGCGCTCTGCCGCGGCGATCGGTTCCTTTGATTTCAGCGAGGGCATCAGGATTGCCGCCAGCAGGCCTATCGGGCCTAGCACGCAACCGATCAGCAGCCAAAGAAGACTATGGCCGCCCCTGACCGCAGCGACGACCGCGGTCGCGATGGCGCAGAATATCCAGAACTCGACGATCATTGACTCTCGCTTGCCGCCTACGAAGTAGGCTTTCGGTTACTCTTCCGCTACGCGTCGGGAGCCTTCTGTTCTGGGTTGCCCTCGCCACATCCCGGCCCCGACTGATCGTGCCATTTCCTGTGCCGAGGCGTACAGCCCTCTGTTGTGGTTTTCCCGGTTTATTGCGTTGCCGGATTCAACTAGCCAGCGGTTCACGTCTTTTCCGTCCGCACGAAAGCATGTGCCGATATAACGACCGTAACGGTCGCGGCCCGCGAATTCGCAGCGGGTGGGTTGGGATGCCGAAAGAAATGCATCCAGGGCCAGCGACGATTCCTTGCCGCACCGGTAATCCGATCCCGCCTCGTCGAGGCAGACCTGCCAATCTTCCGGTGCATCCACTCCGTAAAGTTGGATGCGCTCGCCTACAATTTCAATAGTATCGCCGTCGATCACGATGGCATCGCCGATAATCGGCCCGCCCGCCGCCCCCTCGCCCGCGGCGCTCAGCAGAGCAAAGGCGATAATGATCGTCCTTGTCGGAAACCGCGGCCAGGCCCACCGCCATCGTGTTCGCGGCGGGTAGAGTCCTCCGGTGAAGGCCTTCGAGGCCATGCGAATGCCGATCATGCGTTCAACCAGCCCCGTTCAGGTGACGAGCCTAACGCAGGCGGGTTGCGGTTCGCATCCTTCAAAAACTAGGGGGAGTTCGAGACCGGTGAATATCTGGCAATAGCCCTGAAGGGGTCGCCAACCCCTTCAGTTACGTCCAAGGCTTATGGTCAGAAGACGAACATGTAGAGAAGGATAATGACAATCAGGGGAACACCCATCAGCCAGAGAACGATACCTTTCATTTTGATATCCCGTTAGTTGTTGTCCGTGCCGAGGTAACGCGGCGCGAAGAAAAGCGTTCCTGCCGCCGGCCATGGCCGACAAGGATCAGTCACCGGATCTCTATGACGTTGGCGGATTGACGAGGTGACAGTATAAGCCTGCCGACCGGTGGCATTTCCCGCTTCGGCAGTTGGCGTCGCGCTTTATTCTGCTCGGTCCAACGCAAAGGCCTCGAGCAGGTAGCGTACATCGCCAGTTCCGCCGAGCGCCACCGGAGCGGGCGATCGGGAACGCCGGAAGCGCTCGGTCTTGTCCCCGACGATTCCGCCGACGATTGCCGGGAGGGCGCCGGGGTGTGCCAGGGCATAGGCGAATGCGGTCGCGATGCCTTCATGGTTCTTGAGGTCCAGGAAGTGGCGCAACTCGTAGCGACCGCGGATATGGCGTTCATGCCGCCGCAGCGCCGCGGCGGCATCGCCGCTCAATCGAGCCTCGGCGAGGATGGCGCGATCGGCCTCGTAGAGACGCCGCAAGTCGATCGTTCGGTGGCTGCCGCTCAGCGAATTGCCCCGCACCACCGCCGCATAGCCGCAGCTATGGATGATCTTGTAGCGCGCGCCGCGCGCGAGCGCCCTGGCATAGAGGTCGAAGTCCTCGCCGAGACGCAACGTCTCATTATATCGAAGACCGCACTCGTCCAGGAACGAGCGCCGCATCAGCGGCTTCAGGAAGCCGATCTCGCCACGCCGCACGCCGCGCCGGGTAATGTTGCCTTCAACGAAACCGACGAGGTCGAGAAGGCGAGGACTGGGCGCGAAGCGACCGATCTTGCGCTCTGCGCCTGTCGCCTGCGCGGCATCGATGAAGGCAATATTGTCGGCGATGAAATCCCAGCCGTCCTGCGCAAGCAATTGGCGCATTCGCCCCGGGAAGAAGAAATCGTCCGCATCCAGCACGCCAAGAAGCGGGGATTTCGAAATGGCGATCGCGTGGTTGCGCGCCGCGGCGGGTCCACGGTTCTCGTCGAAGCGGACGACATTCACACGTCCACTGCCGTCGGCGGCGGCGCGAGCTACTGCTGCGGTATCATCGGTCGAGCCGTCGTCGATGACGACGACTTCCGTGACTTCCGGTTCGGCGAGCGCAGAGACGATGGCCCTGGCGATCGTGTCGGCGGCGTTCTTGGCGGCAATGATAATGCAGACATTTGTCGGCGCGGCTGCGGTCATACTGGCCTCCAGCGGGTCATCGGATGTGTCATGTTGCGCGGGTCCTGCTGCATGTTTCCTTAAATTGGAGCCGATCTGAGGATAAAAACATGCAGCAATTCAATGTGCTACAGCGACCTTGTGCGTCCAGAAGGACGCTTGGCCATGCAGCAGGCACGCAGGACCATGCATCGCGATCGTGTCGCAAACGCGTCAAAGGGCAAATTTTTCCGCAGTTGCGAAAGAAGCCCGGGAGACCTGTCAGGAATTGAAGTGGCGGGGGCGATTTAGCCGCCGCAGGGAAAGCTTTTTCGCCTGCTTTTCGTCATTTGGCGCTTCGGCCGGCAGCTTGCCGGGGGATAACTTTCGGCGGTCGCGCGCCTCCTTCCACACCAGGAAAAGCAGTGCGAGAAAATATCCGACCTGTATCAGGACTGCGCAAATCAGCGTCTGAACAGCCGTCGAGGCGAGCGATCCGGTCAACAAATAGGTTGCAACGGCAAAAGCCGCCAGCGCGCCGAACATGCTCACAAAGAAGCGTGGTGCGAACATCGCCTACCCCGCTCTCTGATTTTCTCGTGGAACCGTCATCGAACTTCCAGCCTCGCTCCTCTTTCCACTATATTAGCGGTCGCTTGTCTCTTCAACCTGCAAAATGCAACTTATCGCTACGGTATCTATCCGGAAAAACTTTCCGTCATCTTTAAGTAGACCGATCAATTCGAATGGGTCTGCTGTTAAACGATACAATCACCGATATGTTCAGCGTTTTTAAGTGATTATTTTTCCGCGAAATCTGAAGGTCAAGATGACTCGCTCCCGCGGCCCCTAAATTCACAGGGGAAAATGCGAACTCGTTCTGATTCCTGCAACTTTTGCCTTTGCGGGCGCGATTTTTCCTGATCAACTTTTGTTACAGGCGGTCGGGCGAGTGGCCGAGAATATGTGCAGCGCAATATAATGTTGCAATGCAAAAAACGGCGAGGGATTTGCCGCTTGTCAAATTTCTCCCCCAAACAATTGTCACTGAGGCGAGTGAAAAATTGATGCGTCAAATACAATACTTTAGGCATCGCAAATAATGAATGCGCGCTGATGTTTGAATGTGGCAATGCCGCGTCATTCTATTTTAGCTGTGATCTCCGATCCACGCGCTGAAAATTTGGTAATAGTGTCACATCGGCGCAGTCCCAAAACGCTTTGAGGCACCGTGCGTTGGCGCTGCCATTATTCCGCCTTCAAAAATCAAATTCTCACCATACACTCGCGCTAGATGACGCCCCGTCCCTCGGGACCGACAATCGCCAACGTAAATGGAGTCACCTCTATGAAGTCCGCGACTCGCTCGGCCACTACGGCTTTTTTTATCCCCCAGGAGACCGGTGTCATCCGGCCGATCGGCGGGATATCCAAGCGAAGCTTCGACATTCTCATCGCCTTTTTGGCACTCATCGCTCTCAGTCCGCTTTTCCTGCTTATCATGGCGCTGGTGAAGCTCTCCGATGGCGGCAGCATTTTCTACGGGCATCGCCGAATCGGCCACAACGGCCAAACCTTCAAGTGCCTCAAGTTCCGCACGATGATGGAAAACGGCGATCGGGTTCTGCAGGAATTCTTCAAGGCGAATCCTGCCGCCTACGAAGAATGGCGCACGACGCGCAAGCTGCAAGACGATCCACGCGTCACCGTTGTTGGAAGCGTCCTTCGCAAGCTCAGCCTCGATGAACTGCCCCAGCTCCTCAACATCATTCGTGGTGAAATGAGCATCGTCGGCCCGCGTCCAGTGGTCGAAGATGAACTCGAGCTCTACGATTCGGCCGCAGTGTTCTATCTGCGCTCGCGTCCCGGTCTGACCGGCCTTTGGCAGATCAGCGGCCGCAACGATGTATCCTATGCCACTCGGGTGGCCTTCGATACGCATTATGTCCAGAACTGGTCGCTCCTTGCCGACCTCGTCATCGTCTTCAAGACGATCCCCGCCGTCTGCCTCTCCCGCGGCAGCTACTGAAACCTTGGCGTTGACTCGCGGTTGAGCACAACGTCAAGCAACGGGAAGTCCCAAATGCCATTCATCAGAGTTCCAGGGGCGCCTGTCGGCTCCCGCAAGCTTTTCCATTTCGCCCGCCTCGCACTCTGCGCGGCGATTGTCGTGTCCGGCGCAGCGATCGCCCGGGCGGACGACTATCGGCTCGGCGTCATGGACAAATTGCGGATTCGCGTTGCCGAATGGCAGACCGCCGAGGGCGCGGTCCGGGATTGGTCGGCTGTCAGCGGCGAATACACGGTAGGGGCCTCGGGTAGCGTCTCGCTGCCTTTCGTCGGCGATGTGCCCGCCTCGGGCCGGACGACGACGGAGGTCGCGGAAGAGATCGGCATCAAGATGCAGAAGCTCTTCGGGCTTCGGGACCGGCCGTCCGCCTCGGTCGAGATGGCACAGTATCGCCCGGTCTATCTCTATGGCGAGGTGCAGACCCCTGGCGAGTACCCCTATGCTCCCAATCTGACTGTGCTCAAGGCAATCAGCCTTGGCGGCGGGGTGCGCCGGGCCGAGAGCGGCCAGCGCTTTGCCCGCGACTATATTGCTGCGAATGGCGATTCGACCGTCCAGGTCGCGGAGCGCAACCGGCTGCTCATCCGCCGTGCCCGCCTTCAGGCGGAAATCGGCAAGCATGACAAGATCACACTGCCGGAGGAGCTCAAGAACGCCCCCGGAGTCGACAAGCTGCTCGCCAGCGAGACGGCACTGATGGTATCGCGCGACAAGCGGCAGGAACGCCAGCTCGACGCCCTGGCGGATCTCAAGTCCCTGCTGCAAAGCGAGATCGACTCGTTTGCGAAGAAGGCCGAAACGCAGCAACGCCAGCTCGAGCTCGCCATGGAGGACCGCGACAAGGTCGACAGCCTCGCCGAGAAGGGCCTGGCGCTGAGCCAGCGCAAGCTCTCGCTCGAGCAGCGAGTAGCGGATGTGCAGTCGTCGCTGCTCGACATCGACACGGCGTCGCTCAAGGCCAAGCAGGATGTGAGCAAGGCCACGCAGGACGAATCCAATCTGCGCAACGATTGGGATGCGCAACTCGCCCAGGAACTGCAGAACACCGAGGCCGAACTCGACACGCTCACGCTGAAACTCGGCACCAGCCGCGACCTGATGACCGAGGCGCTTATGCAATCGGCCGAGGCGGCTCAGTTGGACGAGCAGGCTGCAAACATCACCTATTCGATCATTCGCGAACAGGACGGAAAGTCGACGGAGATCGCGGCGACCGAGACCACGCCGGTGCTTCCCGGTGACGTGATCAAGGTCAATGCCGCATTGGCGATGCGGTGAGAGCATGAGAATCCGGAAGGCGAGCCTCATAGATCCTGACGCGAATGGGCTTTACGGCTCGGCGGCCGTTGCCCTTTCGCTCTTCGTCTTCGCCTATTCGACCCGTTTCGGACAGATTTCCATCCTGCTCTATTACGGCCTGTGGCTGCCGCTCGTTCTCGTCGATTATCGCAAGGTGCTCGGTAGTTATGGCAAGTATCTCTGGATATTCGCCTTTGCGATCCTTGCCTGCCTTTCCATGTTCTGGTCGGCCGCGCCGGGAGTGACGCTGCGCACCGGAATCCAATATTTGAGCCACATCGTCTGCGCACTCATTGCCATGCGAGTGATCGACGTCCGCACGCTTGCCCGCGGTGGCATTGCGGGCGTCGCCATTGTGCTCGTCTATTCGTTGCTTTTCGGCGTCTACCATTACGACCCGCTCGACGGCACATTCAGCTTCGTCGGCGCATTCGCTTCCAAAAACCAGTTGGGCTTCTATGCCTCGCTCGGCATCTACTTCGCCTTCATGGCCGTCTTCGTTCTTGGTGAGCGGGGCACTTGGCGGGCAGCCGCGGGGGGCACGGGAGCGATCGCCGCCTATTCGCTGCTTGCCTCGCAATCGGCCACGTCGGTACTGACGACGGTCGCGATCCTAGGGCTCTGTGTCGGCATGCGCGCGATAACCGCTCTCAGGCCCGCGAGCCGAAAGGGTCTCTTTATCGGCGTGGCGGCGTTCGGCGGTGTTGCCGCCGTGGCGCTGATCTACGCCGGTGCCATCGATCTCGTCCTTGGCGCATTCGGTAAGGATTCGACGCTCACCGGACGCACCTATCTTTGGCAGCAAGGAATCGAAGCGGCGCATGCTGCACCTATCTTCGGCATCGGCTATCAAGCCTATTGGGTTCAGGGATTTTCCGAGGCGGAGCGCCTGTGGGAAGAGTTCTACATCACTGCGCGCTCCGGCTTCCATTTTCACAACACCTATATTGAGGCCGCCGTCGAAACGGGATTGGTCGGTCTGGTGCTCTTGACGTTGCTGCTGGTCACGGCGGTTTTCGGGCAATTGAAGCGCCTGCTATCCGAGGACCTAGATGCGGAAGCGATGGTGCTGTTCGGCATCGCGATGCTTCTTTTCATACGTTCCTTCGTCGAGATCGATATCATGAACCCGTACCATGTCGGGTCCTTCCTGCTGTACTTCACCGCAGGAAAATTGACGATCGCGCGCCGCCGGCAGGCGGTGACCTGGCTTTGGCCAGGCGACGGGCATGCGGCGGCCTATGGGCCGCAGCTCAGCATGTGATATCACGGTCAGAGGGGGCGATGGGGACGATCCGGGCGATCCAGTATCTTCGGGCGGCGGCAGCGCTCGCGGTCGTGATCTTTCATGCTGCAGAGAAGACCGGCCACCATTTTGCAATCGGTGCGGCCGGTGTCGACGTCTTCTTCGTCATCAGCGGCTTCATCATGTGGATCATCAGCGACCGGCGGCCTTTGACCCCCGTGAAATTCATCACGGATCGCATCCGCCGCATCGTCCCCGTCTACTGGTTTGCGACGGCCGTCATGGTTGCCGGCGCGCTGTTCGGCCTGTTTCCCAATATGGTGCTGACTGTCGAACATGTCCTGGCATCCCTGTTCTTCGTCCCGGCCCGTTCCCCGAGCAGCGGCGAGATCTGGCCGGTGCTCGTGCAGGGCTGGACGCTGAATTTCGAGATGCTCTTCTATGCCGTGTTCGCGGCCTCCCTGCTGCTAGCGCGCAATTGGCGCCTGCCGGCCATCGCCGGCCTCTTCGTTGCCCTGGTGACGATGGGGTTGGTCGTCCCCGTCGAAAATGCCCTATCGCTGACGTATACGCGACCCATCATCCTCGAATTCGTCGCCGGCATGATCGTCGGCGAGTTGTGGCTTAAGGGGAGGGTTCCCGGGGCGGCGATCGGTTCTTCAATGATCGCCTGCTCGCTTGGCGGCTTCGCCCTGATCGGATGCCTTCATCTCCCCTTCGATGAACGGACGACGGGGCCGCTAGCCGTCCTGTTGGTACTCGGAGTGCTGTCGCTCGAGGCAAGCGGGCGGGTGCCGATGCTGGAGTTCCCGAGCCTGCTCGGCGATGCTTCCTATTCGATCTATCTGTGGCACACCTTCGCGATCTCGATCGTGGCCAAGGCGGGGAGCATGCTCGGCATCCATCCGGCGATTTCGATGGCCCTGTCGATATTGTCGGGAACGCTTCTCGGTATCGCAGCTTATGCGCTCGTCGAGCGCCCGCAGCTGCAGCGCGGACGGACGCCGCCTCCGGCAGTCAGTGTCGCCGGGCCTGCCACCGAATAGGGCCCGGCGAGTCTGCCGACTTGCTCAATCGTTTCGGCGCGAATGCCAGTTCCAGGCTGATTCGGTGATTGCCGCCAGGTCGTATTGCGGCTCCCAGCCGAGCACCTGTCGGGCCTTGTCGTTGTTGGCGACGAGCGTCGTCGAATCGCCCTCGCGGCGCCCGACATAACCGACATTGAACGGTCGCTTGGAGACCTTTTCGATGGCTGTGAGCAACTCTTTCACGGTTGTCCCCGTTCCGGTGCCAAGATTGAGTTCGACGCTGTCGCCGCCCTCGAGCAGGTAGTCGACGGCGCGCACATGCGCATCGGCGAGGTCGAGGACATGGATATAGTCGCGCACGCAGGTGCCGTCGCGCGTCTCATAGTCGGTTCCGAAGACTTTGAAGCCTTCGCGCCGCCCGAGCGCCGCGTCGATCGCAAGCGGGATCGCGTGGGTTTCCGGCTCGTGCCATTCGCCGATCCGGCCCTCGAAATCGGCGCCGGCGGCGTTGAAGTAGCGCAGGATCACGGAACGCAGGCCCTTATAGAGGCCGTAGTCCTTGAGTGCCTGCTCGCAGATCCACTTGGTCCGGCCATAAGGGTTGATCGGAGCCTGCTTGTGCGTCTCGTCCATCGGTACGCTGTCGGGCAGGCCGTAGGTAGCGCAGGTGGACGAGAAGACGAAAGCTTCGATGCCGGCGGCAAGCGTCGCCGACAGCAGGGTCAGCGTTCCGATGACGTTGTTGTCGTAGAAGGCGACCGGATCCTTGACCGATTCGCCGACCTCGATCATGGCGGCGAAATGCAGGACCGCACGCGGCTGATGGCGAGCAAGAACCTCATCGAGGCGCCGCCGATCGCGGATGTCGCCTTTCTCCAGGACACCCCAACGGACGAATTCCTCGTGGCCGTTGGAAAGGTTGTCGTAAACGACGGGGTGATAGCCCTTTTCAGCCAGTCGGAGGCAGGTGTGGGAGCCGATATAGCCGGCACCGCCGACGACGAGAATGTTGTTGTTCTGCACGGGCAACCTCAGGGAATGACTTCAGAAACTGCGATGGAACGGCGTACGCTTCGCAACCAATAGCGGCGAATTTCCAACACAGTGTGAAAGTTCTGCAAAGATGGCACTTCATACAAGGCCGAATGGTTGTTCGCGCCGACGAAGCCTCGACGACTGTGGCAGACATGCAGCACTTCGCCGTGGCTCGGAAAAGAATACAATATTTACGCTTGGCGCCTGCCTCGTCTTCAACTATAAGCAGTCTTCCGGCAATCAGAACAGGGAGGTTACGATGTCAGCCAATTGCTTCTCCCTACGGGCGGGCCACGATCCTGAGCCCGTGAACCGGAGCGTCTGCGCTTCCTGATTGCATGACGGATCCGACACCGTCCGGCCTCTCCTTTCTCGGAGACGGCGCCGTTTCATCGATGCCGCACTGACGCGTACTTTCCGGGCGGCATTCCCCTTGCTGATCAGATATTGAGGCCGGTGCGCTCGTCACCGGGCAAAACCACATGGCGTTTACTCGTTTTGCGGCGCGCGATCGCGCCTTCCGCAATGTTTTCCGTTTCTCCTGGGCGCACTGGAAGAAGCAGCCCGTGCGGCTTACGGGCATTCTGGGCGCCGTGCTCCTGTCCACGCTTGCCGATGTGCTGACGCCGCTCTATTCCGGTCGGCTGGTCGATGCGGTCGTATCGGGTGCGGCCACCGATACGATTGCCTGGAATGCAGCGATTTCGGCTTTCCAGATGCTGATGGTCTTGTCCTTCGGTGCCATCGTCTTTAGGCATGTCGCCTTCATGAGCATTGTTCGTCTCACGCTCACGATGATGTCCGACATCGCTGCGAGCGCTTTTCATCACATCCAGCGGTTTTCCAGCGACTGGCATGCCAACAGCTTCGCCGGTTCGACGGTGCGCAAGGTAACGCGCGGGATGTGGGCGCTGGACCTCTTCAACGACACGCTGCTCGTCGCCCTGTTTCCCTCCATCGTCATGCTCATCGGCTCGACGGCGTTGATGGCCTGGCACTGGCCGATCATGGGCGCGATCGTCGGACTTGGCTCCGTCGTTTTCATCGCGGTTACGGTGTCGCTCTCGCTTGGCTATGTCGCGCCGATGGCAAGCCTCGCCAACAGTTGGGATACGCGCCTCGGCGGCGCGCTCGCCGACGCGGTGAGCTGCAATGTCGTCGTCAAGGGGTTCGGGGCGGAAAAACGCGAGGACGTCCGGCTCGCCAGGGTGTTGCGAAAGTGGGAAAACCGGACCGGCCGCACCTGGTCGCGCGGGACGCTCAACGGCACGGTGCAAGGCGCGATGCTCCTCGTCCTGCGCGCCGCGGTCATCGGATTTGCCCTGATGCTCTGGGCCGAGGGCAAGGCGAGTGCCGGCGACATCACCTTCGTGCTCACCGCGTTTTTCATCCTACAGGGCTATCTGCGGGAGGTGGGCATGCACATCCGCAACCTGCAGCGTTCGGTCAACGACATGGAGGAGCTCGTTGCCATCCATGCCCAGCCGCTCGGAATCGAAGACCGCGCCGGTGCCCGGCCGATCCGCATCACCGACGGCAATATTGAGTTCCGCAATGTGACCTTCCATTACGGAGCCCATCGGGCGCCCCTCTATGACGGGTTTTCGGTCATGATCCGCCCCGGCGAGCGGGTCGGCCTTGTCGGCCATTCCGGCTCCGGCAAGACGACGTTCGTCAAGCTGATCCAGCGGCTCCACGATGTGAAGTCGGGCGACATCCGCATCGACGGGCAGGATATCGCCGGCGTCACGCAGGCATCACTGCGCCAGCAGATCGCCATCGTGCAGCAGGAGCCGGTGCTGTTTCACCGCTCGCTTGCCGAGAACATTGCCTATGGGCGCCCCGGCGCGACGCAGCACGAGATCGAGGAGGCCGCCCGCCTTGCAAGCGCGCACGATTTCATCACGGCGCTGCCGAAAGGCTATGCGACTCTGGTGGGCGAACGCGGTGTCAAGCTTTCCGGCGGCGAGCGTCAGCGCGTCGCCATCGCCCGGGCCTTCCTGGCGGATGCGCCGATCCTGATCCTCGATGAGGCGACGTCGAGCCTCGATTCCCAGTCCGAGGTGCTGATCCAGAGGGCGATGGAACGGCTGATGACCGGGCGCACCACGCTGGTGATCGCGCATCGGCTGTCGACTGTGCGGGCGCTCGATCGCCTGCTCGTCTTCGATCGGGGCCGCATCGCGGAAGAGGGCGATCACGACATGCTCATCCGCCTCAAGGGCGGCATCTACCGGGGCCTCTTCGAAAGGCAGGCCCTGGAACTGACCAAGGGGCTCGTGCTCAGCGACGGCTGAGTGAGCGTCGTCGCAACCGCGCCGCCCCGCCGGCCGGGCTAGAGGGATTTTCTTCCTGTTTGCCCGGCCGGCCATTCACAAACCGTCGTCTTTGGCCTAAAAGGCGGGCAGGTAACACTCCGGTCGCAGCCTACCCGGTCAAAACAAGGACACCTGTCATGAAAACCATCGTAATCTGCTCCGGCGGATTGGATTCCGTTTCGCTTGCGCACAAGGTCGCGGCGGAACATGAGCTTCTCGGCCTCCTGTCGTTCGACTACGGTCAGCGGCATCGCAAGGAACTGGATTTCGCCGCCGCCTGCGCCAAGCGCCTCGGCGTGCCACACCAGATCATCGACATTCGCGAGATCGGCCGCCATCTGACCGGTTCGGCGCTGACCGACGACGTCGACGTACCGGATGGCCACTATGCGGAAGAGACGATGAAGACGACGATCGTGCCCAACCGCAACGCGATCATGCTGGCGATCGCCTTCGGCGTCGCGGCCGCCCGCAAGGCCGATGCTGTCGCTGCGGCTGTGCATGGCGGCGATCACTTCATCTATCCCGACTGTCGGCCGGGCTTCATCAATGCCTTCCAGGCCATGCAGAGCCATGCGCTCGAGGGGTACGCCGACGTCACTCTCTGTACGCCCTATGTCAACGTCTCGAAGGCCGACATCGTCGCCGATGGCGCGAAACACAACACCCCCTTTGCCGAGACCTGGTCCTGCTACAAAGGGGGCACGCGCCATTGCGGGCGCTGCGGCACCTGCGTCGAACGGCGAGAAGCCTTCCATCTCGCCGGCGTCGCCGACCCGACGGAGTACGAGGACCCGGATTTCTGGGTCGCGGCCACACGCGGCTTCACCGCCGAGGAGGTCAGATGATGTTCCGCATCACCAAGGAATTCCACTTCTCCGCCTCCCACCAGTTGAAGAGCCTGCCGCCCGAGCATCAGTGCGCGCGGCTGCATGGGCACAACTATGTCGTCGAGGTGGAGCTTTCAGCCGAGACGCTCAACGAGCACGGCTTCGTGCGGGACTATCACGAGCTTGCGCCGCTGAAGCACTATATCGACGAGGCATTCGACCACCGCCACTTGAACGATGTGCTCGGCCACGATCGGGTGACGGCGGAATGCCTGGCAAAGCATTTCTATGAATGGTGCAAGGCGCGCCTTCCCGAGACGACGGCGGTGCGCGTCAGCGAGACAGCGAAGACCTGGGCGGAATATCGGCCATGACCGGCATGCGCCC
The DNA here is from genome assembly GCA_001704765.1 of Sinorhizobium shofinae. Taxonomy (GTDB): domain Bacteria; phylum Pseudomonadota; class Alphaproteobacteria; order Rhizobiales; family Rhizobiaceae; genus Sinorhizobium; species Sinorhizobium shofinae. The sequence goes on from MBFK01000115.1 coordinate 51,316, forward strand.
CACCGAGATCCGCGTCAGCGAGATCTTCGGCCCGACGATCCAGGGCGAAGGCGCGCTGATCGGCCTGCCGACGGTATTCGTTCGGACCGGCGGCTGTGACTACCGCTGTTCCTGGTGCGATAGCCTGCATGCCGTCGACAGCGAGTATCGCGACCAATGGCAGGCGATGACCGTCGAGGAAGTCTGGAGCGAAGTCACCCGGCTTTCCGGAGGCTTGCCAGTGATGGTCTCGCTTTCAGGCGGCAATCCGGCGATCCAGCCGCTCGGGGACCTGATCGCCCGCGGTCACCGAGAGGGCTATCGTTTCGCCCTGGAGACGCAAGGATCGGTCGCCCGCGACTGGTTCGCCGAACTCGACATGCTGGTGTTGAGCCCGAAACCACCCTCGAGCGGCATGGAGACGGATTGGGAGGCATTCGACGCCTGTCTTCGGATGGCGCAGGGCAAGCCGCAGACTGTGATCAAGATCGTCGTCTTCGACGAGGCCGACTACGCCTATGCACGGGCTGCGGCGGCGCGCCATCCGCAATTGCCCATCTATTTGCAGCCGGGCAACCACACGCCACCACACCCGGATGACGACGATGCGCCGATCGACATCGAGGGCGTGATGGAACGGATGCGCTGGCTGGTCGATAGGGTCATCGCGGACAAGTGGTTCAAGGCTCACGTGCTGCCGCAGCTGCATGTGCTGATCTGGGGCAACAGGCGCGGCGTGTAGCGACCCGCAATCAAGGCGCGCTCCGCGCCGCCACCTCCATCTCGGCGATGCCTCCCCCGAAGCGGACCGGTTTCAAGCTTGGGCCTTCGGCATCCTTGACGAGATGGATCACGCGTGAAAACAGCGCGCCATTGCGCGGCGTGCGGCCGATCTTGACGACCGCCGTTTCCCTGAGGTCGGTCTCGAAGATCGACAGCGCCCGCTTCAGCGCATCGCTGTCCATGGTTTCGAGGGCTTCGTCGATGATCACCCAACGCGGCCGTTGCAGGAGGAGCCGAGCAAAAGCCAAGAGGCGCTGATCATCGTCGCTAAGTTCGCGCTCCCACCTGGCCTCGCGGTCGAGCGATGTCGCAAGGTGGTCGAGACCGACTTTCGAGAGGGCGGCGACAATCTCCGAATCGGCAAAGCCGTCGGCGCGAGGATAGGCGAGGGCATTGCGCAGCCGACCGCGCGGGAAATAAGGGCTGCGCGGAATGAAGGCGACGGCGTCGTCGGCGGGCAAACCGACGCGTCCGCTGCCCCAAGGCCAGAGACCAGCGAGGGCACGGAAGAGCAATGTCTTGCCGGCGCGTGGATCGCCGCTGATGATGACGCGCTGTCCGGCGGCGATCTCGATATGGGGCTCGGCGAGCCTCGTTCGTCCCGACGGCGAGACCACTTCGAGATTGTCGAACGTCAGGCTGGCTCTGTCGTTTTCAACGAATTCTATCCGCTTTTCCTTGTCGTGCAGTGTGTCCGCCACGATCAGCGCGCGGCGGAACGCGGCGACGCGCAGGAGCGTCGCCCGCCAATCGGTAATCGCACTGACATTGGCGACGAACCATTTGAGCGACGTATGTACCTGGTTGAAGGCGCCGACCGCCATCATCAGGCCGCCGAAGCTGATGTTCCCGGCGAAATAGACGGGCGCGGCGACGAGGATGGGTGCCACGACCGTGACCCAGCCATAGCCGTCCTGGACCCAGGCAAGGTTGATTTCGGCGCGGAATATGTTGCGCATGGCGCCGAGCACCGAAGAGAGATCGAGCTCCAGCCGCCGGCGCTCTCCCGCCTCACCGCCCGCAAGCGATATGCCGTCGATATGCTCGTTGGCGTGCATCATCGAGAAGCGCAGATCGGCCTCGCGCGCATAGCGCTCGCCGTTCAAGGCGATCAGTGACCGTCCGACCAGCCAGCTCAGCCAGGATGCTGAGCCGGCGTAGAGGATCGCAGCCCAGACCATGTAGCCGGGGATCTCCAAGGACCTGTCGCCGATCTGGAAGGCGAAGCCGGATGAGAGCGACCATAGGACGCCGACGAAGGATATGAGCAAAATCGACGATTGCACAAGGCCGAAGCCGAGGCTGGTGGTGAGATCGGCGAGGTGGCCCGCGTCCTCCTGCATCCGCTGATCGGGGTTGACGCCGATGGTGCCCGCATTGGCGAGCCGAAAGGCGCGCCGCGGCCGCATCCATTGGCCGATCAGGTCCAATGTCAGTCCTTCCCGCAGCTTCAGCCGCACCATCTGATTGAGCCACTGTTGGGTGACATTGAACACCAGGAGAACTCCGGCGATGACGAGGAACAGCATGAGCTGATAGAAAAAGGCGTTGAGGTCGCGCCGTTCGATCGCGTCGAAGAAAGGTCGGTACCAGCGGTTGAGAATGATCTGCCCGATCGCGGTGACGACGATAATGGTGAAACTGCCGGCTGTCAGCCACAGAATCGGCTTCAGAACTGGCGAGGCGACGAAGGCACGCCGCATCATGTCGAACTGCTGCCAGATGCTGCTGCCCTCCGGTGGTGCGGCCGGCGATCGGGGCGCAGTCTTCTTGCCGGTCGGTTTCGTCATCGTCAGTTTCCTCCCTTTCGAGGGGTATAGCCTGTCGGGCCTAACCCGACGGTCGGTACACCGAGCCCATCGGCAAGCACGACGCACCAACAGACGGTTCAGGGTTTTTGCAATCTCGGTCGGTCCTGCAGTGGATGCAGGCTCGCAGAGATATGAAATCAGCGAGGCCAATGCCCCGCGCCAGGATCGGCGGAAATCGTCCGTCCTGTGAACGTCGGAAAGGTCCGGGACTGCCGTTGCGATGCCCGCATTCAAGGTCGGGCAGCAGCCCGTTCAATGCAAATATGCGACTGAATATCCGTAGGTGCTGAAATGCAGCCAAACTAAAAACAACCATGCAGCCAGTTTACGGGTAACCGGCCCCCGTGGAAACAGGTTTTGATACCTATTGGGGGTGCTCATCGCCCCCTCTGTGATCGCCTTAAGAGCGCAATCGTAACAGCGTCGCTCATTTCGGCTTGTTCATGTTACAGCATTGACATAAAACGTTACCGCTGTCCCAAGGCGCGTGTCACCCGCACTCAACCGCGAATTCGCAAGAATTGCATGCCAAGAGAAGGAGACATTTATGTCCATTTCACCCACCAACATTGGCCACAAGCACGCCTCTGCCATACTCGGCGGCGATATCGCCGCTCGCGTCCGGGCCGCTCGTGAAGCCGTTGGTTACAGCATCGAGGATCTCGCCGTCACTTGCGGCCTCGCCAATGCCGAAATAAGCGAAATTGAAAGCGGCATGGACAACAGTCCGGCAAAACTTAAGCGAATCGCCATCGCCCTTCAGGTGCCGATTTCGGACTTCCTGCCCGCCGAAATTTGATTAAGTGACCGACCGACCAGTTGTGTCGGTCGGGTCGCCCCCCGGATCCCCTTCGTTGTTCTGATTTTGGATAATAGCAGCCCGCCGCGCCGCGACCGGGACTCACGCGACGGGAACGAGACTCTTGATTCTACTGATGAGTTCGGTGCCGTCGAACGGCTTGGTGAGGCGCGGCAGGGAGCGAAAGCGCTCCGGCAGATCCGACACCGCATAGCCGGTCAGCAACAGGAGCGGCACCCGGCGTTCGAGCAGTTCGTCGACGAGCGGGTAGACGAACTCGCCGCGCAAATTGAGGTCCAGTGTCGCCACGTCAAATCTCTCCGCGCGCGAGGCCTTGATTGATGTGCTGAGGCTGGTGAACGGTCCGACCACCAAATATCCGGCCGCGATTAGATCGTCCTCGATTTGCAGTGCCACCAGAAATTCGTCTTCGACAACGAAGACCCGACATGGCTCCAAGGCTGTCATGGGGAGGCTTCGCGCGGGCAGGGGATATCGATCGTGCATACCAGGCCTTGTGGCGCGAATTCAAGTTGGACTTCGCCGCCGAGGTCGGAGGCCAGGACGCGTTCCAGTAGCAAGCGGCCGAATCCGTTGCGTTTCGGGGAAAGAACCGGCGGGCCGCCCGATTCGCTCCAGCGGATTCGGAGGCGATCGGTTTCCCGGTCCGCCGACCATTCGATGCCGACGCTGCCGGTCTTCACCGAAAGCGCGCCATGTTTCGCGGCGTTGGTCGCAAGTTCGTGGGCTGCCATGCCGAGTGTCAGGGCGTATTTCGGCGGCAGCATTGTCCGCGGGCCCGAGAGCGATACGTTGTTCCTGCTGTCGTCATGATAGGGGGCCAGTTCGTCAAACAGAACTGTTTCCAACGAGACACCCGACCAGCTTGCTTCGGCGAGGCGCGTATGCGTTTGCGCCAAGGCCCTGATGCGGGCATCGAACGACCGATGCGCCTCGTGGAAATCGGGATTGGTCGAGAAGGACTGGCGCGCGATCGAACTTACGATTGCAAGTGTATTCTTGACGCGGTGGCTGAGCTCGGCGACGAGCAGATTGCGCTGCGACTCGGCTTCCTTGCGCTCGGTGATGTCCATGCAAACGCCGGCCAGCTTGCCCGCCTTTGCGGGACCCTGAGGCGAAAACTGCCCGAACGCCTCCATCCAGCGGATCTTTCCGTCCGCCAGCCTGATCCGGTAGACGACGTGATAGTCCCCGCGGGTCTCCACCGCCTTGGCGATTTCCAGCTCGACAAGTGGGAGGTCGTCTGGATGCACGTCTCGCTTGAAATCGGCAAACGTGCCTCCGAATGTTCCCGGTTCAAGATGATGAAGCGCCTCAAGCCCCGACGACCATATCACCTCGCCGGTGCCGATGTTCCATTCCCAGGCGCCCATCCGTCCGGCATCAAGTGCGATCTGCAGTCGGCGCTCGCTTTCCTGCAGCGCTTCTTCGGCCTGCTTGCGCTCGGTTATATCCACCGATGCCGCGACGGCGCCGATCACGTCGCCGGCGGCGTCCCGCAACGGCGTCGCATTCCCGAAGACGTGGCGCGACGATCCATCTTCGAATCGGATCTCTTCCTCGAAATTCGACACTTCCTCGCCCCGAGCCGCGCGCTGCACCGGTAGCTCGTCAGGCGCTAGCATATTTCCGATGGCGAAGACGCGGAAGTCGTCGGGGCGCTCGCCGATGGGGGCCGACAGCGACAGGTTGGTATCCGGCGCCTGTCGAAGAAGCTCATAGGCGGCTCGGTTGCCGCTGATGACCCGGCAATCGGGCGTGCGAGCGATCCAGATCGAGGCCGGCACGGCCTCCATGATTGCCATCAACTCGGCTGCTCGTGCCCTCTCGCTCGCCTCGTTGCGCCGCAACTGCTCTTCCGCAAGACGCCGCGCCTCGTCGGCACGCATGCGCTGAATGCTGAAGCCGAGTTGCCGGGCGATCGTCATTGCCACGCCGATCTCGTTGTCGGTGAACGCATGCGGCAGGTCATAATAGGTCATGAATTTGCCGATGAGCCTACCTTCGGCGACGAGTGGAATGAAGCCGAGCGCAGCAATACCTTCCGCCTCGATTATCGGCCTTAGGGCAGTCAGGGCCTCGGCTTGAGCAATGTCTTCGAGGAAGATGGGCTGCGGGTCCCGCTCCTCGCAGGTCCAGGGAGAGTGTCCGTCGACTGCGTCCCGATACTGTGACGAAAGACCGCGCCAGGCGACAAAGTGCATCTTTGCGGCGTTCTCGAAAAGCAGAATGGAGGCCCGGTGGCACCCGAGCGCGCCCTGGATGGCATCCAACGCCGCCTCGTAGACCTCTGAGATCTCCTGGGCCCGGTGAAGCCTCTCGGTCAGGCGATGGAGCGCGGCCTGCTCGCGCAAGCGAGCGGCCAGCGCCTCGCCTGACCGCCTTTGTTCGGTGATATCGCGAGCGATCTTGGACGCGCCGACAATGCGCCCGGAAACGTCTCGAATCGGCGAAACCGTGAGCGAAATATTGACGAGACTGCCGTCCTTGCGGCGGCGCGTCGTCTGGTAGTGATCGATGCGCTCGCCGCTACGGATGCGTCTGAGGATGTTGGGCTCCTCGTTCTCATAGCCGGGCGGCATGAGAATGGTGATCGATTTGCCTTGGACCTCGTCGGCCGCATATCCGAACAGCCGCTCGGCACCCTTGTTCCAACTCGTTATGATGCCGTTCAAATCCTTGGCAACAATGGCGTCGTCCGAGGATTCGACAATTGCTGCCAGATAGCGGGAATCCTGTTCCGCGCTCTTGCGGTCGGTGATGTCGACGAGAAGATTGACCGCGCCGGTGAGTTCGCCGGTCTCGTCGAAAATCGGTGTCGGATGCGGGAGAAGCAGTGCCGTCGAGCCGTCTGGGCGAACCGCCACCAGTTCCTGCCCGCGGATCGGCTGACGCCCTTTCAGCGCCATTGCCAGCGGGCATTCGTCGTGCGGCAATGGCGAGCCATCGGGCCGGCGAAGCTTCCAGCTGACGCACCAGCGGTCCTGGCCGAGTTCGGGCTGGCGCCCAGCGAGACGGGCTGCGGCAGGGTTGCAATAGGTAACGAAGCCTTCCGCATCCGTGGTGTAGACCGCAACGGCCAGGGCATCGAGTGTCGCTCGAAAATCCGGTGAGCCCAAGGCACTAAGATCGCCCACAACATATTTGGGCAGACTCTCCGCACTGCACATAGTTCCCTCCGCACGCCGCATAACGCCGAAGAACGCCGCTGATCAAAGCTTTGTTCCAGATCCCCCCCAAAGAGGTAGGGGTGAGGAGCCTTTTCCAGGTCACAACACCCGGATGTGGTAGACCCATCCCTACCGCTGGTGGTAGGTTCTTCGAAGGAGGTATGGCCGTTGGGCTTCTTGGGAGGAGGAGGTTAATCAAACTTGGAGACATTCGATGAGCAGAACTGTGCTGAATGCCGTGGGTAAGCCGCTCTACTACAGCGGAAGCTCGACGGCCTGGTTTTCCGCTACCGGATCGGGGCCCACCCTCTATGGGACCGCCGGCAATGATTCCATGTGGGGCGATAGTTCCGTCAATGTCACCATGATCGGCGGCAAGGGTGACGACATCTATTATCTCTATTCAGGGATCAACCGGGCCTACGAGGCAGCGGGCGAAGGCGTCGATACGATCAATACATGGATGAGCTACACGCTCCCGGAGAATTTCGAGAACCTGACCGTCACGGGTAATGGCCGGTTTGCCTTCGGCAATGACATTGACAATATCATCAAGGGCGGCTCGGGGAGCCAGACGATCGACGGTGACGGCGGCAACGATGTCCTGATCGGGGCGGGTGGTGCCGATACCTTCGTGTTCGCGCGCGGCAACGGAAGCGACCTTATCACCGATTTCAACTTCGACGACACCGTTCGCCTGGATGGCTACGGATTCACCTCCTTCGAACAGATTCTGGCCAATGTGAGCCAGGAGGGTTCCAATTTGCGGCTGGCCCTGGCAGATGGCGAGAACCTGGTGTTCGCCAATACCACTGCCGACCAGTTGCAGGCGCACCAGTTCAGGCTCAGCCTGGATCGCTCCGTCTTGACGCAGACTTTTTCGGACGAGTTCAACACGCTTCAGCTCCGAAACGGCACAAGCGGCGTCTGGGATCCCAAATTCTGGTGGGCGCCGGAGAAGGGAAGCACGCTTTCCGGAAACGGTGAGCTGCAATGGTATATCAATCCGAGCTACGAGCCGACCGCTTCCGCCAATCCGTTTTCCGTTAATAACGGCGTCCTAACGATCAAAGCCGCGGCGGCGTCCGAAGCCATTCAGGGCGAAATCAACGGCTACGACTACACCTCTGGAATTCTGACGACCCACTCGTCCTTTGCCCAGACCTACGGCTATTTCGAAATCCGCGCCGACATGCCGGATGATCAAGGCGTATGGCCGGCCTTCTGGCTTCTGCCCGCCGATGGCTCCTGGCCACCGGAACTCGACGTTGTCGAAATGCGCGGACAGGATCCGAATACCATCATCGCCACCGTGCATTCCAACGAAACAGGTTCGCAGACCAGCATCGCCAGCGCAGTGAAGGTTTCTGACACAAGCGGCTTCCACAAATACGGGGTGCTTTGGACGGAAGAGGAGATCGTCTGGTACTTCGACGACGCGGCGATAGCGCGCGCCGACACCCCCTCGGACATGCACGAGCCGATGTATATGCTCGTCAATCTGGCTGTCGGGGGGATCGCCGGCACGCCGAGCGACGGGCTTGTCGACGGAGCCGAGATGAAGATCGACTATATCAAGGCCTATTCGCTGGACGCCGACTGGCAGATCTGAGCGGGCGAGCGCTTAGGGAGGCCGACGCCAAGCCGCCGGCCTCCCTCGCAGACCCTATTTCTGGATGCAGGTATCCGCCGTGTCCTTGGTGCATTCGTCGAGACCGGTAAAGACCGGATCCTCGACCGGCTTCCCGGCGATCAGGTCCAGCATCACCGAAGGCGCCTTGTAGCCCATCTCGAACGGCCGCTGCCCGACGAGCGCGGTCACCAGACCCTCTTTGGCGATTGCCACCTCGTCGCCGATCGTATCGGCAGCGCCGATCACGAATTCATTTTTGGCGAGTTTATCGGCCATCGGCTTGAACAGGTCGCGGTAAGGCTGCGGCGCGCCGAACAACGGCCACCCGCCCATGATGCCGAAGGCATCGAGGTCGGGATTGGCGGCAAGGATGTCGGTCATTGCCTGCACGCCCTTGGCGCCGTCGTCATTGGTGAAGACCGGGCAGCCGGCAACTTCGGTCCAGCCGCCTTCGCCCTTGAGCTCCGTCAGCCCCTTTTGACCGGTCAGCGCGTCGCGCATGCCTTGAGCGCGGCGCAGGATATTGTCGGCGCCGGGATTGCCTTCAATGGTGCAGATCTTGCCGCCATTCGGCTTGCCCTTCTTGATGTACTCGCCGATGCGGTAACCCATCAGGTAATTGTCCGTGCCGAGATAGGTCTTGCGCAGTGCCGAATCTTCGGCTGCGAGGTCCGCATCCAGCGTCATGACCGGGACTGTCGGATTGGCGGTCTTGAGCGTCTGGGCGATGAGCTTGGCGTTCGAGGGCGAGATGGCGATTGCCGCCGTATCCGCCTTGCCCAGCATGTCCTGGACAATCTGCGCTTCGCCCGCCTCGTCTGACGTGGAGGCCGGCCCGGTGTAGAAGCATTCGTATTCCGAATCCGGATTTTCCTTGTTCCACTTCTGGCAGCCCTGGTTGATCGCCTCGAAGAACGGGTTGTCGAGGCCTTTCACGACAATGACAAGCTGCTTCTTCTGGGCCAGAGCCGTTCCCGCGCTGAGCGCCAGGACGGCTGCGGCAAGCAATAATGCCTTCCTCATGCTTTCCTCCCTTGAAACGCACGGACACCTCGTGTCCGCGACACCAATCACCCGGGGTACCAGACGATGCGCGGATTCTCTTCCGAGCGCTCGTACTGCCAGGCCGAGTCTATAAGCCTCTTGAGATCGTAACTGGGTTGCCAACCCAGCAGGTATTTGGCCTTGCTGTTGTCCATCCAGTTGGAGTGGAAGCGGCTCGGGATGTCGACGGAGCCAAGACCGCGCGTATGGGTGAGATAGGCAGCGACTTCGCCGTAATCGACCGGTCGATCCATCGAGATGTTGAAGAGTTGGCGGACCGCGCGGGGATGATCGATTGCCGCCAGTATCGCCGAGACAAGATCGTCGACATGGACGAAGTTGCGCTTCAGCGGTCGACCGTCGGCGTCCAGCAGCAACGGCACCGTGCCGTCCTTCGCATAGCGCTTCGCATCGGCTTCAGGGACGAGGTTCTTCCAGACCGGGCCGCCGAACACATCGTCGTCGAAGGACAGAGAACACTTGAAATCGTCCTTCTCCATGATCCACGGCGCGCGCAGGCAGCAGCCGTTGACGCCGTACTGAACGCCATATTGCTCCAGCATCACCTCTTCGAGGACCTTCGATAGGGCGTAGCAGCCCGGATAGGCCCGATGCGGCGTCGCCTCGGTTACAGGGCCGTCGTGACGATAGTGGAAATGGCCGATACCGGCATCGCCGCCGATCAGGATGAATTGCCGGGCGGTCTGGCTTGCGCGGAATTCCTCGAGCAGCCAGAACAGCCCCTTGACCGTCACGTCCATCACACTGTCTGGGGTTTCCTTGCAGGTGGCGAGATGGACAACATGCGTTACTCCCAGGAGCGCCCGGGCGGCGACGTCGCGCTCGGCGATCGTTCCGCGGACCACTTCGACACGGTCTGTCTCGGCACGCAGGCGGTTGTGGCAAAGCGCGCGGATGCGCGCCTTGGAAAAACGCGGATCGTCAAGCAGCCCAGCGATGAGATGCTGTCCGACCTTGCCCGTTGCCCCGGTGACAAGGATCAGCATGCTCTCCTCCTGCTGATAGCTAATATCCGCGCGCTTCGCGCGTCAACGAATATTTGTATTACAATATGAGTTAGCGCGCATATACGTCTTTATTTGTAGGACGATTGATTGACGCTGTTCCACGCATTTGCGTAAATGGAGCCCTAGGGGAAGAGACCCGGCAGCGACGGTGTAGGTGGCTCTTTGCCAAGCCGGGCATGCTCGGAGCGCTGCTTCGGCCACAGGTATCGGGAGGCGATCGTGGCGGTTCTCGAACTCGCCAATGTTTCCAAGCATTTCGGCGCCATTCAGGCGGTGAACGACGTTTCGCTTTCGCTTCAGGCGGGCGAGGTCGTTGGTCTCATGGGCGACAACGGCGCCGGCAAATCCACCCTCGTCAAGATGATCGCCGGAAATTATCGGCCGAGCCACGGTACCATGCGCATGAATGGTGCCGAACTCGTCATGCATCGTCCCATCGAAGCGCGCCAGCACGGCATCGAGATCGTCTACCAGGACCTGGCGCTCTGCGATAACCTGACGGCGGCGGCGAACGTCTTCCTGGGACGTGAATTGCGGCGCGGCCTGGGTCCCATGCGCATTCTGGATTACAAGTCGATGTACCGACGCGCCGGCGAGATCTTCAAGGAGCTGAAGTCCGAAACCCGGCCGCGCGACCTCGTCAAACAGATGTCCGGCGGTCAGCGGCAGGCCGTGGCGATCGCCCGCACCATGCTCTCGGAAGCTAAGATCGTGCTGATGGACGAACCGACGGCGGCGATCTCCGTCCGCCAGGTAGCGGAAGTGCTGAATCTCATCCGCCATTTGCGTGACCGCGGCATTGCCGTCGTGCTGATCAGTCACCGCATGCCGGATGTCTTCGACGTCGCCGATCGCGTCATCGTGATGCGGCGCGGCCGAAAGGTCGCCGACAAGGCGATCGCGGCAAGTTCACCGGAAGAAGTAACGGGTCTGATCACGGGCGCGATCGAACAGGTATAATCGAGGCGGCACGGGAAAGCGAAGGTCGGTCATGGCAATTACCTTGGATCGGGCAATCGGGCAGAGGCAGCAGAGCTGGGTCACCTCGGTTCTGTCCAGCCAGACGTTTTGGGTGCTGATCGCCGTCATTCTGGCCTGCCTCTTCCTGTCCGTCGCGACGGATACCTTCGCGACGCCGAAGAACCTTTACAATATCACCCGCAATTTCACCTTCGTCGCAATCATCGCTCTCGGCATGACGCTGGTTATCATTACCGGGGGAATCGACCTCTCCGTCGGCTCGGTCCTGTGCCTCTGCAGCATGGTGCTCGCGGTGGTCATGCATGCCGGCTATAGCATCGAGGTCGGCATTGCTGCTTCGGTCGGCACGGCCCTCGTCATCGGGGGGTTCAACGGCGTCATGATCGCCTATCTCGGCTTTCCGCCCTTCGTGATTACGCTCGGCATGCTGTCGATCGCGCGAAGCCTGGCGATGGTCGCCTCCAACAACACCGTCGTCTTCCAGTTCGGGCCGGATCACGACACGCTTTTGGCGATCGGCGGCGGCGCCTGGTTCTTCGGCATCGCCAATCCGGTGCTCTACATGATCGTGCTTGCGCTGCTCACCGGCTTCGTGCTGCGCTGGACGAAATTCGGCCGCTACGTGTTCGCGATCGGCGGCAACGAGCACGCCGCGACGCTGACCGGCGTTCCGGTCCGCCGGATCAAGGTTACCGTCTACATGATTTCCGCGCTTTCGGCAGGGGTTGCCGGCATCATCCAGACCGGCTGGCTCGGCGCCGTCACCACCAATATCGGCGCCGGTATGGAGCTTCAGGTCATCGCCGCGGCGGTCATCGGCGGCGCCAACCTGGCAGGTGGGGTCGGTACGGCTTCCGGCGCTTTGATCGGTGCGGCGCTGATCGAGGTGATCCGCAACAGTCTCGGCCTGCTCGGCATCAACGCCTTCTGGCAGGGAACCTTCATCGGCGGGGCAACGGTGCTCGCCGTTCTATTCGATCGCATCCGCAGCTTCCGCCAGAGCGAATAGGGTCGTCTGACAGGCGGCGGAGCCACGTCAACCCTTGGCGAGAATGCGCTGCATCTCCTCCATTGCAGCGTCGAGTTGCGGGTCGCGCCCGGCCGCATAAGGCAGGCTGAAGGATACGGCAATGTCCGGTTCGACGCCGCGACCTTCCAGGCGCAGACCGTCGTCGATCACGGCATCGGAGACCGCCAGCTCCAGCAGGCTATCATCGGGAAGCACATAGGCGCGACCAGCGAGCAAGGCACCAGCCGTCCTTGCTCCCACCAGTCGTATGCCGCTTGTCTTCAGCGCATAGGCAAAGAGCTCGAGGCCGCTTCTTGCCCCCTCATCGATGATGGCAACGACAGGCCGGCGCCAGGTAACATTCGCAAGTGTCTCCTTACCGCTGCGTGGGATCAGCCGGAAGGTCGGCGCCCTGCCGACGAAAAGCTCCGCGGCATCGGGCGGGCCGCCGCCCCAGCGACCACGCAGGTCGACGATGACACCATCGGCGTCCTTGAGGCGGCCGCTGGCGAGCTCGCGGGCGATAATGTCGAGGCCGTCGCGGGTGGAAAGCGTCCAGAGCCGCAGATAGCCGATGCGCCGTCCCTCCCGTTCGGTGATTGCGACGCTGCTCTCGATCGCCTTTTCAAACGTGCGCAGCGGCTGCAGCCGCTCGACGGCGACCGTGATGGTGATTGGCAGCCCCTCCCGATGTCGGCGCAGCCGCACGTCGATGGGGCGACCGACCTTGTCTCGGAAAGACGCGATCTCCCGATAGGGGAGGCCGTCCACGGAGAGGATCTCGTCACCGACCCTGATCCCTGCCCGGTCGGCCGGCGCCCCGTCATAGACATCGCTGACGAAACGCAGCCCGTCTTCAAGACGTGTCACCATGCCGATGCCGGCATAGTGAACTTCGCCGTCCGGCGGGAACAGGCGCTTGATATCGCTGCGGATGGCGAAGCGGAATATGTCGGCCAATTCGTAATAGTCGATCGTGTCGGGGGTGAAGCGGCCGGTATGCGACACGCCGAGACTGGCGAGCACGCTCTCGACCGCCGCGTCGACGTGATCCTGCGAGCTTTTTTCTGTTAGCGAGCCGCGCTCATCCGTCATTTGCCGGCGGACCGCAGCGCTAAAACGGTTCAGCGCAGATGCGTCATAGAAATTGTCGAGTACCAGTTCCACGGTGCGGTCGAAGACGGGATGGCCGGAACGAGGCAGCTCCAGAGCGAAGCCCTGGCCGGGTACGAGCAAGAGCAGGAGCGCGAAGGGCAGGGGGCCGAACGTCTTCACTGTTGCGAAACCATGTTTCCGTTTCCGGTCAACAGTATCCGGAAAGCCGCCCCCGGATCGAGACGCCGGTCAACAATATTCCGTGAAGAAGTGCCATATAGTCCGTTCCGGCCTCTGCTCGGAACAACCATGGGGCGTTGGGGTTTCGACATCGCAGGAGAGATCTGGATTAGAGGATTGAAGTCGTGGTCCTTTACTTGGCAGCTTTCGCGTCGCTCCTTCTCGCCGGATTGAGTTTGGGCCCTTCATTCGCTCATGTGCTCGAGGCGCCTCCGCGGCTAAGCGTATGGTCGCCGGAGCTATGGCGCGAGGCGACGGTCTTCAATGGCCAATTCGCGCTCTTCGCGAAGGTCGGCGCTCCGCTCGACGTCGCGTCCATCTCGGTGGCCTTCTTGTTGGCCTATCTCCTCGCGAATGAGAGGCCGGCTTTCTGGTTCGCACTGGCCGGTGCCGTTCTGCTCGCAGCCGGGCTGGGCGCCTGGTTCACGCTCGTCGCGCCTGCCAATGCGATATTGGCTACCTGGCAACCGGGTCCTCTCCCACCCGATTTCGATGCCGTGCGCCTGCGATGGGAGACCGGCCACATGGTCGTAGCCGCCGCGAAGTTGATGGGTTTCGTCTCGATATGCGTCGCGGTCCTGGCACGGCGTCTGCCTGCCGGGACCAACTAGAAGCGGATTGTTCAGGTTCGGCTTTCGGGATTGCGATGCCGCAAATGGCCGAAACGAAAGCGGCCTGCCGCGGCCGCACGCACCATCATCATTTCGCCTACGGTTTCATGCGTCATCAGTCCGACGAGGCGGTCCATGCTGTCCACGACCGCGACTGCAGGTGAATTCGCCTCCTGCATGAGCCGCAGGCTTTCCTCGAGGCGCTTGCGGTAATGGATCCTTGGCACGTCACGGCGCATCACCTGGACGACCGGCGTTGTCGCACCCTTCTCCTTCAAGGTGCGGATCATATCGTCACGCGTGAGCAGGCCCTCGAAATGGCCGAAGGAATCGACGACCGGGAACTCGCGTTGCGTTGTCGCAAGGAGGGCTTCGATGGCCTCGTCGATGCTCGCCGTCCGGTCGAGCTTCGCGAATTCGGTGATCATTACGTCGCTCACGAGAACGCTGCCGGAGATCTCTCGGATTTGTGCATTCTGCGCTTCCGCGGTCGCTGCCAGATAGACGAAGATTGCGATGAAGATCAGCAGCGGATTGTAGAACAGGCCGATGAAGCCGAAGACGAAGGCGAGACCCTGGCCAATGATCGCGGCGATCTGAGTGGCGCGCGACCAGCTCAAGCGCGAGGCAAGCACAGCACGCAGGACGCGGCCGCCGTCCATGGGGAAGGCCGGGATCATGTTGAAAAGGACCAGAAAGACATTCACCCCGGCGAGCCGCGCCAGAAAGCTCATATGCGGGTCCTCGATCCCGGCTATCTGCTCCATGCCGACGGAGGTTCGGAGGAAGAGTAGGATTACGCCCGCGATCGCCACGTTGACCAGCGGTCCGGCGATCGCGATCACGAATTCAGCCCCGGGCTCCTCCGGCATGCGCTCGAGCCGGGCGACGCCGCCGATCGGGAGCAAGGTAATATCCGGCGTCTTGATGCCAAAATGGCGCGCCGCAGCAATATGGCCGAATTCGTGCAGTACGACGCAGGCGAAGACCGCCAAGACGAATGCGACGCCTTCAAGCGCCGCCGGCATACCGCCGATCCTATAATGCATCAACCATATCCAGACGAGCAGCAGGGCGAAGGTCACGTGCACGCGAAGTGCCGTGCCGGCAATCGTTCCAATCCTGAAGGACCAAGCCATGTGCGATACGCTCCTGCCGTACCGTTCCGCCCCGGCGCCTCATTGGGGCCGTTGGCAAATCCTGCTGAGAGCGAGTGTACGCTGCCAGCGGCGGCTTTGACATAACCTCGATGGGCCAGCGCGATGGCCGACGCAAACGAGAATATCTGCACAATCAATGACCAGCGGGATCGTTCCGCTGCGGCTCCCGAAACTTGCTTGCACGACATCAATATCTGATTTGCTGATATAAAACAAAATAGTTGAAATAAAAAAACACACAGTTTAGCTTCGCAAAAAATCGAATTCAATAAACGAGGAAGCCCATGCGAGCCAAAGCGACCCTGAACCGGGAATACACCATCTCGACTGTCGACAAGCGCGTTTATGGCTCGTTCCTCGAGCATATGGGCCGCGCCGTCTACACCGGCATCTATGAGCCCGGGCATGGGAAGGCGGATGAGCATGGCTTTCGCTCGGATGTCCTGGGGCTGGTTCGCGATCTCGACATGCCGATCGTGCGCTATCCGGGCGGCAACTTCGTTTCCGCCTATCGCTGGGAGGATGGCATCGGTCCAAAGGCCGACCGTCCGGTGCGCCTCGATCTCGCCTGGCGGACGCGTGAGACCAACCAGGTTGGCGTCAACGAGTTTGCCGATTGGGCGAAACTTGCGAACACCGAGATGATGCTCGCCATGAATCTCGGTTCACGCGGCCTGGATGACGCTCGCAATTTCCTCGAATATTGCAACCATCCGGGCGGCACCTACTGGAGCGACCTGCGCGCCAAGCACGGCCACAAGGAGCCGCACAATGTCCGCATCTGGTGCCTCGGCAACGAAATGGACGGGCCCTGGCAAGTGGGGCACAAGAGCGCGGCCGAATATGGCCATCTCGCCAACGAGGTGAGTAAGGCCTTCAAATATTTCGACAAGACGCTCGAGACGGTGGTCTGCGGCTCGTCGAACGACAAGATGAAGACCTACCCGGAATGGGAGGCGACGGTTCTCGACGCCAGCTATGACAGCGTCGATTACATCTCCTTGCACAAATACTTCGGCAATGAGGAACAGGACACTCTCAACTACTACGCCAAGGCGATCGATCTCGATCGTTACATCGTCACGATCGGCGGCGTCATCGATTATATCAAGGCCAAAAAGCGCTCGAAACGCGACGTGAAGATCTGCTTCGACGAGTGGAATGTCTGGTATCACAATCGCAAGGAGGATGGCGAAAGGATCGCCAGCTGGGACTGGCCAGAGGCGCCGCCACTGCTCGAAGAGCTCTACAATCTCGAGGATGCGATCTTCGTCGGCTCTTTGCTCAACGTCTTCATTCGCCGCTCCGACCGCGTCAAGATCGCCTGCATGGCGCAGCTCGTCAACGTCATCGCGCCCATCATGACCAAGGCCGGCGGTCCCGCCTGGCGGCAGTCGATCTACTATCCGCTACAATACGCCTCCAGATATGGCCGCGGCACCGCCCTTAACGTATCGGCGTCGGGTCCCACTTATGACTGCGACCTGGCGCAGGACGTACCCTACCTCGATCTTTCCGCCGTACTGCAGGAAGACGGGAAGTCGATCGCGGTCTTTGCCGTCAATCGCAGCCTTGACGAGCCGCTCGGCATCACGCTCGACCTTCAAGGCTTCAAGCAGGCCAGGATCCTTCAACATCACATGCTCGAGGGGGACGATCTCAAGGCGTGCAATTCGGTCGACGATCAGAACCGCATCGTACCCAAGGCGGGGAGGGAGCTTACGGTTGACGAGGCCGGCTCCCTTGTCGGTTCGCTGCCGCCGAAATCCTATCATTTCGTCCTGTTGTCCGTCGCTTCGGCATGAGTGGGCCTGCCGCAGGATCCTCTCAAGTGGAATCGATTTGAGGACAAATCCTGCAGCAATTCAAAGTGCTAAAGCGATTGCCGCATCTGATCAGACGCGCGGCGCTGTAGGTTCGGGGATGGTCGGAGGAGCGCGCCCGGACCCTGGCGTTACTAATGGGGAGGTCCAATGTCCGGAATCAAATTGACCGGCGTCAGCAAGTCGTTCGGCGCCGTGAAGGTGATCCATGACGTCGACATCGAGATCCAGCAGGGCGAGTTCGCCGTTTTCGTCGGCCCGTCCGGCTGCGGGAAATCGACGCTGTTGCGCATGATCGCCGGGCTTGAGGAGACGACGGGCGGACAGATCAGGATCGACACCGAGGATGTCACCCGAAGGGAGGCCTCGAAGCGTGGCGTCGCCATGGTCTTCCAGTCCTACGCGCTCTACCCGCATCTCTCCGTCTTCGACAACATGGCCTTCAGCCTCTCGATTGCCCGGCGTCCCAAGGCGGAGATCGACGCGAAGGTCAGGGCTGCGGCCGACATCCTCAGGCTTGGGGATTACCTGAGCCATAAGCCGAGCCAACTTTCCGGCGGGCAGCGCCAGCGCGTGGCCATCGGTCGGGCAATTGTTCGCGAGCCGCGGGTGTTCCTGTTCGACGAGCCGCTGTCCAATCTCGATGCGGAGCTCAGGGTGAAGATGCGCATGGAAATCGCCCGCCTGCATCGCCAGATCGGCGCGACGATGATCTATGTCACCCATGACCAGGTCGAGGCGATGACGCTCGCCGACAAGATCGTCGTCCTGAAGGCGGGCGTCGTACAGCAGGTCGGCGAGCCGCTCGAACTCTACCGCAATCCCGACAACATGTTCGTCGCGGGTTTTATCGGCTCCCCGGGCATGAACTTCCTGAAGGCGCGGGTGATGTCCGCGGCAGCCGGCCGGCTGGTGGTCGAGCTTGAGGATGCTCCCGGCGTTCCTTTCGACGTTCCGGGGACAGCCGGTGTTCCCCTGGGCAAGGGAATATTCCTCGGCGTAAGACCGGAACATATCGCGCTTGGTGAAAGGGAAGGAAGCGTCCCTCTCAAGGCCACGGCCGAGTTCATCGAGGAACTGGGTGGAACCGGCTATTTGCATGCGCTGACGGCGACGGGCGCGGAGATGACGGTCGAATGCCGCGGCGAAGAGCGGCCGCATCCCAAGCAGGCGATCCGTCTGAGCCTCGACCCCAAGGAGATGTTCGCCTTCAGCGAGCGGGGTGAACGCCTGCGTTGATATCCGAAATTCAGATACACAAGCGAACACGCGAGCCGCCAACAGCGTGGCGTGTCGTTCGGATAGGAGGAGTCCGGGCGATGAGTAATGCGGCGTGAGCCGCCAGATTGGGCATGAAAAGGAGGAGAGAGACGTGAAAAAGCTACTGAGACTTGCCGTTGCTAGTGCGCTGGCGATCCTGCCTTCCGCAGCCGCCTATGCGCAGACCGATATCACATGGTGGGATTTCTTGAGCGGCGGCGACGGTGTTCGCATGAAGGCGCTGATCAAGGAGTTCAACGACACGCATCCCGACATCAAGATCAACGCGACGACGCTCGAATGGGGCGTTCCCTTCTACAGCAAGATCCAGACCTCGGCGGCCGTCGGCCAGCAGCCGGACATCATGACTTATCACCTGTCACGCTTTCCGCTGGCGATACCATCGGGAATCCTGCGGCCGCTCGCGCCGGAAGAGCTCGCCGCGGCGGGCATCAAGAAAGAGAACTATGTCGAGGCGAGCTGGAATTCGGCCTCGGCCGACGGCAAGGTTTACGGCATTCCCTTCGACGTTCATTCCATCGTTCTCTACTATAACAAGACTATCCTGAAAGAGGCGGGCTTGCTGGGCGAGGACGGGCTGCCGAAGGGGCTCGAGGGTCTGGAGAATTTCAACGCCGCGCTCGAAAAGATCAAGGCGGTCGGCAAGGTTCAATATCCGCTTTCGCTGCACACGGACGAGGGCGGTTCGATGTGGCGGGTGTTCTACACCTTACTTTCCCAGCAAGGCGGGCAATTCATCGAAGGCGACGAGATCCTGCCGGGCGATGCCGGGGTGAAGGCCTTGACGACGATGGCCAATTGGGTGTCGTCGGGCTATTCGCCACAGCTCATTTCCTACGAGGCCTCGATCGCCCTCTTCACGTCGGGCAAGGCAGCCATGCACATCAACGGCGTGTGGGAAGTGCCAACCATGGTGGACCTCGCCAAGAACGGCAATCTCGGCTTCGAATGGGGCGCCATCCAAATTCCAGTGCTGATGGGGCAGCAGGCGACCTGGGCGGATTCGCATGCCTTTGCCGTGCCGAACAGCGAAGCCAGGCCGATCACGCCGGAAAAGCTGAAGGCCGTGCTCGAGATCGTCGCCTGGATGAACGAACGCAGCCTCTCCTGGGCAAGCGCCGGGCACATCCCGGCCTACAGGCCCGTGACCGAGAGCGGCGAGTTCAAGGCGATGCAGCCGAATGCGACTTACGCCAAGCTCGCCGACACCGCTGTCTTCGATCCCGTCTCGCCGCTCGCCGGTGTCGGTGGGCCGATTTACGAGGCGACGCAGAACTTCATCGTCCCCGCCTTGAACGGCCAGCTCGATCCGCAGGATGCCATCGAACAGATGCGCGAGGAACTGAAGAGCCAGATGTAGCCCTGATGGCGCGCAAGACCGACCGGGGCGAGCCCCGGTCGGTCTTGCGGGGCGGTAGTGGAGGACTATTGCGGTGTTGATGAAAGAGGGACGGAGCAAGGCGCTGGCCGCCGTTTTGATGATCGCGCCGTTCGTGATCACCTACCGGACGGTTTTCGCCTATCCGGTCTACAAGATGTTCGCCTTGAGCTTCACCGACGCGCCGTTGATCGGCGAAGGCCGGTGGGTCGGCTTCGACAACTATGCCAAGCTGCTCAATCAGAAACTCTTCTTCACGTCGGTGTGGAATACCGGTTATTTCGTCGTGCTGACCGTCGTGCCGAACACGCTGATCGGCCTTGGCCTGGCCCTGATGGTCGTGCGTCTCAAGGGCTGGCTGCAAAGCCTCGTGCTGGTGCTGTTCTTCCTGCCGTATATCCTGCCGGTGTCGGTGGTCACGCAGATCTGGGAGTGGGTACTCGACCAGCAATTCGGCATAGCCCAATACCTTATCGAGTTCTTCACCGGCAGGCGCATCAGCGTCTTCCGCGATCCCATCTGGGCGATGCCGATGGTGGCGCTCGTCACCATCTGGTGGACCAACGGTTTCAATCTACTCCTTTTCATCGCCGGTTTGCGCAACATTCCGGCGGATTACTACGAGGCGGCGACGCTTGACGGCGCGACGCGCTGGCAATGCTTCCAGCGCATCACCTGGCCGCTGATCTGGCCGGTCACCGCCCTCGTGCTTACGCTACAGCTCATCCTACAGCTCAAGATCTTCGATCAGGTCTACTTGATGACGGAAGGCGGCCCCTTCAATTCAACCTATGTGCTGCTGCAACTCGTCTATCGCGAGGCGTTTCGCCTGAACCATGGCGGGCTCGGTTCGGCGGTGGCGGTCTTCCTGTTCCTGATCATCGTCACCGTTTCGGTGCTGCAATATCAGCTTCTGCGCGTCAGGGGGCGCTGAGCCATGCAACGCAAGACCATTGGCAATATCCTGCTGCTGGCGCTCACCCTGTGCGTCGCCTGCATGTGGGCCTTTCCGATCTATTGGGCGGTGGTGACGTCCATCAAACCGGAGCACGAGGTTGTCACCAAGACGACCTTCATTCCGGATGTCTTCAACTTCTCGGCCTATTACTTCGCCTTGTTCGAGACCAATCTTGCCGCCTGGTACGTAAACTCGCTCATCACCTCGATCGGCGTCACGATCATCGTCATCCTGATCAGCGTGATGTGCGCCTATGCGTTGTCGCAGATCGTCTTTCCCGGCCGGAGGCTCCTCTACGGCATCATTCTCGCGAGCTTCATGGTGCCCTCGCAGGCGCTCGTCGTTTCGCAATTCGTGCTGATGTATCGCTTCGGGCTGATCAACAGCTGGGGCGGCATTATCCTGCCGCAGCTGATCATTCCAGTGGTGGTGATCGTCTACAAGCAGTTCTTCGACTCTGTGCCGAAGGAGTTGCGCGAGGCGGCGAAGCTCGACGGATGTGGCGATTTCCAGATCCTTTTCCGGCTTTACCTACCGCTGAACTGGGGGATCACCACGGCGCTCGCCATCATCACCTACATCATGGCCTGGAACGCCTTTCTCTGGCCCTTTCTGGTGACGAATTCGGAAGACATGATGACGGTAACCGTAGGCATCACGCAGGTCGACGACGCCTTTGGCGTGAAATATGCGCGTGACATGGCGGTCGCCATCCTCGCGGCGATGCCGGTCGCGCTTGCCTACCTCCTGTTTCAAAAGCGAGTGACTCAGGCGCTGATGCTGTCATCGGGCATAAAGGGATGAAGGTGGTCTCGGCGTGAGGCTTCGCCCGTCGCGCGTCGTTTCTGAAATGAAAACAATGCGACAATTGGCGGATCAGCGTGTTATCTACGCAGATCCACCAGCGCCTGAACCGGAGCACCAATAGCAGAGAATGGAGACGAAGCTTCTTACAGTGGACCCGATCAAGGATGTCGAGGTTGTCCAGGCGCTGGGTTCCGCGACGCGGATCGAAATTCTCAATCTCTTGCGCCAGAAGGGGCCGCTGAACGTCAACGATATCGCTGCCCATATGGGCCTGCCGCAGTCGACGACCGCGACGAACCTCAAGGCGCTCGAAAGGGCCGGCCTCATCCAGACGCATACCATGAAGGCCTCCAAGGGCAACCAGAAGATCTGCTCCAGCATCTATGGCGAGATCCTGATCCGGTTTGACGATCGTACCAGCCATTCGGACGACGTGGTGACGGTCAGCATGCCGATCGGCCTTTTCACCGAATTCGAAGCGGAGGCGCCTTGCGGCCTTTGCTCGGTCAATAATGTGATCGGCATGCTTGATGTCCAGGAGGTGTTCCTCGATCCGCAGCGAATGCAGGCGGCCCTCCTCTGGTTCACGCGCGGTTATGTGGAATACAAGTTTCCAAACAACGCCAAGGTGACCGGACGGCCAATCCGCAAGATCGAATTCTCCGCCGAACTGAGCTCCGAAACACCTGCCACCAACGCCAACTGGCCTTCCGATATCTCCATCTGGATCAACGGCATGAAGGCCGGTTACTGGACTTCGCCGGGCGACTATGGCGACCGCCGCGGCCTCTATTCACCGGCCTGGTGGAAACTCAGCGGCTCGCAATATGGCAAGCTCAAGACCTGGAGCATAGACGACCGGGGCACTTGGATCGACGGCGCCATGGTATCAACCCAAACGATTACGTCGCTTGGTATTGCGGATCATCATTCCATACGCTTCCGCATCGGTATCGATGAAAGGGCCGAAAACCCCGGCGGCCTGAATATCTTCGGCAAGGGTTTCGGCGATTTTGATCAGGACATCGTCATGACGATTTATTTCTGACCCCGCTCGAACGCGTGGGCGCGCAAATCCTTAATAGGCTCTCGCCGGGACAAACAGACAGATCGTTCTTCCATGATCTTCGCCCGCCGCCGAGCACCAATGATATTCGCCGTCGGGTGATATGCGCACTCTTCTGTCGGAATAGGGGAGGACCTCGCCGGTAGCGTTGATGATATAGCCCTGTGGGCGCTCGCTTATTGCTGTCTGGTTGACGTGGCGGCAGTCGAAATTCGAGCAGCAGGAGTTCGGGTATTTCCAGCCCTTCGGCGCGTCATGAGCGAAGGCAAAGGTGTTCGTCGACAATCCGACTAGCAAAAAGAAAATTCCGCGCATTGCGATCTCCTTCTACAGCGGAAGTCGAAAGGCAAGACGCTACATTCGAAGACCGCTATAACCTTTTGGAATATAATCACTTTCTAGATTTCTATCGGGCCAACGCGACACATCGTGATCGACAAGGAACGGTCGCCAATTCTCCAACGAGAGACATGGTTCAGAACCGACAGCGTTCATTGATGCTTACGAATGGTGAGGATCATCCAAAATGATCCCCACCGGCCGGCGTTACATTTCAAATCTGGCGAATTGACGTCTTGCCGGCTGCAGATGGGCCGAATGACTACCAGGGATTGCATATGGATCGCAGACGGCTAATCAGGACTGGTGGATTTGAAGAGCATCGCTTGCGCCTTCAACGAGTTCCATCGGCCAGAGCTTGTTGGCTGTCGTATGCGGATAATGATGACTGAAGGCCGGCATGGTCGAGAGCAGCGTTTCGGCCAGAGCAACGCCGAGATCACGCAGCGACAGGCGGAAGCAGGTGAGCGACGGCGAAAGGAACTGGGCGTGCGGACTGTAGCGCCCGATGATCGCGATATCACGTCCGGGCCTGACGCCAGCCTCGGACAGGGCCTGGTAAAAGCCGATCGCGATCGTCTCATTGATCAGCACGATCGCGGTCGGGCGCTCGTCCAGCGCCAGAAGGTCGCGGCCGATCTGGTATCCGCCCGCTTCGTTGGGGGTGGATCGAAAGATCAGGTCCTCATCGAGAGTGAGGCCGTGCGCTGCCAGTGCCTCGCGGCAGTGTTCGACAAAGACGTAGCCGAGGTTGACGTCGTCGTGCGGCCGCGTGATGGCGATGCGGCGATGTCCGTGCGCAACGAGCCGGTGGATGGAAGACTGCGCCATGCCCTCGAAATCCAGGTCGAGCCAGGGCTGCCCGGCATCGGTCAGGGTCCGGCCAAGGGTGACGAAGGGAATGTTGCGTTCGGAAAGGAATTCGACACGGGGATCGTGCCGTTGCGTTGCGGAGAGGATCACCCCGTCGGCAAAGCCGCGGGCCACCACGCGGCGCAGATAGTCGCCCGGATCCTCCTGGGATGAGCAGAGCAGGGCGACGAGATCGAGCTTGTGCCTGGCGAAAACCGCCTGGACGCCATCGAAGACGCTCATGAAGAACGTATCGCCCTGACCGGTGATCTCCGTTCCGGTCTGCATCATGAAGCCGATGATGTTGGTCGTTCCCTGGCGCAGGCTTCGCCCCGACTGGTTCGGCACATAGCCGAGTTCCTTGGCCGCCGCCAACACCCGCTTGCGCGTTTCCTCGTTGACATCCGGGCGGCCGTTCAGCGCTCGGGAGACCGTTCCGATCGATATATCGAGATGCTGCGCAAGACGCCGAATGCCCTTCATTTCGGAGCGTTTCCTCCTCTGCCTGCCCGCCGGTCCCGAATCCCTATTGACATGTTTCGGAAACTCCGCATAGTTCCGTAAACGTTTACGGACGCCAAAACAAGGCGAAATCGTAGGTTTGCGGGAGGGGAATCGTGATCTTGCGCGCAGTTCTGTGCGGGTGCGGAGCTATGGCCAGGGGGTGGGTGAAGGCGATCGCCGCGCACCCCGACCTCCGGTCGGTGATCCGGTTCGTCGGCCTCGTCGACGTCAAGCCCGAGGTGGCCCTCGCACTTGCCGCCGAGTTTGATCTTGAGGATGTCGTCATCGGGTCCGATCTCGACGCGGTGCTCGCCGAAACGACGCCGGATATCCTTTTCGATATCGTCGTGCCGGCTGCCCGTCGCGACGTCGTGGCCACCGGATTGAAGCATGGCTGCCACGTGCTCAGCGAGAAGCCAATGGCCGCTTCGCTCGATGCAGGCCGGGAGTTGATCCGCCTCGCCGAGCAGGCGGGTAAGCTGCATGCGGTCGTGCAGAACCGCCGCTTCATCTCCGGCGTCCGCCGCATCCGCCGTTTCGTGGAAGAGCGTGGGCTAGGAGAACTGACCGGCATTCACTGCGACTTCTTCATTGGTGCCCATTTCGGCGGCTTTCGCGAAGAGATGCACCACGTGCTGCTTGTGGACATGGCGATCCACACCTTCGATGCCGCTCGCTTCATCGCCAACAAGAAGCCGCTGGCCGTCTATTGCCATGAGGAGAACCCGCTCGGCTCCTGGTATCGGCACGGCGCGGCCGCCACCGCGATCTTCGAGCTCTCGGATAACGTCACGTTCACCTATCGCGGCTCCTGGTGCGCCGAGGGCGCCAACACGAGTTGGGAGAGCGCGTGGCGTATTACCGGAACGCGAGGCACCCTGCTTTGGGACGGGGCCGAAAATTTCCGTGCCAATACGGTCGCCAGCAGCAGTAATGGATTGCTGCGCGAACCGGTGCCGCTCGAAATTCCGGAGCCCGCAAATCCGCGGCAGACGCATGGCCACGCCAGCGTAATTGCCGATTTTGTCTCGGCTATCCGCACCGGGCGGAAGCCGGAGACGGCGAGCGACGACAATATCAACAGCCTTGCCATGGTGTTCGCGGCGATCGAGAGCGCCCGTACCCGGCAGCGCGTGACAATCTGAACGAGGCATCCGATGATCAACCCAGCCAAGTCCATCCGCATCGGCACAATGGTCAGCGCCACCAAGGGTGAGGCGGCGAAACGCATCACCGAGATCGCCGACTTGGGCTTCGAAAGCTTCGAACCCTTCTTCTGGCAGACCACCAACGGGCAGAAGCTCGCCGAGCTCGGCAAGCGCTGCCGCGAGGCAATCGGCGACCGTGACATTACCATCTCGACGCTCGGCATGTTCGGCAATCCGCTCGAGGAGACCGATATCGATCTGCAGACGCTTCAGGGGTGGAAGGACTGCATCGACAATGCCCACCATTTCGGCGCGACCTGCGTCGCGGGCTTTACCGGCCGCATTCGCAACCGGCCGCTCACCGACAGCCTGCCGCGTTACCGGAAGGTCTGGCGAGAGCTCGCCGCGCGTGCCGCCGACAAGGGCGTGAAGATCGCCTTCGAGAATTGTGCCATGGACGGCAACTGGGCGACAGGCGACTGGAACATTGCCCACAATCCCGACGCCTGGGAGCTGATCTTCAACGAGACGCCGGACGACCACATCGGGCTCGAGTGGGAGCCCTGCCACCAGATGGTCTATTTGATCGAGCCGCTGCCGCAAATCCGCAAATGGGCGCACAAGATTTTCCACGTGCATGGAAAGGACGCGACGATCCGCTGGGACGTCATCCGCGAGCACGGCATCTTCGGCAAGGAGAAGTTCGTCTTCATGCGCACACCAGGTTTCGGCGACAGCAACTGGACCGACATCATCTCCGAGCTCAGGCTCTCAGGCTGGGCAGGCTCGATCGACATCGAAGGCTGGCACGACCCGGTCTACCGCGACGCGCTGGAAATGACAGGCCAGGTGCATGCGCTCAACTACCTGAAGACCTGCCGGGGAGGTGACTTCGTCGTCGACCCTGCTTGAGACGAGACGTACCCGATGGGCGGTGTGGAGGATGCCGGCCGCGGGACAACCATGAGAGGAGGAGTCCATGGGTATCAGCAGATATGCAATGCTGGGCGCATTCGCCCTTGCCAGCCTTTCCTTGCCGGCCTTTTCGGCAAGCGCGGAAGATGTGACGATCAGCGTCTGGTCGCTGGATAGAGACATCCAGCCAGCCCCAAACTTGATCAATGATTTCAATAAGCTCAACACAGGAATTAAAGTCGAGTATCGACAGATCCAGTTCGACGATGTCGTTAGCGAAGCGATGCGCGCCTATTCGACCGGGCAGGCACCGGACATCATCGCCGTCGACAATCCGGAGCACGCGCTCTTTTCCTCGCGCGGTGCCTTTCTCGACCTCACCGACATGATTTCGAAGTCCTCGGTGGTCAAGCCGGAGAACTACTTTCCCGGGCCGCTCGCGTCTGTGACGTGGGACGGCAAATTTTACGGCATTCCGAAGGCGACCAATACGATCGCCCTCTACTACAACAAGGACATGTTCAAGGCGAAGGGCCTTGATCCGAGCAAGCCGCCGCAGACCTGGGACGAGCTGGTTAAGGCGGCGCGCAAGCTGACGGATCCGGCCGCGAATGTCTACGGCCTCACCTTCTCGGCCAAGGCGAACGAGGAGGGG
Source organism: Sinorhizobium shofinae (assembly GCA_001704765.1). GTDB lineage: Bacteria > Pseudomonadota > Alphaproteobacteria > Rhizobiales > Rhizobiaceae > Sinorhizobium > Sinorhizobium shofinae. Next base: position 78,406 of record MBFK01000115.1, read on the forward strand.
ACATTCCAGTTTCTGCCTTGGGCGCAGATGGCCGGCGGCGGTTATGATGCGATCAATTCCGACGGCGCGGTCAAGGCGCTGGACATCTGGAAGACGTTGATCGACGAAAAGCTGGCTTCTCCGGACACGCTGACGCGGGGCCAGTGGGATTCGACCGGCACATTCAACTCCGGCAATGCCGCGATGGCGATCTCCGGCCCCTGGGAACTCGACCGCATGATTCAGGAGGCCAAGTTCGACTGGGGCGTTGCACTGTTGCCCGTGCCGGAAGTCGGGGCGGAGCGCTCCTCGGCGATGGGGGACTTCAACTGGGCGGTCTTCGCCAGCACCGAACATCCGGTCGAGGCCTTCAAGGTTCTCGAATATTTCGTCTCGCAGGACAACCGGATGTTCAAGGACTTCGGGCAATTGCCGGCTCGCTCCGATATCGCCATTCCGCCGACCGGCGAGCCTCTGAAGGACGCGGCGCTAAAGGTGTTCCTCGAGCAGCTGAAATATGCCAAGCCGCGCGGCCCCCATCCGGAATGGCCGAAGATTTCGAAAGCGATCCAGGACGCGATCCAGGCTGCTCTGACCGGCCAGTTGAGTTCCAAGGAAGCCCTTGACCAGGCTGCCGAGAAGATCAAGGCGGTCCTCGGCTGAGAAGGCGCGTCGCCGCTTCAAGCGGCGGCAGGCATTCACCGGCGGGTTATCGCATCCGCCCGAGTTTCCTCCCGAGAGAGGCGATCTCTGGCTGCGGCCAGGATCGCCTGCGGGGATCGCGATGAAGAGATTTCTATCCAGTGTGACGGACGGAAGCGGCTTCGACATCGGCCTCGTCCTGTTGCCGCTCGCCTTCCTGTTCGTCATGTCCGGGCTGCCGCTCGTCTACAATGTGGTGATGAGCTTCCAGGAGGTCGACATGTTCAGCCTCGGCAGCTTTGCGCGGCCGTTTGTCGGCTTGAAGAACTATATCGATCTCTTTTCGCAGCCGGAAACCCGTCCCATTCTCCTAAACACAGCTATCTTCGTCAGTGCCTCGATTGCCGGGCAATTCCTCATCGGCTTTGGCCTCGCGCTGTTCTTCTGGGTGAACTTCCCCGGCGCCTCCTGGTTGCGCGGTCTCTTCCTCGTCTCCTGGGTGATGCCGGGCCTGGTCGTCGGCGCCATCTGGAACTGGATACTCTCGGGCGATTTCGGCGTCCTCAATTTCCTTCTCAGGGAAACGGGCGCGATTTCCGGCAACATCTTCTGGCGCTCAGACCCGAACTACTCACTCTGGGCCGTCATCATCGCCAATATCTGGCTCGGCACCTCCTTTAATATGATTCTACTGTCCGTTGGTCTGTCGGGCATCCCCAAGGACCTGTACGAGGCGGCCGAACTCGACGGGGCAAACGCCTTCCAGCGCTTCTGGACAATCACCTTGCCGATGATGCGCTCGACGATCGGCGCGATCATCGCGCTCGGCCTGATCTTCACGCTGCAGCAGTTCGATCTTTTCGCCGCGATCACCTCCGGCGGGCCGAACAATACGTCGAACGTTACCCAATACTGGGCATGGGATCTCTCTTTCCGTCAGTACGACTTTGCCAAGGGCGCGACGATCTCGGTGATCATGATCGTCTTCGTCATGTTCGCTTCCGTTGTCTATGTGCGCTCGACGCGTCATGAGGTTCGAGGATGAGTGACACTTTCCGCAACCGGCTGATGTTCGCAGTCGCGCTTGTGCTGGCGGCCATCTACCTCTTTCCGCTCTACTGGATGTACATCACCGCGCTGAAGACCGGTTCGGCGATGTTTGCGACGCCACCGAAATTCTGGCCGAGCGAACCGCAATGGGGGATCTACGAGTACGTCTGGCAAAGCCGCAATATGGGACGCTATCTGTGGAACTCGTTGGTCATCGCCTTCGGCGCCGTTTCGCTCATCGCGGTGCTCGGCGTCGGCTGCGCCTATGTCTTGGCGCGCTATCGCAATATCTGGGTGGATGTCGGCCTGTTCCTGATCCTGATGCTTCAGGTGCTGCCCGCCTCGCTGATGGTCACGCCGACCTTCGTCGGCTTCTCGCAATTTGGCCTGCTCGACACGCCTCGGCTCGCCGTCATCCTGGCGATCGCCGCGAAGAGCATGCCCTTTTTCGTCGTGCTGGTCAGGGCGACCTTCATGAGTGTCCCCATGGAGCTCGAAGAGGCGGCGCTCGTCGATGGGAATTCGCGCATCGGCGCCTTCTTCAACATCGTCCTGCCGCTTGCGCGCAATGGCATCCTGGTCAGCGCCATCCTGATCTTCATGCAGGCCTTCGGCGAGTTCGTCTATTCGAAATCGATGATCCAGGCGGTCGAGTTGCAACCGGCAAGCGTCGGCCTCAACTCCTTCATGGGACCGAACACCAATGAATGGAACAATATCATGGCCTATGCCACGATCTACGTGACGCCCATTCTTGCCGCCTTCGTCCTCTTGCAGCGCCGTATCGTTTCCGGCCTCACATCGGGAGCCCTCAAATGACCTTTCAGATCGAGCTCAACGGCGTCAACAAGTACTATGGTGCGTTCCACGCGCTGAAGGACATCAACCTCGCGATAGAGGAGGGGACCTTCGTCGCCCTCGTAGGCCCCTCCGGCTGCGGCAAGTCCACCCTGCTCCGATCATTGGCTGGCCTCGAGAAGATCACCGCCGGTGAGATGAAGATCGCCGGCCAACGGATGAACGACGTTCCGCCGCGCAAGCGCGACGTCGCGATGGTATTTCAGTCTTACGCGCTCTACCCGCACATGACGGTCGAGGAGAACCTCACCTACAGCCTGCGCATTCGCGGTGTGAAGAAGGCGGAGGCGCGCAAGGCTGCCGAAGAAGTGGCCACGACCACGGGCCTCTCACACCTTATGAAGCGGTTTCCGCGCGAACTTTCGGGCGGGCAGCGCCAGCGCGTGGCGATGAGCCGCGCCATTATCCGGCATCCGAAGGCCTTCCTGTTCGACGAGCCGCTTTCCAACCTCGACGCCGCACTTCGCGTGCACATGCGCAAGGAGATCCGGGCGCTGCACGATCGGCTGCACGCCACCTCGGTCTATGTCACGCATGATCAGATCGAGGCGATGACCATGGCGGACCACGTCGTCGTCATGCGAGACGGCGTCATCGAGCAACAGGGGCGGCCGCTCGATCTCTATGACCGGCCGGCCAACAGGTTCGTCGCCGGCTTCATCGGCTCGCCGGCGATGAATTTCATCCCGGCCGTGGTCGGTGAGGGCGGGGCAGACGCGCTCCTCGATTTCGGCCGGACGCGGGCGAGACTAGCCCTTGCCGCTCGCCTGACGCCGGGCCTCGCCGTCACGGTCGGTATCCGCCCGGAGCACATCTCGATCGTCGCTGCAGGCGAGGGCGCCTTCGATATTCCCGTCGGAATTGTCGAGTCGACCGGCTCGGCCACCTATGTCACCTCCGCGACGCAGCCCGAACTGACTGTGGTCGAGACCGGACGCGGCGCCGTGAAAAGCGGCGACGTCATCGGCCTTTCGATCGATCCGAAGCAACTGCATGTTTTCGATGCGGAGACGGGGGAGCGGATCGGGACGGAAAGGCCACCGGTTACCGCCGCCTCGCCGCCACGTCTTCACCTTGCCGAGGGAGCGAGATAAGGGCGGCGACCGGGCCGCGGTCTTATGAGGACGGCTCTCGCGCCCTGAGGTTCAAGATCAGCCGTTCCTGCCCCACCCGGATGACGTGCTCCATGGCGCTGCGGGCGCCTTCCTCGTTGCGGCGGCCGATTTCCTCGACGATGCGGATATGCGCCATGGCGACCCGATCGATTTCGCTGTCATCCGCCGAGGGGCTGGTGAGTCTGAAGACACCGACCAGCGCGGCTTCGATCAAGCTCCCGACCGTCCGCATGAAAGGGTTCAGCGAGGCTTCCAGAAGCCGCAGGTGAAAATCGAGGTCGGCTCTCGCCAATGTCTGCGCGCTGTGGCCGGCATCCGCCATGGCCACGGCAAGCCGCATCATCCAGGCAATATCCGCGTCCGTCGCGCGGCGGGCGGCAAGGCTCGCGGCGTAGGGTTCAAGGGCGAGGCGCACTTCGCTGACATGGTGCAGGAACGCCTCGTCGACGCCGGCGCTGAAATGCCAGGTGAGCACATCGCCGTCGAACAGATTCCAGTTGGCCCGCGGCATGACGCGCGTGCCGATCCGCGCCCGCGCCACGACGAGGCCCTTGGCGGCGAGCGTCTTCATCGCTTCGCGCAATACGGTGCGGGAGACGTTGAAGCGCGCTGCAAGTTCGGTGTCGCCGGGAAGCGTCTCGCCGACGGCGAACTGACCGGAAACGATCGCCTGACCAAGCTCGTCGACGACGAGCCGGTGGCTGGTCCTCTTGCCCGACTGATTGCCGAAACCCGACGACGGCATTTTACACGGCCCTCCACCTCGTCATGCGGGTTGCCGGCCGTTACGCGACAGGCGGATGATTCCCTTCTGAAGAAGGATGAAGGCAAAGAGAAGCAGGCCGATCAGGATCTTGGTCCACCAGCTCGAGAGCGTACCGTCGAAGGTAATGTAGGTCTGGATGAGGCCCTGGATGAAGATGCCGACAAGTGTGCCGGCAACGAAGCCGGACCCGCCGGTCAATAGCGTCCCGCCGATGACAACCGCGGTGATCGCATCGAGCTCGACGCCGACGGCGGCGAGAGAATAGCCGGCCGAGGTATAGAGCGAAAACACAATGCCGGAGAGACCCGCAAGCAGTCCCGAAAGCGCGTAGATCCTGACCGTCGTGCTGGCGACCGGCACGCCCATGAGTTTGGCCGTCGCCGTGCCGCCGCCAAGGGCGTAGACATTCGTTCCGAAACGGGTCCGGTGAGCGATGAGAATGCCGACGGCAAAGACAAGCAGCATCAAACCGCCGATGAGGGTGATCCGCCCGCCGCCCGGCAGCTTGAAATAGAGACCCTTCAGCGTCGCGTAGAACGGATGCTTGATCGGAATGGAATCGATCGACAACACGAAGGCCATGCCGCGGGCGAGGAACATGCCGGCGAGTGTGACGATAAAGGCCGGCATTTCAAGATGATGGATGATCGCTCCCATCAGCGCCCCGAAGAGCGTCGTAATCGCGAGAACCAGGGCGAAAGCGGCAAGAGGATGGATGCTGCTCTGTTCGAGCACGACGGCTAGGAAGACGCCGGTAAAAGCGATCACCGCGCCGACCGAGAGATCGATGCCGCCCGAAAGAATGACGAAGGTCATGCCGACGGCGGCAATTCCCAGGAAGGCGTTGTCGGTCAGCAGGTTGCCGATCACCCGCGTCGAAAGCATGTTCGGGTACTGAGCGACGCACAGGGCATAGCTCAGAAGGAAGATTAAGATCGTTGCCGTAAGCGGAAGATATTTCTGCTTCATTTTGCTTCTCGCTCGGTCGGTTTGCCGGCGGCCCGCGGAATGCTCACGAACTGGAAGGCGGCGCGGAAACGTGGCGACTGGAGCACCAGGATGAAGACGATGATCGCCGCCTTGATGATCAGGTTGAATTCCGGCGGGAAACCCGAAAGGAGGATTCCGGTGTTGATGGACTGGATGATGATGGCACCGAGCACCGATGCGGCGATGCTGAAGCGTCCGCCGAGGAGCGACGTGCCGCCGACCACAACCGCGAGGATCGCATCGAGCTCCAGCCAAAGCCCGGCATTGTTGGCGTCTGCGCCCTTGATGTCGGCGGCGGCGATGACCCCGGCAATGGCGGCGCACAGGCCGGAAAGGACGTAGGCGGCGACGAGGAGCACGGGCGTGAAGACGCCCGAGAGCGTGCTCGCCTCCCTATTGACACCGACCGCCTCGACCAGCATCCCGAGCGCCGTCTGCCGGACGACGAGCGCGACCAGAACCCCGAAGACCAGCCAGATGATGACCGGCATCGGCAGGCCTGCGAAGGAGCCGCTGCCGATGTAGATGAGGCCCGGATCGTTGAAGGTGAGGATGGCTCCCTCGGTGATGAGCTGCGCGATGCCGCGCCCGGCGACCATCAGCACGAGTGTGGCGATGATCGGCTGGATGTCGAGGACGGCGACCAGGATGCCGTTCCAGATCCCGCACAGAATGCCGACGGCGAGCGTGACGAGCAACGTCTCGGCAAGCGAATGGCCGGAGGTGATCAGCGAGGCGGACACCGCTCCGCAGATCGCCATGACGGCACCGACCGAGAGGTCGATGCCCTTGGTGGCGATGACGACCGTCATGCCGATCGCCAGCAATACGACGGGAGCGCCGCGGTTGAGGATATCGATCAGGCTGCCGTAAAGTCGGCCGTTCTGAATTTGTAGGTTGAGGAAACCGGGAAAAATAATTGAAATTGCGGCGAGAATTATCGTCAGCGCAATCAGCTGCGGCAGCAGCCTGGTAAGATAGGTCCGGACGGTCGATGTCACGATGCCTCCCGCTCGTTGGTCGCGGCGATCGCTTCGACGATCTGATGCGCGGTAATACGGTCTCCGCCGAGTTCGGCGACGTGGCTGCGGTCGCGCAGCACGACGACCCGCGTGCTATAGGCGACGAGCTCCTCGATTTCGGATGAAATGACGATCAGCGACAGCCCCTTTTCGCGCAGGCTCTCGATCAGCCTGACGATCTCGGCATGCGCGCCGACATCGATACCGCGCGTCGGCTCGTCGAGGATCAGGAATTCAGGTTCGGTCGCAAGCCAGCGGGCGAGGATGGCCTTCTGCTGGTTGCCGCCGGAAAGCAGCTTGATCGGCTTCTCGCGGTCGGCAGTTCGGATGTCGAGCGCGCGAATATACTGATCCGCCAGCCGGTTCTGCTCGGCCCGCGAGATCGGCCGCGTCCAGCCGCGCCTTGCTTGCAAGGCGAGCACGATGTTTTCACGGACCGACAGATCGCCGACAATGCCGGCCGTCTTGCGGTCCTCCGGACAGAAGCCGAATTTCTGGCGGATGGCGGCCCGCGGTGACGACAGATCGACGGCATGGCCGTCGATCTCCGCGGTACCGCTGTCGGCACGATGGGCGCCGAATAGCACCTCGGCCGTTTCGGTGCGTCCCGAGCCGAGGAGGCCGGCGATGCCGACGACCTCGCCAGCCCGGACGTCGAGATCGAAAGGATTGATGCGGCCGCGGCGGCCGTAATTCCTGAACCGGTAGCGCAGGCTGCCTTCGGCAGTCGCTGCATGAGCGGAATGAATCTCGGCCGCGAGCTCGCGTCCGATCATCATCGCGATCAGGTCGCGCCGGTTGAGGTCTGACGTCTCGCGCGTGCCGACGAGCTGACCGTTGCGCAGCACGGTGATGCGGTCGGAAATCTCGTAGACCTGCTCAAGGAAATGAGTGATGAAAATGATGCCGAGCCCGCGCGCCTTGAGACGCCGGACGATGCGGAAGAGCATTGCAACTTCGTGCGCGTCAAGGCTCGCAGTGGGCTCGTCGAGGATCAGCACCTTGCCGGAGAGATCGACGGCGCGGGCGATTGCGACGACCTGCTGGATCGCCACCGAATAGCTCGCAAGGTCGCGTGTCACGTCGAGGTCGAGTTCGTATTCGGCGAGCAGTTCGCGGGCCTTGCGATTCATGGTGCGGGTATCGACCATGCCGAAGCGGCGCGGCTGGCGGCCGAGAAAGAGGTTCTCGGCGACCGTAAGGTTCGGCAGGAGATTGACCTCCTGATAGACGGTCCCGATGCCCAGCCTCTGAGCGTCGAAGGTGTCGCGCGGGTCGACTTCGGCGCCGTCGAGCAGGATGCTGCCCCCATCGCGGCGATAAGCACCGGTCAGGCACTTGATGAGCGTGGATTTGCCGGCGCCGTTCTCCCCGAGCAGGGCATGCACCTCGCCGCGCCTGAGGTGAAAATCGACCTTGTCGAGAGCCTTCGTTCCGGGAAAGCCCTTCTCGATCCGGACAGCCGATAGAATATTGTCGCTGCTGGTCTGCATGGAAACTGTCTCTGCATTGGAAGGCAGCGCAAACGCCTATTGGGACGCACGCGCGCCATTCCTCGCCAAGGATCAGGCGTTCTTTCCGCGGCGACCGGCCAAAACCGGCGCCAGGAAACATGAGGTCCCGCGCGGGTGTGCCGCGCGGGCCTAAACGAGATCAGTAACCGAGGCCCTTCTTTTCCTCGTAGACCTTCATCGGATCGTCAGCCTGGGTGTAGAGCTTCGATTCCGTCTGGATCCACTTCGCAGGCTCCTTGCCGTCCTTCAGATAGGTGTCAAGCACATCGAAGGCAGGACCAGCCATGTTCGGCGTGAGTTCGACCGTGGCGTTGGCTTCGCCAGCGGCCATTGCCTGGAAGATATCCGGCACGGCGTCGATCGAGACGACGAGGATGTCCTTGCCCGGCTTCAGGCCGGCTTCCTTGATCGCCTGGATGGCGCCGACGGCCATGTCGTCGTTATGGGCGTAGAGAGCGCAGATGTTCTTGCCGCCGTCTTCCGCCTTCAGGAAGCTTTCCATGACTTCCTTGCCCTTCGTACGCGTGAAGTCGCCGGTCTGGCTGCGCACGATCTTCAGGTTGTCCTTGCCAGCGAGCGCCTGTTCGAAGCCCTTCTTGCGGTCGATGGCAGGCGAAGAGCCGGTCGTGCCCTGAAGCTCGACGACGTTGCAGGGCTTGCCGGCTACCGTATCGACGAGCCACTTGCCTGCGACATTGCCTTCATGCACGAGGTCGGAGGTCACCGCCGTCAGATAGAGTTCCTTCGGTGCGTCGACGGTGCGGTCGAGCAGGATCACCGGAATTTCTGCGTCCTTGGCTTCCTGCAGAACTTCGTCCCAGCCGGTCGCGACGACCGGTGCGAGAAGGATGGCGTTGACGCCCTGGGCGATGAAGGAGCGGATCGCCTTGATCTGATTTTCCTGCTTCTGCTGCGCATCCGCGAATTTCAGGTCGATGCCGCGCTGTTCGGCCTGCTGCTTCGTCAGCGTCGTCTCAGCGGCGCGCCAGCCGGATTCCGATCCGATCTGGGAAAAGCCGACGACGAGGTCGGCCGCCGAGGCGCTGCCAAAGGTGCAGGCAGCAAGGATCGTTGCACTAGCAAGTGCCTTCACGAATTTCATGATTTCCTCCCAAAGAAAGCTGCTCTCCATGCAGCTGTCGAGAAAAAATCATATAATATTACTTTTGTAAACTCACATTTGTTGCCGCCGGCGCTCATCCACTAAAATTCAGCCGCAAATTGTGCGGGAGGTGACGTCACGGCCATTACGTATCACAGCGTTGCCAGCGTTCGGTTGGATATTGCTCCTAGATAGAGCTGCTGAATCCGCACCTTATTCTCCAGCGCCGTGATGATCTCCTCGCTGAAATCAACACCGTGAGCCGCGGCGATCTCGGGAAGTCCGCCGGGGGTGAAGACGTTGGCTTCCAGTATGCGGTCGCCGACGATGTCGAGGCCGACGAGGAACATGCCATCCTGGATCAATTTGGGGCGCAATTTATCCGCAATGGCGAGAATTTCTGGTGTGACGGTCGCCGGTTCGGCAGTGCCGCTGGCATGCAAATTCGAGCGAACGTCGCCCTTCGCCGGTACGCGCCGGAAGGCAGCATAGACGCCCTTGCGCTCAAGCGGTCGCCCGTTCATCAGGAAGAGCCGAATGTCGCCGCCGACCGCGTCCGGGAGATAGTTCTGGGCGATCAGATATCCCGCCCCACTCGCCGCCTCGAAGATCTGGTTGAGATTGGCCTCGTCCTTGGACTGGATCTTGAAGACATTCCTGCCGCCGGACCCCTGCAGCGGTTTCAGAATCACGCCATCCGGGTGGTCTTCAATGAAGCTGCGGATTTCCTCGATGCTCCTGGAGATCATCGTCGCTGGTCGGACGATCTCCGGAAATCCCTGGAAATAGAGCTTGTTCTGCGCGAGCGCCAAGCCATCAGGGTCATTGACCACGATGACACCCCGGGCCGCGGCCAACCGGCCGAAATTGGTCCCGACATAGACCGCCCAGGGGCGCCGGTCGGCGTCCTCGGAGGGGTCGTTTCTAAGGAACAGCACCTGGACTTCGGCGATGTCCATGGTGGTGACCTTCGCGTGCGCGCCCTTGAGGCTGCTCATCAATGTTTCCGGCTTCTTCGGTTTGGAACCGTTCAAGGTGGTCGCGCGGATGAGCAAGCTATCGTCCGCCCGAAGCACGAAATCTCCCGGCGTGACATAACAAACCTCATGTCCGCGGGAGAGTGCCGCGAGCGCGAGCGACGTCGTCGTATAGTATGTCGCCTCGCCCTCGATGGAGTTGACGAAAAAGGCGATGCGCATGTGCGGCTCCTAATTGTCCAACAGGTCGAACGGAGACATTCCCGATCGGGCTCTGGCAAGCCGCGTCGATGCTTGCGGATGGTCGAGGAACATGGGGCGCACCGCCGGCCCGCCGAGCAGGCCGCGCGCACTGAGTTCCTGCATGACCCCGAAATGCGAGGCTGCGATCTTTCCCATCCAGAAGGGTTCGAGCGCCCCGCCATCTGCCAAATGGTCGAGCAATTGCAGGAGCCCCCGCAAATAGATCGCATCCTTGACGAGGCCGCCGCCGCGGTAGACACGCAGGACCACATTGAAGGCATCCGCCTCCGGCAATCCGTGGTCGTGGGCGAGAAGCCGATAGGCTTCCGGCAGGGACGCGCCGTCGAGCATGGCGGCGCAGGCAATCACCCGCGCCGCGATCAGGCGGAGTCGTTCGCTCGTCATACCGCCGGACAGAAATTCTGCAAAGACCGCCAGGCCCTCCTGCATGCCCTCATATCCGGCAAGACCAGAGCGAAAGAGGCGCAGGCCCTGAGCCGAGCCGTTGAAATAGGTCAGGAGATGAACGCCGATCTCGTGGCTGAGGATCGCCTCGACACGATCGACCGGCATGAGCGTGCTTCGAGCGATCAACAATCGTCTGCCCGACACCAGCAAGCCTGAAGGAAGGTCGTCCCGCACCTCCACACGCGCCTCGAAGTCGCTGCAACGGCGCGCATATTCGGCGATCATTTCGCGCGCCCGCCCTTCGACCAAGTAGCAGTCTGCGTACACACGGGCCGCCGACGCGGAAACGTGGGCCTCGGTTGCGCCATTGTCGCTGCGGGCGAGGACGTCCTCTGCCGCCCGCAGGAGTCCGGTCTCTACCGGACCGTAAAGGGCGCGGCCGAACTCGATAAATTTTGCCGTCTCCCGCGCGGAAAGCATCGAGAGTTGCAGATCGAGCTCCTGCTGCTTCTCGCGGTAAAGCTGGTAAAGCACTGGATCTTCGAGATGCTCGTAGGGAATGGAAAAAAGCTTTCGCTTCGCCGCCTCTACCTGCAGGGTCAAAGGCCGATAAAGGAACCGCGGCGCTCTGTCGAAACCGCTTGCGGCAAACTCGTTCCAGGCGGCTTCGGCGTTAATCGGCGTGACAGCAAGCAGGAAATCGAACGTGGACGCAACCTCGTCGATGCAACGGTCGGTGCGCACGACGGCGTCGATAAAGGCCTTCCGCCCCAGGGCGCGATGTGTGGAGGCGGTCAGGCTCCCCGTCGAGCTGGCGAATGCCGCAAAGGCGCGCAGGCCGGCATCGAAGATGGCAGCGATCAAGCGCTCGCGAAGCTCCGGATAGATCTTTCCCGACTCATGCTGGCGGTAGATCGGCGCAAAGCGCACGCGCATCAACGGGAACGGTATATCGAGCGCCGCGGTCGCGGTTCTCCGATCTTCCGGCCAGCTGTGGACTTCGACGCGCGGCGTGCGGAACTTGACCTGGATCGCATCGATGGCAGCGACGAAGGCACGTGCGGCTGCACGGATGGGCGCCTCTTTTCCTACTGTGACTTCGATTGTGAAAGGCGGAAGGAAAGGTGCCTTGTCGGTGAGTAACTCGTCACAGGCGAGTTCGCCCATTTCGATCACCATGAACGCACCGAAGCGGCGCTCGAGCAGCGTCCCGACGGCAGCCACGATTGGCGCGGCGGTGGCTCTGTCCGGCGCGATCAGATAGGAAGCATTCGCCTGGGCTATCTCGCGCGCGACGGGAGCACGGTCGTCACCCGAGACATGGACACAGAGAAACGGCAGTGCCCGATCGACGTGGAGGCGCCCGCCGCTCGGCATTTCCTTCCGCACCGCCTTGCCCCCTTCGATCGCCACGAGCACGTCGGCCAGCCAATCCGGATTGCCCCGTGCCGCAGCGACACTTGCGCTTGCCGGTTTCATCGTTCCGACTCCAATGCGTCGACGAGCACTGGCAGCGTCGAAGCGAGCAGTTTTCTGAGCGCGCCGAGTGTTTCGACGAATGGTTCTCCGGTCCATTCCTCCATGAAGATTTTCTTGAATTCGACGGCGATCGCGCAGCCCGTGTCGGGAAAATGCTCGTGGATGAAGCGCGCCTGGTAGCCGCGGCCCTGAAAGGCGATGTTTTCCCTCACGTCGAGCCGGCCGCCGGGAAAGTCGAAGGACTGTACCGCTTCCACGAAGCGATCGATCACGTGCGCCCATTTCTTCCGGTCCATGGAAAATGTGCCGATATTGACGTCCGGCGCTGCGGCCGCGATTGTCGGCTCGGCCTTAGGGCCGGAGCGACGGTGGTTGTAACTGTGCACGTCGAGAACGGCGAAGCGTCCATGACAGCGTTCGACGCCGCGGAGGTACGATTTCAGCATCGCATAATATTCGTCGTGCATGGCGAGAGACGCCTCGGCGATCTCACCGGGCATTTCGCCCGCCCAGACGTTGAGACCCCAAGCCTGTTCCGGCCGCAGATAGATCGCGCCGTCGCGCGGCCGGTTGACATCGACCTCAAAGCGCGACCGGTGAACGACGATCCGGTTCGGCACATCCCGGATGATGAACTCCGTAAAGGGATCCTCCTCGCGAAGGCGCTCCTCCTCGGTAAGCCCGCAGAGGCGTTTCACGGCTTCGCGCATCGCGTGACCATTGTGAATGGCGGTTGCGACGACGGGCGACTGGCCGCGGTGCTGCGTCCACCATTCGCCGGCGGCAGGGAGCGTCAAATCCGCATTGGCTTCCCGAGCTTTGTTCATGTCCATGGTTCCGCCGCCGCATCCATCGCATTCGATGGACGCGGTTGTTCAGCTACAATTCCGAACGAAGTTTTTCGGTTCCAACTGCCGAAGGAGGACCTCGGGGACAGCATTCCTCAGGCACGATTGATCGTCGGCAAGAAGAGCTCCACCTCCCGCTGCCGCTCAGGGCTGAGCGTTTCCACATAGGCCTTCCAGAATGCCTCGGCCTCGTCAGGCTCCGGCTCCCAGTTCCTGATCGAGGTTTCGTTATCGTCGATGACCACGCGACGGTGGCCGCCGAGACGCAGATACTCGTCTGCAAGTCTGCGCGCGTTCATCTGTTCCATGGCTTCACTCCAGGTTCTTTCCCGAGTGCCCAGAACTCCAGCGCTGTCGGAACGTTCCAGGCTTTTGGACGCTCCCGGGACATAGCTATGAACTTTATACGCTTTTTGCTTTGCGGATGCGAGTTTCGATGATGATCTCGCCTATGAAACGCTGCAGACGGGCCTCGCTCAAGTCGGCTCTTTGGTGATTATGCGAGCCATCTCTCCGGGTGCTGAACGGAATGCCTCACCTTGTCGTTGCGGTGAGAAGCTTCTTTCGGATTGCCGGCGAGATATAGTATATTAATTTACTAGATTTAGTTGATAAACGGGGGTGTCGCCGTACCATAGTCCTTGATCATTCGAAGGAAGGCTCCCATGACGACCAGACTGAAACGGCTCGCTTTCACCTTGGCGACACTCGCCGCCACAAGTTTTCTGTTGCCAAGCGCTTTTGCCGAAGAAGCGGGAGAACCGGTTAAGGGCGGAACGCTGATCTACCTGGAGCAGCAGGCCCATACCAATCTTTACCCACCGGCCGGCGGTTTCTACCCCAATGGCGGGGTTCTCAACCAGATCACGGACAAGCTCACTTATCAGAACCCGAAGACACTCGAGATCGAGCCTTGGATCGCCGAATCCTGGACGGTCAACGAAGACGCGACGGCATATACCTTCAAGATCCGACGCGGTGTCACCTTCTCCGACGGCACGCCGGTCGACGCGGCGGCGGTCGCGAAGAATTTCGACGTGTTCGGCCTCGGCAACAAGGCGCTGAAGCAGCCGGTCTCCGAGGTGATCAACAATTACGAGCGCAGCGAAGTCATCGATCCGCACACAGTGAAGTTCTACTTCAAGAAACCATCGCCGGGCTTCCTGCAGGGAACGTCTGTGATCGGCTCCGGCCTCGTTTCCCTGAGCACGCTGTCGCTCCCTTTTGAAGAACTGGGTGACGCCGCCAAGATCATCGGCTCCGGCCCCTTCGTCGTCGAGAGCGAGACGCTCGGCAAGGAACTGAACCTCAAGGGCGCGCGAGGACTACGCCTGGGGTCCGGCGAAGCTCGAGCATCAGGGGCGCGCCTATCTCGACGGGATCAAATACATCATTACCGGCGAGGATAGCGTCCGTATTGGCGCGCTGCTTGCGGGGCAGGCGGACTTCATCCGCCAAGTGCAAGCCTATGACGAGGCCCAGGTCGAGGTGCAGGATTTCCAGATCTATGCACCGCCCACCCGCGGCGTGAACAACAGCGTCGTCTTCCGCCCGGACAATCCGCTCGTCGCCGATCTCCGCGTGCGCCAGGCGCTGCTGCATGCGACGGATACGAAGGAGATCGTTTCGACGCTCTTCTCCAAGAACTATCCGCAGGCGAGTTCGATCATCGCTTCGACGGCGCTCGGCTATGTCAACCTGTCGGGGAAGCTTAGCTTCGATCCGGAGAAGTCGAAAAAACTCCTGGATGAGGCGGGCTGGACGCTCGGGCCGAACGGTCTACGCCAGAAGGACGGCAAGGAGCTTGTGCTGACGGCCTATGAATCCCTGCCGCAGCCTCAAAACAAGGAGACGCTGCAACTCGTCGCCCAACAGTGGGGCAAGCTCGGCGTGAAGCTCAACGTACTTGCCGGCGACAGCGGCAGCAAGACCATCGACGACCTCGACCCTCAGAAGACGCCGGTTTCGCCGGCGATGGTCGGACGCGCCGATCCGGACGTCATCAAGAGCCAGTATTACCCCAAGAACCGCGACGTCCTGCGCCAGAAAGGCGGCCTGAGCGACAAAGTGCAGAATTTCGTCGACGACAAGCTGAACGGCCTTTTGGAACTTCTCGCCTCCGAGCCCAACCGCGACAAGCGGCTGGCGATCGCGGGCGAAGTGCAGAACTACGTCGTCGATCAGGCCTATGCGATCCCGATCTTCGAAGAACCACAGGCCTTCGCCGGTGCTCCCTACGTCAAGGGCGTCGCCTTTGAAGCGGTCGGCCGCCCGAGTTTCTACAGCACCTGGCTTGCCGAGCATTGACCGCATCGACCGGCGCGCCGGGCAGGCGTGCCGGTCGGCCTGATCCGAACCAAGGCGAGGAAAACCATGACGTCCCGATACCTGCTCAACCGCATCGGCCAAGCCCTCCTTGTGCTATGGGCGGCTTTTACGGTCTCCTTCATTCTGCTGCAGGCAATGCCGGGAGATGCGATCCGCATCAAGTTCCAGAACCCGGAACTCGGCCTGACGCCGCAACAGATCGCCGATATCCGGGCGTCCTACGCGGCCGACAGTCCGCTCTGGCTGCAGTACATAGGCGCCATCGGCAACTTTCTGACCGGCAATTTCGGCTATTCCGTCCACGCCGGCGTGCCGGTAAGCGCCAGCCTTGCGGCCCATCTGCCGGTGACGCTGAAGCTCGCGACGCTTGGTTTCCTGCTTGCTTCAATCTTCGCCGTGGCAATCGCCTTTTTGTCGAGTCTCGCGCGCTTTGCCTGGCTTCGCTCCGCGATCCAGTCGATCCCGTCGCTCTTCGTCTCGGTCCCGACCTTCTGGCTCGGCATCATGCTGATCCAGATCTTCTCCTTCCGGCTGAAGCTCGTGCCGGTCATCAATCCAGGTCCGTGGCAGGAATTTCTCCTGCCCGTCATCACGTTGGCCGTGCCGATCTCCGCGCCGCTCGCCCAGGTACTGGTGCGCAACATCGACGACGTTCTGACCCGGCCCTTCGTGGCGGTGGCACGCGCCAAGGGGGCCGCACGCAACCGGGTTCTGTGGCGGCACGTCGCCAAGAACGCGCTCTTGCCGACACTGACGATTGCCGGCGTACTCTTCGGCGAGTTGATCGCTGGCGCGGTGGTGACAGAGACAGTGTTCGGCCTGAACGGCATCGGCGGCCTTACCGAGCGCGCCGTCGGCACTCAGGATGCCGCCGTGCTGCAGGCGATCGTCGTACTGTCGGCAGCTGCCTTCGTCATCATCAGCCTGATCGTGGATCTCCTCTATCCCATTCTCGATCCGCGCCTCAGGACAAATCCGGGAGCGGCGGCATGACCAGCTTCGACACGATCCACAGTGAAGCCGGCGCCGATCGGCATGCCAAACGAAGCTCAGCGAGAGATCGCCTCGACCGGCTTCAAAGACGCTTGCCGCCGGGCCGCGCACTCTCCTGGCTGATTCTTACCGTTGTCTTCTTCTGGGCCGTCGCTCCGGCTATTTTCACGACTTACAACCCCGTCGAGGGGATCGGCGGTGCGCAGCTCAAACGACCGGATGCAGCCCATCTGCTCGGTACCGACGCACTGGGCCGAGATCTTTACGCTCGCATCGTTTACGGCGCCGTCCACTCGCTCACCGGTGCCTTTGTCGCCGTCGCCCTCGGGCTTGTCGTCGGCACGGCATTCGGCGTGGTGGCTGGCTCGGTTGGCAGAAGGCTTGACGATGCAATTATGCGCCTCGTCGACGTGCTCTTGTCGATCCCACCGCTCCTTCTCTCCCTCAGCATCATCATCCTGCTCGGCTTCGGCACGGTGAACGCGGCGATCGCCGTCGGCGTAACCTCAGTCGCTGGATTTGCCCGCCTCGCTCGATCCGAGGTCGTGCGGGTGCGCAGGAGCGACTATGTCGAAGCCGCGTTTGGCAGCGGAGGGACTTTCTGGGCGGTGCTCTGGCGGCATGTCCTACCAAACTCGCTAACCTCGGTCATCGCATTTGCGGCGCTCCAATTCGGCTCCGCTGTCCTGCAAATCTCGACGCTCGGCTTCCTCGGCTACGGCGCGCCGCCGCCGACACCGGAATGGGGGCTGCTGATCGCCGAAGGCCGCAACTACATCTCGACAGCCTGGTGGCTGACGACCGCACCCGGCATCGTCGTTGTCCTCGTTGTTCTCGCCGCCAATCGCGTCAGCCAATCCTTCGCAAAGGTGATCCCATGACCGTCCTGACCGATCCGCGTGTCCCGGTGCTGGAGGTCTCGGACCTCGCCATCTCCTATCACGACGGCGCGCACTACCATGAAGTGGTTCACGGCGTCAGCTTCCGGGTAGAGCCCGGCGAGGTCGTCGCGCTCGTCGGCGAATCCGGCTCCGGCAAGACGACGACGGCGCAGTCCATCATCGGGCTCCTTGCTGCCAACGGCCGCGTCGATCGGGGCACCATAAGGCTGAATGGCACGGATATATCGCGCTGGTCCGACAAACAACTCGACACGATCCGCGGTGCCAGGATCAGCCTTGTTCCCCAGGATCCGGGCAGCTCCCTCAATCCCGTCAAGACCATCGGCGCACAGGTCGGCGAGATCCTGGCGATCCATGGCAAGTTGCGCGGCAAAGATCGCGAGCGGCAAGTCGTCACGCTGCTCGAGCGCGTTGGTCTTTCGGAACCCGAACTGCGAGCCCGGCAATTTCCGCACGAGCTCTCCGGCGGCATGCGCCAGCGGGTGCTGATCGCCATCGCCATCGCGCTGAAACCCCAGCTGATTATCGCCGATGAGCCGACGAGCGCTCTCGATGTGACGGTGCAGAAGCGCATCCTCGATCTGATCGACGAGTTGCGAAGGGAATTCAGTACGGCGGTGCTGCTGGTGACCCACGACCTTGGGATTGCAGCCGATCGCGCCGATCGCGTTGTCGTGCTGCAGGGCGGGCATGTTCAGGAGGAGGGGAGGGCGATCGACGTTCTGGCCTCGCCACGCAGCGCCTACACGCGCCAATTGATCGCCAATGCGCCATCTCTGGCGCGGTTGGTGACGCGCATGCCGGCGACTGCCCGCCCTCCGGTCGGCGCCGCGGCCGCCGAAGATATCGTCGTCGTCGAGCAACTTGTCCAGGAATTCCCGCGGCCGGGCTTGAGGGAAGCGCCGTTGCGCGCCGTCGACAACGTTTCGTTCCGCGTTCGGAGAGGTACGACCCACGCCATTGTCGGCGAATCCGGCTCCGGTAAGACGACGACCATCAGGGCGGTGGTCGGCTTCCAGAAGCCGACTTCCGGCAGGATTCGCGTCGACGGTAGGGAGCTTGCAGCACTCAATGGCGAGGCTCTGCGCCAGTTCAGACGCAGGATCCAACTCGTCTATCAGAATCCCAGCGCCTCCCTCGATCCGCGCCAGACGATCTTCGATATCATCGAGGAGCCGCTGCTCAATTTCGGCGCCGTGACGCGACCGGAGCGCCGCGAGAGGGTCATGTCCATTCTGTCGCGCGTGGGCCTCCCGGAAGCGACGGCTCTACGCCGGCCGCACGCGTTCTCCGGCGGCCAGCGGCAACGTGTCGCCATCGCCCGCGCTCTGATCCTCGAGCCGCAAGTGGTGGTCCTGGACGAGGCCGTGTCGGCTCTCGACGTGACGGTTCAGGCCCGGATCCTCGACCTGCTCGACGAACTGCAGCAGGACCTCGCGCTCACCTATCTCTTTGTCTCGCATGACCTCGCGGTTGTCCGGCAGATCGCCGACACCGTCTCGGTCCTGCGGGGCGGGCGGCTGGTTGACGAGGGGCCAGTCGCCCAAGTCTTCGAACGCCCTGGCAGCGACTATACCCGCGAACTCATCAATGCCATTCCCGGCCGGACGCATCCGGCCTTCGCGTGATGCAACGATCGACAGGAAAGCCATGACAGAGACAACAACCCGCAAGCGGCTCGGCTTCTTCACGCGTCTGCTGGACGACGCGACAGCGGGCGTTCGCTACCGGCTGGCGGCCGAGCAGATCGCCCAGGCGGAACGCTTCGGCTTCGACAGTGCCTGGGTGGCACAGCATCATTTCCATGCGGACGAGGGCGGCCTGCCGGCGCCGCTCGTCTTCCTCGCCCATGTCGCCGCGCAAACGTCGCGCATTCGGCTCGGCACCGGCGTCATCACGCTGCCGCTCGAAAATCCGATCCGCGTCGCCGAGGATACGGCCGTGCTCGATCTTCTTTCTCGGGGACGGCTGGAAGTCGGCTTCGGGACCGGCGGTACGCCATCCTCGTTCACCGCCTTCGGCCTTGAAAGCAGCGCGCGCGGCGAGATTTTTACGCGGCACCTGAAGATCGTTCTCGATGCCTGGGCCGGACGAAGTCTCGAAGGCGGCGACAGGCTCTATCCCGCCGCACCCGACCTCGTCGACCGTATCTGGCAGGCGACCTTCTCGGTGGCGGGCGGTGAAAGGGCGGGGAGGGCCGGCGACGGGCTGATGTTGTCGCGCACGCAACCGAGACCTGTCGACCGGCTCGACGCCTCGCTCGCCGATCTGCAGAACCCGATCATCGACGCCTATCTCGCGGCGCTTCCCGCGGGGCGGGCGCCGCGCATCCTCGGCTCTCGCAGCCTGTTCGTCGCCGACAGCCGGGCGGAAGCACTGCGGTTCGCCGAGCAGGGGCTTCGCCGCGGTGCTGAAAGATTGATCGCCGCCGGCCACAAGGTCGAAGGCGATACGCTCGCCGATCTCATCCGCGCCTTCGACGTCCATGTGGGCACGGCAGACGACGTCATCGCAAGCCTTGCGGCGGACGCGACGCTGGATCGGGTGACGGATCTCGTCTTCCAGGTCCATTCGGTCGATCCGCCGCATGCCCTGATCCTCCATTCGATCGAGTCGATTTCCACCAAGGTCGCCCCGGCACTGGGCTGGGTTCCGGAGCGCCCGGCCGAGACGAGGCGGATCGGCGCCGTCGGCTGAGAAGCCGCTCAATCGGTCGGAAAAAATCCGGCCGCCGAAAAATGCAAGGAAGGAGACTATCCCATGAGCATTTCCACACCCGACATCATCGATCTTCTCGCCGGGGTGAAACCTGGCTCGGTCCTAGACCGCGTCCGCGCTCAACGGCCGCAGACGCGGGAGCAGTCGCAGAAAAGCTATCTCGCTCTCTTTCAGCCGAGCGCTTCCGGTGACGCCTCTCTGGAGGAGCGTCATGTCGTGGCAAGCTTCGTTGCCGGGCTCCATCGGTACTCGGACGCCTTCGAGTTCTACGCTGCCCCTCTGGAGGATCAGACTGACGAAGGGCGGCTCCTCGAAACTCTGAAGGCGGAGATCGGCGCTGCACAAGCCGTAGGGCCCTACGGACACCATCCCGGCGGTCCGTTGACCGCTGAGGACAAGCCAGGTTCGACCTACCGCGTGTCCGACGCCGGTCGTGAAGCGCTTGGACCGCGCCTCGCCGCTGCGCTTGAACACGCGCACCTTCTCGTTTTCCATCCGCGCGACGCGAACCCTAGGGCCTTGCAGGCGCTTTTCGATGCGGGCTGGACGACAACCGGCGTCGTGACGCTGTCGCAGCTCATTTCCTTCGTCGCATTCCAGGTCAGGGTCATTGCGGGTCTGGCGGTTCTCGCTTCGGCGACGAAACGTGCAGTCGCTTGAGCAGAGGAGGGCAAGCCCATGGCAGAGAATATTATCGCCGTTCCCGTGCAGAATCCGCCGGCTGTTTTCACGCAGGAGGAAATCGGCTGGACGCCGTGGATCGAACCGCTCTCCGAAGGCGAATTGACCGAGCGGCACTATGCCGGGTTGGTCGAGGAGGCGAGGGCGAAGTCAGCCTATTTCCGGCTTCTGGTTCGCGATCCGGAAGTGCTGGAGGCGCGCACCAAGCTGGACAAGGACGTGTTCTACAACACGAGGACCGGACTGCCGCGGGTCGAGCGGGAACTTGCCGCGACCGCGGCCTCGCGCTTCAACGGCTGCATTTACTGCGCTTCGGTGCACTCGCGCTTGGCCGCTCATCATTCGAGGCGGAAGCAGGACGTCCAACGATTGCTGGACGACGGTAGCGAGGCGGATCTCGGCGAGCGCTGGAATGCGCTCGTCGCGGCTTCAGTGGCGCTCACCGCCACGCCGCCCGTCTTTGATAACAGCCACGTCGAACGGCTGAGCGCCGCGGGCCTTGACGAACTCGAGATCGCCGACGTCATCCACGGCGCGGCCTTCTTCAACTGGGCCAACCGTTTGATGCTGTCGCTCGGGGAACCGACCCCGGCCCAATAGTGCAGGGCGCCCGGCATGCCGACGGCTGCCGGCGTACCTCTTTCCCATTGCCCGGCCAAAACCTGCCGAATTAGGCGCTTCGCGGACCGCCATGTTATCATCCCCGCTTCCTGGGGCCGTGCAGCGGAACAGCGAAATGCAGCGGAAGCTGGCTGCCATTCTGGTCGGCGATTTTGTCGCCTCCACGTCTGCGATGGAGCACGACGAGGAGCAGACCATCGCTCGCGTGGTCGATTGCATGGCCATCATTGCAGAGATCGTTACGCGCTTCGAGGGCAGGGTCTTCAATACGGCAGGCGATGCGATCCTCGCGGAATTCTCCAGTCCTGTAAACGCGCTCCGCGCCGCCATGGAGATGCGCGGCGCGATTGGAGCCGTGCCACGAACCTCTTCGCAGGACATGCGCTTCGGCCTGCACCTTGCCGACGTGGTCGTTGTCGGCAACGACCTGCGCGGTGATGGCGTCAATGTTGCCGCACGGATAGAGGCTTCAGCCGAGCCGGGGCAAATCGAGGTTTCGGGGCCGCTCTATGACCATGTTCGCCGGGTCTCGCCCTGCGCGTTCGAAGCGGTCGGCGAGCGACAGTTGAAGGGTGTGTCCGAACCCGTTCGAATTTACCGGGTCGGGGCGGCAATGGACCGTCACCGCTTCCAAATAGCGCCCACCCGTACCGCGCCGCCCTTGTCGGTCCGGCCGAATTCCGTTGTGGTGACGCCATTCTCTACGGCATCGGCCACCGACCAGGACCAGACCTTTCTCGCCGAAGGGATGACGGATGACCTCACGCTCGAGCTCAGTCGACTGAAGAGCCTGTTCGTCACGTCGAGATCTGCGTCAAGCGTGCTCCGAACTGCAGATCCTGTCGAAATCGGCAAGGTGCTCGGCGTGCGCTATGTGGTCGCCGGCTCGGTGCGCAAGACCAGCGCCCAGGTGCGCGTCAATATCGCTCTTATCGAAACGGGGCAGGCGCATTTGCTCTGGTCCGATCGCATTCAGCGTCCCTTCGCAGAGGTCCTCGACATCATGGACGAGATCACTGCGCGCGTCGCCGCGACCGTTTCCGGTCGGATCGAGCAGTCGGAGCTCGCTGCGGCCCGCCTGAAACGGCCGGAGAGCATGTCTGCCTATGAGCATTATCTCAGAGGTCTCGATCATCATCGGCTGGCGGGCGTCGCTGACCTGCATGTGCATGAAGCGATGCGCTGGTTCGAGAAGGCGATGCAGGCGGATCCGGGCTTCGGACGTCCCTTCGCCATGCACGTCTGCTCGTGGAGCTCGCTGCCGAGTTTTGATCTCGATGCCGGCGAACGGCAGACGGCCCATGCATTGGAGCTTGATCCCACCGATCCGGAAGGCCACCGCATAATGGGCGCAATCAAGATGAAGCGTGGCGATTTCGTTGCCTCGCGCTTTCACCATGAACGCGCGATCGAACTGGCGCCCAACGACGCCTATACGATCGGTCGCTGCGCAGCTTTCTACCTGTTCGCCGGTGAGCCGTTGCGGGCGCTCGAACTCCTGGATCGCGCCGAAATGTTGGATCCGTTTCTTCCGGTCTGGATCACCGAGGAACGGGTAGCGTCCCTTTACGTGCTCGATCGTTTCGAGGAGATGTTCGAGGTTGCTCACAAGCTGCCGTTCCAGACTCGGCGCACCTACCTGTATCGGGTCGCGGCGCGCATGGCCCGCGGTGACGTCGGGCGCGCCGGTGAACTCGTTGCGCAGGCGCTCTCCCTCGACCCCATGTTGTCGGCCGAGTATCTGGTTGGCCAGGAGCATTTCAAAGATCGCGCGATCCTGGAGGCGCTGGTGGAACGAACCCGCGCCGCCGGCCTGCCCGCATCGCGTGACGCAGCCGCCTGCGCTGCCTGAAACGGCGATCTGGTTCTCAGCGTGGCGGCCTCGCGGGCGTGAGTTGAGGACCGCGGCAATCCAGGCCTACCCCGCATTCTGGTCGGCGGCGTCCGCTTTTTCCACTGACGAGCTCTTCCGCCTGCGCGCCTGGTGGCGACGGGCAATCTTCGCGCGCACCGCCTTCAACGGTCGGGCGACCTCGTCGGAAAGCGCCTCTCGGACTGCCTCGGCGATCACAGGGACCACAAAATCAGCCTGCAACTCTTCAACCAAGTCGGCCCTTGACGCGCCGTCCTCCTGCCAGAGCACGATGCCGATGCGCGCCGTCGGCGCGAGGCGCTTCAGTCGGCGCACGATGAACTTGGCATGACGCAGCGAATCTTGATCGAGAAAGCTCACAAGGATCGCGTTGCGCCCTGCGAAGGGAAGCGTTCGGATAGTGCCGGGTTTCAATTCCTTGTAACTCGCAGAGGCCACTTCCGCCCCTTGGATCCAGATCACCTGGGCAAGCATGGAGGCCGTCACATCGTCGAGATCGCCTCGCCCGCCGATGCAGAGGACGGACTTTCCATCTCCGAGGGGCAAGTCATAGTCGTCGGTCTCTACGTCTCCATCGCCGGTCTCTTCGTCGGCGTCTTCCTCTTCTTCTTCCTCTTCGCTGGCGATTTCCTCGAGATTGGCGACGAGCGTGCGCGCGCTCTGGGCAATCTGCCCCACTTGCGCATCGGTCAGCGCGCCGCGAGCGCGGTCGTGTTCTGCGAGCAACATGGCCGGAATCGCGACCGCGTCATAGAATTCGACGAGGTATTTCTCCTCGAGCATTTCCTCGGCATTGTCGGTGGCCTCATCCGGATCGCCGGCCAGCAAGCGTTGATAGAGCCGCTCCTTGGGATCGAGCACCGGCTCGTTGCCCAACAGGATTTCGAGGAACTCGAATTGGGGGACATGGCGGCCGAGCACCACGAGGCAAACCGTCAGCGGCGTCGACAGAACCAGTCCGACCGGCCCCCAGAGCCAGGCCCAGAAAATTGCAGCGACGATGATCGCAAGCGGCGAAAGGCCGGTCCGCGAACCGTAAAGCCAGGGCTCGACGACGTTGTTGCTGAGGAGTTCCAGGACAATGAACAGCGCCGCCGTCCAGACCAGCAGGCTCCAACCCGGAGCCGCAGCGAATGCGAGAAACAGGGGAAGGACGGCCGCGATGACGGGGCCGATATAGGGGACGAAGCGCAATACGATGGCGAGCATTCCCCAGAGGATCGCGTTGGGTATGCCGAGCAACCAGAGGCCGATGGCAAGCGGTATCCCGTAGGTGATGTTCACCACCAACTGCATGAGCAGATACTGGCCGACCCGTGCGCCGGCATCTTGCAGAGCATCGGTCGTGCGGTGCAGGTCGCCATAGCCGACCAGCCGGATGAAGCGGTCGCGCAGTTCCTCCCTTTCGAAGAGCATGAAGATGACGACGACAATGACGAGACCGGACGTGGCCAAAGGCCCAAGCAGGGGATCGATGATATTCCGCAACGTTTCGATCGGACGCTCAGGCGAAAAAATCTCCACGAGAAGCGGTTTCTGCTCGGGCTCCGGTTCGGGCGAGATGCTGGCTTCGGGCTTGGGGCGACTGATTTCGGTACTGATCCTTTCCACGACGCGGCTGAGGCGTTCCAAGATCTGGCTTTCCGATCCCGCCTCCTTCAGAACCCTTATCTTCTCGATGATGTTGTACTGGTAGGTGGGGAGATTCTGCGCCACTTCGCTGACCTGCACGGCCAGGATGGCGCTAAATGCGGAGAGGAACAGAAAGGCTGTCGCGACCGTGCCGATCACTGCGACCGAGCGCGGCAAACCCGCTCGCCGAAGCCTCGAAACCACGGGCGCCAGCGCGAAGGTGAGCAGGATGGCGATCGCCAGTGGGAGAAATACTTCGCTGGCGAAATAGAGAACAGCGACCGTCGCCGCCGTCGCGGCAAGCGTCGGAAGCCGGGAGGGCTGAGCAATTGCTGCCGGTCCCGGCGCGAATGCGATCCGCATCGGTCCGCCGGTGGCTTTGGCCTGATCCTGGTCAGCTCTCCGCGAAAACCTCAGCATCTTATCCCCTGTGCCCCGACGCCTTCAGACCTCTCTTGTGCCTTTCCGAAGGGTTTGGGGCAAGATGAGGCCTACACCACGGCGCTGCCGGCCAAGAGGGCAAGGATCAGGAAGATCAGGAATATGACCAGCGCTAAATAGAACAAGATTTTGGCGATCCCGGCCGTCGCAGCGGAGACGCCGGAGAAGCCGAGAAAACCCGTTATCAGCGATATAACCAGAAAAATAAGAGCCCACTTGAGCATGGCGTAACCTTCATTCGGAAAAGCCTTGTTAAGCAAGTAGGGCAGCTATCGGGGAAGCCCAGAGGAGCCGCAATCCGAGGTACCATTCAGTACTTGCGGACCTTGAGATAGGTCGAGGATTAAAGACGCCGGGCCAGGCCGATCTTTTCCAGCTTCGTTCGGAGCACAGGGTCAGAAACGACCTTCCTCCAAAGCTGCTGGTAGCCAAGACGCTGATATAGCTCAAGCGCTCGTTCATTTGCAGCGGCTACCTCGATTCGAGCCTCGGAGTATCCCCGATCAAGGATCTGTGTTTCGAGGGCCCTTATGAGTGCCGATCCGGCGCCTCGCCCCTCGAAAGCCGGAGCCACCCAGATATCGCTGATGGTATCGTCCGCGTGCTCACAAGCTCCAATCCCGGCAGCTTGGCCCTCGACCTCAGCCACCAGGATGCTTGAGCCCATTTGCCGCAGAAATGGTACGAATGGGTTGTCCTGCTCGATCGCCAGCGCGACCTCGGCCGGGACTAGCGGTTTTATCCCCTTGCACCAGGCCGCGAGGCCAACATGAGCAAGCGCATCTACTTCGTCCGACAGAGCGGGGCGCACAACAATCATCTCGGCTTTCCTCCGGATCCTCTGTTATTACAGCGGCGGCTGCCGTTCTAGCTCGGCCGGAGTCGGGTCGTAGGCAACGCTTCAGGGAGAGAGCCTGTCGAGCGCCTCGCGAAGCGTTGCCGCGGCCTCTTTACGCTCGCCGGACGACATGAGGGAGGGCTCTGCATCCAGCTTCAGATGCGGCAACTCCTTATGGATCGCGTTACAATCGGCAGTGAGATTGGCTCTGAAGTCGACGACCCTATAGGTCGCGATCGGATAGGCTATCCCTTTGACACGAATGGGCCCCACCTCCTCGCAATGGATCACGTCTTTCACCTGCGCGAAAGTCTCGTAGGAGATCAAGACCGATCCAGGCTCCGCTTCCTGCTCCAGCCGCGCGGCAAGGTTCACGGCCCCGCCGATGATCGTGTAGTCCATCCGGTCTTCACTGCCAAAATTGCCGACAGTGCAGTAATCCGTGTGAATGCCGATCCGGCAGCGGAGCGGCGTTTCTATGCCGGCGCTGTGCCAGGTCTCGCCGAGTTCGGCCATTCGCTTCTGCATTGCAAGCGCCATCGACACGCAGGCGATCGCTTCTTCCCTGACTCCGCGCGTTTCGGGATCTCCGAAGAACATCAGGATGGCGTCGCCGACATATTTGTCGATCGTGGCGCCGAAGTCCGAAGCAATCTTTGACATCTCGGTCAGGTACTGGTTGAGGAGCTGCGTGAGCTCTTCGGACTCCATTTTGTCGGTCGTCTCCGTAAATCCGGCAATGTCCGAAAAACAGATCGTCAGCTTCTTGCGCTGGCTCGCAATTCTCACATCCTGTCGGCCGCTGAAGATCGAGCTGTAAACCTGCGGTGCGAGGTATTTGGCAAGCTTGGCGGAGAGCGCTTCGAGCGCTGTCGATTTCTCGGACAGGTCCTGCTCGCGACGCTTCAGCACCGTAATATCCGAGTAGACCGCGACGGTGCCGCCGCCCGAAATCCGGCGTTCACTTATCTGTATCCAGCGATCAGGGCCGCGCTGCTGGAGGAGCGTCCCGGCTGGGTTGCGATGCGCCGCGAGCCGTTCGGCGATCCATTCTTCCTCCCGCCCGATTGCATCCTCGATCAGGCCACGCTCCGCCGCCGCGCGGATGATCGCCTCGAAACGGGTCCCGGAGACGACGGCATCATCTATTCCCGGATAGAGAATTTCACGATATCGGCTGTTGCAGACGAGGAGCCGGTCTTCGCCGTCGTAAAGAGCGAAGCCTTCAGAAATGCTCTCGATCGCGTCGACAAGACGCTGGCGGGCTTCGGCCACGGCGCGCAGGTTCTTCTCCTCGACCTCGATCGCTGTGTCGCGGAAGACGCGAAGCGCCTTGGCCATGCGACCGATCTCGTCGCCGCCGGTCTCCGGCAGCGGCACCCGAAGATTGCCGGCGGCAATGGCGAGCATGCTGTGGCTCAGACCTGCGAGACGGGCAAGCAGGTTGCGGTCGACATAGAGCCAGACAATCAGTATCGAACTCAGCAGACTGAGAAGGGCGGAGCCGAGCACGATGCCGGTACCATAGCGCCGGACCACCGTAGCTTCCGCGCCCGCCTCGGAGATATCTCTTTGGGCTGCCGCCACGAGGCGGTCAACGGCAAGCGTGAGTTTGCGCGAAAGCTGATCGTTTTCCGCCACCAGCTTCTCACCCTCTGCCAGGACTGTGAGTTCTTCGTAACGCGCGTACGGGATGCTTCTCGGACCGTCGATCAGCGCCTTGAACTCGTCCACGAGCTGGCGGAAGCGCTTCCGCAGTTGCTCATCGAATTCGGGAGTTACCGTCTCCAGCACTTCGAGCGAGCGGTGCAAGGGGAACGAAAGCAGCGACAGGTCGCCCGGCGTCGGCACGACCGCGGCCTGCAGAAGCGTGTCGTTGATGGCCGCGATCTCCCGCTGCGCCGTCTGTTGCGGAATATAGGCCGCGATCGCTCGCGCCAGGTCTCTCGTCGCTGCAGCTTCCGCTTCGGGCGAAAGTCTTGGATCGACGGTGGCAGCCCGCCACCGCGGTATCTTGGAGTTCATCACGAGAATACCGGGTGCGACGAGTCGCTGGCTGGCATTCGTTGTCGTCGACAGGCGACGTAACAGCTCTTCCTTCCGCGCGACCGCGGCCAGGCGGGCGGTGACGAGACCGTTGAGGGCGTTCAGGTTGCGCCGCAGCCTCACCGCCGCATCTTCGATCTCGCTGACGACCGTCGAGTTGAGCGTCGCTCCTTTCAGTGCAGCAAGCAGCTCTTCCAGGCGGGTCATCTCGCTCCCGATCGCGGCCGACACCTCGCCGTGCCGGGCCCTGCTGGTCGAAGCAAGGACGGCCGGCGCAGTGGCGGCGACGCGTTCGGCATGACGGGAGAGTTCGAGTGATGCAAGCGCGGACGGGGCCCGGCGCTCCGTTACACGTTCGAGCACTTGGCTCAATTGAAGGAAAGCGTACAAGGCGCCTGCGGTCGCAAGCACCGCGAAGGCACTGATGCCAAAGAAGGCGAACAGCAGACGACCGCGAATGCCGAGACGATCAAACATCGCGGCCCCTCGCTCCGGCTGAGGCGGTCAACATCGTCCGCACGGATTTCTTCTCAAACGCGAGCTGCTGCGGTCAGCGCTGGTTACTCCAGCGGCACGTACTCGCCACCCTTCCAAACATACCACACCCAGTTCTGAACGGTGAGGTCGCCCTTCTCGTCGAAATCGATCCGGCCGAGCACCGTATCGAACTGATATTTGCGCAGCGCCATGATCACTTTCTGCGGGTCTAGCGACCCCGCCTTCTCAACTGCCTGCGCCCAGACCTCGGCAGCACCGTAGCTGTGCAATGTCCAGGAGTCCGGCTCGAAGTTCTCGGCACGGAAGCGCTCGACGACTTCAGCCGCCTCGGAATTCCGACGAGGGTCGGCGACGAAGGTGAAGAGGGTTCCTTCGGCGGCGGGGCCGGCGATGAGGCCGAATGCCTCGGTCGCCGTGTCGTCACCTGAGATCACCTGCACCGGATAGGCGCGCTCACGCGCTGCACGAACCATAAGTGCTGCTTCCGTATGATAGCCGCCGAGATACAGCACCGCGATATCTGCCGTTTGCAAGGCTGCGATCTCGGCCGAGTAGTCGTCCTTCCCCGGCTCATAGCTTCGGTAGATCGCTTCGCTCACGCCGCGCTTGTTCAGTTGCTTTTTCGTCTCGTCGGCGAGGCCCTTGCCGTAGGTCGTGTCGTCGTGAAGAATTGCGATCTTCTTGTCACCCCAGTGGTCGGCCAGATAATTGCCGGCCTTTAAGCCTTGTGCATCGTCACGACTGCACACCCGGAAGACGTTTGCGTGGCCTTGCTCGGTCAAGGTCGGATTGGTCGAGGACGGCGAGATCTGCAGAACGCCGGCCTGGGCGTAGATTTTGGATGCGGGGATCGAAGCTCCCGAGCAGTAATGTCCTATAACGAAGACGGCTTTGTCGGCGACCAGCTTCTGGGCGGCCGCAACTGCCTGCTGGGGATCGCAGAAATCGTCGGCAACGATCAGTCGGACCTGTTGGCCGAGCACGCCGCCGGCGGCATTGATTTGGGTGACGGCCATCTCCGCGCCACGCTTCAACTGCGTGCCGGTCCAGGCAAGCTTTCCAGTCATCGGACCGGCGACGCCGATCAGAACTTCCGCTTGAACCGGGAAGCCGAGCGCATAGGCCAAGACGACAGCCAGGACGAGAGGTCGGCGCATGCAGCACCTCCTCTTTCAATATACTCTGGATGCTTCGGCGCTGCTACTCGTCTAAGTCGCGCGCGCAATTGAGCGGCCTGAAGGTGTCAGGACGAGCGATGTGGCACTCCGCGGTTATTGCATATCAGCGCCATGCACGGATTGCGTCGGCTTTTCCGGGTCGCCCGGATGGTGAATTTTCCGCGGAACTTTCAGCGGTTAATCGGCGGCCCGTCCGCGGCATGGGCCCAATATTGCGGCAGGTCGTCCGCGATCGTGAACCAGGGCGCTTTCGAGCCGACGAAGATGTGCTCGCTCGGCCGGATCGTCGGTTCGTCGGCGAGCGGGCCGAGCGCCACATGCACATAGGCGCCATCGCGGACGACCGAATAGAGAAAGGAGCCGCATTTGCCGCAGCGGGCGTCGTGCGCGTTCTCCTCTCCATAGGTCTGGAGCTGGTCTGGCCCGTCGGTGACGGTGAACTTCTCCCGCTCGATGCCGGCAAACGGCTTGAAGGCGGACCCGGTCGCCCGCCGACAATCCGTGCAGTGGCAGTTTGCGGCATAGCGGAACTCGTCGGCGACGACATAGTGAACGGCGCCGCAAAGGCACCGTCCCGCCAGCATCCGGACGCTCCGATGTGTCGTATCTATCATTATGCTCCTCGTGCCATTATCGAGCTGCAGCCAAGCGGCTTCGGGTCGAGACGAGCCGAGGACCGCGACCTGCCTGACGATGTCGCGCCGGCCCCACTACTGCAAGCGCAGCCGCGGTCCCCAATCTGACAGGGAATGATATTTTCGGAAAGGATGCTGGATTTCAAGCATATAGCGCGACCGCCCGTTTGTAGAGAGCGAGGAAGGTACAATGGTTCGCCTGACAAGCGGTGGCAAATTCGACGGGGGAGGCGACCGATTAGATTGTTGCCGCCGGTGGCCCCGGGTACGGTTGCGGGCTGTTAGGTCTTCACCTGCATCGTCTCGCCGGCAATTCTACGCCGCTTGTCAAGCCAGTGCATTGCCGGAGTGACTGTCAGCCCGTGCGTGACGATGGAGACCAGTACGATCAGAGCGATGGCGGACCACATCACGCCCACCTGTTCGAAATCGGCAATCCCGGTTGCAAATGCGAGATAGTAGATCGAGCCCAGACCGCGGATCCCGAAGACGGCGATCGCGGCCCTTTCTCCCTTGGGCAAGGTCGACGGCAGGCTCACCCATCCAACGGCCGGTCGGACGATCACCAGGACGAGCAGGGCAAAAGCGACCACCCGCCAGTCGAGCTCGGCAATGAACTGCCCGATGCTGACGGCGGCTCCGAAGCAGACGAGAAGCACCATCATCAGGAGCCTTTCGATCTGTTCGGAGAAGTCGTGAAGCTCCCTGTGAAATTCGTGGTGTCGCTCGACGGTGCGGAATGAGAGCGCGGCGACGAAAACGGCCACGAATCCATAGCCGTGGACGAGTTCCGTTAGGCTATAGGCGAGGAAGGTAATCCCCAATGCGACGAAGCCGTCGCCAGTACGCACAAGTGCCGCCCCTTTCGGCAGGCGAAATGTGGCAAGGCCCAGCACCTTGCCAACGATCCACCCCATCACGCCCCCGGCAAGGAGCCGCCACAAGACATCGAAGAGCAGCCAGTGGGCGAACCAGTCGGGCTGATTGGATGCAAGTGCGATCGCAACCGCCAAGTACACGAATGGAAAGCTGAGACCGTCGTTCAAGCCGGCTTCTGATGTGAGGGCGAACCGAACTTCGTCCTCCGTCCCGGTCTGCGGCGGTCCCACCTGGACATCGCTCGCCAGGACCGGATCAGTCGGCGCCAGGCAAGCGGCCAGCAGAATGGCGGAAGCAGCTCCCAGACCAAGAATCCATGAGGCGCCGGCGGCCATCACGGCGATGCCCAATGGCATCGCAATTCCCAAAAGCCGCCACGTGAGAACCCAGTTGCGCAGGCCGATGGGGCGGTCGATCTTCAGTCCGGCGCCCATCAGCGAAACGATGACGGTGAACTCCGTCACACGCTCTATGACAAGTCGGCTGTCGAATGAGGCGAGATGGACGACCGGGTTAAGGATGGTGTGTCCGACCAGAGCGCCGATCGCGATGCAGAAGATGGGCAGAGAAAGCGGCAGGCGGCGAAAGGCCATGGGAATCCAGGCCGTCAGCAGAATTACGAGCCCGAACAGTCCAAGAGTTATGTCGTAGCGTTCCATCTCTCCTATCTCTCAGGGGCTCGACGCATTGAGAGCTGGATCGAGGTCGACAATCACTGGGGGGCTTGCGGACATGATGGCTCCGAAAAACGCGGCAAGACGTTCGGAAACGCGTCCGCCACGCGTGTCGTTCCCCGTCGGCGCCCATCACCGTTCGTTGATGAGACGGAGATCTGGAATCAGGAGGTTGGCGCACCGATATCAAAAGCATCAAAAACGCTGCTTTGATTGGAGGGTCAAAGGGAAATGCAAGTGCGGTTTTCGGATCTCGCCATTGACGATCATGAAATCTCGATGCTCCGGCGCGTTCATGTCTACGCGTGTTCCTCTAGGGAGCTGGAGCCGGAAAGTGAGGAGGGTGCTCAGTTAGGGAAGATGCTCTTTCACTTGTACCAGCAGGGCGTAAGGAGCGAGCTCGCACTGATGCAGATGTTGACGACGAGCAAAGCCGCTCCCGAATAGACGTCGATTAGCGGCACGGCACACGCTCCACTCGGGCGCCTCGGGCGCCCCGCCCTAGGGCGGGGCGCCGCTTTACCTGGGGGGTGGGAAAACTCCCGCAACGGCGCGCCCACCGGCGTGAACAATTGCCCCGCTGAAACGTTTTATTTCATCCTCGCAACGACGTGGAGGAAGTCACCATGCGTCGCGATATGCAGCGTTACATGATGATCGAACTGATCGCGCTCATCGCTGCGCTTGCCGTGGTCGCGGCGATCATGGTCGTCACCCTGCTTCCCGGCTGACACAACGGCAGGCTGGGAGCGTCGTCGACCTCTGATGGCTCGGCCCGACGGGCACCAAGTTTGCGTGCAGGCGGCGATTGGTTGGATCACTTTGCCGGATGGCGCGTTTTCCCAAGTAGCAGCGAGGCTCCGAAATCCATTCGGAGGCCGATCGGGCACGGACGGAAGAAGGTAGCGCCTAAGTCACCAATGAACGAGTACCAGAGAGAATTCTTTCCCACAAACGCCTATGACGCCCAGCGCTTGCCCTTTGCAAAGCGCCTTGAGGACCTATCGCCCGGCGAGTGCATCTGGCCGATCAACACCGGTGGCCCGTACCTCTTCTGCGCCGCCAAGGCCGTCGGAAAATACTGCCCGCATCATAAGGCAAGATTGATACAGAAGAGGGGTGCTCATCCCCACGAATGACTGCCGTGCTGACTGGCTTGTCGGGGCGCGGAGCACGGCGCAGTTCTCGTCGGTCGTGGAACAAGGCGTCTTGCCGAGCGTTGGGCAAATCGCGGTATGTGAGGCTCGAGAACAAACGCCGGACGCTTCCTCTATGAGCGCGAAAGAGATCGATCTTACGAAGACTTTGGAAGCCGTCGAGCCCGGGAGGGGGCGGAGTGCAGCCACGCCCGAAGAGATACCGGCGAAGGGGATGCGCGACGTATTTTGGCGGGTGATGTCCGAGATTTCCGAGGAGCGCGTTTTCCTGATCGCGGCAGGGGTAAGCTTTTACCTTCTGCTGGCGCTGTTTCCGGCGCTGGGTGCGTTGGTCTCGCTCTACGGGTTCATCGCGGACCCATCCGACATCGGGACACATATGGCCGTATTGGATGAGCTCTTACCGCCCGGCTCCTACGGTCTGATCACGGATCAGCTGAAATCTCTGACCACTCAGAAGACAGCCACACTCAGCCTTGGCTTCATCGGTGGCTTGTTGGTCTCTCTGTGGAGTACGGCCAATGGCATTGCGGCGCTCTTTGACGCCATGAATGTTGCCTACGGAGAAAAAGAGAAGAGAGGAATTGTATCTAGAACGCTCTTGTGCCTTGCCTTCACCTTTGCCGCACTGCTTTTTGCCGTCGTCCTCATCGTGGCGATCGGCGTCATTCCGGCCTTGCTTGCCTATTTGTGGTTGGATCGCTGGATCGAGATCCTGACCAGAGTGGCAAGGTGGCCGGCTATTCTGTTCCTCGCCACCATCGGCACTGTCCTGATCTATCGCTATGGGCCGAGCCGTGAGCGGGCGAAACTGCGGTGGCTGAACTGGGGCGCCGTATTCAGCACATTGCTGTGGCTCGCCGCCTCGTGGATCTTTTCCTACTATCTGGAATATTTCGCGAACTACAACGCAACCTACGGCGCCCTTGGCGCGTTGGTCGGTTTCATGATGTGGGTCTGGATCTCCATGGTCATCCTGATCACAGGCGCTCTCCTCAACGCCGAACTCGAGCATCAGACGGCGGTTGATTCCACCATTGGAGAACCGTTGCCGATGGGCGAACGGGGTGCCTATGTCGCCGATACGCTCGGAAAGGCCGCGGATTAGACGTGCTAGTCGTGCGGGAGCGGAATCCTGACAGGATGAGCATTGGATGTTGGATGCGTGATCAGGCGTTGCGAAATCTTTGCGTTTCGATACCTGTAACCGAGTTGAGCCTCTTGTGGAGCCACCGGAATGGAATTCGTTATTTGTGAACCGGTGCAGCTTGAGCGTGAACTCGCCGATGAAGCGGCGCGCGTCCTGCGGGCCTCGTTTGATGATCGCCTTCCGCCGCTTGCAGGTCTCCACACCGCGGAAGAGGATAGCTGGTTCTTCAAGAACAGAGTATTTGAGGACTGCGCCGTGTGGGGAGTGTTCGAATGCGATGTCCTGGTCGGCATTATTGCTTTCCGACCGGGATGGATTGATCAGCTCTACGTTTTGCCGGCGCATCAAGGTCGTGGGGTTGGAGCATCGCTTCTGAACGTCGCTCGGACAGGCTCCCCTGAGCTGTCGCTCTGGACCTTTCAACGTAACTGGGGAGCGCGACGCTTCTACGAGAAGCATGGGTTCGTCGCCGTTGAGGAGACGGACGGTAGCCGAAACGAAGAGAGGGAGCCCGATGTCCTCTACCGGTGGCTGGCATAGCCCGCGACGTCATTCGTCGCGACCCTCATAGGCTCCCCTTCAATGAATTCTGGAGATCAAAGGCGGCTCTTTCGGTTGGCTCCCCCAGCCATCATGGAACAGCCGGGAATTGCATCGCTTGGCATCCGGCCGGAGGACATCGGTCTTGCGGACGGCGCAACTGACGACAATCACTTCAGAGCGCGAGTGCGCGTCGCCGTTGAGCTCGTCGGCGCCGAAAGCTATGTGCATGGAAGCTTGGCGGGCGGCGCTCTGCTGGTTTTCAGGGTCGCCGGCCGCTCCCGGATCGGCATAGACGACGAGGTCAAGGTCTTTGCCCGGCCAGAAAGCTTGCACGGATTCGATACTGCCGGCCGGCGTCTGCAGAAGCACAAGATGCCCCGGCAGACGCCAATGGCTCAAAGCGCGTTGACGGCATGCGAGGTGGTCACAGAGTGCCACTCATTGCATCGCGGCGTCGAGCCTCTCTTTCCAGCCGCCGCTGTCCACTTCCTTGCGCATGAACGCATCCACGGCCGCCTTTAAAGCGGGATCCTTGCGAAGCAGATAGGCGTTTTGGAAACGCGTGAACGGCTCCTTGACCGCAACCGGGCACAACACGCCGGCATGCAGCTTCGATTGGAGATCCACCTCCACGCCATCGGTCACCATCACGTCGGCCTTGCCGGATGCGATCTGGTCGAAGATGACCTTGTTGTCCGGGAAGACCTCGATCGATGCCTCGTCGAAGTGTTCATGGGCAAACTTGTCGTTGGTGCCGCCTGGATTGACGATCACCCGCACGGAGGGCTGGTCGATCGCATCCAGCGTCGTGTATTTGTTTTTATCTTCGCAACGGGCGATCGGCCGTTTGCCGTCGATCACGTTCGGGACCGAGAAATCGCCAACCTCGGCGCGAGCATCGTTCACGGTAATGCCGCCGAGGGCGATGTCGAACTTGCCAGCCTTGAAGTCGTCCAGCATCATTTTCCAGGTGGTGGTCACGAATTCCGGCTTAACGCCGAGATCGGCCGCCAGCGCCGTCGCCATCGCGATGTCGGCGCCCGTGAGGTTGCCGTCCGCGCCCTTGTAGCTGAAGGGCTTGTAATCGCCGGTCGTGCCGATCCTGATCACGCCTGCTTTCTTGATATCGGCGAGAGCGCCGTCCCCGGCGAAAGCGAAGCTGGAGGTCAGGATCCAAGCCACCAAGGCAGCCGCCGTAAAGTAGGTTCTCATCATTGCGTCCTCACGTTAATTAAACCGGCTAAAGATCCGGGAATCTTGCGAAAGTTGACCGGCGGCACAGTATTGGATCGTCGACTTCAGGTACAAGACCAAATTTGAAATTCCATCTGCAGTCGCATTCTCATCCGGGAGATGTCACGCCGCCACTGGACGCTACGCGCGAAGCCAGGCGCGGGAATCAGTCGAGCCGTGCGCGATGAGCGTGTTGTTCGCGATTGGACATTTGGCCAATAATTGTCGATGAAGCCTGGCGGCATTCGCTCCTTGCTGCCTCCTATGCGGCGCCCTCCAGCACGGCCATGAAGGTTTCATCGAGCACCGCGATCAGATGATCGGCGTCGCGCTTCGAAAAGATCATCGGTGGGCGCATCTTCAGGACGTTGTCGTGCGGCCCTTCGGTGCCCATCAGCACGCCGCGCTGCCGCGCACCGTTGGAAACTGCACGGGCGATATTGGTCGCGGGTGCCTTGGACCTTCTATCGGTAACAAGCTCGATGCCGAGGAACAGGCCAAGGCCGCGAACATCACCGATGACGTCGTAGCGCACCTGCATCTTGCGGAAGGCTGCGATCAGATAGTTGCCGATCTCGAAGGCATTGCGCCGCAAGTCCTGCCCCTCGATGACGTCGAGGACGGCCAGGCCGACAGCACAGGACACCGGGTTGCCGCCGAAGGTGTTGAAATACTCCATGCCGTTGTTGAACGAGCTGGCGATCTCGCGCGTGGTGACGACCGCCGCCAACGGGTGGCCGTTGCCAATCGGCTTGCCCATGGTGACGATGTCGGGGACGACGCCCTGCGTCTGGAAGGCCCACCAATGGCTGCCGACCCGCCCGAATCCAACCTGTACCTCGTCCGCGATGCAGACTCCGCCCGCTTCCCGCACCATGCGGTAGACTTCCTTGAGGTATCCATCCGGCAGGAAGACCTGTCCGGCGACGCTCGGAATGGACTCGGCCAGGAAGAAACCGGGCGCTTCGCCCTTGGCCTTCATGGCCGCTATCAGATCGGCGACGCTTTCGGCAAAGCGCTTCCCATGCTCGTCGACCGGCCAGTCGGCCGACGCGTGGTAGCTGTCGGGGACCGTCGCCACATGAACGTCTGGCTTCTGTCCTCTTCCACCCTTCCGGCGGAACTTGTAGGCGCTGACATCGATCAGCTCCTGCGTCGTGCCGTGATAGGCCCAGTCGAGGACGATGGCGTTTTCTCGGCCCGTATGGGTGCGCATAAGGCGCAGCGCGAGACCGTTCGCTTCCGAGCCGCTGTTGACGAAACCGGCGACCGCCAGTTCCTTCGGCATCGTCGCCGTCAGCCGCTCGGCGTAGGCCACTATGTTGTCGTGCAGGTAGCGGGTATTGGTGTTGAGCGTCGCGGCCTGCCGGGCCATCGCTTCCACCACTGCCGGATGAGCGTGACCGATGTGGCAGACATTGTTGAAGCAGTCGAGATAAGCGCGGCCGCGATCGTCGATCAGCCAGACCCCTTCGCCGCGCACGAACTTGATCGGCTTATCATAAGAGATCGACAGATTCGGCAGCAAAAGCTCCTTGCGAAGCTTGACGATATCTTCATGCGAGCGGCCGCTGCGCTTGAAGAACTCCCCCGCCATGCCGGCGAACAGGCTCGGATCCGGAAAGAGCTCCGCCCAGACATCGAAGTAACGTTCCTCGCCAACGCCGAGGATTTCGGTCGCCGAAAGGTTCGTGTCGGTGGAGATCTGCAGATGCAGGTGCGGCGCCCAGCCGCCGTTCTCCTCCGGTATGCCCATTTCGCCGACGAGCGCGCCGGCTTCCAAGCTGTCGCCGGCTTTCAACCGCCCGACGGCCTCACGGGCGAGGTGCCCCCAGAGCGTCAGGAAGGGTGGGCAGCCGGCCGGCTCATGGCGTAGCGCGATTAGGCAGCCGTAGCCGAGGGGCTCCTTTTCGATCTCAACGCTTACCACGGTTGCCGCAAGCGGCGTGTAAACCTTCGTGCCGGCGGCCATAAAGAGATCAAGGCCCAGGTGGCGCGTACGGCGGGCACCGTCGACCAGGCGCGACAAGAACATCTCGCCGGAATATACGGTGCGGGCTTCGCCCCAGGGACCGATGCCGAGTTCCACGCCCGTGCTACGGCAATGTTCTTCCCAGACGATCTGCGCATCATGCGGCCGTGCCCCCGCGGACTTGACGGTCATCGGATGGGCCGGATCGCCATAGGGGACGAGATCGGCCGGATAGGTTGCGACAGGACGACTAAGGAGCGGCAAGAGGCCCTTGCGGTTCCGCTCAAGCCAGACGCTGGCGGCGCGAGCGCCGGCGGCTGCCTCGTAACCGCAGGCATGCCTCAGGATCGCGGTTGCGAAGCGCGGCTGGATGGCATCGAGCTTGCGCAGGAGCGTCCAGGCGGGCCGCTCGCTGATGGCGAGGTAAGGGTTGCCACCAGTATGAGCCCGGCGTGACGCGGAGATCGTGACGGAGGTCACCAGCCGCATGGCGATGAGATCGAAGAGCAGATCGATCTCCTCTTCAAGAAGCGGGTACTCGCTGTGAAAGCCGCGGGCGATCGCCGCAGCGGCGCCGATTGGGTCGGGGTGATCGAGTCCGGCATATGCGGCGGCGATCGCGATCTCGGCAATGAGCGGCGTGTAGAGGGCATCCCCGAGGTCGATGATTCCGGATATGCGATTGCGGTTGTCCGGGTCTACCAGCACATTCCAGTCGTTGGCATCATTGTGAATGACCGACGCACGCAATGTCGCAAAGCGCGGGGCGACGTTTTTCTCAAAGCGGGCGAGGAAACGTCCGAGCAGGGCGCGGTCGTTCTCGTCGGCAACATGGTGCAGCCGGTCTGCGGAGCGGCCGGCCTTGCGAATGTCCCAGTCGAGATCGCGAAGCGCGCCCGGATGCATGAAGCCTTTAAGCGAGGCATCGAAGCGGCCGAGCGTACGGCCGAGCGATTCCAGTGCCGCTTCGCTTCGGTCGGACTGGGCAAGCGGAACGCCCGGTACCCAACTGACCAGCCTTAAGCGGTGGACAGTGCCGCGGGCGCCCGCCGTTTCGGCGAGGCTCGCTGCTGATAGGGTCGGACGAAGATGGGGAACCGGAAGGTCGCCCGCATTTTCGGCGATGTGTTTCAGCAGCGCCGTCTGGAAATCGCTTTCGACCGCCGGCTCCGCGGCGTTGATGATCTTCAGAATGAAGGTCCTGCCGTCGTCAGCAGTGACTTTGAAATTCTGGTCTCGCTCGCTGTCGAGCGGCACGAGCGTCCCCTTGAGTCCAAAGTGGTGCGCGAGAAGTGCGCCAGCTTCGTCCAGGGAAAATTCCGGTTTTGTGGTTAGCATGTCGTTCATGGGGCCCTCACTCTCGCGGCGAGAGTCGCATGCCCCCGATAAGCGTGCATCAGGCAATCCGCCGGTTGCGCCGGCACTATGTTCGTACTAACCGTCATCTTGTCGGCCCTGCCGCAGCCGATGGCCGGTGGTCATTCCTTACCTTTGTTTGGCTGTCCAGGAGTGCTCAGTGCAGAATCTCGACGCTACGGACCGGGCGATCCTCGGCATTCTGAGCCGCGAGGCGCGCATCCCGATGAAATCGCTCGCCGGTCGTATTGGATTGTCGCGCAGCGCGACCACCGAGCGCGTCACGCGGCTCGAGAAGGCCGGCCTCATCCGAGGCTACCGCGCCGATATCGGCCAGCTAGAGGAGGGGCAGATCGAGGCATTCCTCATGGTCACTCTGAGGCGCACACCCTCGCTCGGTGTGCTCGACAGGCTCGCCGGCTTTACGTCCGTCAGGCGGGTTTCATCTGTCAGCGGCCAGCTCGATCTGGTGGTCGAGGTGAGGGTGGCCTCGATAAATGCGCTTAACGAGCTGCGCAACGACGTGGCCCAGCTCGAGAATGTTGAAGACCTTACGACCTCAATCGTCTTGCGGCGCGAGATCGAACGGAGCTAAGTCGGCGCGCTTGGCGCTCGATCAGCACGTCGCTCTTCGGTCGTCGCGGGACGTTCAGATTCTCCCGCCAGATGTGACCGGCTACTACCAGCCGGTGCTCGTCGCGACGTCTGGCTCGTGACTGAGCTCAGCAAGAAATATCGGCGTGATGTCACACGCAGTCGGGCTGCCTCGTCTTCGCATCGGAGGTATGACCACGATGCGCAAACTGCTTCTTCTTCTCGCCGCCTGGCACGCCGCTAAGGGCCTTTTCATGCTGGCCGGGCCAAACGCCTGGTACGGCTTCGTTCCAGGCGCTGCACCGGTCGCCCGCCGCCTGCCGCAAGTTGGCAGAGCGGGTGCGGGCGGCCAGGCCATTCGGACGTCTAACCGGCGCTTCCAGCCAAGCGAGGAGGATGTCGGGCGCTTTGGCGCTAGCTTTCAGGAGGCCTTGCTCACAGATGACCTCGACAATCTCAAGAAGCTTCTCGCCAACGATGTCGAACTTGTGACGGACGGCGGCAGGTGAGCGCCGCACTCAACGTCGTCATTGGCGCAGACAAGGTGGCGCGCCTGCTTCTTGGGCTCGCCAACAAGAACCTCTCTCGCCAGCAGGCCGCGGCCAGGCCCGCGATCATCAACGATGCGCCTGGACTTATCGTGGCGCTCGACGGCCGGCTGGATCAGACGCTGAGCATCGCGTTGGACGGGGCCGGCCGCGGTGCCGGCAGCTACATAGTTCGCCAAGCACGCCGGCGTTCCGTTCCCAATCGCCGGCATCTGAACGGCGTTGCCTGAGTTGCTTCCTGTGCGGCTTCTTCAGACGCCCGCGAGCTTCCGCAGGTCTTCGACCGCGCCCGGCGCGGCGGCGAGAACGGGCGCGCCTTTCGTCAGTCGCTCGCCGTCCACCGGGAAGGGCAGGTACCAGCCGCCCGCCTCCTGGACGAGACAATAACCGGCAAGACAATCCCAAGCGTGCATATATGGCTCGTAATAGCCGACGAGGCGGCCGGCCGCGACATAGGCGAGCATCAGCGCACCGGAGCCGTTGCGAATGAACGTACCACCGGCTTCAAGCAGGTTTTCCACCATCTTCGCGACGAAGGCCGGCGTCACGTAGTTGTTGGCACCAAGACCGGTCATCGCGTTGCGGATGGTACGTGAAGCATCGAGCGACAGCAACTTGCCGTTCAGCCGGGCGCCCAGCCCCAGCGCGGCCGCGTAGAGCTCGCCGTGGCAGGGCGCAGCGATGACCCCCACCACCGGCGCGCCCTCATGGATGAGGGCGATCGAGATGCACCAGCTGGGCATGCCGTTGACGAATGGGCTCGTGCCATCGATCGGATCGATGACCCAGATAAAATCGGAACGGCCCGCCAGCAGGCCGTATTCCTCGCCGAGCACGCCGTCCTCCGGATAGATCTCACCAATACGCTCGCGGATCAGGTTTTCAACCTCGCGGTCGGCGATGGAAACGACATCCTGCGGATCGCGCTTTGTTTCGACGATCAGCGTTTCGCGGCGGTTGAAATAGTCGAGCGCCACTGCGCCGGCCTCGCGCCCAATCGTTTCGGCCAGTGCGAGCCGGGCTTCGAGTTCGGGAACGACGTGCGATGTCATGAAGAGGTCCTTGATTTCGAGGTTGAGGCCCGATGATCGGGCGTTTGCTTTGGTCCTGTTTCCCGCGCTAACCGCTGATGATGGCGATGTCGCTGCTCCTTGAAGCCGATCTTGACCTCGGTTGCCGGGCTAATTGCGCGCTCCACGGCCGGATCGGCGACGAAGAGCGTACCGGCGGCGGTCTTCACTTCGTATTCGACATGGTCGCCGAGATAGGCCGCATGCGTAAAACACGCCCGGGAAAGGCGCTGTCCCTGGCGGGCTTCAGCGTGATCGTGTTCGGCCGGACAGCGAGTTTGGCCGGGCCAGATCGAATGTTGCGTCCGGGCACGCGATGCGTCAACTGTCCGACGTGGATCATCGCGTCGTGACCTTGACGGCGATGATGTCGCAGGCAGCAACATTCGCCTCACCCATGAAGTCGGTGATGAAGGCCGAGGCCGGCGCCTCGTAAAGATCGCGCGGCGCGCTTTCCTGTGCAATGCCTCCATCCTTCATAACGACGATGCGATCGGAAAAGGCAAGCGCCTCGTCCTGATCGTGGGTGGCGTAGACCGCGGTGAAGCGCGGTCGCTGCTGCAACTCGCAGATCTGGCTCCTGACGCGCCGCCTTAGCCGCGCATCGAGGTTCGACACGGGCTCATCGAGAAGCAGCACCTGTGGTTCGAATCGTCTGGCGATCGTCGTTCGCGGCGGTTGGGCCCGGGGGCCGCTTTCGGGTGCGGCAATTGCGTCGACAGGTCGCTTTCCGGCTGCACAGAGCAAGCGCGTGGATGACTCATTTCGCGACAGGCGCATCGCTTCGGTTTCCTCACGATATTTCGATTTTACGCTCGCCGTTGCGCGCAATACGCTTATGCCTCGGAATATCCAAGGGAGGTTAGCCATGAAACGCAGCATGGCACTTGTCGCGACCGTATTGGCCTGTTCAGTCGTCTCAGCCGATGCTCAGGACACTTCAATGAGCTTCTTTGTCACAAGCACGAATCCGGGCAAGGGCGGCGACCTCGGAGGGCTTGCGGGCGCCGATGCACATTGCGGCGCGCTGGCGGCCGCCAGCGGCTCAACGCGCAAGACCTGGAGGGCCTATCTTTCCACCGATAGCGAGAATGCCAAGGATCGCATCGGTACGGGACCTTGGCACAACGCAAAGGGTGAAAAGATCGCCGATGATCTCACCTCGCTGCACAGCGACAAAAACAATCTGACGAAACAAACTGCGCTCAATGAAAAAGGCGAAGTCATCAACGGCCGGGGCGACACTCCGAACCGCCATGACATCCTGACCGGCACCAAGCCGGATGGAACCGCTGCCGAGGAAACCTGCGGCAACTGGACAATGGGCGGTGCGGAGGGGGCTGCAATTGTTGGTCATAGCGACCGCACCGGTCTGGACGATTCGGCCGCGGCCAAATCGTGGAACTCTTCCCATACGACGCGCGGTGGTTGCACCATAGAGGCCTTTAAGGGCACCGGAGGGGACGGTCTCTTCTATTGCTTCGCGACAGATTGAGTATCGACTGAAACTGCACAGACTTGGGTATCCACGGGGCTTCCCCCATCGGACCCGGGGACAATCGCCTGCTAGCCAGCCTGCGCCCCGCTCAGTAGTATGGGCATTTTCCAGCATGTTCGCGGTCGACAACACATGGGTACCTCTCTCTACGAACCCATAAACGTCTATAAGCCGCTGGCGCCGGACATCGCCATCGTCGATGGCCCATTAGAATATTTGACTGTGGGCGGTATCAGGTTGCCGCTTCCGTTCACGACCCGAATGACGGTGGTGCGTCTCTCGAACGGCGACCTCTTCCTTCATTCTCCGATCAAGTTCGACGAGAGACTGGCCAAGGAGCTGCGCGGGTTGGGTAGGGTTCGCCATCTCGTGTCGCCCAACCAGTTCCACTATGCGCACATCGGGGAATGGGCGAGAGCGTTTCCTGAAACGATCGCCTGGGCATCACCACGCGTGCGCCGGCGGGCACGGGCACGGCACGTGGATGTCGACTTTACGAGAGACCTCGACGTCACGGCGCCGGAAGAATGGCGCCGGGAGATCGATCAGCTTCTCTTTCCTGGCGGCTACTTCAAGGAGTTCATTTTCTTCCATAAGGTCTCAAGAACGCTGATACTCACCGACACGATCATTAACATCGAATTGGACAAGATTGCCGAGCCATGGCGAACGGCCACCAAGCTTACCGGAATGTATCATCCCTATGGCCAAATATTCTTCGGCATGCGCCTGCCGCTACTTGCCCAGCGACGGAAGGCGAACGCGGCGATCGGAAAGATTCAATCA
The DNA here is from genome assembly GCA_001704765.1 of Sinorhizobium shofinae. GTDB lineage: Bacteria > Pseudomonadota > Alphaproteobacteria > Rhizobiales > Rhizobiaceae > Sinorhizobium > Sinorhizobium shofinae. The sequence goes on from MBFK01000115.1 coordinate 122,243, forward strand.
TGGCGACCGCAGCGGATCGTGCTCAGTCATGGCCGCTGCTTTAATGCGGATGCTGACAAGGTTGTTCGAAGGATATTCGGAGCACCGGGCACGAGATAAGTGCGGTCCGCTTTCCCCGCAAAGCTGTCATGGGGTGCTTGGTCAACTCATGTGTCAATGGAAAAGCAGGCTCGCTCCCCATCCGGTGATCACCGCCAGCGCCACGGCAAAGAGGCCGTAGACGATGGGCTGGTCGTGCGCGGCACGGGTGATGGCCTGTTCGAGCCCGGTCTTGACGACCCGAAGCGGCAGAGCCTTGGCGGCGACGAAGAGGCCATCGCGGAACAGATAGGCACGCACGACATGGACGCCGTTCGGGACGTTGGCCGGCAGGCGGACGGACGCCTTGAAGAGGCTC
>MBFK01000112.1 GCA_001704765.1 Sinorhizobium shofinae
AGATCATTGCGCTTGTTGCAACCATGCCAGCCGCCAAGAACGCGACATATGGAATGCCGTCGACGCGACCCACCATCGCACCCAGGCCGAAGCCGAGACCAAACAGCGAAGTCACGGGCTCGGCGAGGTTACCGAGAATTGAAGCGATCGCGGCTTTCTTCCATGCCATATAATTACGGCGCCACACTGCAATCCAATTCCAAGGATTGGCGGGTAGGACCGCCGCGTAACGTTTCCACATCGCTCAGTCCTTCATTTCGCGCCCGGTCAACCGCAAGAACACATCTTCAAGATTCGGTGGACGCTGCAATAGGCGTAGACCGGTTCGCCCGCGCAATTGCAAGCGCACCTGTTCTGGATCGGACGAATAGCAAAACAGCGTCTCACCGCTCACTTCGACACGCTGAGCATATGGTCCGACAACTGAAGTCAGCTCCCGCGGATTGCCGCCGTAGATCTCAATCACGTCGCACCCGATCTGCTCGTCGATCAGCGCGTGAGGGCGGCCTTCCACGATCTTCCGTCCGTGCTCTATAACACACAAGCGGTCACATAATCGGTCCGCCTCTTCCATGAAGTGGGTAGTCAGTAGAATCGTCTTGCCAAGCGCCAACAAGGACCGCAGCCGTTCCCATATTAGGTGGCGAGCATGCGGATCGAGGCCGGTAGTCGGCTCATCCAGTATCAGGAGCTGTGGGTCGTTGATCAGCGCACAAGCCAGCGTCAGCCGTCTCTGCATACCGCCGGATAATTGCGCCACGGGTACATCCGCCTTGCTCTCGAGCCGAGCGAAATCGAGCAGTGGTGGAATGGCTTCCTCGAGCTCGCGAGTACGCAGGCCGAAGTAACGTCCGAACACCAGTAGGTTCTCGCGCGCCGTGAACTCGCGATCAAGTGTGTCGAATTGCGGAACCACCCCTATGCGGCTGCGCGCCAAACGCGCGCGGGCTGGCACCGGCTCTCCGAGCACTGTGATCGTGCCTTCATCAGGCGGTGCCAGGCCGAGAACCAGACGCGATACCGTGCTTTTGCCCGCACCGTTCGGTCCCAGCAAGCCGAAACATTCTCCTGAGGTGATGGTGAATGACAGTTGGTCGACAACGACTTTGTCGCCATAAGACTTACTGACGTTGGTAAGCTCGATTGCCACATCTGATTTGGAGCGAGATAGCGAATTATCCGCATTGCTATGCCCGTGGCACTTCTGCTTGCGTGCATTGCTCTCAGGCCGCCGCGACGGTGAGCTTGAGACATTTGCTCGAGTCAATAGCTGCAATTTCTCGTCCTATCTTAAATTCGCTTGCCTGTTTGGCAAAGCCGGCTACCGCCACCGCAGTGACTGACTGATGTCAGCAGCCTCGCAAGCTGCGCAAGGCTGAGCCAGCGACGCGGGTGCCGCAGTTTCAGACGGCTCCGCAGCGCTTGTTTTAGCAATGGGGTTCAGGAGAATCCTTTACGCCGTTGGGTGCGGCAGCCGGGGAACCACGCGACAGCCAGTCGCTGTTGCTCAACGTGCACAACGCATATGCTTTGAGGGGGAGCAGGAGAGCGACGTTGAGGAGGGTGTGCAGCGAAAACCCAAGGAATCGCAGCTCTCGCGCTCGAAACGCCGCCACGCCGCAGCGGACCATTGTCATAGATGCAATCATCAGGATCGTCGACCAAGGCACTGTGGCCGTCAGAGCGAGCTGTGCTAGCCCCGTCAGGACCGAGAGGGCTAGGAGCAGCGGACCAAGATTCTGTCCGATCACGTCCAGCGTAAGATAGCGATCAAGGCCCGGCAGTAGGCGGAGCGCGAGCAATGTGTCGCGAAACGTGCTGCGTGCCCAGCGCAGTTGTTGGCGCAGATAGGCCCCCATCGAGTTTGGAACGACCGTCGCCGCGATGGCTTCCGGAACGTACTCGGTTCGAAAGCCTGCATTCAGCATGAGGATTGTGAGGTGGCGGTCTTCCCCGAAGTCGCTTGGCCTGCCTCGAAACAGTTGCGTCTCGTATTTATCGAGCAGCAATAGAAGTGCGGACCGCCGGTACATGGCACACGGGCCGCAGCAACACATAACGGCTCCAAAGCGAGCCTGTGCTGCGCGTTCCTCGTTGCAGGCGAGCCAGTACTCCATGTCGATCAACCGCGTCAGCCATGTGTCGCTGCGGTTGCTGGCCGTCAACTGACCCATCGCCGCGCCGACCGCGGGACTGTACATCTTCAGGGCAAGTTTCGTGACTACGTCCGGCGCAATGGTCGTGTCCGAGTCAACGTTGAGCACCAAATCTCCCGATGATTCCCGTATTGCGACAATCTGCGCCTTGCGCTTTCCGACGTTCTTTGGCATCAGGATAAAGCGGAACCTCGGGTCGCACGCATAATGATCGTGTACAGGTATGATGGCGTTGCGATTGCCAGAACCGTCGTCAACCACGTAGACCCGCAACTCTCCAGCGTAGTCTTGCTTTGCAATGGAAGCTAGGCACGCCGAGAGCGCGCGCGGATCCTCATTGTAGCAGGGGACGATAACATCCACGCTCGGCGGTGCACCGGAGCCGGTCACGGGCGTTGACGCAGCTGTGGTGTTTGTTGGCAAAGCGTATATAGCTTGCATGCCTTTGTAAGCCGTCGAGAGTGCTGCATACAAGGAGATGGCTACGGCGCCGGTCGTGCCAAGCAGATCCATGAAAAACCGTCCGTTTAATGATTCTGAGGAAGCGAGCGGATTATAAATCCGCGGTCGTGCAAGGCAGGGATGAGACGAGACAACGCCGCCACCGTCTGGTCGCGAAAACTGGCGTCAGTGTTCGCCAACTCGTCGGGAGGGCACCCATCGTGCAGGAGAATGATTGAACCGGGCCGGACCGAGGCGAGTACCGCATCGACGATTGCGTCGATACCGGGGCGGGACCAGTCCCGCGGGTCCACAGACCAGTGCACAGCCGCCAGTCCAGCGTTTGCCGATGTTGTCAGCACGTCATCGCTCCAAATTCCGTAAGGCGCACGTATGTGCCGCACCGAAGCCTCGGGGCAGGCCATCCTGATGGCCCTGTTCGCCTCGAGTACTTGGCGTTCCACGTCCCGACGTCCGCAGGCAGACAGGTCCGGATGGGTCATTGTATGGTTGGCGACCTCGTGCCCTTGCGCAACCATGCGTCGGATGAGTTGCGGCCGGTCCTTAGCATAAGCCCCGATGACGAAGAAAGTCGCCGGGACACGGTGTTCGGCCAGCACATCGAGGACCTCAGGGGTAAAAACCGGGTTAGGACCGTCGTCGAAGGTCAGGTAGACGCTCGGGGCCCCAGTGCCGCTTCTGGGCACTGTCCGGAGATAGTCAAGCTGTTTCATAGTTCCGGACCGTTTCGTTCGATCAGTGTGCCGGATGGCCATTCGCTCATTGGACGTCCAATCGGAAAGACCACAACGAGTACGTCTTCAGTGCGCGTTGGCGGCAGGTTGAGATAGACATCTGAAAGGGTGGACCGCACGCGAACGCCAGCCACAATTGTCCCGAGACCGTTTCGGCAGAGTCTGCCCACAAGCTTGTACAGCGCGTGTCGAACGGCGCCAAATGCGAACGGAACGCCAAGCTGCTGCAGCACCGGATACATGACGCGGATGGAGTGGTTGAGCCCGAGTCCTTCGAGGTCCGGGCGAACCCCCCACAAACCCAGTTCCGCCACCAACAGATCGGCATCGCCCACCCTGATAAAGCGGCGCAACAGCCCCATGTGAGCAGCCACTCCGTGAGCGTCGTAGCCGATTACACGGAACTCCGGCCTTGCTCCGGCCCAACTGTGCCCACCTTCAAATGGTCTTGCGTTGAACGTCCCGGTCGGTCCATAGGTCTTCCGGAAGAACTCAGCGAGTTCAGTGTGGTCGGAGAGCTCCAGCTCATTTTCCCAGCACAGTTTCCACCGCATCTGAGGACGCATATCCAAAGAACTCCACATCTTGCTGCTTCTTGAAACGTACATCAAACGTCCGAAGTGGCCGGGGTCGATGGACGCCCGACACTGTCGTCGAACCCGCATTGCGGACCAAGTTGGTTGTTATAACCTGCACAGTGAGTGGGGGACATTTCCCGACCTTCCCGTATCACTCGCAAATCTCTACCAGCGACACACTTGATTTCTTCAAACGTGAGCATCTTCTAATAGTGATTGGACGGATCCGTAAAATTGATTGTTTGGATTATATCCATTCATACTGTGGATACACCCGGCCCAAGTCTCCCTGCTAGCAACGGTTGATGAACGAACCCGACACCGCGGCGGGAGCATCAGCTTCGGCCAGCCAATCACGGGCGTGCTGCCACGCTCTCGAAAACAAGGAAGTTGGATCAAAGAACAGGCTGAGACTTGGCCGCCAACGGCAAAGAAGCTAATACCGCTACTGCTCCCGCGCCGTTCGGCAGATACGTTTCGGCCACAGCCACGGCTTGTTCGGCTCGGGCAGCTATATCAGGCAGTGCCGTCTCGTCGATCATGATGCGCTGATTTTTCCTGTAGGATGGAACGTGGGCATAGCCAAATACGGCAAGCCGGTCGCGGCGCATTGCGACCGCTGCCGTCGCGCTCTGAACGCAGGACTGCACGGTCTGGTGCGGGAGGCCGTACATGAGGTCGAAGTTGATGTGACTTATCCCAATCCGGCGCAGGTTTTCAATAGCCGCGGTCGTCTGCGCCTTTCTCTGGACCCGGTTGGTTGCTTTTTGAACAATGGGATCAAAGCTTTGCACGCCGAGACTCACGTGGCTTACCTCGGCCGCTCCTAAGGCTTCGGCCATCTCGGCCGTGAAGGTGCGCGGCTCGATCTCGACAGGGCTTGATGATGGTTGGTGTTCCACCGCCGAAGTGCACGTCGCTCACGGGCAGCGCCTGCGGCGCTTGGGCTGCTACCAAACTTATCTCCTCACTAGCGCCGTCAGATAGTCGAGGATCGATGCGTCTCGACGAGTTATGCTGTTGGGAAATCCGCAATACCAGCACATCGACCGACAGATCGGAATGTGGAGATACAACGACACCGGATCTGACGCCGGCAAGTTCCTCAGCCACCCCTTACTAGCTTCAGCGCCGACGGCTGCGGAGAAATCCGGTATAGTCGATCGTCACCATGGTAGGTGCGCCTCGCAGTACTTTCGCAAGAGTGGAGGTCAGCGGCGCGACACTTTTGATTAAACGCGTTGCCGCGCCTGTCTTTTCGCCGTCAGCCATTATGGTCTCCCGCTCAAGCCACTCAGCAGGCCCCGCTGCCGTTCGACGAGGATCTCAAAATCCATACCAGTTGGGTCGAGAACATTGCCGGTCAGATTAGCCGGTACTTTTCAATTCATTAGTCGAGACCGAAACATCAAGGGACATAAAAAATGATCTCTGTCGCGGATTCGACAAACGGGACAGAGTTGTACGCAATCGATTTACATTTCAATTGCCAAAAGCCGACGGCATATTCCCGCAGAGGTTGAGGTACCTGCGTGAGCTTGCTGCCGGGGACGTGCCTTGGCGAAGGTGGAGAATGGTCTGTTCAGAAGTAGCTCAGTTGAATATCCAACAAACGCCAGTGGCCTTGCTGTTTCGCGGAGAAGGAGGCTAGGCGGAGCCGTTAGTCCCGGCGCCCGCCGGGTTGCACCCCGCCGTTGCATTTCTGCCACTGAGGAGCAGACAGTCGGGTTGAGGTCCTTCCGTGGTCAAGTTGTGGACCAGACAGCAGAACGCTGAGACGGTGAGCAGATGAATGCGGCGTCGGCAGCCCACAAGAGGAGACGCATCCGAGCGTTGAGAGGGGATGGATGGTTGCCGGCCAAGCGGTAACACGCAATAGCAAGCGACGGTGGGGAAGAATTCCGACATGGTCCATTTATTGCAATTGATAGCATTGTGAAAGCAGCCTTGGCCATTCTGTAACTTGAACTAATCGTCGGATCCCCGCTTTCCGCGACTACAAAATTGCCGCACCTTCACGCGCTGGCATGCTCGGATTCTCATAGAGGCTAAAACAGCAATGGACACGGAAGCAGTCGGGCTCGCAATAGCTTTTTTCGTCATTGCACTGGCGTATGCAGCAGTCGGACAAGCTGGCGCATCAGGCTACATTGCCGCCATGGCGCTTTCTGGCTATTCGCCGTTGGCCATTAAGCCGACAGCTCTTGCTTTGAACCTGATGGTCTCAGCGATCGGCACGGCCCAATTCCTGAAGGTGGGGCAGGTGTCCTGGCGTAACGTGTATCCTTTCGCAATTCTGGGCTTTCCGGCTTCGGCTCTCGGTGGCTCAGTGCACCTTCCCGAGAGAATCTATCACCCGGTTCTCGGGCTGATCCTGGTAGTTTCCGCCATTCAAATGGCGCGATCCGCGCTTCGCAAGAGCGCCTTGGTCATAACCATTCCGAAAACGCCGCCACTTCACGCTGCATTGATCACGGGAGCTGTTATCGGTTTCGTCTCGGGCACGACCGGGAGCGGAGGCGGCGTATTCCTCGCACCAGTGATCCTTTCCAAGAATTGGGGAACAGCACATCAGACTGCTGCAACCACGGCCGTTTATAATTTAATGAACTCAACCGCTGCCTTGATTGGAGCGTGCGCTTCCTGGAATGCACTTCCAAACTTTCTCTCGTGGTGGTTGATTGCGGTAGCGGCAGGTGGATCGATAGGCGCTTTAATCGGGAGCCGATATCTTTCCGCTTCCTCGCTTCGCGTCATTCTTTCCGTGCTTCTGATGGTATCAGGCCTCAAGCTGCTTTGGTGATGGAGTGCCCATTTGCTTGCACGGAAAACCTTTGCCCAGCATCACGCAGGAGCACGCGCGAAGGCGCACCATTCTCATCCGCGGCTAAGACCGAGAGGGCCAATTGTCGCTGAATGTAATCTCCGATGACCGAACTCCTCACCAGCACGGTACCTGGAACGTGGCTGCAACGCTTGTGGCGCGCTTGCGCCGGAGGTCGAGAATTCAGCACATCATGACGCCGACAGCCACTCTGTCGTGTACGATGCCCGATATGACAAGCGTCCCGAAAACCACCTTGCCGCCGTCGTCAAGCTCGTCGGCACGAATCTGAATGGCGCGATCTCTAAAGAACATCGCAAATTCGAGAGCGGTCGCCGCTCATAAGATAAGGCTCGGCGTCACGGGTCATCGGACAGCTCTCTGCCATACGGCAGGCTGTCGGCGCCATATCCAAAGTGCGGATAATCGTGATGCAAAATATTTATTTTACTGGCCTTAGCAATGCTGCAAAAACGACCACGCTTGATTTGCATCGATATTAGAACAGTTCCAGAGTGCTGGCGTTGAAACCGCTTTGCGGCTCAAAGAAAGGATTACCCGTGGAAAGCATCATCGGTTCGGCATGTACAAGAATCCGATTGTCCATAAGGTGGTGGACAGGTTTGGGCAGATGTAGCCGTCCTGTACGTTACACTTGACCTAATCATTGCGTGAATGAGTTTTGCCGGCAGTTGGGGCAACCAGGGCCCCCGTTTATGCGGCGCCCATCTAGAAGGCTGCGGGGAGCAGTCGCGCTTTCTGCCCGGCAGGGCTCGGCATGTGACTATTTCGGAGTTTCTACATTGCCTTCAAATATGAGCTTAACGGCGGATCTCATTGCAGATTTGCTCAGCGCGGCAAACGAGGTCGACAAACTCAACCCCTATGAAGTAAGCGGCCTCCTAGACCGCTCGATTGACACCATCCGCGATGTGCGCGAACAGACTGGTGTCGCAAGTTCATATATGCAGGGCGTTGTGGTTTGTCTTCGAATATCCTCAGAGCGCGTTGGCCACCTCTCTGAGGAGGATGTCAGGCGGTCCCTCGTCACTGCCGCGGAAGTCCTGAGTGCATTGGTGTCAAACCGTGTCGATTGAGCTGTTCGCGCCGCCGGAGTCCGGATCACTCCAGCTATCATCGATCCCGCAAACCGATGCGGCGAATTCGGCTGCAATCTCGACAGGTTTTGCCGAAGATCGCTTCAGTCGACGCTGCTTATTGGAACCGGCGTATCCGATTCGCGACGATGTCGAATACACGACATAGGCGTGTCGAGAGGCAGCTTCTTGTTTGGAAACGATTTCTCGTTGGCATGATACATGCAGGCTAACCCGCAAATGCCCGAGTTGATGACTTGTGAGGAGGATGCAGGACTAACCCGCAAGAGTGCAGTTCGGGGTGCGTCAGCCTTCCCCGGGCAACGAGGATCCGAACAGCAAGGGGGCGGCAAATAGGAAAGCAACGGCCGCGAGGGCATTTAACAGTGGGTGCTGTGCGAGGATCAGTCCCTTGCAATGGCTAGCCGCCGATAACGTTGTAGAAAAATAGACAAGGAGTGCTCAATGGTCTTCACTGGAAAATGTGATCTGCGGAGTCCGCTGCTCGGACGACGCCTGCGCTTAGGATTCATCGGCGGCGGAAAGGGGGGGCTTGTTGGACGATGGCATTTCGCTGGGGCCCGGCTGTCGAACCACTGGGAAATTGTTGCGGGAGCTCTTTCTTCGGACCCGGAAAACGCGCACGCTTCGGCTGCAGAGTGGATGATAGCGCCGGACCGGTCGTACAGCGACTGGAACGCTATGGCAACAGCAGAAGCCGCAAGGGACGATGGTATAGAGGCAGTCTCGATCGTGACGCCAAACTGGACACACCATCGGATCGCGACGGCATTTCTGAAGGCCGGCATTGATGCAATACTAGACAAGCCCATGACCACAACAGTTTCCGACGCCCGAGAACTCGTGGAGTTACAAAGAGCGACGGATCGCCTGGTCATCATGACTTACCCGTATGCACATCACGCGATGGTTCGCCAAGCTAAGCACATGATCCGAAATGGGGCCGTCGGCACGGTCCGGCAGGCCCATGTGGAGTATGTTCAGGAGTGGGCGACAGCGCCCTTCTCGTCCGACGCGAAGGGGGCACTGTGGCGGCAAGATCCCGAGAAGGTGGGCCGCGCGTCGGCCACCGGAGATATCGGCACGCACGCTTATCATCTCCTGCACACAATGACCGGACAGGACATTGCCAGGCTCAGGGCTGAGTTTCACACCTGTGGCGCTGTGAAGGCGATGGAAGACACCGCCTACGTCACTTTCCGTCTCGAGAATGGTGCACCTGGGATCCTTTGGGTAACGCAAGCTGCTCCTGGCCAATATTGCGGTCTTCGAATTCGCGTGTGGGGCGACAGAGGCGGGCTTGAGTGGGATCAGGAAAAACCTGAAGTGCTGCGCTATGTGCCTTTAGGGGAGCAGGAGCAGATTTTTGTGCGAGGCCACGGTAGTGGAATAGTACCCGAAGCAGAACGCCTGATACATCTACCGCGGGGACATGGCGAAGCTTTAGTGGATGCATGGGCAAATCTCTATGCCGAGGCTGGCGTGGCGGTAGCCGCACGCCGCGCAGGGTATGCTCTCCCGAAAGATAGCGTTGAGCTTTCCGGGGTTGAGGACGGGCTCAAAGGTATGTTGTTCATCGATGCTTGTGCCGACAGCCACGAATCTGGCGGATCTTGGGTTTCGATAAGCGGTGAATCCATTCCCAACTTTTGCTGAGCTGAGCGGCCAAAGTTCGGGCGCCCGCTGTTTGGCTGAAGCGTCTTTGAGCGCTGCGAGGCTTTCGCCCGATCCACGATGTTTTCGGCTCCGATTGTCCGGAAGGCGCGCCAGATAAGGGCACTATGTCTCCATAGACCTCTTCGCTGTTTCGCCGGGGAAACGGGATCGGGCGAGCGGATCCTGCTCCTGCGCCGGTGATTGGCAACCTCGGCTGTGTTTAGAGCGGGATGATTTTAGATCCGTTCATATCCGCTCTTTGAATAGTTCTGGCATTCTTTAGGTGAAACGGTTTGGAGGATGGTTGCGAGCGCGTCATGGATGGCGTTGCGGCTTCTGGCCTGCGCCTCGCGTAGCCGGTGCTTGATCTTGGCGAAGAGCTTTTCGATCGGATTGAGATCGGGGGAGTATTGCGGCAGGAAGAACAGCCGCGCGCCGGCCTTGCGGATGGCGGTGCGGATCGCCCCGGCCTTGGGCGAGCCGAGAGTAAGCGCGATTTTCCCCGCACATTGACGCCGGCCATTTCGACGGATCGTCTTGGCGTTGGGAACGGCATCTGGTCAGGCGGTGGCAGTCTGTGTGAAGTTGAAGGGCAACAAGTCGTCGATATCAGCATCGCCC